>JBBISA010000027.1:0-51765 GCA_037441525.1 Bacteroidota bacterium
CATCTGAATCCCAGCTCCTGAAAATCTCAAAAAACATTACATCTCAATGAACTTTCCCTTGTTTGCCCATAGTGCATCATTAAGGCGCCGTTTGGGGTTTGCAAAGGTAAATAATATTTGCTGTGCAGAACAAAATCATCAAAAAAAAAATCCTACTAATTGACTGCTTATTACATATTTAACGATCGAAAAACTTTCGGATGGTTAAATAGTAATTTTCAATGCAAAAAAGGAATTAAAGTTAATAAAGTTTTATGACCTGTACCTTAAATTTCTGACAAAAAGTGGTTTTTAACAATCGTGAAAACGAAAGCATTGAAAATGAGATTAAAAGGTTACTCTTTCGCTAATCAGCCAATTTACTAATAATGGATTCTATTGATATACCTTCGGCTTCAGCTTTATAATTTCTGACGATCCGGTGTCGTAAAATTGATCCTGAAATTGCATTTACATCTTCAATATCAGGCGAATACTTTCCAACAATTGCTGCGTGGCATTTTGCCCCGATAATGAGATATTGAGAAGCCCTTGGGCCGGCACCCCAATAAATGTAATCCCTGGTAAACTGTCCAGCATGGAGGGAAGCGGGCCGTGTGCGCGATGCAAGTGTAACCGCGTATCGAACAACATTATCGGTTACGGGTATCCTACGTACAAGGTTTTGAAAATAAATGATCTCTTCGGCAGAAAGAATCTCACTAAGCTCCGGATTGGAATCGGTGGTTGTATTTTTCACAACGAGAATCTCCTCTTCAAATGCGGGGTAATCAAGCATTACATTGAACATAAAACGATCTAACTGCGCTTCGGGTAGTGGATAGGTTCCTTCCTGTTCAATCGGATTCTGAGTGGCTAGCACAAAGAAAGGATCATCAAGCTTATAGGTTTTTCCTGCTGCAGTAACTGATCTCTCCTGCATGGCTTCCAAAAGGGCTGATTGTGTTTTTGGGGGTGTTCGGTTGATTTCGTCAGCAAGAATTATATTGGCGAAGACCGGCCCTTTAATAAACCTGAAATTTCTTGATTCATCGAGAATTTCTGTACCTATAATATCGGAGGGCATTAGGTCAGGAGTAAATTGAATACGACTGTATTTTAAACCAAGAGTACGGGCTATCGTATTAACCAACAATGTTTTGGCCAGTCCTGGAACGCCTACCAACAAGCAATGTCCACGGCTAAAAATAGAAATCAGTACCTTTTTAATAACTTCATCCTGGCCAACAATAATCTTTCCGATCTCTAGCTTAAGTTTTCTATATTGTTCAGCAAAAGCATCAACTGCTTCCACGTCGTCTTTATAAGTCATAAAGTATGGTTAAATTACTCTTTTACAATAGGTTGGTTTCTCATCCAATCGGCGGTAAACTGGCATAGATGAAATTCCTGATTAATAAAAAAGAATGTTGACCCTATTTTAGAGTTTACCCATTGTTTTACAATAGCATCCTTTTTGCGATTTAATGCCAGTTGTTGTATAAAATCATAATCGCCTTCGAGGGAGGCAGCATGTGCATCAATTCTTTCGCGAACAAGAACTATACGAAAAGCTTGACTTCCTTCGTCAGTAGTTGTCGGCAGGGGTTGGGTTATCTGGCCGACCTCAAGTTTATCAACAACAAAAAATAAACCTGGTTCAATTTCATCGTTCTTAAAACGGGCAGTATTGTTGTAAGGGTTAATCATAAAACCACCGCTTATCCGGTTGGGATCGTCAGAAAATTTTTTGGCAGCTTCAGCAAAGGTTATTTCCTGTTTTACAATGGCTGTTCGTATGCTATCTAAGCGACTTCTGGCCTGAGCCAATTGCAAAGGCGATACCTTAGGTTTCATCAGAATATGCCTTACATTTATCAATTCGCCTCTTCTTTCAATCATTTGGATAATGTGATATCCGGCCTGTGTTTCAATGATTTCAGAGATTTCGCCTGGTCTTAAAGAAAAGGCAGTGGCTTCAAATTCAGTAAATAATTCGCCCCTTCCATGGAAGCCGAGTTCTCCCCCTTTTCTTGCAGAACCTGGGTCTTCGGAATATAGTATTGACATGGTAGAGAAACTTTCGCCTCTGATTATTCTTTCTCTGATTTCATTGAGCCTTCTTTTTGTTTCGGCAATCTCTTCTGCTTCAATTTTAGGTTTGATCATTATCTGAGATAATGCCATTTCACTTTCTACTATTGGAATACTATCGGGGTGAAGATTGCGGAAAAAAGACCTTACTTCTGAAGGAGTTACTCTGACATCCTTTGTGATGCGCCCTTCCATTGACTGACTGAGTTCTTGTTCGCGAATCATTGGTCTAAACTCGTCTTTTAATTCTTCAACAGATTTTCCGTAATAGGCTTCCAATTGTTCTCGAGATCCTATCTGGTTAATAAAATAACGGAGTCTTCTCTCAAGTACTTGTTCCACCTGCATTTCAGATATTACAACACTATCAATAACTGCTTGATTAAAGAGGAGTTTCTGGTAAAGCATCTGATCTAAAATGCGACAAGGTGCATCATCGCCAAATGTAACACCCTGGGACTCTAACTGCCGCTTCTGATTGTACAGATCGGATTTAAGTATGGCATTATTGCCGACAACTGCAACTACCTTGTCGATAACAACCCTTTGCTGGGAAAATACCGATGGTACAAGACATAATAAAGAGACAATAAAAATTACTGATTTTCTGGCTGATGACATTTTATTGAATGTTGATTTGAATTCTGTTATTATTTATCTAAGTTTAATTTGATTATCGTTAACTGATGAAAATGCAGTGATTAAAATAGTTCGACCGCACTGTTTTTCACCGCGTTGAGGTATAGTTCCAGCCGGAGGTTGTTGATTAAATTTTGTTTGCGATGATTAAGAATTATTGATTTTATTTTTTCGGACTGGAAAGCAAGTGGCGAAACGGTACCTTCCAATCTGTAATCGCGAATAAAAAGGAAATAGCGGTAGTACTGGTCGCTTAGTTCGACATATTTATTATTCTTCAGAAATGACTCATGATTTGAAGGATTGATGGGCACTTCACGAAGAATATCAGCAAAAATGAACCATGAATCCTGATCGAGAAAATATAATGCCGCATTGTTGATACAATAATCCTCAAGTTTTTCAATGTCTTCTGATTGGTCGGACCTGATTAAGCGTCTTACTATATAGTTATCGGTAACTTCGGAAGGTAGTTTTACAAAATTAACCTGCACTACGTTATCTCTAAGCTTGAATTCATCCTGGTGTTTAAGGTAGTATTCATTTAAAACATGGTCGGTAATAACAGTATCAAGTTTGTTGGCAATATAATCACTTTCGAAAGAAAAAATAATAAGGGAGTTGCGGTAATCGTCAATTTTCCTGTTTAATTCATGCATGCGTTCACCGACATGCTTTTCTGCTTCGGTAAGAAAAATCTGCTGTCTTGTCCAGTTTTCAATATATCGTTTAATTAAAGAGATACTATCGTTTGCATTTGTGCCTTTAGGTACCAGGCCAATGAGATCTGAAGTATATAAGAGTTTGTTATTTACCCGGGCAACTTTCTGGTCTCCTTGTCTGCCATCGAATAAATTGCAGGAAGAAATGAAAAGTAACATTAACAATGTTGTAAGCCTGGCAAATGTTTGTCTCATAAATTCAGTAAAATGGTTGATTTGTGTAATTGCACAATTAGTCCCTGAATAGTTGATTGAGAACATCTTTGTAAACAACAACCGGATATTTATTTTTGAGTTCGGAAATCCACTGTTCTTCAAGGTAATTCTGGTAATCAGCAATTACCAGACCTCTTATTTCATTGAGTTTTTTTGGTTGGCGTGGTAAAAACTCGTTTACCACTACCACAACAAACCGATTGTTGACCGGGGTTACCTTAGAAATCCCTTTTTTTGGCTTTACCAATGCTAAAGCAGGATACTCTTTTACCTCAAGCAACCCTTTGTCAACGGTAACTGCAAGAGGCGAATCCTGATTGAGGTTTGCCAAAAGTTCGTTAGGTGGAGTTTTTTTTCTGGCGGCTCTGCGAATCAATTTTCTTCCATTTTTAGCAGATAACTCGTCATTAAATGTGTAAATGGTGGCATCCATTCTGTCTTCCCAAATATAATTTTGCATATTCTGTTGATAGAACATAGTGAGTCCAACGGTATCCTGTATGGCTCTGCTCCAAACCCGTTGGTCAGTCAACTCAAAAAGCAAAATTCCATCATGGTATTCATTCATAATTCTTCTGAATTCTGGATACTTTTCAGGGAGTTTGGTCTCTTCATAAGCCAAAATGGAAGATTCAACATAATTTTCGAAGGAACTCATAACATAATTTCTTATCGGTTCGGGAGTTCGCATGGTTTGATTTGCAGCAAGATGATTGGCAAAATCCGCCTGAGTAAAAACTATTCCTGAAAACCTGAACAATGGCAGGTTTCTGTTGCCAAGTGAAGTTTTATCCCATCTTCCATCAAAAATGGAATTATCCACTATTTCAAAAAAGATTTCAAGATTTTGCAGATTCTGGCTAAATCCAGATCCATTTTTAAGGCGCTGCACAACAGCCTGTTGTGAAACTTCAGCACGGTTATCGCGTCCAATTCGTGATTTCAGTTCTGCCCTTGCTGCATCTTCTGGTGGCAACTGCTTTTCGAAAAAGTAAATGATATGCCATCCATATTGGGTTTGAAGAGGTTTTGAGATTTGGCCCGGCTCACTAAGTTGGGCAATGGCCTTAATAAATTCGGGCACCATTCTGTTTGAGGTAAAGGCGGGCATTTCTCCTCCTCTTCTGCCTGAGGCCTTATCGTCGGAATATCTTTGAGCCAGAGCCTGAAATTCTTCTCCATCAAGTATTTTCTTATATATTTCTTCAATTTTTTCTTTCGCAGCAACTTGTTCTTCATTAGATGAATCTGGTGTGAACATAATCATTATATGTGCTACCCTTGCCCGGCCCATAGCAGGCAAACGATCTGTAACCTTTATTATATGGTATCCGAACTGTGTACGAACAGGCATCGATATTTCGTTGACAGCCAGTGAATACGCAGCGGTTTCGAAGGGATAAACCATATCGAGAGCTGAAAAATATCCAATATCACCACCATTGCCACGCATTGCAGGTCTGTTTGCGGATGCAGGCATTCCTTTGGCAGATGGGTCATCAGAGAACTCGCGTGCAAGGGTTTCGAAATTTTCACCCTTTAAAATCCTCCTCCGCACTTCCATTGCTTTGTTCCAGGCTGCGAGAGTATCGCGTGGCGGGGCGTATTTGTCGACATTGATAAGGATGTGTGAAGCCCTTATGTCGAACTGAAGGCGTTGATAGGCTTCTTCAATCAACTGATTGGTAGCGGTTTGGTCGGTAAGGTAGGGCTGGGCCAATTGTTTACGATAGCCTTCAAGTTCACTGATAAAGGCAGGATTGGTATCCATCCTGAGTTGCAAAGCTTCGTAAACCTTGAGGTTAAAATTGATAAACAAATCCAGGTATTCTTCCACCGACCTGGGGTCCATTACCTGAGGGTTAAGATTGTTTTTGGTATAAACGTATTCAAATTCGGAAAGAGTAATTTCTCGTTCATTGATTCTCAGTAAAACCGGGTCGTCTGAAGTGGGTTTGCCCAATGATGTATTTACATTTACAAAAATTGCAACAATAACAATAAAAATTACTTTCTTCATTTTCTGTGTTAATTTCAGTTAGGGTAATACTTATTTATTTCAGAGAATTATATTGAAAATGATTTGATTAAAACTTAAATTATCTCGAATAATTGGGTGCTTCGCTGGTTATGGTAACGTCGTGAACGTGACTTTCGCGCATACCGGCATTGGTAATCATGATAAATTTTGCATCTTTTAATTTTTCAATATCCTTTGCACCACAATACCCCATGCCTGCCCGCAAGCCGCCAACCATTTGATGTATAACTTCTGAAAGAGTTCCTTTGTAAGGAACACGACCAACAATTCCTTCAGGAACAAGCTTTTTCACATCATCTTCCACATCCTGAAAATATCGATCTTTCGAGCCTGATTGCATTGCTTCGATGGAACCCATCCCTCGATAGGTTTTGTATTTCCTGCCTTCGAAAATAATAGTCTCTCCGGGAGATTCTTCTACTCCGGCAAACTGCGACCCGGCCATAATACAGGAAGCTCCGGCAGCAATTGCCTTAACAATATCACCGGTATAACGAATACCTCCATCAGCAATTATGGGAACATCGCTTTCCTTCACAACATTGGCCACATCGAAAATGGCAGTCAACTGCGGTACACCCACTCCGGCTACAATTCTGGTGGTACAAATTGAACCAGGACCAATTCCTACTTTAATTCCATCGGCACCTGCTTTAATGAGGTCGATTGCAGCTTCAGCTGTGGCAATATTCCCAACCACTACATCGAGCTTTGGAAACTGGCTTTTTACCAATCGGGTCATATCGAGTACTCCTTTTGAATGACCATGGGCTGTATCAATTACAACGCAATCAACACCAGCATCTACAAGAGCCGCTACCCTCAATTCGGTATCTCGGGTAACGCCAACTGCGGCAGCAACCCTGAGCCGTCCTCTCTCGTCTTTACATGCATTGGGTCTTTCTTTGATTTTAAGAATATCGCGGTATGTAATCAGACCAACCAGTTTATAATCCTTGTCAACTACGGGTAATTTTTCAATTTTATGCTCCTGAAGTATATTCTCGGCAAGTGAAAAATCGATGAATTCGGTAGTTGTGATGAGGTTTTCGCGTGTCATAACCTCGCTGATAGGTCTTGAAATGTTTTTCTCGAAACGCAGGTCGCGGTTGGTAATAATCCCAACCAGTTTGTTACTATTTCCTACAACGGGAATACCCCCAATTTTGAATTCACGCATAATGGTAAGTGCATCTCCTACTACTGCGTTTTCATGAAGGGTTACCGGGTCAATGATCATCCCGTTTTCTGACCGTTTTACCTTTTTAACCTTATTAGCCTGCTCTTCAATAGTCATGTTCTTATGCAACACACCTAATCCTCCTTCCTGGGCCATTGCAATGGCCATCCTGGATTCGGTAACAGTATCCATGGCAGCTGAAACAATTGGAATCCTGAGCGAGATATTGCGTGAAAACCTTGTGGTCACATTTACTTCGCGGGGTAATATTTCTGAGTAGGCCGGAACCAGTAGTACGTCGTCGTAGGTTAGTCCCTGCCCTATAAATTTTAATTGAAGGGTTTCCATTGGTTAAGCGGATTTTATTGAGGTGCAAAAGTATTAAAATTTGTGGAGTACCCCATTAAATTTTGATTTATTGGTAGCAACCAGCCATGTATATTCTATTGATTGTAATTGTGTTTATTATGCATTAAACTTGTTCTGGAAACAACATCAAAAAAAACCAATTTAACTATCGCAATAACAATACTGTTCCTCGTTTAACCTGTTGATTTCCTGATGAATCTTCATAGCTTATCACCCAAGAATAAACACCTGCATCAGCAGTTTTTCCGTTTATGGTGCCGTTCCAGGAGATTTCTGTGTCTTGCGATAAAAATATTTGTTGTCCCCACCTATTGAAAATCATCATTTTATAAATACCATGTTGAAGCCGCATAAAGACAGGCTTAAAGACCCTGTTTTGCTCAATCGGGCTTGATGGGTTGAAAGCATTGGGGATAAAAACATCTGAATTAAATGTGATTTGCTGCGTGTTAGAAAAACTTTCGTCTATGAAACCGAAAGGGTTTCCTTCTGCTTCCAAAGCCTTCAGTCGGTAATAAAAGCTTCCTGTTGTTGTAATAGTTTCATTCAAAAAATCAGTAAAACTGGTCTGGTTTGCCTCAGTAAACCCTATATCTGTAAACTGGTCAGAAGGTTTAGATTTTCGTTGGATGATATATCTGTCAACACCCCGATCCCATCCGTGGTATTGATTCCATGAAAGTAAAACTGGTTCCGGCCCCTGAAGTTGCGCCGAAAGAAAAATTGTGTGCAGATTTTCGATCACTATTACTTCTTTCTGACAAGAATCCAGGATACTTAACCGATAAATCTGGGGTTCAACTGCTACCCCCGGATTCAAATCATTAAATGAAACAGTATTATTTTGCACAGGAATACTTGCCAATATGAGAAACTTCTGCTGGGGTTTTTCGAGCCTTTCAATTCTTACTTTGCCTGAAGGAGCATTATCATCGGCATGAAGAAGTAGGTGGGTGCCTGTATTTAATTCATTTACGCTGGCATACCTTACATGAAAGAAGGATGGTTTGCCGGGTAGATTAATATCTGTGCATCTAATGTTTGATGAAGCAGTAATGCCAGTGGTTGATTGTCTGGTCTTTATATAGAAGCAATACCTGCCTGAGACATCAACCTTCACCGGAAATCCTTTTAAAGATGATTCAAACACTCCGAGTGGTTGGTATTTTTCACTATTAACAGACAAATAAATAATCACTTGATTGAATGGAGATGGCAAAGGTATTGGGTTGCCTACGGTGGTAGAAAGGGCATAATTTTGCCAGCCAAGGTCTATTTCGGCCCGGCAAATATCTGGCTGGGAAGATTGCAGGAAAATTGTTTGATGGGCATCATTGTCGCTTCGGCCTATTACATTGTTGTTTTCATCATAGGCTACCAAATAATAGGAATATGCCTTGTCGGCTCCGCTAATACCGTTATCAATATAAAAAGATTGAGGCATTGGAACCCTTGCAATAACTGCATACAGGCCGTTGTCGAGCCGACGATGAACTTCTGCATATCCATTGGTGGGCCCAATGAGGTATGTCCAGCCAATTTGAATGTGGTTGTTGGATAAGACCGTAACAGAATCAATCCGGATAGATTCCGGAGCCTGCGACCATGCAATGGGAAAAAAAATAGTCTGGCAGAAAACGAGAAGGGAAAAATTAAAAAGAAAACCTTCAAATGCATTTAATTGCCTGTGTACTGACCTATGTAATTTCCTTGTCATGATTTACAGTTTCATTTAATTAAGAAACTAAAAACTACATTCATTTATTATCCAACAACATACTGAATTATAAAATCGTCTTTGAACCAAGTTTCGGCTGTTTCTATCAGGTTTTCTGGTGTAATTGCATCCACATGCGAAAGATATTGATTGCATGAAGAATAATCGAGCCCAAAGAGTAGTTGCTCCCTAAACCTTTCCAACTGTGCAAAAGGCCCGTCGAACGACCTGATAAATGAAGAAGCAAGCTGGTTTTTCAATAAAGATATCTCATTAAAATCAGCAGGCTTTTCCTTTAGCCCATCAAGTTCGTTAAAAATTTCTTCAATTGCCCTCTCTTTAAACTGTTTGCCCACCTGGGTAGAAATAAAAAAGTAGGAAGTTTGCAGGAGTGAAACAACTGCCGAATTTATCCCATAAGTAAAACCCTTTTCCTGTCGAAGATTTTGCATAAGTCGTGAACCAAAATAACCACCCAGAAGGGTATTTACAAAGGTTACCTTGTAGTGTTGCGGATGCTGCCTTGGGGGCATAATGCATCCAATCCTGATGGCAGATTGAATTGATTCGGAACGTTCGTGAAAATACCGTCCGATATTATTTTCAGGTTGTATCAATGCCTTCAGGCTTTTCTCTTTTCCTTTCTCTGGCCAGGGATATCGATTGAGTTTATTGTCTATTTGGTTAACAATGTTTTCAGGATAAACTCCCGCTATAAATACGGAGCATTTTACAGGATGGAGAAAACTATTATAAAATTCTACAACATCACTACGGGTAAGATTGGCAAAATCCTCGAGTTGCAATATCTGTCCGTAGGGATGTTTGTAACCAAATAGTTTCTCGTTAAAGTTCACGCGGCATATATGGCTGATTTTCTGTTGGTTTACTATATGCTTTTGTTTACGGTTCCGAAGCAAAATTTCAAGCTCGCTTTCAGGATAAACAGCATTACTCAAAAGTTCGAACAATAAATCGAGGGCAGGTTCAAGGTGCTTGGTAAGGGAAAAAAAACCAACAGAAATGATATCTTTTTGTGCTTCTGCCTGAAAAGCCACACCATAAAAATCAAGGATATTATTGATTTGGGCGGCGGTATGAGATTGTGTGCCGTTTTTTAGCAAGTGCGTTGCAGCAAAAGCTTGTAAAGGCTTGTGTTGATCAATACTACCCGTTCTGAAAACCAGCTCTACTTTGATAATATCCTGACTGCCACCCGACATTAAATAAACCGGAATCCCATTGATGGTATAAGCCAAATCGGGTTGGCGAAGCTGCACTTGGGTAAGTTTCCGGATGGCGGGTGGGGTAATTCTGTCAACTCTATCCATTTCATTTTTGTGTTATTGCGAGGTAGTGCAATTCGGATGACTTTTGCTCCTGAAATAATTCATCCGAAGTTTGCAAAATTGAATCTGAGGTAACACTAAAATAATTTTCGTTTTGATGGTTTATGAGCCTGGCATCACCCAATAGCTCGTAAAATGCAAGGTTCATTGCCTTCGACAAAATACCAACTTCGGCAAAGGTATTGGCTGCTTCCAGCTTGTTTTTCACCTTTTGTAATTCTCTGGGCGCAATAATTTCTCTTTTAAGACCTTCAAGTTCTTCCCAAATGGCTTCCCGGGCACCCGCAACGGATTGCCCGTTCATTAATTTACCGGTAATGGCCAGAAATCCTTTGTCGATACTTGAGCTAATCCACGCATTTGCATAACTGAATATACGACGGTCTCTGACAAGTTTTTCCCTAAGCCTGCCCGATTGACCTCCCGCCAGAATATCGGTAATAAGGTCAGTAATGTAAAAACCTTTGTCAATTCTACTTCCCGTATGAAAAGCCAAATAAAGATCATTGAAGGGAACATCCCGCTCTACTTGTAATAGACGTTGTTTGTCCTGTGAAGGTTCTTCAGGATATAACCTGGGAGAAATTTCACCCGGTTGAATATCGCTAAACCATTTTTTTACCAGGCTTTCAGCCTCATTAAAATTGATATTTCCTGACAAAACAAGAACTGCATTGCCAGGGTGGTAAAATTTGTAAAAAAAACCTGCCACATCAGTCAGAGATGCATATCTTACATGATCGATATTTTTGCCTATGGTTGGCCATTGATAAGGATGAACTTTGTAAATTAGTGGCCGAAGAAGTAGCCAGATATCGCCATAAGGTTGATTTAGGTATGATTGTTTAAACTCTTCAATTACTACATTCTTCTGTATTTCGAGTTTCTCTTCAGAAAAAGCAAGTTTTTTCATCCTGTCTGATTCGAGCCAAAGGGCCGTTTCGAGATTTTGGGCTGGGATGGTAAGGTAATAGTTTGTGAAATCATTATTGGTGAAGGCATTGTTCTCGCCCCCTGCCATCTGTAATGCATTATCGAAATCTGGAATATTTTCAGAGCCTTCAAACATCAGATGTTCAAAAAGATGGGCAAAACCGGTTCTGTCGGGGTCTTCATCGCGAGCCCCCACATTGTAGAGCACATTAACCGCCACCAGCGGGGTTGAAGTATCGCGGTGGAGAATTATCCTTAATCCGTTATCAAGCTCAAATCTCTTAAAATCAATCATCCTGGGGATCCTGAAAAATATTACAATTGAATTAATGGAACAAAAAAATAATCATTGGTTTTTTCACCAAACGAATACGTCTTCTTTTTTTTGTGGTCGTTTATCGTTAATCCATCTGAAATTCTGAAGAATTCGCTCTTCCTGGGGCAATTCGGCGGGAGGAAAAAGATTTGCATCGGATTGGGCCAGCAAAACAATGGAGCTAACTTTCCCCTCTTCAATATGAATTACTATATCAGATGACAAAGATTTATTGATACCAATAAGTTGCTCATTATCATCGCGAACAAAATATAGTGCTTCGCCATTGCCAAATACATCTATGCGATGAAGTTGATTTTCGGTAAAATGGGCAACAATTTTCTTCCCTTTAATCTGGTTAAATGATACTGAATCTTCGCGCGAAACAATAAAGGCAGCATCGAACATGTGTATAGATTCAACTCTTTTGTCTTGGGCAGTTTTTACCTCAATCCGTTTGGCTGTCAATTGATGTTCACCCGACCAGATTACCGGGTTATTATAAAGATAAATGGTTGAATCGGCAAAATTGTAGACAATTGAATCGGCCATCCCTTGAATGTCGTCCTTAAAGAATTTTGCCTTATACCAGGCATAAACAGCCCTTCTGTTGTTTTTTTCGTCATGAATTGACCGCAAAGTATCAGCATGAAGAAACATGGTATCGCGTTGGGCAAGCGAGTATAAAAGAGTATTAATGGTAACTTCGGTTAGCCCCTTACCTTCAAAATGCTCAGCAAAATGACCTGTAACCCAGGTTTGCTGGACAGAATCATGCAATAATACATTCATAACGGCCTTTCCATAGCCAAGTTTGCGGTCGTAATAGAGACTATCGCCCGATAAATACTGCTCTCCATTAGTGAAAAAAGCATCCCGACTGAAGCGGGAAACATCATTTTTTGTATCGTACCAACCGGCACGACAGAAAATGGTGTTATTATTACTAACAATGGTGGTTGGGCCATGAAAAAATGCTATTTCAGTGAATGTATTGAACTTCAGAGTATCTGAATTCATAGTATATTCAGGATTTACCAGCACCACATTCTCTTTGAAAAAGAAATCTTTATTATTAGCAAAATAGAAACCCCATTTACTGGTAAGTGTATTGTCGGTATTAACTATTTTACCCCCATTTATGTAGTTGGCGGTATTAGTATTAAGGTTGTAGAAAAGATGCTGGGTGGTAAGTGTCATCTGGTTATCAACCATTCTTACATTTCCATTCAGTTCTGCGATTCTGGTATTTCCGTTGTATAAAAGCCTGTCGCCGTAAACATCTACACTGTCGTTTACCTTAATATGAACATTTCCGTAGGCGTTGAAACGATTATCAACAGTAAATTGCCAGGCGCTGTCGCAACGCATGGTTGCTTCCTCATGCCTGAAACGCACATCGCCGATAAGACGACGCGCATCCGGTGCAATATTTCGGTCAAATCGTATATCGTTGGCATGCAACAGATCCACCCGTGTAGTTTTGCGGGGTTCTTGTCCTGAAATAATTAATACCTGAAAAAGTAAAAAAACCAGAAGGGTTAATAACAGACCTGTTCTGCTCATAAAGTGCTGAAAATTGATTGAATCATTACACTAAACAAAAGTAGTGCAAAATTATTGTTCACGATTTCCAGCTATCTGAACCAAAGTATTCCTTCACTTCTTTCTGAATTACCGGTGATAATAACAATATGGCAATCAGGTTGGGAATAGTCATAAAGGTTATTACCATATCAACAAAATTCCAGACCAGATCGAGCCCCCAGACTGAACCAAAAAATACAAAAAGTGAATATAGATAATAATAAGGCTTAATGGCCTTCTCACCAAAAAGATAGTTTGCAGCTCTCGACCCATAATAAGACCAGCTAATAATTGTAGAAAAAGCAAACAGCAACAATCCGAGTGCAACAATATGTGGTGCCATTGTGCCCAGGTTTATTTTTTCAAGACCAGTCTGAAAAGCCAATACTGTCATGCCGACTCCTTTGGTTTCACTGGTCCAGGCCCCGGTCATCACTATTACCAATGCAGTAAGTGAGCAGATAATTATGGTATCGATAAATGGCTCGAGTGATGAAACCAATCCTTCGCGCAGGGGGTATTTTGTTTTAGCGGCTGCATGGGCCATGGGTGCCGAACCCTGACCAGCCTCATTAGAAAACAATCCCCGTCGTACCCCCATGGTCAGGGTCATAATAAAGGCCGAGCCTACAAATCCGCCAGCAGCAGCACTCCCTGTAAATGCATCGTGAAAGATAAGATAGATACTGGGGAAAATTTTGTCGTAATTTATTGCAATAACAAGAAAAGCAGCAGCAAAATATATGGCTGCCATAAAAGGCACCAGTCTCGATGTTACTTCAGCAATACGCTTTAATCCACCAACAACAATCAGCAATACCAGAGAAGTAATAATGATACCCGACCACAAGTGCGGTGTGCCGTAATTGGTAAAAAGTACATCGGTCATAGAATTCGATTGGGCCATATTACCTGTTCCAAGTGAACATAAAACGGCTGCCGATGCAAAAATGATTGCCAGTGTTTTGGCATGCTTCCCAAGCTTATCTTTCAAGCCATATTCTATGTAATACATGGGCCCACCCGAAACAGTGCCATCAGAATTGAATTTACGGTACTTTAATGCCAGTGTACATTCCACCAGTTTGAGCATCATACCGAAAAAACCGGTTACCCACATCCAGAATATCGCCCCCGGACCACCAAGATATATGGCCAGGGCAACTCCTACAATATTTCCGGTACCAACGGTTGCCGAAAGAGCCGTTGTAAGTGCCTTAAAATGGTTAATATCGCCTTCATCGCCCTTCTTGGAAAATTTTCCAGCCACAATACTAAAGGCATGTCGCATCTTGTGCACATGCAGAAACCTTAAATTGAATGCAAAATAAATACCCGTTGGCAAAAGCAGGGCAAGTAAAAGGTAGCCTCCTACATAATCGTTGTAAAGAACGATGTATTTATTAATGGTCTCCAGGAAATTGCTCATGTTATAAGTTTTAGTTGATTTTCAAAATCCCAATTCCATTGAGGAAAATTATCGCAATAGCTATGGGGGCTATAAATCGGATAAGAAAGTTGAATAAACCAAATAGTTTAACCTTAAGTTGTCCGCCATTGGATAATTCGGCTTTAACAATATCGCGATTCATATACCACCCAACAAACATTACAATAAGGAGGCCCCCCAATGGTAGCAAAACATTAGATGCGAAAAAATCGAGTGTGTCGAAAATGTTCTTGCCGATAATGGTTACCCCTTGGAAGGTACTCCATGAAAGGGTACAGAAAAAACCAACAAATGCTGCTGCAATAGTAGTAATTAAGGTTGCTTTTTTGCGATTGAAATTGAATTCTTCGGTCAGGTAGGCTACCACTACTTCCATAATTGAAATGGATGATGTGAGGGCAGCAATGGCCAATAAAACAAAAAAGGCGACAGCCAAAATATAACCACCACTCATTTGCTGAAAAACATTGGGCAATACCATGAAAACTAATCCTACCCCTCCATCGGGGTTCATGCCAAGAGCGAACACAGCAGGAAATATTGCCACTCCGGCAAGAACAGCAATCAATAAATCGGCAATAGAAACTTCAAATGCAGTGAGCGAAAGGTTGGTATTTTTAGGAAAATATGAAGCATAGGTAATTAATGCCCCCATACCTATACTTAATGAAAAGGCTGCCTGACCTAAAGCGCTGAGTATTACAGATGCATTAATCTTTGAAAAATCGGGCTTGAATAAAAAGACCAGACCTTCAGAAGCTCCGGGCAATGTGAGCGATCTGATGCAAAGGGAGACCAACAACACCAAAAGAAATGGCATCAGAATCTTTGAGTATTTTTCAATCCCTTTTTTTACTCCCGATATAATAATAATTTTAGTGAGCACGAGGAACACAATCTGCCAGAAAACTGGCAGGTATCCCGAAGTCATAAACCCATAGAAAAGAGTTTTTAACGCTTCAGTGTCTCTATTCCCAAAACCATCGATCACCGCAAGGTATATATAGTGTAGCGTCCAGCCGGCAATGGTACTGTAAAAAGCAAGAATTACAAAAGCTGCTACAATACCCAAAATTCCAATTACCGGCCACCAGGTGCCGGGGGCCAGCTCTCTAACAGCGCCAAAAGCATTCATGCGGGCTTTGCGGCCAATTATAAACTCGGAGAGCATTACCGGAATCCCCAACAATAAAACAAATGACAGATATACCAGCAAGAAAGCACCACCCCCGCTTTCGCCCACTACATAAGGAAACCGCCAAATATTCCCCAACCCAATAGCGCTGCCAGCTGCAGCAGCCAGAATACCGAATTTTGAACTGAAACCGTCTCTTTTCCCCTTATCAGATAAATTTGTTGACATTGTCTGGCTTGGTTTGGTAACGAAATTTGGTTTTTAAAAGAAAAGGCCAAAAATAAGAAAAATCCCTATTGGCAAGAGAATAATTCCTTCCGGGTTGTTGCTTTTAAAAAATTATCCAGAGGCAAAAAATAAAGGTTTCTAATTTTGGAATTTAAAAATTAATAACTCCATTGTTTACTAAGAGAACTTTTCCGGGCGGTACTTTTTTCTTGAAAAGCCAATACCATTTTCGCAGTTCTGCTTCAGGAAAAACACCCTTCCACGGTTGGGAACTGTAAAGTGCCGGGGATATATTGCCCCCATCAACTACCAGAACCGATCCGGGCTCCAGAAAAATTGATGCCTGTGGAACCATTTCAATAGTCCCTTTAAGAGTAAGGGTTGTGCCTTTGGATAGCCTGATATCCTGGTAAAATTTCTTGTTGAACTCCCATGTTTGGCTGCTTTCAACAAGGTATGGCTGGGTTGAATAGCCCCAGGCATATTTTCTCGCATTTTTCAGGGCCAGAGTCCTGTTCATCCTGCCCATTTGCAATGGGGTAATGCTTGATGCGCCCTTGTTTCCCCCCATCAGATTATTGGTACAAGTAGTCGACGGGTCAGTCAAATCGCAATCCCAATCCCCTTGTTGAAAGCAAATATCGCAATTAGAACGCCGGTTTTTGCACCATTCCTGGGTCTCAAAACCAAACAAATCGAACAAAAAATCGGGATGACTAAATTTGCAATGCTCAGAATTATATGGGTGATCAAGGTCTAAAATATGCCCTATTTCATGCGCCAAATGAATCAATAAACCCCAGAAAGGATATTCTTCACCAGGGGGGAGTTCTCTGATAAAACTGACAATATACTGATCTTCCTGGATGTTTCGGCCGGTTGGACCAATGGTATATCCTGAAGCTCCTCCGCATGAACCAGTGACAAGGTGTATATTAAGATATTGCCTGTTTAAAGGGTAACGTTGAAAAACATAGTTGTTATGCTCCTTGCCACCATAGCAACTCACCCTGTGCAGTGGAGTATTTTGGTGAAAAAAAGCCCCCTTCATTTCAAAGCGGATATGGCTATCTTTAAGGTATTGAACCCCGGGAATGGGGAAACGGGGTTCCGCGGATGAAGAGTAAATCAAGCTTAGCAACTCGGATAAACGGCCAAACCAATGATTATTGATTTCGGTATCAATTAAATTTCCTGAGCCATCGTCTCGTTGCCAGATATTAAAAACTATACCGATGGTTTTTATGGCTTGATTCAGCGGAGTTCCGGGAATATAATTTTTTTGGTGAGCAAAATAGCTTGCTATAGTATCCTCTTCTTCCCGAGAAATTGCTGGTGGATTAGCCTTGCTTTCAACTATTTCATTTGTTGCGTGTAACTGAAGGTGCATTAACAGGAACAACCATACCAATCCTGAGAACAAGCATTTTGTGATGCTTTTACTCTTCAAATTAACTTTGCCGACTTCAGATACCCTTAATAATTTCATGGACGATGTTACTTGATTGATTTCATAATGAGAAATGTGAACCTGCCATGCAAGTTACAGATTTTTTATGGTTTCTGCTTATAATTTAAATGGGGTGCTTAGCCCTTTAAAATCTTTTTGAAGGAATAGAAATTTCATTTAACTTAACGCTGGAAATCTTAATTACAAATCTTTGTAAGCAATGAGTTGGCGGGATTATTTTTATTTTACAAAGCCTGAAAGGTATGGAATAACAGTTTTACTCATCCTTATTGTCCTTACTCTGATATACCCATCCTTTCACAGTTTCTTCTTTCCTCCTGAAAAAAAAGATTTCACTGAATTTATTGCAAAAGTTGATAGATATCAGCAACTAATTGAAGAACATAAAGCTGCCCAGGCATTTTTGGAAGCAAACAAGACCAGTAGGCATGGGCAAGGCTATGAGGGAGTTGTCAGTCTTAATCTGCAAAATTTTGACCCAAATCTCATCAGCCGGGAAGAATATCTTGAAATGGGTCTTTCGGTAAGAGTTGCCAATAATATTTTATCCTTTCTTAAGGCTGGCGGAACTTTCAGATACAAGGAAGATATACAACGATTATACACAATCGATGCCCATTTATATGCAACCCTTGAACCTTACATCACCCTTCCCAGTCGTCCGAATCGGGATACAGCAAATCCCCCTGCCGAAAGTATCCGACGTTCAGTAACCGAAAACAGAACTTTATCAGGAATTCAATCAGGTATAATCATTGAATTAAACCTTACGGATACAGTGGAGCTGCAAAAAATCAGAGGAATTGGGCCATCCTTCAGCAGGAGAATTATTTCTTACCGCGAAAGGCTGGGGGGTTTTACATCCACAAACCAACTGCTCGAAGTATTTGGTATGGATTCAGCACGCTATCAGCAAATTGCCCCATTCTTCACCATTGACCAGAATTATCTCCGGAAAATCAATATTAATGAAGCTGATTTTGCTGCTCTGGTAAGGCATCCTTATATTGACAGAAACCAGGCAAACTCCATTATAAGCATAAGGCAACGACATGGTCTTTATAAATCAATTGAAGATGTCATGAAATCACATCTTATTGACCAAAGCCTGTTCGATCGTTTGCAACCCTATCTGACCATTGATAATCCCTGAATGCAGGTTTTCGATTTTAACCCAAAAATTCCTTCATTGATTTGTTAAACAAAACCCGAAGATTTCTGTTATTTAGAACGAGACTAAATAAATACAGTTAATTTTTGCGGATTAACCAAACAAAAATCAAATTATGAGAACCAGTAGACCTCTTACAACGTTGAGCGGTATTGTTTTAACCGGTTTTGTTGCGTTGGCAGCATGCCATCCAACGGAAAAAAAAGCAGAAAATGAAATCAGTAATAATGAAAATGTACAACAATTAACAAACATGACTATGAAAGACGGATTGCACACCTTACCAGCATTAACTTACGCTTACGATGCCCTCGAACCGCACTTCGATGCGCGTACCATGGAGATTCATTTCACCAAGCACCATCAGGCATACATTACCAATCTGAACAATGCTATTCAGGGAAGTGAACTGCAGGGTAAGTCACTCGAAGAAATTTTTGTCAGTATGAGCAAACACTCCATGGTTGTTCGCAACAATGGTGGCGGCCACTGGAACCATACCTTTTTCTGGGAAATCCTGGGCCCTAATTCAAAAGGAAAACCATCAGGAAAATTATTGTCAGCAATTGAAACTAAATTTGGGTCCTTCGAAAGCTTTAAGGAAGAATTTGCCAAAGCGGGGATGACCCGGTTTGGAAGCGGATGGGCATGGCTTTCGGTTGACCCTGCAGGTCAGCTTGTGGTAAGCAGTACTCCCAATCAGGACAATCCTCTGATGGATGTGGCTGATGTAAAAGGTACCCCTATACTTGGACTTGATGTTTGGGAACACGCCTATTACCTTCTTTACCAAAACCGCAGAGCCGATTTTATAAACAGTTTCTGGAATGTTGTAAACTGGGATGCTGTTGAAAAAAGATATGAAGCTCTTGTAAAATAATTCCATCCTTTCCTATTGCACATTGTAAACAGAGGCTGTCCGCTCTCACGGGCAGCCTCTTTGCTTTATTTACAAAAAGAACCTGTTTATGAACAAAATTTAACGGATTACATATTTTCGTTCATCTGAGATATTATTGGAAATCAAACGAACAATAACAACCTCACCTTGGTAGCTTCGGGCAAAATTCACAGTTATATTCTGCACATAATCTTCCGTAAAAAGATTAAACTGGCCAATAATCCGCCCCTGTAAATCTGCCACTATCAACCTGGTACCAGGCACTTCATTTTTAACCCATATTTCCATTTTCTGAGCACTAAAAGCCACATTAACTATTTCAGTTCCCTTTTTTATATTGGAATTGTTAACAGCCACAGGTGCAAAGTATTCATACTTTCCGTCGTAGTCGGTTTGTTTTAGCCTGTAGTAAGAAATCCCTGAATATGGATTATTATCAATAAAATCATATCGAGTTAAATGGTTGGTATTACCTGCACCGTTTATATGGGTTACCACATCCCACCATTTGCCATCCATGCTTCTTTCAATTGTAAAAAAATCATTGTTAACCTCTGTGGCAGTTGCCCATTCCAATTGCACAGAATTGTTAATAGCTTTGGCATTGAAATAGATAAATTCTATAGGCAATGGTGAATTACTAAAATCTACATTATTTGACAAAGCAGAATAATAGTAAATGTCTGACTTTACGTTTTGCTTGTAAACGGCTCTCACATAATAACGTGGCGTGGCTCCGGGCATGTATTTAAATGGATCCATAAACACGGTATTTTTATCATTTTGCGGGTAATTGCCGTTTATCAGGTTGCCAAATATGATTTCATCGTAATGCATGGGTCCACCAAAGTTTCGAAATACCTGAAAACCCATAAACGTAAAACCACTTTCGTCGGTTAAACTATTCATAAACGACCACTTTAGTTTTACCCTAAGTTCCCCATCTACCTCAGCTGAAAGATTATTTGGAGATGCGAAAAACAGGTTTGTTGTGCCCCCAACAATTTTGCCCTTAAAATTAGTGATTCTTACGCCTGTTATGCTATTTACGTAAATGTTGCCAGTACCTGAAATTTCATTGGAGTTTTTTCCTTCGATTCTATCTGCCGACAAATCACCATTTACCACTATGCCGGCATTATTTTTAATTAGAATATTCTTATCAACAATTAATTGACCACCCTCTGAAACATTTATTGTAAGGTTATTCTCAACATCCAGATTTTGTTTAATAATAAGCTTGCCCATAGGAAGTACGTTAATTATAAGGTTATTATCAGCCAATAATGAACCATATATAGTCAGAGTTCCTTTAACTTCTAAAATGAACCCACTCTTATCGATATTCAAATCCTTTTTAACACCAACGGTACCAATGCTTACATTGTGTGTAGCATTTGCCACACTGATTTTATTAAAACCATAATTATTCCTTATAATAATTGGCACATTTAAATTACCCTCCCAGGTTTGAATAATCTGCCAATCACCCGATTGCTTTGTATTTTGAGATTTTGCTATAAAACCTGCTA
Organism: Bacteroidota bacterium; assembly: GCA_037441525.1. GTDB lineage: Bacteria > Bacteroidota > Bacteroidia > Bacteroidales > UBA7960 > SKVR01. The sequence continues at coordinate 21,031 of JBBISA010000027.1, forward strand.
ATAATGCTGTTAAAAGGATATTAATTTTAAAGATTTGTACAATTGTTTTCATGGTTGCAAATTGTGGTTTAAGGTCTGGTTAAATCGAATAAGTATTTCGCAAATTCTTTGTTTCGTAATTCTGCAACTTTAACTTAGTGGCATTACCTACCTAATACTCACGCAAAGATAAGTATTTTTACCTATACAAAAATACGATAAAACGGCAAAATATTGCTCCAAATCACAAATAAATTATAAAAGGCTTGCCAAATGCGGCTTTCACGATAAAAAAAATTTCAACAATTTGAAAAAAATTAACTTTGCAACCTATAAAATGAGATGATTTGACAATCAATCATATAGTATTAAATATGCTTTACCCTCAAAACTTTGAACAAAAAATCGGTTTCGACCAGATAAGAATCATGCTTATCAATCGATGTATAAGTACACTTGGCAAATATTTCGCCAATAAAATGGGGTTTTCTTCAAATTACCAGGCGATAAATGTTTTACTCGATCAAACAGAAGAATTCAGACAAATTATTCTATCTGGTGAAAACTTTCCTGCCAGCAATTATTACGACCCCTTCGAAGTATTTGAACGTATTAAAACACCGGGTACTTTTGCCGAATCTGATGAGTTAAATGACCTGAGGGCTTCTTTGATTACTATACGTGAAGTTTTAAGCTTTCTAAAGAAGACTTCAGCAGAAACAAGATTAAGATACCCGGTTCTGAATGGTCTGAGTGAACAGATCATAATTGACCCAATCATATTTAAAGAGCTGACACGGATACTTGATGAGAAGGGATTGATTCGCAGCAATGCATCTGATAATCTCTCATTCATAAGAAAAATGCTCAGCCAACTTGAAAACCAGGCGGGACAAAGAATAAACCAGATTCTTGCTCAGGCCAGAAAAGATGGGTTGATTTCTGCAGACATAGAACTCGCCCTCAGAAATGGAAGACTGGTAATACCGGTTCCAGTGGCATATAAAAGAAAAATCAAAGGGTTTGTGCACGATCAGTCGGCTACAGGCCAAACGGTATTCATTGAACCTGAAGAGATTTTTGAGATAAATAATGAAATCAGGGAACTGGAATTAGAAGAAAGACGGGAAATAATTCGCATTCTAAAGGAATTTGCCGACTTTATAAGGCCAATGCTTACTTCTTTAAAGGAAGCCTACCGCTTTTTGGGAAAAATTGATTTTATCAGAGCTAAAGCCAATCTGTCCCTTGAAATGGATGCAGCCAGACCCAAAGTTAATAATCAGCCAATGGTTAACTGGACAAAAGCAAAACACCCTTTGCTATGGTTGGCCTACAAACCATTGAAAAAACATGTAGAACCGCTCGAGCTGAACCTTAACCCGGAACAGCATATAATTGTTATTTCCGGACCAAACGCAGGGGGCAAATCTGTTTGCTTGAAAACTGCAGGCCTTGTGCAATATATGTTGCAATGCGGATTACTTATTCCAATGGCTGATTACTCAGAAGCAGGAATATTTAAAAAAATATTCATAGACATCGGCGATCAGCAATCTCTCGAAAATGACCTAAGCACCTATAGTTCTCATTTAGCCAACATGAAATTATTTCTTGAAAATGCTGATTCACATACACTCTTCCTGATTGATGAGTTTGGTGCTGGCACCGAACCCAGGCTTGGCGGAGCAATCGCTGAATCCATACTTGATGAACTTTCAAACAAGAAATCTTTCGGCGTAATAACCACCCATTACGCCAATTTGAAGATACTGGCAGGGAAGAAAGCCGGGATATTAAACGGTTCAATGTTATTTGATACCGGAAATATGAGACCATTGTACAAACTTAAAACCGGAAATCCTGGTAGTAGTTTTGCATTCGAAATTGCCCGAACAATGGGCATCCCCGAATATTTACTTGAAAAAGCCGCTAACATTGCAGGCACCGAACATATTGATTTTGAAAGGCAATTGCAAGACCTTGAGCTGAAGAAAATTGAGCTGGATGAAAAAGAAAAACAGCTTAAGTCGGGCGATGCATTTTTATCTGAACTCATTGACAAATATCAGCATCTCAACGAAAAACTGGAATCCCAAAAAAGTCAGATAATTTCAGAAGCCCGCCTGGAAGCAAAAAAAATTCTTGCCGACGCCAACAAAATGATTGAGAAAACAATTAAAGAAATCAGGGAATCGGCAGCAGACAAAGAAAAAACCAAGACACTTAGAAATGAGCTTGCCGGATATTCCAACATAAAGGAAGGTTTTATTGAACCCCATCATCCCGAGCAAAGGGCAAGTAAAAAGAAAAAGGAAAAAACCGAAAAGGAAGACCGAGAAATCCAGGTGATTGAAGGCCCTGTTAATATAGGTGATTTTGTAAAAATACAAGGACAACAGGCAATCGGCGAAGTTCTTGAAAAAGGCGAAAAAGACGCTGTGGTGGCGGTTGGAGGCATGCGGTTAAAAACATCCTTAAAATTGCTTCAGAAAGTTTCAAAAACAATGGTTAAGCAATCTGAAATCCGTGTAAAAATAAAATACGATTTCGACATTAATGAAAAAGCCACTGAGTTTAGTCCCAATCTTGACATTCGGGGGAAAAGGGCTGAAGAAGCTCTTGTTCAGATGCGAAGGTTTGTGGATGATGCCATTTTGCTTGGGGTAAAACAACTAAAGGTTATACATGGCACAGGTGATGGAATTTTAAGGGAAGTAATACGTGATTATCTGCGAACCATCAACGAAATAAAAAGAGTCCGCGATGAGCATCCGGACAGAGGCGGAGCAGGCAGCACCATTATAGAGATTAAATGACGCTGCCTGTTGTTAAAATGGGTTTGGGTTATAAGCAATTAGCTGTTAGGGAGGGATTCCCCAGGTTATTTTATTCGCCCCTCAAAATTTCTGATAAATTGTTCCAGATTTGTGTCAACTTTATAGTGGTTATCCTTAAAAAACACCAGAATTGGTTCAAATTGTTTAGGTTCTCTAAATCCGGGGATAGCAGTAATCAAATTTAGATTTTCATCAAAAAAGGCAACAGATGGATAACTCATCCTGCCCTGCAAAACCGCACGGGCAAAATTGTGCGACGATCTGCGGGCGGTTGGATTTTCGTTAACAAATATCTGGCTTCTAAACGTAACTGGGTCGGTTTGTTCAGCATTAAATTTAACCGCATAATAATTCGCATTGATGTAGGCAGCTATTTCAGGGTGGGCAAATGTAACTTCTTCCATGCGCTTGCACCATCCACACCAGTCAGTATAAAAGTCAACAAAGATTTTTTTGGGATTCTGCTTTGCAAGGCGTTCTGCTTCTTCCATAGAAACCCATTTAATGCCCGATTGCTCCGCTTGATTATCTGAAAATGCACTTTGCGACATGGCCAGAAATATAATTGTTATTACAGGGATTAACTTTTTCATCTTTACTTTAATTTATTAATAAATCAAACCATTAAATATTTGTTATACATGCAGAAATAAAAATGTAGTTTGTTAAACAAAAATAGTGCTAAATAGCCAAATAGAATTTTAAAACTTATTAAAAGTAAATTGATAATATGATAATAACAATTTCAGGAAAAAGAATTAAACTATCTGAACAAGGATTAATTTATAAATTCGCAGTTAATATAATATCATCCGAAATACAAAGCCTTTGATCAAACCTGACATATCAACCAGCCATCTTTCACCAGGACAAATAGTCTGGAAGAAATTCATAAGAAATCGCCCATCTATCATTGCCATGGGATGGATAATTCTAAATATTTTAATTTCCATTGCAGGTTATACAATTACTCCTGACCCTACTCCAAATGCAAACCGCCAACACCTTGAAATAGCCGCCAGCAACCCTGGAACAAGGATAAACTTCATTAATGTAATGAAAAATGGAGACCAGAAAACCCGAAGTGGATTGTCAAAGATGGTTTTGGGGGCTCCTGATATTTTTACTGAAATCCCTTACTCTGCCATTACATTTAAAGACGACCTTGTAATTATTGACAAATACTCGGGTGATGAAAACTACAAAGGCCCTGAATTGGCCCTGAAAATGGCAGATGTGATATTTAATATCGATTCAACTGAAACACAAAATGGAACGGCCATTATTTACCTCAATGGAAATAATGGCACAATATCAAAACCTGTTGGTGAATTAGAATATACTATTAAACAAAAGCATATTCATTCGCGAAGTTACTTTCTTGGCACCGACCGGTTTGGAAGAGACATTCTCAGTCAGGTAATAATTGGTGGAAGAGTTTCACTTTCTGTGGGTTTCGTTGCAATAACAATAGCGTTAATCCTGGGAATTGTTATGGGAAGCCTTGCCGGGTTTTTCAGAGGTCGAACCGATCAAATAATCATCTGGTTTATAAATGTTGTGTGGTCAATACCTACCCTGCTTTTAGTAATCGCCATAACGTTTGCTCTGGGGAAAGGTTTCTGGCAGATTTTTATTGCGGTGGGGCTTACTATGTGGGTTGATGTTGCCCGTGTTGTGAGAGGACAAATCATAAGTCTCAGAGAAAACGAATACATTGAAGCCGCACGGGCGCTTGGGATTCCGGCATTACAGATAATAAGGAAGCATTTATTGCCCAACATTGTAGGGCCGGTGGTAGTCATTTCAGCCGCAAATTTTGCTTCCGCGATACTTATCGAAGCAGGATTAAGTTTTTTGGGGATTGGGGTTCAGCCCCCTACTCCATCGTGGGGAACCATGATAAGAGAAAATTATGGGTTCATTATTCTCGATAAAGCTTTTCTGGCCATCATCCCCGGAATCTGTATTATGCTTCTTGTTATGGCATTTATGGTAGCAGGAAATGGCCTAAGAGACGCCCTTGATAAAACTTCAGCAAATCAATAACCTAAAGCAATTATTTTCTTTTAAAATTAAATGAAACAGTAAATCCCCCTTTGTTATTGAATTCCCAACTCCCTTTTAATTGTTCTTCAACAATAATTCTGATTAGGTGGAATCCCATCGTGGTAGTTTTCTGAGGATTAATATCGTCAGCTATTCCGGTTCCATTGTCAGAAACGGCAATTTTAATTCCATCGTAGCCCTCTGCTAATGAGATATCGATTCTTTTTTCCTTTTGTCCCCTATCCTTAGGAAAGTGAAACGCATGTTTGAATGAATTGGTTATCAGCTCATTTACCACCAATCCGCAGGGCATGGCAATGTCAACATCAACCAAAGAATTATCAACTTTAAAATGCGTATACAACTTAATTTCCCCACCAAACACTCCTGAAAGGTTTACTGAAATACGAGTTAAATAATCATCAATCCTTATTTGTGATAAACTACTTGATTTATAAAGGTCTTCGTGCACCAATGACATGGCTGCGATCCTCCGCTCAAGTTCATAAAATGACTCTTTTAGGTTATTATCTGAAAACACTCTGCTTTGCATACGGATGAGAGACATAATAACCTGCATATTATTTTTAACGCGGTGATGAATTTCTTTTACCAGAGTTTCATTTTCCTTAAGATTGGATAGAATTCTTTCCTCTGCAACCCTTTGTTCAGTGATATTTTCAATCATTAGACTTATTGATTGCACCAATTTATCGTCTTCCTCAAAAACAGGATTACTGAAAAACTTGAAATAGTGTTGGTTTTCGTCTTTTTCAATCTGAATTTCTTTTTCCCTGGGATAACCCATTAGCGACTCCTTCAACAAATCATTCATCAAGCCCTTAATTAACAGGTCGTTTATCCCTTGCAAAGAAATACCCGTAGAAATAGAAATACCAGCATAAAATCCGAACCAATCTATGGCCTTTTTATTGAATTCGATAACATTCAACTCATTATCGAGCAATAACATACCATGCGCGTGGGTTTCAAGGATAGCATTAAGATTGTTATTGGTTTTCTGAATTTGTTTTCTGGCATCTGATTCCTTATTCAGTAGCATAATTTTGTTTCTTTGTTTTAATAGCAGTATGGAAAAAACTGCTATTACCAAGCCGGTAATGAAAAGCAAAGCCAGAAAAGTATTCACTACCTTGGTTTGTCTCAATTTATATATATTAATTTCCTGCTCCTTTTCAAGGTTTTCAATGCGTCTCTGTTTTTCTCTTGCCTTATATTCAATTTCGAGTTCATTTATTTGTCTTAATCTTTGCTCATTCAATATTTCCTGACTTATACTAAAATGTTCTTTGGAGTAATGAAAGGCACTTTTGAAGTTATTTATTGCAGCATAATACTGCGCCAGATAATCATAAGATGATTGAATTATAAATTTCAAATCATGGTCATGTGCAATTTTCGCTGCTTTATGGATGGTTTCAATAGCATTATGGTACAATCCGTTCAAAAAATAGCCACGACCGATATTCATCAGTGTCTGAGCAATCATTCTTTGGTCACCAATGGAAACAGCCAATTCATGGGAGCGACGAAAGTAGTCGTTGGCAACATCATACCCTGCTTGCTCAAAGTAAAATTGCCCGAGATTGTTGAGGCTTTCAATAATACCAGCTCGTTCATTTAAATCCTGCCGTATTTTAAGGCCTTCTAAAAGATACTCTTTAGCCCTTGAAAATTCCCCTTTGCTTTGCAGAGAAAGCCCGATATTTGTTTTGGTAGTAGCAACCCTTGATTGGTAGCCCAATTGCACATATAAATCATGAGCTTTCAGAAATAATTCAAGTGCCTCATCCCAATCACCCATCTGGGAATAAACGTTACCAATATTATTATATGATTGCCCCAAACCTTCCGCATTATTCACTGATGCATAATTATCGAGGGCCTGTTGAAAGTACCTTAATGCTTCATTCATGTTTGCTCTGCGGGCCTCAACGATACCAAGACTGCTATAAGTTACAGCCAGGCTATTGGTATCTTTAAGTTCCTGATATATTTCCAGCGATTTCTCATAATACTCCCGGGCAAGGTTGTAAACACCCTGTCGGCTGTAAACTACGCCGATATTGCTTTGCAATTTTGCGATGTTGATTTCAATATCTCTTTTAAAAGGAGCAGTATACAATAATCTTAGCTTTTCGTAAATATTGAGTGCCTGATCGTAATGGGTAAGGGCTTTTTCATATTCCCCCTGATCAGATTTCACAATCCCCATATATCTGCGACTTTTTGCTCTGATTAAGTCGGCCTCAGGAGAAAGTGACCGGGTTGAGGTGGTCATTGAAACAGAATTGGCCAGTTCATAAGCCATTTGATAATACTCAAAGGCTTTCCCAGGCTCCGTATACTCATGCTTATCCCCCAATTTGATATAAAGCTCAGACTTTTCGAGCTTGTTATTAGTTTTATCAATTAAGGTAAGTAGGCTGTCAACATTACTTGCGATTACAATCCCGGAATTAAAAAGGATCGCAATAAATGTCAGGATTGAAATAATATGGCTATAAAATAAATGTAGAATCGAATTGGGGAGAAGCATTGGGTTTCCAGGCCAGAATCAGGTAAATATTGTAGTTTGTATTATGCAGGTAATAGACATTTTATTTATCTGTGGCCTTAATATAAAACATAAGTATTGTATTTAGTTCTCGAACATTCCTTTCTGATTCGACCAGTTTAGTATTAAGTTCTTCTATCTTTTCTTTGGCTTTTAGTAGTTTATGTTGTGAAACATCGCCTATGCGGGTAATCTTAACAGCATCGATTAGAAGGGATTCGTAGTCCTTTACAATTTCGATCAGTCGGCCTTTCAACTCAGTTTCAGTGATATTTTGGTTTTGTAGGATATCCTTGTAATTTCTCAATCTATCGAATTCCTTGCTAAATACTTCCTCAGCGCTATCAGACCTTTTATTTGCATCCATAGAAAAAAACTTTGGTCAATGGTTAAATTTTATCCACTGGAATTAATTTATAATCAAGATCCATTTCCATAAATAGTCTTTCACCACTATCGAGGCTATCTTCATCATCTTCGGTGTAATACCAGTTGATACGTACTTGTTTGCCTCGTTGGCCAAACTTTTCCATTAGTTCAAGAATATTCAGAAACGATTTTGAAGTACTTGTATTAAAATAGTAAATATAGAAATTTATTGTTAGGCTTTTATTATCCTGCTCAAAAAAATCGTTTATCCATTTGGATAATGGCAGATAAAACTCATTTGCATTTTCAGGATAGCTGGAACCATAAATTTTTATTTCCCCTTTTTCCAAATCACTCGTTATTTCCGGAGTGTATTTGGTTGCTTCAATATTTAGATTTTCCATGTCTGTAGATTATTCAATTATAAAGTTTGTGCTCAAATAGAATAGATTAAGGTGCTCCTGTATGGGTTCAAACTTAAATCTAATGGGTTTTCCGGTTCTTCGAATCATATCAATAAAACCCAATCCGGCACCCTTACTATCTCCTTCCACCAATTGTCTTCTGCGCGAAAGGTAAATGTCCTTTATCTCTTCGGGTGATAATTGATTGACAGAATTAATTCTGTTTTCGATTAATACCCGTTGTGTATTGGTAACCGGGTTGGCAGTTATAATATGATAACCCGTTGCATATGCCAACACAAATGCAGCGCCTTTACCAACCGATTTTCCATTGAACTCAGATTTTGAATAACTATAATGCAATACATTCTGAGTCATTTCAATGAAAATTGCAAATACCTTATTTACAACACTCAACGGGTGTGATTGATGTAATTCACTTCGGAGAGCTTCTCCAAGGCCCACAACTGCATCCTGAGTCATTACCCCATTGAAGGCAATAATGGTATCACTGTTAAGACCTGAAACAAAATCCGAATCAAGAAGTTCTCTTGTTGTTTTCTGCATTACTTCAAAATATGATGTTATATGTGGATTATTTCCTTTCAATTCGGGCTGAGCAAATTTATATTAAATTTTGATTAAATTAGGTTGTAAATACAATTATAATCTCTAAACTTCATAATTTATGCTTTTTTACCTAGCATTGGAACAAACCTGAAATGACCAAATTCCTGTTTCTCAATTTCAAAATCATTATGCTTGATAAACCTGGTCATTATTTGATTAGAACCACCCCCTAAGGGAATAACAAGGAATCCGCCTGATTTTAGTTGCTCAAGCAATGCAACCGGTAATTCCGGAGCTCCGGCTGTTACAATTATTTTGTCAAAGGGCGCAAACGCTGGTAATCCTTTATAACCATCTCCGTAAAAAAGTTTTGGCAAATATCCCATTTTTTCGAGCAACTCTTTTGCTTTAACGTATAGAGGTTTATGCCTTTCAATACTAAAAACTTTTGCTCCCAATTCCATAAGCACACAGGCCTGATAACCACTTCCGGTACCTATCTCCAATATTTTGTCATCCTTTGCAATTTCCAGCAATTCAGTCTGAAACGCAACGGTGTAGGGTTGGCTTATGGTCTGCCCAAGTCCGATTGGGAAGGGTTTATCCTGATAAGCTATCTCGGTAAAAGTTGAATCAAGAAAAAAATGGCGGGGTATTTTTTCAATGGCCTTCAATACTCTTTCATCTTTAATACCTTTTATCTTGATACTTTCGGCCAGTTTGTGCCGCATTCCCTTATGTCGGTATGAATCAACCAGCATCTAAACCTTTTTTAAGCTATCTTAAATAATTTCAAACAAAAAAATAAAGAACTCTTTGAACAATAAAATTCTATTTTTGCAGCAAAATTAATCAACATCAAGCATACTTTCACCATATCTTAATTCGGTAGACTTATTTAATAATTTGCAAAACAACTAAAAAAATCACAATTATTTTAATTTTATTTGAATAATTATTTAAGAAAAAAACAAATTATCGATGTCGTTTAAAAAAAGTAATTCATCATCCAACACTATAGGGGTATTAGGGGCTGGGCATCTTGGAAAAATTCATATTAAATGCATACTCGAGTCGGGAAAATTTAATCTTATAGGATTTTACGATCCTGATTTTCAAATTGCACAGGAAGTCGCATCAAAATTTGGTATAAAAAAATTTAGTTCACAGGAAGAACTTATAAACAATTGTGATATAGTAGATATTGTAACTCCTACCATATCACACTACGTTTGCGCCTGTAAAGCACTGAAAAAGTTCAGGCATGTTTTTATTGAAAAACCTCTTACCACCACTCTTGAAGAAGCAAGGGGTCTGATTAACCTGGCCAAAGAGGCCGGGGTGAAGGTGCAGGTGGGGCATGTTGAAAGATTCAATCCGGCATTTATAAGTTCATTGCACCACATTAATAACCCTATGTTTATAGAAGCTCACCGTCTAAGTCAGTTTAACCCCAGAGGAAATGATGTGCCGGTTATACTTGATTTAATGATTCATGATATCGACATAATTTTAAGTGTTATCAAATCGCCTGTAAAAAAGATAAATGCAAGTGGAGTTGCTGTTGTTACCGATACTCCCGATATTGCCAATGCACGCATTGAGTTTAACAATGGTTGCGTTGCAAATCTAACTGCCAGTCGAATTTCAATGAAAAACATGCGAAAATGCAGGTTTTTCCAAAAAGATAAATACATAGCAGTTGATTTTTTGAAAAAAGAAACTGAAATTATAAAAATGCAACAAGCATCGGCAAACCCGGGCCCATTTGCTCTGCTAATAAACCTTGGCGAGGGAAAAGGTCAAAAAGAAATATTTATTGAAAAACCAGAAATTAAAGAAACCAATGCCATTAAACATGAATTAGAAACCTTTCTTGACTCGATTCAAAATAATACCGAACCGCTTGTTACTATCGAAGATGGGTTCAATTCACTGGAGCTTGCTTACAAAATAATGGATAAAATTGATCAAAATCTTTAAATGCCTAACCTACAGGTATTAGCGACCAATCGGAAATGAAAAATTGTAAACCTCCATTTTCGTGCAAAGTTGTAAGCTTCAAATCAGTTATATCAATTCCCTTTTTTAAGTTTTGAGTTTTGCCTGGTAACAATAATGATACTTGAACACCAATTAGCAAAAAAAATTATGGAAAAGTGAATTTTCCTATAATTTATGCTGCAATTTTTCGTTACAAACTAATGAGTTTAGGCCACAAACAAATGGAAATATGATTTTTTCACATTCTAATACACATTAAATCAGGTAATAACAAACAGAAAAAGTGTGAATAAAAAACTACAAAGGATCCAGGTTATCAAATATTTAATCGCAGATTTCTTTTCCGCTTTTTTTTCCTGGTTCTTATTTATTGCTTATCGCAAACATGCCAATAATGGCGGAATCAGTTCGATTACATCGGAGATTTTCATCGATGAGAATCTCCTGTTAGGCATGTTCATCATTCCAGTTTTCTGGCTTTTACTCTACACTCTGAGCGGAATCTATAAAAAAGTATTGCGACGGTCAAGATTGAATGAATTCGGACAAACTGCATTGATCACTCTAATTGGGGTATTAATTATATTCTTTGCGGTTCTTTTGGGCGATGAGGTTAAAACCAATGAAGAATACTACAGGTCTTTCGGCATACTGCTTTTGTTTCACTTATCATTTACATCGGTATTTCGGTTTATAATATCATCAATAACCAGCCATAAGATACACAACCGAATTATTGGCTTTAACACAATTATAGTAGGCAGCCAGAAGGAAGCAGTGAATATTTATATGGAAATGGAGTCACAAAAGAAATCATCGGGCAATAGATTTATAGGGTTTGTAAATGTTAATCTTTATGATACTTATTTAATTCAGGCTCATTTGCCCCGACTTGGTTGGTTTAAAGATTTGAAATCCATTATTGAGCAACACCAGGTTGAAGATGTAATAATTGCCTTAGAGGCAAGGGAGCACAAGAATATCGGAACTATATTAGCCGAATTATACCAGACCAATGCTTTCATTAAAATTATTCCGGATATGCACCATATATTTTTAGGGTCAGTAAAAATGACTTCAATTTTTGACGCCCCGCTTATACAAATCCAACAAGGATTAATGCCTGCATGGCAATTATACATAAAACGGTTTATTGATGTGGGTGTATCAATTTTGGCTCTTATTCTTCTAATGCCAGTTTACATTTTCTCAGCACTTGGCATCAGATTATCATCGAAAGGGCCAATTTTTTACAGCCATGAAAGAATCGGCATCCATGGAAAACCCTTCAAAATGCACAAATTCAGATCGATGTATGTGGATGCTGAAAAAAATGGGCCTCAATTAAGCTGTGAAAACGATCCGAGAATTACCCCCTTTGGCCGATTGATGCGCAAGGTTAGGTTAGATGAAATTCCTCAATTTTACAATGTTTTGATAGGAAACATGTCGTTGGTTGGCCCCCGGCCTGAAAGGCAATATTATATTGACCTGATTGTGCAAAAAGCACCTCACTACCGCCTTTTACAAAAAATTAAGCCGGGGATTACCTCGTGGGGGCAGGTTAAATATGGATATGCTGAAAATGTACCTGAAATGATTGAACGCCTTAAATATGACCTGCTTTATCTTGAAAACATGTCGCTGGCTGTAGATTTCAAGATTCTTATCTATACTATTCTTATTATATTGCAGGGAAGAGGAAAGTAAAAAGAAGTTTTCAGATTACTCCCAGTTCTATTAACTGAATAATCTCTTCAATCAAATAATCTTCACCATTTGGGTCATATTTGGTTTTCAGGTTATATCCAAAAATCCTTCCGAATGATTGCCAGAATAGGGCAGTTACGGTGCCCCTGAAATCTTTTAAAACATCATAGGAGGAATGTCTGGTTTCACGGTCGATGAGCTTGATAAGGATATGGCCCTGGGTAATGGTAAGTTTGCGGAGTTCGCCTTCAAATTCCTTCTTTATTTCTTGTTCAATTCGCCGTGTTATCTGCCTTTTTTGAGATTCAGAAGGGATTCCCTGGAGTAGCTTCGAATATTCATGAAATTTAATACCTGCAAGTTTTGCATAAGGATAAACCTTTTTTACGTTTCTTACCAATCTTGTATACCTGATCTCTTCGGCGCGACTATTGAATATTCGAGGGGCAAAATATTTAACAGTAGGTAATTCGATATATGGTATTGTATCTTGCTGATATACAACTGCTTTTCTGGTAAAACCAGGATATTCCTGCGCATAACCTAATTGATGCATTGACAAAACAATGATACTGCAAAGAATAAATCCTTTTGTCCAATTTAACTTAAGTGCTGGCATTTTTAGTATAAATCAGAATTAAAACGTAAAACCAACCTTTTTGTTAACAACAAATGCACCAAAAAAAATGCACCCCATAATGGGATGCATAAAATTAGTCAAATATTCGGTTAAAATTATTCTCAGGCAACTTTCAAACGCCCAATATTCGTCTTATTTAACTGATTCTGAGCATACTCAAGTGTAATTTTGAGTTTCTTGCCAGTATCCCCAGAAGGGGCATCAAACATTGCTTCGAGCATAATTATTTCACAGATAGATCTCAACCCACGAGCTCCCAATCTGAATTCAATGGCCTTATCAACGATAAACTCATAAACATTATCATCAATTTTCATTTCTATATCATCCATTTCAAACAACCTTACATATTGTTTGATAAGAGCATTGCGCGGTTCTGTAAGAATTTTTCTGAGTGCGCTTCTGTCGAGTGGATTAAGGTAAGATAATACAGGTAACCTTCCTACCAATTCGGGTATGAGGCCAAAACTTTTAAGGTCTTGTGGTGCTATATATTGAAGCATATTTTCGCGGTCAATTATCTGTTGATCTTTACCAATATTATAGCCGATGGCATTGGTTTGAAGGCGTGCTGATATTCTTTTTTCAATGCCATCAAATGCTCCGCCGCAGATAAAAAGTATGTTTTGGGTGTTTATCTGGATCATTTTCTGCTCAGGATGTTTTCTTCCACCCTGGGGTGGTACGTTTACAACTGATCCCTCCAGAATTTTGAGCAACGCCTGCTGAACACCCTCGCCTGAGACATCGCGGGTAATAGATGGATTATCGCTCTTGCGGGCAATTTTGTCAACTTCATCGATAAACACTATTCCTTTTTCGGCTGCAGCAACATCATAATCGGCTACCTGAAGAAGTCTTGATAAAATACTTTCCACATCTTCCCCAACATAACCAGCTTCTGTAAGCACTGTTGCATCGGCAATGCAGAATGGTACATGAAGCATTTTGGCAATGGTACGTGCCATTAAGGTTTTGCCAGTACCCGTTTCTCCCACCAGAATAATGTTTGATTTTTCAATTTCAACATCATCATTGTCATTAACCGCTTTAGATGATTGCTGGGCTTTGCCGATTCTTTTATAATGATTGTAAACCGCTACTGAAAGTACCATTTTTGCTTCATCCTGCCCAATAACGTACTGATCGAGATGAGCTTTAATTTCGGAAGGTTTCAGCAACTTAAAAGATGGAATTGAATCCTTCTTTTTTGCTTTTAGTTCTTCGTTTACAATAATCTGAGCCTGATCAACACATCTATCGCAGATATGCGCATTTATGCCAGAAATGAGCATATCTACATTTCTGCCTTCACGACCACAAAAAGAGCATTTCCGGGTGTCTTTTGACATATTAAATCTATTTTACTATATGGTACTGGCCCTTATAAGGTATTATATGGTCTTTTTGGAAGAGGTAAGCACTTCGTCAATCATGCCATATTCCTGAGCTTCCTGGGCCGTCATCCAGTAATCGCGGTCAGAATCTTTCCAGATTTTCTCATAATCCTGTTTGGAATGTTTGGCAATTACTTCATAAAGCTCCTTTTTTAGCTTAAGAATTTCACGGGCAGTTATTTCAATATCACTGGCCTGCCCTTCAGCTCCACCCATGGGCTGATGAATAAGAATACGGGAATGTTTTAATGCTGTTCTTTTTCCTTCCTGACCTGCACATAATAGCACTGCGCCCATCGATGCAGCAATACCGGTACATATAGTCGCAACATCAGGGGCAATATATTGCATGGTGTCATATATTCCCAAGCCGGCATATACAGACCCTCCTGGGGTATTTAAGTAAATCTGGATGTCTTTTCTTGAATCAACGGACTCAAGAAAAAGCAACTGGGCTTGAATAATATTAGCAACATAATCATTGATGGGTACACCAAGAAAAATAATTCTGTCCATCATCAGCCGGCTGAACACATCCATAGTGGCCACATTCAATTGCCTTTCCTCAATGATGGTAGGACTAATATAGTTTCCGTATACTGATGTATACTTATGCAGTGTAAGGCTGTTGATGCCCAAATGCCTGGTGGCATACTTCTGAAATTCGTCTTTTGGTATCATAGTTAATTTTTTATTCCTGAGTTGGGTTGTTATTCTTATACTTTTCCTTGATTTCTTCAAGAAACTCTTCAAAGGTAACTTCCTTTTCAACCAGGTTCAACTTTTCTTTAAGCAACTTTAAGACTTTCTCGTCAAAAAGTTGGTCATAAACCTTTTTTAGCTCGTCTTTATTGCCGGTGATTCTTTTTACGAAGCTATCCAGGAGTTCATCGCCAGGATTATCCTGTCCGTATTGCTTTAATTGCATGCGCATATAGTTGCGCAGGTAATCATTTACTTCGGTATGACTAACATCAAGGCCGTACTCTTTGATCAAATAGTTTTCAATAAGCTGCCATTTAAATGAGTCGCCATAAGATGTAAACTCCTTTTCTACCTGTTCGGGTGTGATTTCCTTATTTTCCCTGTTTGACTCTATGAGCCACCTTTTCAGAAATTCCTCAGGCAACTTCAGGTTGGCTTTGGTTAATATAACTTTAATTGCTTCATTTCTGAAATTGCGGTCGACTTCGGCCTGATACTGTTTGCCAATTTGCTCAGATATATATTGCCTGAAGCTCTTTTCATCCTTTATTTCAGTATCCGGGGCCACTTTTGAAAACAGCTCTTCATTAAGTTCGGCAGGTTCGCGACGCGATATACTTTCGATGGTAAACCTGTAATCTTTGCCATAGTTTGCCAGCTCCTCCTTCTTGATTCCGAGCATGCTTGCCATTTCAGTTTCATTCTCAACTGCCTTTAGCAGGTCAATAACAACAGATTCACCAACTTTTTTTCCTGAAAGGGCTTGCTTGATTTCTACGTCTTTGAGAAACTGAACGTAGATATTGGTTTTGTTTTTCAAACCACCTTCAAGACCGGTTAGGTTTCCGTCAAGTTCC
Source organism: Bacteroidota bacterium (assembly GCA_037441525.1). Lineage (GTDB taxonomy): Bacteria > Bacteroidota > Bacteroidia > Bacteroidales > UBA7960 > SKVR01. The sequence continues at coordinate 37,133 of JBBISA010000027.1, forward strand.
GCAAGCTCTCCGGCCAGTACATCTTCCTCTGCCGAAATTTCGGGGTAGATAAACAGACCGTTTCTTTTTCTAATGTCTTCAATGGTATCATCAACTACCTTCTCATCAACCTTTATCTTATGGTAATCTACACTGATCGCATCATTTAATTTGATGGCAATTTCAGGTGAAAGGCCAATTTCGTAATAGAATTCAAATTCAGTTTCCTTATCCCAGTCAATTTCTTTGGTTTTTTCATTATCGGGAAGTGGGTTTCCCAAAATATTGAGGTTGTTCTCCTTTATGTAATCGTACATGCCATCAACCAGTACCTTGTTTACCTCTTCTACCAGTACGCTTCTTCCATACATTTTCTTTACCATACCCATGGGTACTTTACCAGGTCTGAAACCTGGCATCTGTGCCTTTTTCTGCAGGTCCTTTATTGCTTTTTCAACCTTTGACTGGTAATCATCGGGTGTTAGATTAATTTTAATGTTCGCGGTCAATTCGCCTGTTTTCTCCTGGACAATATTCATGTTCAATGATTTTTATTTTTCACTGTGATTTTGATAAGGAATCAATCAGTGAGCGTTTAGGGTTAATGAATTGAAGTTTTAATATTAACCAATAAAAAATACCCCGCCAGATTTAATGGTATAATTATCTTACGGGGCAAATTTTCATAGGTGATCATTGTGCGGATGAAGGGAATCCACCACCCACTTTTATTGTGTTGATTTTGCGCCTGTTATATTTTGTCTCTTTTGTCTTTTCAGCCTGTTTTTGTCTCATAATTTCTTACGAAGCATTTCAATCTCATTCTTTAGCGCCTGCTTCTGTTCTTCAAGAGAATTGATCTGACCTTTTAGATACTTTACCTCCTCGTTTCGCATTTCAAGCAAAGTGCTTATATTTTCCTCATGTTTTAATAGGTAGCGTTGCATTTCTGGTTCTGCTATCCTGATACGGTAATTTTCATCACTGCTGAAATAATCACACGGATGTTTCCCTATGATGCTGCAGATCTTTATCAGGTTATGAACCCACATTTGTTTTACTGCAATCTGCCGACGTAAACCTGAGTCAGTCATATTGATTTCTTTCACTATTTCGATCACTTTTCCGTGCTTTTTTATGTCGGAATACAGTTCTTTATAATCAAATTCCACCATTTTATTTGCGTTTTTAGGTTTTAATCTGATTCATTATCAGATAATTAAAAAATATTTTCATTTTTTCGCAATTATATTTGCGTATTCGGGAAAATATTTCCTATATTTGAACACGATTTAAGCACAAAGGTAACACAATTAAGCTACACAGTTTTACACTTATGAGTAAAAAAGAATTAGTACTACCCAGCAGGTATACCAAAATAATAAAAGAACGGCTTGATGGCCGCTATTCTGAGAGCCTTATAAAAAAGGTAAGGTCGGGCCAGAGAGTAAACATTTCTGTTTACAAAGAGCTATTGAAACTAAGCCAGGAATTTCAGGCCGAAATGTCGCACCTACGCGAACTCGAAGCCTCAGTTATAAACCAGTAAACTTATTGCCATGCATGCTACATCTATCTACGAAAAAGGCGTAGAGTACTTCGTTGCCCCCGATGGAAAACTCTACCTGTGGGAAATGGGAGACAAGCTCCCCTTTGAAAAGGTCACCATCGATGACCTTACAATGTTGCGCCGCGATCTCGAAAAAAACCCCGATGCCGTTAAGGCTATTGAAGACCTTGACATTACCGATCCCGTTGAACAACTGCGCCAGTATGCCTGGTGCCGATATGGCGGTACCAATGTTACGCCCGATTTTATCGACGGAAAATCGGTTAACAACGAAGAATACTGGGAGTGCGGAAAACGCGGTAAATGCCCGTTCGAAGGGCGTATTTGCAGCACAATAAGCGCCGGTAACAACACTATTACCCACTGCGAACTTATTATTGCCCGTTACATTGCCAAAGGTTACCGCAACACCGAAATAGCCTGGGCAACAAACAAAAGCATCGAAACCGTTAAGCAGCAAATAAAATCAATACTTCAAAAAATTGATGGCCGCAGCCGCGTTGATATTGCAAATTTCATTAACGAAAAACGTAAATAACATGAGTCAGCGAATTTACTACACCCTTGTGCCTGTTAATGGCGCCCCGGTACAAAAGCACTTCGACTATCCAGGATCATACGATAAAGGATGCGATTTCATTAAAAAAAATATAGACTATTCTGAAATACTGGAGATCATTTTTCATGAACCCGACTATAGAAAAGATTTCGCTGAAGAAGCAGATACTTCTGCGAACAACTGACCCCCATCTGCAGGCACTCATACGAAAAGACATTAACGAACTCGAACATGAATACAGCAACACAAACCATAACCACCCTGCCCGCAACCATGGTTGCACCCATTGCGGCAAACATTGCGGCCAACATACAAAAGCACTGCCTTAAGGCCGAAATAGCAGGCCAGTTGCGCCGCAACAGACCCCTTGTTAGTGCAATAAGGCTCGTGGCAATACCCATGTCTATGGAGTGGCAGGTCGATCTTTTCTCTATGGGGCAGGTGCGCATGCCTGGTTTTGTTGAGTACCTGAGCAACTTTATTCACCGCGCAGGCAACCCCAAAACCGATACCGAACTAAGGTATTTCATACAGCACCACTCACTGCCTACTGCCGATCATCTGTTCCCGCTAATTGTTGATGTTGCGCACGAAAAAAACTACGGCTATAAGCTTGCCAGGGCAACAGGGCCCCACGAACTTATAATTACAGCACAGGAAAGCCTTAGGCGTAAAAACATTATACTTAAAGCCGACCACCTGTTTTACTCCCTCGTTACAGGCAAATGCATACCAATTACCAGCGAAGAACAGTATTTCGACCTGGCAGGTATGAAATACAGGCATCCCCACCACAGGTACTAACCATTATTCACATTAGCTATGTTTAAATTCAAAAGCACAAAACCCCGAAAAGCAGTCAATCAGCCCCTAAACACCACATCACAGGTATTGCACCGCAACAACCTCGAAGAACTCGAAATGGAGCAGATAAGGCTTAGCCAGAACATTACACAAATGCACGAAGAGCGAAGCCAGAATATTGCCGATAATGCACGAACTACCGACATTAACGGACTCATTAAAGTTGCCTATGCAATGCTCGATGTGGTGCAGTCGCGCATAAAAATACAGCGCCGCGCATTAGAGCAGGAGCACCACCGCCGTATAAAGTACAATCACGAATTTGTTAAGCAAGCCAGGGCACTGCTTACCCCCGAAGATTATTCACGCATTCACCAATCAACAAACCGCTGTATATGAATATCGACACAAAAACAATCAACGAACTCATTGAACTTAATGATTTGATCAAAGAAAAATGTAACATCATTTCTGATCTTGAAGAAAATCTTACAATAACCAGGCGCAAAATATCCGAAACAAGAGAGTTTCTCAACGAATTATACCTGAAAAAACAAGCACTTTTTTCTTGCCTGGCTATTCATTGTCCAATATTATGCAAAAAAGATGGCGAGATTTTTCTGATTAATTACACCAATCACTTTGGCGAAGAATTTCTTCTAATTGACAAAGCTCAGATAATTGAATTATAAACCCATAGCAATACCGGCCTAACGCTCTTTGACCCCCGGGCACCAATAACTAACAGTTTGTAAGTTTTGAATTTGCTTCTACGCCCAAACCCGCCGGTATTGCTTTTTTAAATCACCAAAACCCATGTGTAATTGTATTGCAAAACTCGAAAAAAGCCTTGAAGGCGATATTTACGGAACCCGCATTATACGCAGTGCCACATTTATTGAGCCCCGCATACGCTTCAGTTTTACCGATGCTTCGCCACGCGACAGCGTTACCTGCCAAATGCCCTATTGCCCTTTTTGCGGCGAAGCAAAAAGCCCGCAAACCAAAATAGTGCAGGCTTCTTTTTGGCACAGCATCGCAGCAGCATTATTCTTTTAATTCTCATTTTTTTTAATCTTAAACTATTTTTTATTATGAAAACAGCAATTGTTAAGTTAAGGTTTTTTTAAAATTCAAATTCTATGAAAAATAATACCATATCAATTACCATAAGCGTGAACACAGAAGAAGCACGCGCAATAATTAAGTAATTAATTTGCGAAAGTCTTGCCGAGTGTGGCTTGCTTTCTAATAAGCCAATAAAACTATATACAATAAACCAGGCTGCCAAAGTATTGGGCCGTGCACACAACACCGTTAAAAAATGGGTTATGTCGGGCATGGTTAAAACCACCCCCGATGGGCGCATACCCCTTAGCGAAATAGAAAAAATATCTCAACCCTTTTAATCATAAAATTTACATCATGGAACAACTCTTTAAATACAAAAATTCACAAGTACGCACACTCATGATCGATAACACCGTATGGTTTGCAGGTATCGATATCGCTTCTATTCTCGAGTATGTAAATCCAAGCCATGCCGTGCGTAAACTCGATGAAGAAGATAGACGCCTGACCGCTCTCACAGAACAGTCAGGTCAGAAACGAAAGACCTGGATTGTAAACGAAAGTTGGTTATACTCACTCATTTTAACAAGTTCAAAACCAGAAGCTAAAGCATTTAAAAGATGGATAACGGCAGAAGTTTTACCCGCCATTAGAAAAGCTGGATTGTATGCTACTGAACCGGAAATGCAAATGCACGCTGAAATTCAGGCTCTTACAAAAGGCATACAAGACAAAGAAACGCGCTTAAGTGACTTACGCACAAGGGTTAGAGACCTGGATACCGAAATTAAATCAGACAGGTTAACGCTCGAAAAACTGATCCTGTCAAATCCAAACCAACTCTCTTTCCCTTTTCCTGCACAATAACATCTATAAGCCCTAACCCACATGAGTCTCGATCGCATAAGAGAAATTCCAATTGCCGACATTATAGGTAAGCACGTTGCACTTAAGCAAAAAGGGCGAAACCACACCGGTCTTTGTCCCTTCCATAACGAAAAAACACCAAGCTTTGTGGTTAGCGATCATAAGGGGGTTTTTAAATGCTTTGGCTGTGGCGAAGGGGGCGATGGCATTTCGTTCTACATGAAAAAATTTGGTCTTTCTTTTATCGAAGCCTGCCAGCGCCTTGCAATTGAACATAACATTGAATTCGAAGCCCGCAAAATTAGCCACGAAGAAATTGCCGCTGGCGCTGTTCGCCACGAAACCCTTTTGTTCCTTAAAGCTGTTGCAGCTTTTTACCAGGAAACCCTCGAAACAAACCCCGATGCTGCCAAATACGTTAAAACCCGCATTAGCGAAAGCAATATTGAGCTTTTCCAGATTGGGTTTGCGCCGCCCGGATGGACCGTTCTTTACGATGCAATGCGCCAGCGCGGCTATAAAGAAGAATTTCTGCTGCAATCGGGCCTGTTCACCCAAAAAGACAACGGCAAAATATTCGACTTCTTCCAGAACCGGATCATCTTCCCCATAAAAACTTTCACTGGCGATGTGGTTGGCTTCAGTGGCCGCGTAATGGATAACTCGCAGCCCAAATACCTTAACAGCCCCGAAAGCCCGCTGTTCGAAAAAGGCCGCATACTTTACGGGCTGTTCGAAGCTGCTCAGCATATTAAAAATTCTGGTTGTGTTTATCTTACCGAAGGCTATACCGATGTTACCAGCATGCACGAAGGCAACATGGGCAACACCGTTGGCATGATGGGCACTGCCCTTACCCCCGATCACCTTAAGCTGCTTCGCCGCTATACCAACAATGTTACCCTTTGCACCGATGCCGACCAGGCAGGCCAGAAAAGCATGATGAAAAGTGCCGAATTACTTGTTAGTTCTGGTTTCCGTGTTTCAGTAGTAACCAACATTCCCCTGGCGCAGGATCCCGATAGCTTTTTCCGCACCGGCACCAACGAACCCAATGTTGAGAATTTCCTTATTCACCTTGCGCAGAAATTCTTTGGGCCCGACGATTACGATCCGCTTGTAGTGGCCGACAACATGCGCGAAATTGCCCGGTGGCTTAATATGCTTTCGCCCGTTGAACGCAAAAGCATGGTAGAATACCTGGCAACCACCTATCGCAAAAAAGGTGTAACAAAAAAGAGTCTCGATAGTGCGCTCGATATCGACAAAGCCGATAACCGCGACGAAGACCGCCAGGCCGAACTCGACGAATCAATGCTTCCCGATTATGTTGACCGCGAAGAATACCGCAAATACGGGTTCTACGCCAGCCAGGGGCTTAAAGGCGATACCTACGCCAAAAACCAGTACATTTTCGAAAACGGTGGCCGTGTAAGCAACTTCACCATGGAGCCACTTTTTCATGTCGATAGCGAAATTGATGTTAAAAAAATATTTAAAGCAGTTAATAAGCATGGCAAACGAAAAACAATTGAACTCGATCTCGATGCACTTAACAGCGTGCAAACTTTTCGCAAAACTGTTGAAAAGGCTGGCAACTTCCTTTTCGAAGGTACCGACAGGCACCTTATGCACCTTAAACGAATGTGGTACGATAAAACCGATTACTGTATGCGTATAGAAAAACTAGGCTGGCAACAACAGGGTTTCTGGGCATGGGCCAATGGCATTACAACCATGGACGATAATTTTATTCCCTGCGACGATAACGGGATTATTGAATTCGATGGCCGTAAATTTTTCATTGCCCCTTATTCATCTATTTACCGCAACAGGCAGCAGTTGTTTACATCAGAACGCAAATTTATCTACATTAAAAATGAAACCGGCCTTAACGAGTGGATGCGCCTGTTTATTGAAGTGTTTGGCTCGCAGGCTATGATAAGCTTTGCCTATTACCTAACCAGTTTATACAGCGACTTTATTTTTGAGCGGCTCAACGCCCTGCCCATGCTCAACATTTATGGGCAGAAAGGTACGGGTAAAAATGAACAGGCAGCCAGTCTTACAACGCTGTTTGGCCTTATGCAGGATCCCTGCCAGATTCACAATACCACCAAGGCTGGTTTATCGGCCCATCTCGAAGAGTTTACCAATGCCCTTGCCTGGATAGATGAGTACAAAAACGCCATCCCACTCGAGTACATTGAGATACTTAAGGCAATATACAACCGCATGGGCCGCAACAAAAAGAGCCTTCAGGCAGGCTTCGGCAAAGAAACCACCACCGTTACCAGCATGGGTATTATTACAGGCCAGGAAATGCTTACTGCCGATATAGCCCTGTTTAGCCGCGTAATATGCCTTATGTACTATAAGGTTGAGTTTACAAAGGAAGAAGATAGCGCCCTCGAAAAACTTAAAAATATGCGGGGTAAAGGCTTGAGCCATATTACTGCCCGCCTTGTGCGGCAGCGCCATCTGGTAACCGATAACTTTTCGCACCAGTATAACCAGGTACGCAAGGAAATGGAAAAATATGTTTCATCGAACCAAGGCGATGGCCGTCTCCTTAAAAACTACCTTACCATACTCACCACTTTTAAATGCCTTGAGCCGGTTATGGAACTACCGTTCACATATACCGATCTGCTTAACGAATGTGTGCGCTGCCTAATGCGCCAAAACGAGCTCATGTATAACAGCAACGAACTGGCCAACTTCTGGAGCATTATTGAGCACGGTGTTGAACGTCGCATACTACAGGATGGCACCAACTATAAAATTAAAATGACCGATTACATTAAGGTGATCGACAAGGCAGCTGCAAAAGAAATAGAGTTTAAACCCGATAAAGAAGTTCTGCTGTTGAAATGGGCTGGTATCTATCAGTTCTATTCAGAAACCGCACGCCGCACCACCACACACGCCTTGCCCGAAAGCACGCTATTGCACTACATCACTACAAGTAGTTATTTCATTGGCAAGGTTAAATCGGTTCGCTTCGGCAGCGAAACCAACCAGGCTTATGCCTTCGATTATGGTGAGATAAGGCTCAACTTCAAACGACCCACAGTTGATGGAGATCCGCTTGCCGGCGACGATACCGACCGCATAACCGACCCGGTACACTTAAACGGAAACGGAAACTTTACCCAGCTTTCGCTGCTCAGCAACAACAACGACGAAGCACCCTGGTAATACTTAATAACTCAGTTACAAACCCCCAAAAAAACAACAACATGCACAAGCTAAACGAAACACACTACTCAGCAATTTGCTACACCACCGTAGTAATAGTTCTTGCAATACTTATCATATTGGTAACACAATAACAATTACCCCATGGACCAAAACCCATCAGTACCAGCCAACGAAACCGATGCCGTAATACTTATGGCCATTGCCGAACTTAAGTTTGTAACCAAACAAGCCAACCGCCTGTTTGCCGAACTCGAAGCATCAATACAATACCGCCACGACCTGTTGCTTAGTATTGCCATGGTTTGGCCCGGCGAAAAAAAACGCATATTTATTAAGGATCCTACCGATAGCCGGGTAACCTACTTAGTGCACTTACCAGAGAACACCGTCCAGGCAATTAAAAACTTCGAAATGCAAAACCGAATCGATGCCATTAAAACCTTTATCATTAACAACATGCATCCGTTCGAAGAGCAAATTGCCCCACAAAAACCCATACTTAAAGAAGCCATGGAGCCCCAGCCCGAAGAATTTTAAAAATGTAAAATAAAGTATATCATGGCAACAATTAACTATACTACCCTTATTTTACCGGAAATACTCTGGAAAGAAACTGAAATTATACAGACTACACCTTCATCCCAGGTGCGCAGATATAAGCACAAGAAAGGTATTATTTTTCGTATACCCCACGGATCTGAACCAGGTCAAACTCATCATGCGTTTATGGAGCATGAAATTAATCTTTCTAATACCCTTCGTACAGGCACAATCACAATGAAAATTCAAATAACAACCTGACGCCAACGTATTGGGTATTGCCGAAGGTGGGGTTTACTTGCACAACAGCCCATCCGAAGCACAAAAGTTCAATGTAGTGCAATTGCTTATTAGTGGAACGTCAGCCCCCACTTTTGGCAATACCTTGTTAGCGGCTGGCACGGTTAAATTAAAAGAAAATGTCAAGCACATCATTATTTAGAAAACATTTTGGCGACCAATCAGCAAGTGTTGATTTAAAACACCCAAATATGGAAAACTTCTTTAACGAGCTAAACGAAGAATGTTTATTGGAAGATAAGCAGAAAGAATGCAATCACTCTTGGGTATATAAAATCTTACACGACCACACAGCCAAAAATATTTGCGAAAAATGTCATTTAGTGGTAGGTCAGTAGTGCTTGCCGCGAAGACGTATCAAAACATAATGAATTAAATTAGTAGTAACCAGCTTAATATACGCACTAAACCTCTTATTCTTTATAGCGTGTGTTGGGCGCAGTACATATTTAACATGAAACTTTCAATTTACGTGAATTTGCGGTCAATTGCCTGGATTATTTCCGAAGGCATTAATGTGATTGCTAAAGGTATCAAGCGTGTAAATACCGACTTTGATACTTATTATGAATTTATTGCCGGCCTGCCAGTCAGCAAGCGTATTAACCGCCGGAGCAAACGACAGGCACGAAAGAATAACTGGAGGAGAAAGTCGCGCCGTGAAAGCCTAAAAAAATACCTGCAAAAACTTGGCTGGTACAATGAAACCAAATTAACCGATAAGCAACAATTTGAATTACGGGTAAAAGCACTTAACGAAAAGTTGCAACCATCAGAGCTTGGCAGCGTGTTCATGTCGTTGCAAAGGAAACGTGGGTACAAGTCTATGAGAGGGGTAAATGACAACGATAAAAGCGATTACCTTGCAACCATTCGCCAACACGAAGAAAATCTGCTAAATTACCGCAGTATAGCTGACTATCTGCTAACCCACGAATCGGCTAAAGGAATTATTTTCACCCGCGAAAGCTACGAAGCTGAATTTGACAAAATTTGTCAACAGCAAGGTATTGATGATAAAAAACTACGTGGATTGCTTTATTTCCAACGCCCTTTAAGTCGTGGCAAAATTGGCAATTGCCCTCTCGAAAAGAACCGCAAAGTTTGCCATTATTCGCACCCTGATTTTCAGGAGTTCCGTATTTGGCGGGATGTAAATAATATTGTTATTACTGACAATAGATTCGACGAGTTAGAAATAACACCCGAACAACGCATCGCATGGGTATTATGGTTAATGAATGGTAAAAATTTAACCAAAGCCAAATGCTGTAAAGATTTAGGTATTAAAAAAAGTACAGGGTATAGTTGGATGAGTGGTAAGCAACTCGATGGTAACATTGTAGTTGCTGCGATTGGGTCGGTTAATTATGAACTATGGCAGGATGTATTTTCAGCCACTGACGACAGCCATCTCGCCAACCTGCTTGAAAAAAAATATCCAAATGAGGATATAGAGAAAATTCTCGACATTGATTTTAATTCAGCCGGATGGGGAAACTTTTCTCACAAGGCAATTATCAAATTGTTGCCACTTTTAAAGCAAGGTAAAAAACTGAAAGAGGCTATATTTGAAGTATATGGAGTAGTTGACATGACTGCCGATGTAGCCTTGCGCAATTTGGTTGTTGAACAACATTATGATAGCTTCAAGTCTTTAGAAAAAAACATCAAAGAAAAATACGACATTTCTGAAATGGCTATTGAAATAAGCCACCTGTTAAAAGCTGGGAATAAGAGCCGCAAGGAAATGGCGCGCAACGACCGCGCCGAAAAGAAAGCCGACAAATCGTTGACCGATTACCAACGGCACCTTCTGAAACTATGGGAAGAGTTTAAACACAAAAGCCCTTACGAGCCTGAAAAAGAAATTACTCGTGAAGAACTGTTTACAAACTATAACATTGACCATATAGTGCCTAAAAGCAAATTATTTGAACACGGTATTATTAATCAATGCCTTTGTCGGAAAGATTTGAACGAACAAAAAAGCAGCCTTACCGGCATTGAGTTTGCAAAACAATTAGGTATTGAAAAAGAGTATAGGCAGATGATTGACAATGCCCAACTATCAGAGAAAAAGAAACGCTTTCTTTTAATGAACAGTTCAGAGATTCCTAATAATTACATCGAGGCTGGTGGTGATTATATTACCCGTTGCTTTGCTAAGGATGCTAATTACGTCATTCCTAACAAGATAATTAATAAGTATTACCGTGAATGGGGGTTGGATAAATATCCCGACCATGATTGCCGTAGTACTTTAATGAAATGCCTTGCGCTGGCAAACTTCGACAAAACAACGGTTGATTATTTCAACAACCTTAAAGAATTGCCAAATACCAGCATAGGACGTTACCAGCTTACTCAGGAACTTTTTACCGATGCCGATGTAGTGCCTTACATGCCAAGAATTAAGTATTATAGAAAAACTAAATTTGGCTTCATACCACGCCACCAGTTGCACGACGAAAGTATATTAGGGCAACGCATCGAAAAACAAAGAAATACAAAAGGTGAAATAGTAGAAAAACTATATTATAAAATACGCAAGCCTGTTACGTCGCTTACCCCTGCAATGGCTGACAAGGTAATGGATAAAGCCCTTGCAGCCAAGATAAAGGCACGGTTTAAAGACCGTGAACATGCCGAAGTAATTGCCGAGCTTACAGAAAACCCAATTTTCCACAATGGCAAAGCAGTTAAAAGTGTGTCTGTTCGCATAAATGGGAATGAATTAATACAGTTAAATCGTGGGTATTGCTATTCGAGCATGAACCACCGATACGAACAGCCTTCAGAAAAAGTAGTAAAGCTAATTGACTATCTTAATGCGTTAAACAACAATGAACATTTCAATTCAAAATCGCTTAAAAAACATGACATAGTTGAGTATAATGGCGATTACTATTTCATTATAGGCGCAAGTTCACGGCCTGGTCTTCGGTCTGTTTTCGAGCTTAATGCAATTGGAATACTAACTAATAAGGAAATATTATCTAAATGCAAACTGGTTCGTGTTAACCAACTTGGCGAAATACGGGAGGAACAACTATGAGTCTCCCTCGTATACGTAAAGACTTTAAAAGCATTGGGCGCACCACTCCCAATGCAATAGAGTTTATCGACTTTGACGGTAAAGGCTATTGGGTGCCACGCTCAATATGCACCCTTATTAAAGAAAAAAGGGATATGGTAATTGCCACACTGGCAGCTTTTAAGTTCGAAGAAATAACAGGTGTGGAGGTTGAGCCATTAACCACCACTTTCGCATCTTTGGGAGGCGAAGTATTACCGCACCACCGTACCAATTGCCCTATTATTGACAGCAAAACCACAACCTACAAGCCAGGTCAGCTACGGTGTATTGAATCCGCCATTAAAAGTCGCTACATGGCTTTGCTCTGCGATGCCGGAACTGGCAAAACCTTTATGAGCTGTACAGTGGCATATTCGCGATGGAGATCAGGGTTGGTTCAAAACATAGTAGTGCTTTGCCCATCCAGCTTACAAGAACAGTGGAAAGAGCTTTCCAAGGAATATTTTCCCGATATTGAAATAGATGTTTTTTCGATACATTCTGCCAGTTACGAAAAATCTCTGGAAAGAATAAAGGATGCTTACAGGAACAAAGCGGGAGTAACCCAACTGATTGTGGATGAGAGCCACTTGTGCAAAAACCAGTCAGCAAAGCGAAGCCGGAACATTGAAAAATCGTTCAATGCCGATTACTGCATGGTTCTAACCGGCTTCCCCATAGAGCGAAATGCGGGCGACCTATTCTACCAGTTCGGAATCATGAGTCGTGAAATATTAGGCTTCGAAAATTACGGGCAGTTTCAAAAATCATTCTTATTGCTGGGAGGTGATGACGGCGAACAGGTTGTGGCATATCAAAACACCAAAGAACTTGCGGCACGTATAAATCCATACATAGTAAGGCTCACGAAAAAAGAAGTAGAACCAAATTTGCCTGAAAAGCATTATCATGAGATTTACTTTGACATGAGCGAAAATCAGATGAAAGCCTACCAGGCCATTAACGGGCTTATTGCCAGTTACGGATTTTTGCCAAAAAACAAGCAATACCAGTTAGGCACATTCAGCCAAAAATTGGCAAGCGGCTATACTCCCACCGATGAAGAGATAAACGCTGTATTTGGCAACCTTGGGAAGTTGGGCGAAGGTGCCGACAACGTGGCCCGTATCGGGGCGGTTTCTTTCGATGCCAACAATAACCGGATAAAAGCCCTGCAAAACTTGTTATCCGACAAGCCACACCAGTTTATTATATGGTGCAACTACACCGATGAAATACACGCCATTGCAGAACTATTGCCAAATGCAGGAATAATAAACGGCGAAAGAGACCTAAAACAACGCGATAAACTAATTAACGATTTTAAGGAAGGCGAATTGCAATACATCATTATTTCGATAGCTATTAACGAAGGGTTTAACCTGCAATGCTGCTATAACGAGGTGTTTTATTCCGATAACTACAGCAGGACAAAAGCCGAGAACGCTGCCGACCGTTGCCACCGCATCGGACAGGACAGGACCGTAAACATTTACAAGTTAATAGCCCGTAACAGCTTGGACGAAAGGATTAAAAAAGTCCGTGAACGCAAAACTAAAATCTGCAATATTTTCAATGAAAATAACGATTAGCAAAAACGGGGCGGCATACTTGTCAAAGTCTTTCTTTAGCACATTGGCAGTTGAAAAGCTAAAGATTGTACCAATATCAAGGTATGAATTTGAAATAGTTTTTGAACATAAAAAGCTAAACAAAATTTTTGCAAATGAGCGTGGACATTATGTTTACGCAACAAAAAAGTTAATGAAAGGTAAATATTTAATCAATGGGAATAAAGGCAGGTATAGTTACCGTTAAGAATCGTAACAATTCAATCAGTATAGGTGCATTAGTGCTTATGGACGAATTGATGCGCAATAATGTTGATGTGTCTGTTTGCGATTATAAAAAAGCATTTAACTATACACATGTATTAGTTTCTATGACAGCTACCGACGACATTTACGACATTTACCGTCAATGCCATAAGCACAACTGGGCAAAGCGACCTTTCAAGGCTTTTGTCGGTGGTTTTGGCTGTCAAAATCCATTGGCATTAGATGACTTTATTGATTACGCATTTTTTGGCAGGGCAGATGGGATTATCTTGGATTACTTAAAAGACCCCGAAAAGTACAGCGAATATAGTTTTAATCTGAAATCTCCACAAAAAATAAGTCTTCGGCAAGTATCAGAACTATACCCACACACGGTAATTTACGGGGCTAATAATAGTAAGTGGAAAGAATCGTTTATAGGCTGCCCATATCGGTGCAAGTTCTGCCATTACAGCCATAACCGCAAGTATATTGGCAATGGAAACTATGTGAATGATGGCATTTCAACAGGTAGTAAAGAAGTAATGTTAAAAGACATTTGCAATTTTACCGAGAAAGTTGGTCGTGTTACCGCCGCATTAGATGGATATTCCGAGCGGTTGCGTTTTATGTTCGGGAAAAAAATAACATGGGATATGGTAGAGGAAGCAATGGACACATTGGCATCGTTCAAAGGAAATACGTACTTTAAACTTTACAACATAACAAATTTTCCAACCGAAACCGAAGCCGATGAAAAAGAGTTCATTGAATTTTGGAGTGAATACACGAGTTACACACAAAAAGCCGATGGAATAATTAAAGTAGATATTTTTAATACTG
>JBBISA010000028.1:0-51692 GCA_037441525.1 Bacteroidota bacterium
CGCAATACATCAACCTCGCCCAGAAACGCCGGCAGGGTGCGTATGGTTTCAATATCCAGCGATACTGTTCCCATTTCTGCCCTTTCAACGTTCTGGCGCGCCCTTTCTGCCTCAACAGTAACTTCTCCCAAACGAATACCATCATTTCTTAGGGATACATTTAACCGTTTATCCTGGTTCATACTTATTTTATGCTCTTCGCGCTGATAGCCAATAAAGGAAAAGACAATAATGTATTCTCCACGGTCAAGTTCAATACTATAATATCCATTTAAATCGGTAACAGTACCTGAGCGAGTGGTTGGAAAATAAACGTTGACTCCGGGAAGTGTTTCTCCGGTGGATGCATCGCGAACAAATCCTGACAGAACATAATTCTGGGCATGAAGTTGGTAAGAGATGGCAAAGAATAAAATGAGATATAAAGTTGTTTTCATGGATGGGCAAAATTATAAACTTCTTTTCACACGTTAAACTATAAAAAGATTTGTTCAACAGGAAGTTTCACATTTTAAACAAGACCTTATGGCTATTGTTCTTATGCAGAGGTTAATTGAGGTTAAATGAGCCTGCTTTTCTCCCTAACCAAACCAACACCTAATTCTTTTAAATTTATTTTCAGTATAACCCTTACAAAGTTTTGAACCGATTTATTTACCTTTACATATAAAGATGCGTTACTAACTTTTATTTAATGAAACATGAATAAGACCAGATTTTTATTTGCTTTTGCAATCCTAACAAGCCTAATTTTCTCAGAAAAATATATAATTGCCCAAAGCAGGGATGTTCAGGTTGAACTTACCGTTTTGGGAAATTGCGGTATGTGCAAGGAACGTATTGAAAGGGCGGCCTTTAGCATACGCGGAGTTCGAAGTGCTGATTGGAATAAGAATACCAAGAAACTCACATTATCATACAGATCTGATCGTACCTCGCAGGAAACAGTTGAAAGGGCAATTGCAAAAGCCGGCCACGATACCGAGAATTTCCTTGCCGATGAAAAAACCCACGCCAACCTGCACCATTGTTGTGTGTATGAGAGAAATCCTGAATTTCTGAGAAAAAATAAATTGTGGAACGCCCAATAATCATTGTGTAAATTATGGAAACAAAAACCTTTAAGGTTGATGGATTAAGTTGTCCTCATTGTGTGGCAAAGGTCCAAAGAACGCTTCAGGATTTTCCGGGAATGACCAGGGTAGTGGTTTCTCAGAATGAACAGGCAGTTCGATTAGAAGCTGAAACTATCCCCACCCTGGATGCTTTAAACCAGGCACTTTCCGATGCCGGGAATTACAGGTTATCTGAATAGAATAATTTGTTTATCTTTGTAATTATTTAGGTGCTTTAATGCTTAATTAATTTGCTGAAATGCGCAAACACCTGCAATTAGTTTTTTCATTTGTAATGGTGGTTTTATTTACGGTATCATTTACCGGAATAAGACTATTTGTGCATGAATGTGCCTCCTGCAATACGGTTGCTGTCGGGTTGCTTAAGCCGCTTCATGATTGCTGTGAAAAGCCCTCTGGCACCAATCATTCTCAATGTGCTGAAGTTAAACATGCTGAAATATCAGAACCCATATCCTGCTGTAATGCTGATTCAGAACCGCAAACCTGCCATAAGGGGAATTGCTGTTCTGACGAAATCCGTTATATAGTAAACGAAACAGATTTTACCAAGGAAAGGCCTATAAGCAACCCCGAGCCATTGGTACTGCCCGTTCTCCTGGCATGTTTTACCGACATTTCGCTTTCCGAATTATCTGCATCACAGATTTCGTACCCATTACATTCCAATGATCCGCCGCCCAGATTAACGGGTAAAGAATGGATTATTTATTCCCATCAACTAAAAATATCGTAGCTTTTCTGGTTTTAACAAAAAGCCCCAATAGATAGTACCTGTTGGGTAAACTTCTTTTTTAATCCTAAACAATTCTGCTATGAATATTTTAAGTCTAATAATAAATACCAACAAAAACAAGTCAATTCAAGTCGCATCAGGTTGGTTTAGCAAAACCAGGTATACTATCTTACCGTTCGCTTTGTTTATCGCTGCAATAATTGGATTTTCTCCAAATCCTGTTTTTTCGCTCGACCAACCAATCAGGGGTATAGTATATGGAGAAGAAAACCATGGTGGCCACCTTCATACTATAAAACTGGCTGGCGCCAATGTGTTTTGGCTGGGTACCACCATCGGCACTGCCACCGATAACGAGGGGAGGTTTATCCTTTCTTCAGCACCAGGTCTCCCTCACCAATTGGTTATTAGTTTCATGGGTTTTCAGACTGACACTTTACTAATACAGCCCGGCAGGGTAGAGGTGGAAGCAACCCTGCGATCATCGCAGCAATTGCAGGAAGTTGTAGTGGCATCTCGCAGGCCAGGAAGCCACATCTCAACAATAGAGCCTATCCTTACCAATGTTATTACCGAAACTGAACTTCAACGGGCAGCATGTTGCAACCTTTCTGAAGCATTTGAAACCAATGCATCGGTTGATGTCTCTTTTTCTGATGCCGTTTCAGGGGCTCAGCAAATTCAACTGCTGGGTCTGGCCGGAATATACAGCCAAATACTTACCGAGAATACTCCAACCATAAGAGGGTTAGGGCAACCCTACGGTTTGGGCTTTATTCCCGGCCCCTGGATGGAAGCAATACATGTATCGAAAGGAGCCGGTAGTGTGGTTAATGGTTATGAATCGATTACAGGGCAGATCAACGTTGAGCTCAAAAAACCGGAAAATTCTGATATGTTGTTCTATAATTTCTACGGAAATGATTTTGGTCGCCTGGAAAGCTCATTGAATGCGGCAACCAAACTAAACGACCGCTGGTCGGCCATGATACTTGCCCATGGAGAATTTATGCAGAACCAGTTCGATCATAACGGAGATAATTTCATCGATCACCCCCTGTTGCGCAAATACAATATAGTGAATCGTTACAGGTTTAATAAACCCCAGGTAATTGAATCGCAGTTTGGTTTCAGGGTGATGCAGGAAGATAGGAGAGGGGGGCAACTCTCTTTTTTCGAAAATCAGGCGCAACTGGGTTCACCTGTTTTTTATGGCTTTGGTGTGAATACCAACAGGTATGAAGCATTCGCAAGAACCGGATTTTTCTTGCCCGGTCAACCCGATGGAAGCATAGGCACCCAGGTGAGCCTTATTCATCACAACCACGATTCGCAATATGGATTAAATACTTACCAGGGGCGGCAAAACACCCTGTATGTCAATGTCATTTACGAAAATTCCATTGCCCGCAATCCTGATCATAAGGTTAATGCCGGGGTAAGTTACATAATGGACGATTACAGGGAAGCCATGCTTGCTGCTGGAGATGACTTTAACTTCGATCGTTTCGAGTCTGTTCCGGGGGTATTTGCGCAGTACACTTTTAACCGTCATGAAAAATTCACGGGTATTGCAGGGGTCAGGGCTGATTTTCATAATCTTCACGGAACATTCATCTCACCACGCTTTCATACCCGAACTGCCCTTTCAGAGAATACCGTGCTTAGGGCTTCGGCTGGCAAGGGTTACAGAGTTCCAAACATGATAGCCGAAAATATTGGCCTGCTGGTAAGTAACCGCCACTTCAGGTTTGAAGAAACAATCAGGCCCGAAGAAGCCTGGAACTATGGCGGAAGTCTTACCCAATCTTTTAACCTGTTTGGCAACGGTGCTTCAGTGGCTGTAGAGTACTATCGTACACACTTTGTAAATCAGCTTATTGTTGATGTGGACTCGCAACATGGCGTGGCCCGTTTTTACAATCTCAACGGTCGCTCCTTTGCCAACAACGCTCAGATTGAGTTTAAATTCGAACCCATAAGGTTTTTTGATATTACTGCAGCCTACCGGTTAACCGATGTTAAAACCACCATCGACGGACAGTTAATGACAAAACCATTTGTAAACAATTACAAGGGAATGATTACAGGTTCTTATGCAACAGGCAGCAACAGGTGGCAATTCGATCTGACTTCACAGTTCAATGGAAAAAGCCGTATCCCTGATACCAGCATTCTGCCACACCACTTCCAAATGCCTTCCGTATCGCCCGCTTATACAGTTATTCATGCCCAGATAACCCGCCGCTGGAACAATTTCGATCTTTACGTTGGGGGTGAAAATCTTACCAATTTCAAACAACACAAGCCTATTATTGCTTATGACAATCCTTACGGTGAGCATTTTGATGCATCTATGATCTGGGGCCCCATCATGGGCCGTATGTTTTACCTCGGATTAAGGTATTCCATCCAATAAAAACAAGAGATCAAAACCTTCGTCCAACACTAATCAGTCTCCCCAAGACCCGGTCTCCCTACCCGGTTTTTTTATAACTTTGAAAACCCTGACTGAATTCAATACATTCAGGCCAAAAACCATGGGTTCAACTATTTTTATAATATACCCAATCATGCATTGTCGCTCACCAATTGCCAATCTCTAAATCTTAACAATAATCTCTGGAAAGACTCCCAAAGCCTGATCTCGTCCAAGGCCGAGACACGGTACCTTAAACCCGATACCTAACATCTAATCCCTTTTTAAACACTAACAACTAATTCCACCGAAACTATGTGCTATTGGGTAGGAACCAAAAAAGTACGCGAAGAAATGTTGCGCCGGTTGCAACAAGACCCCGATGATGAAATTGCCCAATTGTTTTATAAAACCTTTGTGGGAAATTCATCCATGAAATTTATGGATCATTGGGTGGCCATTGGCAAAGCCAAACCCATGTTGAGTGTAATGTTGCTGGATAAAAAACACGGATTACACTTTCGCAATATGCAGTGGGGGCTCGACTGGAAATATACCGATGCAAAATCCGGCAAAGAATATTCAAGGGAGTTGATAAATTCTACCTGCGAAAAGGTATTTTTTGTGCATAAGAAAGTGATTTTTTCGCATCGCTGCGTAGTGCCATTAGACGGATATTACGAATTCTTCCACTTTGCAGGCCAGGTGTATCCTTATTTCATTTTCCCGGTTGAAGGTTTATTTTTCGTGGCAGCAGTTTGGGAAGAAGTTGCAGATTTGGATACTGGAGAAATAATTGAGGGTATATCGCTTATTACAACTCCACCCAATCCGCTGGCCGAAAAACTTCATAATAATCCCAAGGCACCCCATGGACCAAGAATGTTACTGGTGTTGCCCCACGAAAAAGTACTTGATTATCTTAGGCCCGATGCCACCATGGATGACCTTAAAACTCTGTTCAGGCCCTTTCCGCATGATCTTATGGATGCTTACCCCACTGTAAGGTTTTTGCGAAAGGATTTTACGGGAAGTTTAAACTCAGAAGAGGTGAGAAAAAGGGTGGATTACCCCGAGTTGTTTTTTGCCTGAAAGGAAAAGACAGGCACATTAAAAGATTTAAAATTCGATCATTGCTTTCATAACACCATCTTTATAACCAGCTACCAGGTCGAATGCAGCTTTGGTATTATCAAAATTGAAACGATGGGTAACCATGGGTTTCACATTCACTTTTTCACCGGCAAGCATTTCAAGGGTTTCTTCAAGAGTGTGATTCTGGCGGCGTACATTTGCGATGGTTATCTCCTTGTGTCTCAGTTTATCAACACCGAAAGTCCAGTTAAGTATTTCGGGGATACCTACGATCATGATCTTACCGCCGGGTTTAAGAAGGTCTATTGCCTGATCGATTGCGGATTGCTGTCCACAACATTCAAAAATTACATCCATTCCCGCAGGTTCGATGGCAAGGATATTGGCCGCAATATCTTCGTTGTCGGGCTTGCCGCACCATGAAGCGCCTGTTTGCAAAGCCTTTTGCAATCGGTCTTCAATCTTATCGGTAACAAATATTTTTCCTGCCCCTATTGTCTGTGCGGCCATCATTACACTCATACCAATGGGGCCATAGCCCAGAATTCCAATATTGGCGTCCTTCATAGGGATTGACTGCCTTACTGCATATACTCCAATGGCGAGGGGCTCAGATATAGCAGCTTCGTCCCAGGTCATGGTATCAGGTATTACAAAGCAACTGGTTTCAGGCATCACAATGTATTCCGAAAGGCACCCATTGGCCTGGCCGGGGCAACCCAGAAACCTGAGCTTGCGGCAGGTGTGGGGGCGTCCTGCTTTACACTGATCACATTCCCAGCAGGGCATGGCTGGTTCAATGGCTATGCGGTCGCCGGGTTTTACACGGGTAACTGCCCTGCCAACTTCAACAACTTCACCTGCTCCTTCATGACCCACCGGGAAGGGATATTGTACCACCTGTTTCCCAATTCTGCCAAGTGTATAATAATGGATGTCGGAGCCACAAACCCCCATCACTTTCATCCTTATCTTCACATCGGTGGGATTTACAATAAGCGGATCAGGAGTATCCAACATCTCCATACTCCTGATCCCGGTTAACATCATTGTTTTCATCTCATTAAAGTTCTCTGATCCAGATATTGCGGAAACTTACCAGATCGCCATGGTCCTGCAGGTGAAGGGGTTCTTTCATGCTATGAGCCTTGTATTGTGGCAGTCCGATAAACTGTGTCGATCCCCATAGTTCTACATTGTTCTGCACCAACACGCCATTATGAATAACAGTAACCCTTGCAGGATGGGTAACCCGCCCTTTATCGTTGAATCGTGGCGCTGTGAAAATAATATCATAGGTTTGCCATTCGCCGGGTCTGCGGCATGCGTTTACCAGGGGAATATGCTGCTTATAAACCGATGCAGTCTGCCCATTGGGATACGTAGTGTTTTCATAGCAGTCGAGTACCTGAATTTCGTAGCGGCCCATCAGAAAAACACCACTATTTCCACGACCCTGGCCTTCGCCTTTTACTACTTCGGGTGCACGCCATTCAAGGTGCAACTGCACATCACCAAAGCCCTGTTTGGTTCTGATCTCGCCGGTTCCGGGTTTTACAGTTACAGCGCCATCCTTAACTTCCCACTGAGGCGCACCGCCATCTCGGCTTACCCAGTTGTTAAGATTTGTGCCATTGAAAAGGATTATGGCATCAGATGGGGGAGCGGTGCCTACCCCAGGTGTTATTACCGGCGGAACAGGTTCCCAAACATCGGTTACTTCATGGTCGCGTCGTTGTGCCTGCATGGTGAGTGAAATCAATAAAAATAAAAAAGTTAACGATCTTAATAGTTTTGCTGTCATGTTTGTGATTATTTTGGGTTCAACAATGTTTTTGCAAATTAAAGGGTTTTTTCCATGCCCGGTATGTTTTTCATGATTTACGATTGTATTATGGGTATCGGATTGTTGATTGTCGGATGGTTGATTTTCGGATTGATGATTTTCGGATTGTTGATTTTCGGATTTCGGTTGTAAGGTGTCGGTTATCAGGTTTCAGGTATTAGGTATCCGATGTCAGGCATCGTGTCTCGGCCTTAGACGAAACCGGGTTTTTTTTCGAACGCGGCAACCCCGAAGGGGTGAAATCATTATAGCCCCGGTTTTCAACCCGGGGTTGGGGAATATGAGTGAAAAAAGACGCTACGCGCAAAAGGGAATAAAATGTGCCGGGTTTTTGGCCAGCGCAATGGCACAAAATGAAATTCAAAGCACAGTTAAAGCAGCCAACATTAAACTTTTACCTTAATTTGTCACAGTAAATGTAAGAGTTTTGCAATTCTACGTTGTAGTGAAGTTTATTTACATCTTTCTGTCATCCAGTTTTTTATCTATTCAATGTTTAATTCCCCCTTAGAGACTGCGATTACCATTTCATATTTTTCTTCCTGCGTGGCCTTCAGGTCAAGTCCTGATTTTAAAAGCAATAGTCTGGCAAGCACATACCCTGTTCTTTTATTTCCGTCCATAAACGGGTGATTTGTCACACAGCTCTGAAGTATTGCTGCTGCTTTATCAATGGGAGAAGGAGATAAATCCTGCTGGTCAAATGCTGCCAACGGTCTGTTTATAGCTGAGTTCAATAAATTATCATCTATCACTCCATAACATCCCCCAAATTGGTCAATCAGGAGTTCATGTATTTTGAGAACAACTTCCTGTTTTATCATTGGGCAAGTTTCTCATGCAATTCTCTGTCTTCATGGATTATCTTTCGCAAATGGCTGGTGAATTCTGCCTGGTCTTTTGTCTGTTTTTGAGCTTCTTTTAAATAGTCAAGAAGGTCTTGCAAGACATTTTCCGGAACTGAGTCCAGAAGCTTCTGTATCTCTGATTTAATCTGTTTTTTTGTCATCAGGATAAATTTACTATAAAGATAAGTCAAAACCAGTAAAATCTGCAGGTATGAAGTACTAAAACCCACCTTTGCTGAATATTACAAGAAATCATTTAAGAGTTTCTGGCAATATCAGTATGATTGGCTCTTGGGGGCATGTTGGAGAGATGAGTACCTCCATCATCAATGAAATTATATGTTTGATATTGAGAAAATTAAAAGCAAAAATATGTATCAATATATATAATAAATTAATTTTATTGTATAGTTACTTTTTTATTGTTAATTTTTGGATTTTCGGACTGGCGATTTTCGGACTGGCGATTTTCGGACTGGCGATTTTCGGATTGATGATTTTCGGATTGATGATTTTCGGATTATCTGGTGTCCGGTGTCCGGGTTCGGGTGTCAGGGGAGATTGATTGTTACCCTGTAAGGGTTCAATAAAAATAGCCCTGGGTTTCAACCCGGGGTTAGGGAATATGAGCGAAAAAAGGCGCTGCGCGCAAAAGGTAGTTCAAGGTGCCGGAGGTTGTGGCCAGCGCAATGGCACAACCTTTTTGATTAGAATTTCGTAGTGTAATGCAACAATAAATCGCATCAACCGTAAAAGAAAAACACCAGAACATGACGATCCATATTATAAGTTCATAATAAAACCCAATCCATGAAAGTATTATTTATCGGCGGAACCGGCAACATCTCCAAAGAGTGTTCAATGCTGGCATTACAGAACGGAATTGACCTTTATCATATAAACAGGGGGCAAAGTCCGGTTAAGATCCTTGGGGTGAAATCGCTGGTGGCCGATCATAAGAGTATCGATGAAGTAAGAAAGGCTATTGATGGCCATTATTTTGATGTGGTAGTTAATTTTATTGCCTATCTGCCCGATGATGTACAAAGGGATATCGATGTTTTTTACGGAAAAACCGGACAATACATATTTATCAGCACCGCTTCAGCCTATCAGAAGCCGGTTACCCATCCCATCATCACCGAGTCAACCCCCGTTGCCAATCCCTACTGGCAATATTCGCGCAATAAAATTGCATGCGAAGACTTGTTGATGAAAGCATACCGGGAAAAAGGCTTCCCTTTTACCATAGTAAGGCCCTCTCATACCTACGATATGGTCATACCCGCAGCTATTGGTTCGTGGACTGACTTTACTTTAATAGACAGGATGAGGCGCGGGAAAAAGATCATTATTCATGGTGATGGCACTTCGCTTTGGGTTATGACCCACGCCAGCGATTTTGCC
The DNA here is from genome assembly GCA_037441525.1 of Bacteroidota bacterium. Lineage (GTDB taxonomy): Bacteria > Bacteroidota > Bacteroidia > Bacteroidales > UBA7960 > SKVR01. The sequence goes on from JBBISA010000028.1 coordinate 9,488, forward strand.
AAAGGTTTCAACGGATTGCTTGGACATCCGCAGGCCATTGGGCACACTTTCCATATTACATCAGATGAATTGCTCACCTGGAACCAGATATACCAGATCATGGCCGATGCTGCCGGGGCCGAATTAAAGGCAGTCCATATTTCAACGGATTATATCTGCCAGACTGCCGAAAAACTTGGCTTGGGCGATGTTTGGGGGCAATTGCACGGCGATAAGGCGAGCAGCGTTATTTTCGACAATACAAAGATTAAACGTTTTGTTCCAGGCTTTACCGCTACCGTGCCTTTCTGGCTGGGCATAAGAAAAACCATTGCATGGTACGATGCCGATCCGTCGCGCAAAGTAATTGACGAAGGCAATAACCGCCTGCTCGATGGATTGCTAAAGGCATACGGTGAGTAAGTCTGCAAGGCTATTCATTATTGTTTTAAAATTGATAGACGCATTATTTATTAAACCAAACCACCAGGAGAGGGTTTTAATGACCAGGCTGCCTTATAATCCAGATTTGTCTTTAGCCGATTTTTCTAATGACCGTCATTAGAAAAATCAATATAAGTTATTGATAATATTATTATTAGGGCAACTTAAGATTTCAGACTGCTCAGCACCATTTAATTCAATGAAAAGTTGCCGGCTAAGAAATATCTCCATCCTGGCAAGTAAGTCTAAACAAAAGTATTCTCAGAAAAGTCAGCTTAATCTTGCTTCTTTGCTGATACTGCTGCAACGGCAAGAAAAACTCCCAGCATTATCCCCAACAGGGCAGCAAATAGCACCCGTTGTTGGGTCGGGAGCATAAATGTTATGCTATGGGCCGGTATCCAGAAGAAGGGGATGGTTTTTTTGAATACGAAATTCCATTGCACTTTCCAGTTTATAGAAGTAAGGATTTTGTCCATCTGTATGGGCCTGAACAATGCCGTCAACTTCCCTCCATTTGCTTCAATATGGGTATCGGTTATTTTATGCATGGTCATCATTACCGGGGCGAAGATAAGATTCATAGCTGTGCTGGCAGCGAAAGCAACTATCCATTTTGCGGGGCATTGACAATCGGATTGAAGTAGTGTGCTTGCTCCTGTCATACCAAGATATTCGAGAAAAATGGGCGTACCTGTGGAAAATATTATGAAAGCCATCTGGATGGTAAGTCCCAGCAAACCCCATACAATAGCCCTGGCCGGAATGCCAAATCCCGGCTGGTTGTAATGCCCGGTTTTAATCCGTAATCCGATCACCTCGCCCAGAGTGGCAAGAATGGCAAATTTTACAAAACTCATTGCCATTCCATGTTGCTGGTTGATGGATTTGTAAAAATCAAACAGGCTTGCCGAAATAAAAAATGGAATGAAAAATAGTATCAGAGCGCCTATAAAGTAAAAGTCCTTTGCCTTCATTTTTAATTGGTATAGCGATGAATTTCTGCGATTATGAAAATGCTTCTCAGTGTTGATGGTGCTGAATGTTGATCCTTGCATCTACCGCAATCACCCTGTTGGCAGTTCCCAGTAGGGGATTCAGGTCCATTTCTGCTATTTCAGGCGCAACTCTGAGCAGTGCCGACAATTTTACTAACACCTGGGCAAACATTTCCTCATTAATACCTTGCTGTCCGCGAACTCCCTTAATGATACCATAACTTTTCAGACTGCGTATCATATCAATGGCTTCCGGTTTGCTCACCGGGGCCAAAGCAGTGGTAACATCTTTGAGCACTTCAATGAAAATTCCGCCCAATCCACAAAGAATCATGTGTCCAAATTTGGCTTCATATTTGGACCCGACAAAAAGCTCCATCCCCGACAACATGGGCTGCAGAAGTATGGCCACCGTATCTTGGATTTGCATCATACGGACAAACTCAGCACGCAATTGGGTTTCGTCTTTCACGTTAAGCACCACACCACCCACATCCGACTTATGCACCGGCCCCACAACTTTCATCACTACCGGATAACCCAATTGCTGAGCAGCCAGGGCAGCATCATCTGCTGTATCAGCAACAGCTTCACCAGCACGGTCAATCCCTGCTGCATCAAGCAGTTGCCGTACCTTTTCAGGTGGGAGGTATCCGTCGGGTGAGTTTTCGATAATGCTTCTTACCAATGCAGTGTCTATTGGAAGCAAATCGTTTGTAATGGCAACGGGTGGGGGAGTGGCCATAACCTTTGCGAGCGCTTTGCCCAGAGTAACTTCATCGGGAAAATTAATGCGTCCCTTTGCAATAAAATCAGCAACCTCGGCCTGAGCGGTAAGCGTAGATGGCAAAACAGGGTAAACAGGTTTTTTACATTCATTCATTTTCTTATGCAGCACATCATAAACATTATATACCGGAAACAATCCCGGTGTGCCGAAAATCACCACCATAGCATCGATGTTATGGAAATCGTTTTCAACATAATCGATGATGGTGCCCAGTTGTTCTGCAGTTCCGGTGGCAAGAAAATCAATGGGGTTGGCCACCGAACTTCCCGGGAATAGTTTAGCAAGCAATTCCTGGCTGGCTGCTCCTTCCATGGGGGGTACTTCGAGGCCACCTGCCGAAAGGGCATCGGTGAGCATAACAGCCGGGCCTCCGGCATGAGTGATCACAGCAATGTTTTTACCCTTCGGTTTGGGGTGCATAAACACCGATGCCACGCTTATGAGCTCTTCCCGTCCGTAACAACGAACAATTCCGGCTTTTCTGAACAGGGCATCCACCGCAACATCAGAACTGGCCAGTGCACCGGTGTGCGATGATGCAGCCCGGCTACCTGCATCTGAGCTTCCGGCCTTTATGGCTGCAATACTGCATCCTTTAGTAATAAGTGATGATGCATGCTTTAATAACTTCTGCGGGTTGTTTATTGTTTCAATATAAAGCAGTTTTACTTTCGAACTTGCTTGCACATCGAAGGTTTCATCAAGATACTCCAGAATTTCTTCCACACCCATTTGCGCGCTGTTGCCCACCGAAAAAACATTGGCAAAGGTGAGGCCCTTGGGTATTCCGGCTTCCATAATGAAACATGCCGTAGCGCCCGAACCCGAAATAAAGTCGCAACCCTGTGGGTCGAGACGGGGAATGGGGTATGTGAAGATGCTGTGGTGTGAAGGTGTAAGAATGCCAACACAATTAGGGCCGATAAGTGATCCCCCCACGCTATTGATGGTTTCAACCATTTCTTTTTCAAGACGGGCCCCTTCATTGCTTTCTTCGCTAAAACCCGCCGACAAAACAATGAATGCCCTTGTTTCTTTCTGATGGGCAAGGGTTTTAACTGTGTCGGTTACATAACGGGCTGCTATGGCAATTATGGCCAGATCTACCTGCGGCAGCTCAGAAGGGTCAGTAAAACTCTTTATCCCCTGAACCAGGCTTTCTTTTAAATTGGTAACATACAGATGGCCGGAAAATCCACCATCGATCAGGTTTTTAAGCACCTTGCCACCGGGCTTGGTAATGTCGTTGGAGCTGCCTATTACAACGATACTCCGCGGATTCATAAGTTGTTGGGTGATCATAAATATGTGTTTTGTGTGTTGATAAACTGGCGGCTAAAGTAAGAAAAATTGCTGTGGAATCAGACCCGGAAGCCCACTATATAGACATAACCAATCCGAGTATTCTATGCATTAATCAAAAACGAAAAATAATGATGAAAAGCTTGCCTGCCTGAGTAAAAATGAACTCCCGAAAAGATTGTCAGTATTTGTTTCGATGGTGGCACTTTTCATTATGACTATTTCCTTTCAGAATAACCCGGTAAATGCCAAAGCCAACCTGTAAAGGATTGGTTTACTTTACCGGTAGGATTTACATTGAATTAGGCTTTTATGCTGAGTTTGGCCAGGTTACACATCATACCCACTCTCCCTCAGCAATTCGAGCAGGGTAGAGGTGGCATCGCGGGGTTCAATGTTTTTACGAACAGGCTTGCGACCCTGGTAAAGATGCAATTTTCCCGTTCCGGTGCCGACGAAACCAAAGTCGGCATCGGCCATTTCGCCCGGTCCGTTTACAATACAGCCCATTACCGCAATCTTCAACCCCGGAAACCTTGATGTATGTTTTTGAACATCTTTCAATACCTTTTGCAAATCGTAGGAGGTTCGCGCGCAGGTTGGGCATGCAATAAATTCGGTGCGGGTAATGCGCAGCCCGGCCGATTGCAGAAAACCATAGGCAACAGATATTACATCCTCATTCAGGGCCGGAGCATTGAACCAGATTCCCTGTATTTTTCTTTCAAGAAGCAGGTTGCCTGCAAAAGTGGCAAAATGGCTTATCAAATCACTGCTCTCGGCGGTTTGGAAACACCTCCGAAGAATGACCGGGATCCGATATTTCTGTGAATACTCAATCCATTTGGTTATTCTGGTTTCACTGGTAACATGGTTAAAGTCAAGTACAATAGCTGTTAATCCATCAGTGGGCTCAATTAATGGCGGTACCGGAAAGTCTTTCAGGCATACCCTGAGCATAAATTTGCCAGCAAATTGGGCATTTTGTAATGATGCATCAGATAAATAATCAACCACTGGCGTTACATTTAGAAGGGTTTTGCCTTCTAAATGCTGAACAGGAATAATATATTCGCAGGAAGGATTTTCTAAAGTTTCATCAGGCTGGGTGGTAAAGTAATAATCCGCATGAGGCAGATTTGACTGGGGTGCAGGTTTTAAAATGGTTTCGTTTTTTTCATTGCAGGGCTTTTTTTCAGATTCACAGATAACAACTGCCTTGTGTTTTCCTGAAGATATGAGAATGGGATTAGGGTCTGGATGAAATGGGGTAAGTTTAAAATCATCACCTTGTTCGGGCTTTGTAAAAGGTATTTGGTAAAGAGATGAAAGTTTGTTAGCAAAAGGTATTTCATTTTCAGGCTCTTCTGTAAGACTAACCCTTAGTGTATCGCCAATTCCTTTGTTTAGCAGACTGCAAATCCCCAATGCAGATTTTATACGCCCGTTTTCACCCTCCCCGGCTTCGGTAATCCCAATATGCAGGGGGTACGACATTCCGTTTTCGAGCATTTTCAACACCATTTGTTCGTAGGCCTGCACCATGATCATTGGTTTACTTGCCTTAAGCGATATTACCAGATTATTGAACAGCAAGTCTCTGAAGATCTCCAGAAATTCATACGTCGCTTCAACCATTCCTTTGGGGGTGTTGCCATACTGGGCAATGATACGGGCTGAAAGAGAACCCAGGTTGGTGCCAATGCGGATAGCGGTACCATTTTCCCGGCAAATATCAATGAGTGGTTTAAGTTGGTTGTAAATATGCTCTTTTTCCTTTGCAATTTCATAAGGCGAAAAATCTGTTCGGCCTGTATTGATGCTGCCGGTGTAATTACCCGGATTAATTCTTACCTTCTCGACATAACGGGCCGCCACCAGCGCAACTTCGGCATTAAAATGAATGTCGGCAATCAGTGGATGGTCGTAACCGGCTTTTCTGATACCAGATTTTATTTCTTTCAGAGCCTCTGCTGCTTTTATATTTGGTGCCGATATCCTCACATAATCCGCACCTGCTTCTATAATTCTGATACTTTGTGCAATGGTGGCAGGTATATCCAGGGTATTGGTGTTGGTCATCGATTGCAGCCTTATGGGTTGTTTGCCCCCAACGGGCCTGTTGCCAATTTGCACTTCATGGCTTGGAAAGCGGGTAATGTGGAAGAAATTACTGTTAATCATGGGGCGATGGATATTGATTGGTGCTCCGCAAAGATATATTAATGATTTGAGGTAATCAGGGATTTCTTTTAATTCCATTGCTTAATAAATATGCTATAAAGGTGAAAAAATATGCGCAATTAAACGTAGAAAAATATTTTTGAAAAGTGAATGGATGATGTAATGTTCATATAATCAAGTAAATAAAATAATAACAAAAAGTTAATAATATAACTTTAGTTTAAAAAAATGTTATCAATGCATAAATTTGCCAGACTGATTAGGGTACTGAACGATCACATAACTTGTAAACATCCAGTAAATTAACCGCTTTTTTGAACAGGAAATTTTATATTCATAACAGCTATATAGTATCTATTTTTTCAATATGATCACCATTTGTAAATCCATTATCTCTATCTTTGCCACGAAACTATGCACAATATGCTAACCACACTAAAATATTCTATTTACTTACTAATTGGCAGGTATCCGACTTGACAGAGAATGGATCAGGACAATTTTGTGCAAGGCCGTTCTCTGAGTATGGAGAACGGCCTTGTAATTTGAAAGACAACCTTTGATAATTAGAAACACCCGAAAAAAAAGAGAAGATTATGCAAAACGAATTACCGGAACAGGCAGGGCTTTATTCACGCGAGAATGAACACGATAGCTGTGGTATAGGCTTCGTGGCCAGTATAAAGGGCCAGAAATCGCACGAAATTGTAAAGCGCGGACTCGAGGTATTGAGCAACATGGCCCACCGCGGAGCCGAAAGCTCAGACAATGTTACGGGCGATGGGGCTGGGATACTGGTTCAAATCCCTCATAGTTATTTTAAAAGAGAAATAAAAAATATTCCCCTGCCAGGCGAATATGGGGCAGGCACCCTGTTTTTACCCGTTGATGAAGCTGATCGGCAGGCCTGTGAAAATATTTTTTACCGAATACTCAAAGACGAAAAGCTGGAACTTATCGGTACACGTAATGTCCCTGTTGACAACAGTGCTATGGGCGAAATTGCCCGTATTACAGAACCATTTATGATACAGGTTTTCGTTACCGGCTCCTACGAACAGGACGACCTTGAACGGAAATTATACGTGGTGAGAAAACTTACTGAAAAAGAGATCAGAGAATCTGATATCAAAACCAAAGGCTTTTTTTATATCCCCAGTCTTTCGAGCAAGATAATGATTTACAAGGGGATGTTTACCCCTGAACAGCTGGCAGATTATTATCCTGACTTACGCGATAAAAACTTTGAAAGTGCCATAGCCCTGGTACATTCGCGTTTCAGCACCAATACCTTTCCAACCTGGTCGCTGGCACAACCGTTCAGATTTATTGCCCATAACGGCGAAATCAATACCATAAAGGGAAACAGACTGTGGATGCAGGCAAGAGAATCGCTCCTAAAAACCGATATTTTCGGCAAAGACCTGCAGAAGTTGTTCCCCATTATCGAGCCTGGCATGAGTGATTCTGCTTCACTTGACAATGTTCTCGAGTTCCTGGTGCTTACCGGCCGTACATTGCCACATGCTTTGGCTATGATGGTTCCCGAATCATTTAACGATAAAAACCCAATTCCGCAGAGTCTTAAGGAATTCTATGAGTTCCATTCTACAATTATGGAGCCCTGGGACGGACCAGCATCGTTGTTGTTCTCTGACGGGCGCTATGTGGGCGGAACCCTTGACCGGAACGGCCTCAGACCATCGCGCTATCTTATTACCAACGAGGATCTGATTGTTATGGGAAGCGAAACTGGAGTGCAAACATTTCCAGATGATCAAATAAAGCAAAAAGGTCGCTTACGTCCAGGAAAAATCCTGTTGCTCGACACCAAACTGGGCGTGATCATTTCTGACGAGGAACTAAAAAGCCAGTTGTCGCGCACCAACCCTTACGGAAACTGGTTAAGGGAACATCGTCTCGACCTCGAACAGATAGAAGTTAAAGAACGGGTACCTTCAGGGCTGGGCAAAAAATATACTACCTGGCTCAAGGCCTTCGGTTATACCAAAGAAGACGTAGAGCAGATTGTGAAGCCTATGGCTGCTGAAGGTAAAGAACCTGTGGGTTCAATGGGTAACGATACCCCGCTGGCTATCCTGTCTGATAAACCGCAGAGGCTGTTCAATTATTTTAAGCAGCAGTTTGCCCAGGTAACCAACCCACCCATCGACCCCATCCGCGAAGGGCTGGTAATGTCGCTTACCAACTACATCGGTTCGCTGAACAAAAACCTGCTCGAAGAATCATCAACCATCTGCAAACTCATCCGCTTCAAAAGCCCCATTATCAACAATACTGACCTGGGGAAAATCAAGGACCTGCGGTTTGCCGATTTTTCCAATGTAATTTTGCCCATGGTATTTAACCCGGCCGGCGGGGGAGCAGCCCTTGCCGAAGCATTGGAAAAACTTTGTCAGGAAGCTGAAAATGCGGTGGACAATCATTTAAACTATATTATCCTTTCCGACAGGAACATCGATAAACTTCATGCCCCCATTCCATCTCTGCTTGCGGTTGCCACAGTGCACCATCATCTGATAAAAACCAAGAAAAGGATGCAGGTGGGTTTGGTGGTAGAAACCGCCGAACCCCGCGAAGTGATGCATTTTGCCCTTTTACTTGGCTTTGGTGCCAGCGTTATTAACCCCTACGGTGCTTTTGCCATTATCGACGACCTGGTTAAGAAGGGCGAGATTAAAATGGAATACAATGCCGCGCGCGAATACTTTATCAAGGCTGTAGATAGCGGATTGCTTAAAATTCTTTCCAAAATGGGTATTTCAACCCTACGCAGTTACCATGGTGCCCAGATATTTGAAGCTGTGGGCCTTGCCAGCGAAGTGGTTGATAAATATTTCAACGGCACTGCCTCGCGCATTGGTGGCATCGGGTTGGACGAAATTGCGCTCGAGGCATCTATGCCCCATCAGCAGGCCTTTGCCGAACCCCACGAAAACGGGGCCTATATGCCGCCCAACCTTGGATTTTATGCTTTCAGGGTTAATGGTGAGCACCATGCCTGGAATCCCGAATCAATAGGGCTTTTGCAGTGGGCAACCAAAACCAACAATTACGAAAAATACAAAGAATACGCAAAACTGGTGAACGAGCAAAACCGCAAGCCGGTGTTTTTAAGAGGGTTTCTCGACTATAAAACTAACCCCATACTTATTGATGAGGTAGAGCCGGTTGAGTCTATAATGAAACGTTTCGTTACTGGTGCCATGTCCTATGGTTCAATAAGCAAGGAAGCCCACGAAGCGTTGGCTATTGCTATGAACCGCATTGGCGGGCGCAGTAATACCGGCGAAGGGGGAGAAGACCCTGAGCGCTATTACCCCGAGCCCGATGGCACCAATAAAAGGAGCGCCATCAAACAGGTTGCCTCGGGCCGTTTTGGTGTTACCACAGCATACCTTGTAAATGCCGATGAGCTGCAAATTAAAGTTGCCCAGGGTGCCAAGCCTGGCGAGGGAGGACAACTGCCAGGTTTCAAGGTAAACGGAATAATTGCCCGTTTAAGAAATTCAACCCCGGGGATTACCCTTATTTCACCACCCCCGCACCACGATATTTATTCTATTGAAGACCTGGCACAGTTGATTTTCGACCTGAAGTGCACCAACCCAAAGGCTAAAATCAGTGTTAAACTGGTTTCAGAATATGGAGTGGGTACCATTGCCGCCGGGGTTGCCAAAGCCAAAGCCGACCTGATTACTATCAGCGGTTTGGAAGGTGGCACCGGTGCCAGCCCGGTAAGCTCTATTAAACATGCCGGTTTGCCCATGGAGCTTGGTATTGCAGAAGCTCATCAAACCTTGGTTATGAACGACCTGAGGGGCAGGGTAAAGCTCCAGACCGATGGTCAGCTAAAAACCGGCCGCGATGTGGTGCTGATGGGTATCCTGGGCGCAGAGGAATTTGGCTTTTCAACAGCAGCCCTTATCACCTTGGGTTGTGTTATGATGAGAAAATGCCATTTGAACACCTGTCCCGTTGGTGTAGCTACACAGGATGAATACCTGAGGAAAAAATTTCTGGGCAAGGCCGACTATGTTGAGAATTTCTTCAGGTTTATAGCCCAGGATGTACGTGAAATTTTAGCTGAGTTGGGAGCCCGCACCTTTGAAGAAATCGTGGGTCGCACCTATCTGCTTCAGCCCCGCACCGATATCGATCACTGGAAAGCGAAGCATATTGATGTTTCCAGGATGATATACTATCCGCCTCAATCTTATGAAAATGCTCTCAGTTTTAATCAGCCCCAGCATCATAAAATTGAGAATATTATGGATACCAGGCTGATTGAAGCATCAGAAAAGGCTATCGCAAGCGGTGAAAAGGTATGGATGTCTGAAAATATTAAAAATACCGACCGTGCAGTAGGGGCTATGTTGTCGGGTAGGATTGTAATGGTGAACGCAACCCATCAATTGCCCGAAGATACCGTAAATGCCCGCTTCTACGGTTCAGCAGGGCAAAGCTTTGGAGCATTTCTTACCAATGGTGTAACATTTACCCTCGAAGGCGACGCAAACGACTACCTGGGCAAAGGATTATCGGGAGGTAAAATTATTGTGGTGCCCCCTGCCGCCAGTAAATTTGTCCCGGAAGAGAATATAATCATCGGAAATACCGTGCTCTATGGTGCAACGTCGGGCGAACTTTATGTGCGTGGGATTGCCGGCGAACGCTTTGCCGTAAGGAATTCTGGTGCTTTGGCCGTTGTGGAAGGTGTTGGCGATCACGGTTGCGAATACATGACCGGAGGCCGGGTAGTTATCCTGGGTGAAACCGGACGCAACTTTGCTGCCGGTATGAGTGGCGGTATTGCTTATGTGCTCAACATCAAAGGTAATCTTGAATATCTTTCCAACATGGGGCTGGTTGAACTTAGTCCGCTGGAAGACCTTAACGATGTGAAGGAGTTGCAGGGCATGATAGGGAAACACCTGCTCTATACCCGAAGCCGCCTTGCTGAAGATGTGCTGGTGAACTGGAATCTTTATGTAAAGAAGTTTGTAAAGGTTATTCCGTTGGAATACAAGCGTGTGCTTCAGGAGATGCAACTGGAAAGTATTCGTCAGAAAATTGAAATGGCTGAAAGCGCCTACTAAATGTTTAATCATTAACAGGAAAAAACAAGAGATAACATGGGAGACCCCAAAGGATTTATAACAGTTGCCCGAAAGGAAAGTGGCAACCGTCCGATTCACGAAAGAATTCACGATTACGGCGAGGTAGAACAAACCCTCAACGATGAAGACCGCAAGCTACAGGCATCGCGGTGTATGGATTGCGGAATACCGTTTTGCCAGTGGGCTTGCCCCGTTATGAACAATATGCCCGAATGGCAGGATGCCATCTATAAGAATAACTGGAAACTTGCCATCGACATTTTGCACAATACCAACAATTTCCCTGAGTTTACCGGCCGTATTTGCCCGGCTCCCTGCGAAATGGGCTGCGTGCTTGCTATAGATGAAGAGCCCGTTACTATCCGCGAGAACGAAGCTGCTGTTACAGAAAAAGCCTATGAAAGGGGCTATATTCAACCAAAACCACCACGTATCCGCACCGGGAAAAAGGTAGCTGTTATTGGTTCGGGCCCGGCAGGTCTTGCCTGCGCCGACCTTCTCAACAAAGCCGGACATTGGGTAACCGTTTTCGAAAAGGAGGATACTGCGGGCGGATTGTTACGCTACGGAATCCCCGATTTTAAATTGGCTAAACATGTTATTGACCGCCGCCTGAATGTTTTAATTCAGGAAGGCCTCGAAATAAGAACAAACACACACGTTGGGATTGATGTTTCGGCCGAGGAACTCTATGCCCAATACGATGTTGTCTGCCTTGCAATTGGAGCCATGAAACCCCGCGATCTGCCCGTGGAAGGGCGCAATCTGAAAGGAATTCATTTTGCCATGGAATACCTTACCCAGCAAAATAAGGTGGTAAGGGGTGATGTTTTTGACAATATTGAAAGAATACTTGCCCGCAACAAGAACGTTTTGGTTATTGGTGGTGGCGATACCGGCTCTGACTGCGTTGGAACGGCCAACCGGCAGAAGGCAAAGTCGATAACTCAGATAGAGATTATGCCCAAACCACCTCACAAACGTGATGTAAACAACCCATGGCCTTATTGGGCTAAAGTGGTGAAAACATCAACCTCGCACGAGGAGGGATGCGAACGTTTCTGGAACGTCGCTACTAAGCGGTTTATTGGTGAAAATGGCCATGTTAAACAGGTTGAGCTGGTTGATGTGGATTGGACAAAAGGCAAAAACGGACTTATGGAAATGAAAGAAATGCCCGACACACTTCGCATCATCGATGTTGATTTGGTGCTGCTTTCCATGGGGTTTGTGCACCCTGTGCATGAGGGGTTGCTCACCGATTTGAAAATTGACCTTAGCGACCGCGGAAACATTAAAATTAATAAGAAACATCAGGCTTCAAGAGCCAAAGTATTTGCCACAGGCGACAGCATTTCAGGTGCAAGTCTTGTGGTTACCGCCATAGCTTCCGGACGCAAAGCAGCTGCAGATATTATGGAATATCTCGCTGTGAACGGACGGTAGTTATTTTTTGTTTTTGTTATAATCAAAGTGTTGTTGATTGTCCCGGACATGTGCCCTGTCAGGCAGATTCTTGTCCGGGACAGTCGTTTTTAACCCGGCTAAGTCATTAGTTCATTACATTCCTAATGGCTAATCCGGGTTTATTGACAGTCATCATAAATAATATAAGCTTACAAATCCGGGTTAAATCATCGGATTTTGGCAAACAACTTTGCTGGGTTAGATGTTAAATTGTTATCTTTATAATCATTTCCAAGTTTTACGATTTATTGTTATACTAAAAATGTTAAGCATGAAATTTAGAATATTCGCCCTTATATTTTTTGTGGCAGCTGCCCCGGTCATTAATTCCTGTAGTGAAGATGATGAAGAGTTCGAAAACATAAAACAGATTCAATCATATCTTCAATCAGGTTCATGGTTGGTGCTGAACTTTTTAGAAAGAGGGAGCGATGAAACATATCACTATTTTGGATACAACATCACCTTCGCCAAAAACGGCGATTTATCGGCATCCAATGGCTCCAATACCGTAAATGGTACTTGGCAGGTTGCCAAAACCAGCAATGGCGTTAAAATGATCATTGATTTCAATGCATTTAACAAGTTCGAAGATTTGAACGAAGACTGGGATTTTGTTTCCTATTCGCCCATACGCATCGATTTAATGCATGTAAGTGGCGGAAACGGTGGTACCAAGTACCTCAATATTCAGAAGGTTAATTAGAACTTGAGAGCCTATTTATGGGTGTAAATAAAATCCATTAACTGTCCGAAATCATTTCGCAGGGACGCAAACGTTTCCTCTTTATCACTCACCAGTTGCAGTTGAGTTGGCAGTTTTCCATTTATTTCCATAAACGTTTGCAAAGTGTCGGGAAATTTAGCCGGATGGGCTGTTTCCAGAAAAACAACATTTGCTTTTGCATCTATTTTTTCAAGATACATTTTTGAACCCAACCAGGCAACAGCACCATGTGGGTCCATTAGATATGATGTTTTCTTTAAAACATCTTGGATAGCATTGTGGGTTTGCTCGTCGTTGAAGGAGCAGGCGTAAATATTTTTGCAAAATTCGGGATGGCTGTTGCCAAATATATCAAGCATGCGGGCATAATTGCTGGGATTTCCAACGTCCATGGCATTGCTTATAGTTTGCACCGACGGCCTAGGTATATAACTACCGGTACTAAAGTATTGCGGAACCACATCGTTGATATTGGTCGCAGCTACAAAACGGCTTACTTTAAGGCCCATTGCAGAAGCTAATAAACCGGCAGTCAGGTTTCCAAAGTTACCACTGGGAACGCAAAAAACCAGGGGCTTGCCGCTCTGGTTTAGTTGGGTTGCAGCCCAGAAATAATAAAACGACTGCGGAATCAACCGCGCAATATTAATACTGTTGGCCGAAGTAATAAGGAACGCTTCATTCAGTTCTTTGCTGGCCAGTACTCTTTTTGCCAGAGCTTGACAATCATCAAAAGTGCCCTCTACCTCAATGGCATGAATATTACTGCCCCATGTGGTAATTTGTTTTTGTTGCAAAGGGCTGACTTTACCTTTGGGAAATAAAACATATACTTCAATTCCCTGTACATCGTAGAACCCTGCAGCAACAGCGCTTCCTGTGTCGCCCGAAGTGGCTACAATAACCTTCAGGGGCCTTTTTTCGCCACGAAGAAGATAGGACATCAGTCGCGACATAAACCTTGCTCCTACATCTTTAAAAGCCATGGTAGGGCCATGAAACAGCTCAAGGGTGTAAATATTATTTTCGAGTTGCACCAGAGGTATTTCAAAGTTCATGGTTTCATTAACCAGTTCCTTCAGGTCACTTCCCGGAATCTCATTTCCCATAAAAGCATTTGCAACTTCAAAGGCAATTTCGGGCAGAGATTTCTTATTCATAGAATCGAAAAATTCCTGGCTCAGGGAAGGAATTCTTTCGGGCATGTAAAGACCGCCATCATCGGCCAGGCCTTTTAATACTGCATATTGAAGACTTACAGGTTGCGATTTTTTGTTTGTAGAGTAGTAGTGCATCTGGGTTATCGGGTTTCAGCTTCATAAATAAAATATTTACCGCTCTATTGTGGCTCCGGCAGGGTTAATGGCAGATACATACCTGTTACTGCCTATACCATCATTGGCCAGTTCTTTAGCCAGTATTTCAACCAGATTCTGAGCAGTTTCATCATCCCTGCAAAGGGCAAAAACTGAAGGGCCTGAACCGGAAATCCCGAATCCAATGGCATTGTTTTTCATAGCTATCCGGCGCATTTCAAAGAAACGGGGTATAAGCATTGCCCTTACAGGTTCAATAATATGGTCTTCCATACTACGGCCTATGAGGTCTATATCTTTCAGGCAAAGCCCGGCCACAAGCCCGGCTACGTTTCCCCATTGTTTTACTGCATCAGAGATGGAAACGCTTGTTTTAAGGATTCTTCGGGCTTCGCTGGTGGGAATTTCAACATAAGGATACAATACCGCCAAACGCAATGATTCAGGATAGGGCAGTCTAACCACATCCAACGGTTGGTAGCTGCGGATAAGCACCACACCTCCCAGTAGCGAAGGGGCAACATTGTCGGCATGGGCATTGCCGCAAGCCAGTCTTTCGCCTTCCATTGCCAGGGGAAGAAGTTTTTCACGGGTCAGGGGATTTCCCATGAGCTCGTTAATAGCCACCAGACCGGCTACAGCACTGGCCGAGCTGGAACCCAGACCACTTCCAAAGGGCATTTGCTTGTAAAGTTCAACGCTAACCCCCTGGCCGATATTCAATTGTTTGAGATAGTATTTGACAACAGCGGTAACAATATTCTTGTCGGGATTGTAGGACAGGCGACCCTCATCGCCTTCAATATGGTCGAGAGTTACTTGTCCCGAATCATTCAGGCGCATAATTACCTTGTCGCCAGGGCTATGAAGGGCCAATCCCAGAACATCATATCCGCAACTGATATTGGCCACTGTGGCCGGCGCAAAAACACTAACTGATTGCATATTTAAAGAATGCTTTTTGTCCGTTCAAATTTTTATTGTGCTGCCACCCTTACCAAATCAGCAAGCACACCCGCCGCAGTAACTTCTGCTCCCGCACCGGGGCCCTTGATAACCATGGGATTGTGCAGATACCTGTTGGTTGTAAGTGAAATAATATTATCGCTGCCGCTTAAATTGTAGAAAGGGTGAGTGGCATCCAGCAAAAGAAGTTTAATTCCGGCAATTCCGTTTTCCAGTGTTCCAACAAAATGGAGGGCTTTATGCTCTGCTTCAGCCTGCTTTTTAAAGACACTGAAGTATTCTTCAGAATTGGTTAGCTCAGTGTAAAAATCTGCCACTGATGCAGCATTCAGGCAATTGTCAGGAAGGATAGGCTGAAGCTTTATATCGTTGATTTCGAGTGCCAGTCCGGTTTCGCGGGCAAGGATAAGCATTTTGCGGGCGAAATCCAGCCCACTCAGGTCATCCCTTGGGTCGGGTTCGGTGAAGCCTTTTTGCTGGGCTTCTGCTACCACTTCGGCAAAACTGCGGTTCCCCTTATAATTGTTGAAAATGAAGGAAATGGTTCCTGAAAGTATGGCTTCAATTTTTATTATCCGGTCGCCGCTGATAAGCAGATCGTGTATGGTTTTTATGATGGGAAGGCCAGCTCCTACAGATGTTTCGTACCAATAATCCACTCCATAATGTTTCGCAGTTGCCTTGCTGTTCCGGTAATGTTCGAAAGTGCCCGAAACGCCAATCTTATTGCAGGCTACCACCGAAATACTCTCTTTGAACAACCATGGGTAAAGAGACGAAACATAAGAGCTTCCGGTGTTATCAATAAAAACAGAATTGGAAAGGTTGAGACGGGTGGCCAGTTGCGAAAACTCATCAACATTGCCTGAAATAGCATCTTTGTCAAATATCTCGCGCCAGTTGGCCACAGGAATTCCATCTTTGCTGGTTAGCATTTTTCTACTGCTGCAAATACCTGCAATATTAATTCTGACCTGGCGATGCTCTTCAAGAAACTGCTGGTGTTCGGCAATTTGTTTCAGCAGGGTGCTGCCAATATTTCCCATACCGCAGCAAAACACATTGAGTGTTTTAACCGGCGAAAGGAACATTGCATCGTGCACTGAGTTCATGGCCTTACCAAGGTCGTCGCGATCGATTACAGTAGAAATATTC
Organism: Bacteroidota bacterium; assembly: GCA_037441525.1. GTDB lineage: Bacteria > Bacteroidota > Bacteroidia > Bacteroidales > UBA7960 > SKVR01. Next base: position 25,957 of record JBBISA010000028.1, read on the forward strand.
AATTCGGATGATCCTTGTGCAATGGCTACCACATTTACGCCACTTCTTCCCAAAGCGCTGAAAAACTTACCCGATAAACCTTTGGTATGACGCATGTTTTCGCCCACAACAGCAATAATGCTGTAATTGGTCTCAATTTGTGGAGGGTGAATTTTATTGAGGGCCAGTTCCTGTTCAAATTCCGTTTGAATAGCCAGGCCGGCGGCATCGCGATCGGCCGGATTAACCGCCAGGGTAATGCTGTGCTCAGAGCTGGCCTGGGTAATCAAAATAACATTCACATTGGCATCGGCAAGGGTTTTGAACAATCTTCCGCTGAAACCCTTCATTCCTACCATTCCGCTTCCCTGCACCGTAATCAGACTGATTTCGGGAATAAAAGAGATGCCCTTAACCAGTGAACCATTTCGCGAAGGTTCAGGTCCAATCAGGGTACCCTTAAAATCGCGGTTAAAGGTGTTTTTAATCAGAATGGGTATTTGTCTGGCCTGGGCAGGAATCATGGTTGGGGGGTGTATAACCTTTGCCCCGAAGTACGATAACTCTATGGCTTCGTAATAGGATAACCTGGCAATAGAGAAGGAGCGTTTAACAAGGCGGGGATCGGCAGTCATAATGCCGTCCACATCTGTCCATATCTGAATTTCTTTAGCATTGAGGGCCGCACCAACAATGGCTGCCGTATAGTCGGAGCCTCCACGGCCCAGGGTGGTGGTTTCACCCCGCTCATTGGAGGCGATAAACCCTGTAAAGACGATTATTATTCCAGGATTGACTTTCACAAAATCCTGAATCATAGTATTGGTAATAGGCTCATTAACGGTGGCTTTGCCAAACCGGCTGTCGGTTTTTATCAGTTTGCGGGTATCTGCTAGAATGGTCTTTCCGCAATGCTGGTCAAGAAAATGGGCAATCATGGAGCAGGAGAGTAGTTCTCCATAAGCAAGTACGCGATCCCGCACTCTTTCCGAAGCTTCACCCACTGCTTTTACCCCTGCAAGCAATTCCTCAAGTTCGTTGAAAAGTAATTTCAAGCCTAATAAGGCCTGATTATGGCGCTTTACCTCAAGAAGTTTTCTTATGGTTTGATAATGCCTTTCTTCAATGAGTTTTACCTTAGACAAGACATCGTTTCCGAGTGAAGCATCATCGAGCAGGGTTAAAAGTTCGGAGGTAACTCCGTTCATAGCAGAGCATACCACCATTACTTCCTCGCCTGTTTCATGGGTTTCCTTAACAATGCGTAAAAGTGAAAGAATAGCCTCTGCAGAACCTACCGATGTTCCCCCGAATTTTAATACTTTCATGTGCCCTTTCGTTTCCTAAAAGTTATCCTTTATGTAGGCAGCCAACCAGTTTCCAACATCTGATGTTGAACTTGCTTCGGTTTTTTCAATGTCTTCGGTTACAACGCCTGCCTGAAGCGATGCATCCACAGCTTTTCTGATCATCGAAGCCTCTTTATTAAGCTTGAAAGCGTATTCAAACATCAGTGCAGCTGATAGAACAGTTGCAACCGGGTTTGCTATATTTTTTCCGGCAGCTTGCGGATAAGAACCATGAATTGGCTCAAAAACCGAAGTGTGCAGGCCTATGGATGCGCTTGGCAGTAAGCCCAGCGAACCTGTAATTACACTGGCTTCATCGGTGAGAATATCACCAAACATATTTTCGGTAACCAACACATCAAATCGCTTGGGCCATTGAATGATCTGCATGGCGGCATTGTCAACAAACATATACTCCAGTTCTACTTCAGGAAATTGGGGTGCCATTTCCTGAACGGTTTCTCTCCAAAGCCTTGAAGTAGCAAGAACGTTGGCTTTATCGACCATTGTAAGTTTTTTTCGGCGTGCCATCGCAAATTCGAAAGCCAGCTTGGCTATACGTTCAATTTCGTAACGGTGATATACACACGAATCGAAGGCAGTTTTTCCGTCTTCGGTGCGCCCCTGCGGCTGGCCAAAATATATACCGCCGGTGAGCTCTCTGATGGCGACAAAGTCAGCCCCTTCTACCAATTCCTGTTTCAGAGGCGATTTATGCAACAACGATGGGAATGTTGATACTGGTCGGATATTGGCGTATAATCCCAATTGTTTACGCATGGAAAGCAGTCCTTTTTCGGGTCTTACCTTTGCTTTGGGATCGTTGTCGAACCTGGGATCGCCAATAGCACCAAACAATACCGCATCCGATTCCATGCATATTTTATGAGTTTCGTCGGGATAGGGATCACCTACCTGAAATATTGCGGTGGCGCCGGTAAGTGCATGGGTATACCTGGGCGAATGACCCATTTTGGTGCACACCGCATCAGTTACTTTTAGGGCCTGGTCAATAATCTCCGGTCCGATTCCGTCCCCTGGTAATACTGCAATTTTCAAATTCATGCTTTTTCTGTTAGAGTGTTTATTTGTTGTATTTCAAAACTTTATTTTTTGCTGACAGATGCCAATTATGCTTTGATGGGTAATCTGGGTATCAATTCAATCATCAAAGCAAATTATATTATTGATTCAAGTCCTTCCATATCATCATAAATCAATTTGATCAGAACATTACATTTTTGCTTCCAAAACATCACCGGCAATCCGAACTTTGAACGAAAATATAAACTGTGTTGTTAAATGGCACTTCAAAATCCCAATTCCCAATCCCTGATTATCCCTTGATTTCTTCAGGTTTGACATGGGTATAACGGTGCTCATTTTCGGCAAGGGTATTGAGCATTTTTATTGTTGCCTTTATGGCAGCGGCAGTTTGGTCGGCATCAAGTCCGCGGGTTTTAAATTCTGCTCCTTTGTAGTCCCAGGTAATGGTAGTTTCTACAAGTGCATCGGTTTTACCTCCCGGAGGAATGGTAACCAGATAGTCAGTAAGAACAGGATGTTCCTTGCCCAGCTTATCGTATATCGACCAAAGTGCTTTCATAAATGCATCGTACTGGCCATCGCCCACTGATGTTTCGTTGTAAATTTCATTTTCGATACAGATACTGATGGATGCAACGGGTTTCATACCACGAGCTACGGTAAGATGGTAATTGACCAGCCTGACGTTTTGTTCGTTGTTCCCGTTTTTAAGCACGTCAGAAATAATGTAAGGGAGGTCTTCGATGGTAACCGTTTCTTTCTGGTCGCCAAGCTCAATTACCCGTTGGGTAACCTTTAAAAGATCTTCCTGTGATAGCTCAAGGCCTAATTCTTCAAGGTTTTTGGATATATTCGCCTTCCCCGACGTTTTTCCGAGGGCATACTGGCGTGTTCGGCCAAAGCGTTCAGGCAACAAGGGATTGAAATACAGATTGGCTTTATTGTCACCATCAGCGTGTACTCCACAAACCTGTGTGAAAACATATTCACCGGTAAGTGGCTTATTGGCAGGTATCCGGAGGCCACTGAACAATTCCACCATTTTTGCTACCCTTGATAGTTTTGATTCTACAAGCGTGTTCTCGAGTTTAAGATGATCATTCATTACACCTATTACGCTGGAGAGGGGTACATTGCCTGCTCTTTCGCCCAACCCGTTTACAGTGGTATGAATTCCTTTCATTCCGGCTTTCAGGGCATAAAAAACGTTGGCGGTTGCCAAATCGTAATCGTTATGGGCATGAAAATCGAAATGGAGATTTGGATACCGGGCAGCCATCCTGCTGCAGAAATCAAAGGTTTGCTCAGGATTCAGGATACCTAAAGTATCGGGTAGCATAAATCTTTTAATGGGTTTATCCTTTAAGCTGTCGATCATGAAAAACACATAATCAGGTGAATATATCATGCCGTTCGACCAATCTTCAAGGTAAAGATTTACGGTAATACCTCTCTTTTGGGCTTCTGCGATGATAAATAGAATATCGCTGAGATGTTGCTCGGGAGTTTTGCGGAGTTGGCCTTCGAGATGGCGCAACGACCCTTTGGAAAGCAAATTAATCACTTTGCCACCAGCCTGATCAACCCAATCGAGTGATGCAGTTCCGTCTACAAAACTCAGTATCTCAATTCTATCAATATTATTGCTTTTTGATGCCCACTCGGTAATTCGTTTAACTGCCCTGAATTCACCTTCTGATACTCTTGCAGATGCAACTTCGATTCTGTTGACGCGGATTTCGTTGAGAAGCATCTGCGCCATGGCCAGCTTTTCGGCCTCGTTAAATGATACGCTGGTTGTTTGTTCACCATCCCGCAGGGTGGTATCCATTATTTCTATCATGGTAATTGAATTTTTGGGTGAAGGGGGCACAAGAACCTTTACGGGGCATTAAACTGCACTGAGTTTTTCCCATTCTTCTATCTGGGTTTTTTTACTCAGCAGGTATTCAATGTCATCGTAACCGTTCAGAAGGCAATTTTTCTTGTAAGCGCTGATAGCAAAGTTTTCTTTCTGTCCAGTAGCTACAAGTGTAATGGTTTGATTTTCAAGATCGACTTCTACAAGTGCAGAAGGGTCTTTTTCAATGGCCTGAAATACTACATTGAGAAACTGGTCGGTAATTTGCACAGGCAGCAACCCGTTGTTAAGCGCATTGCTTTTAAAAATATCGGCAAAGAAGCTGGAAACCACTACTTTAAAACCATAATCAACAATTGACCAGGCCGCATGCTCACGGCTGCTGCCCGAACCAAAGTTTTTCCCTGCAACCAGGATAGCACCTTTGTATGTAGGATTGTTGAGAACGAAATCGGGTTTAGGGTTCCCTGCAGGGTCATATCGCCAGTCATAAAATAAGTTTGCACCAAACCCATCGCGGGTGGTGGCTTTCAGAAACCTGGCAGGGGTAATCTGGTCGGTATCCACATTTTCAATGGCCAGTGGCACACAAGTGGAAGTAAGTTTTGAGAATTTATCTACAGGCATTTCCTTTTTCTGTTTAATAATGTTTTACATCATTGCCGCCAGGGGCTTTCTGCCTGTGGCGGGCAGAAACGCTTATGGCGGTTTCATCGTTCTATAAAAAATCCCTTGGGTCGGTAACTACTCCAGTAATGGCAACTGCTGCTGCGGTAATGGGGCTTGCGAGCAGGGTGCGAGCACCCGGTCCCTGGCGGCCTTCAAAGTTGCGGTTGGAAGTAGATAATGCATATTTACCTGTCGGAATTTTATCTTCGTTCATTGCAAGGCATGCTGAACAACCTGGCTGACGCATTTCAAATCCTGCATCCTCAAGTATCTTCACCAGTCCTTCCTTGCGGGCCTGAGCTTCAACCTGTTTGCTTCCGGGAACAATCCATGCGGTAATATTATTGGCTTTTTTCTTGCCTTTTATAAAATTGCAGAATGTCCTCAGGTCTTCAATACGGCCATTGGTACAGCTACCAACAAACACATAGTCAACTTTTTTCCCAAGCATGGGCTCACCGGGGGCATACCCCATATATTCCAACGATTTAAGAAACGATTTCCTGGATGTTTCCTCAATTTCCTCAACTTTGGGAATGTTACCGGTAATGCCAAGACCCATTCCGGGGTTAGTGCCGTAGGTGATCATGGGTTCAATATCTTCGGCTTTGAATTTCAGTTCCCGATCCCACATGGCTTCAGGATCACTGGGAAGTGTTTTCCAGTAGGCAAGAGCTTTGTCCCAGGCTTCACCTTTAGGGGCCATCTCACGGCCTTTGATATATGCAAATGTGGTTTCATCGGGGGCAATCAAACCACCGCGGGCGCCCATTTCAATACTCATATTACAGATAGTCATCCGGGCTTCCATCGACAGGCTCCGGATGGCTGAACCGGCGAATTCAACAAAATATCCGGTTGCACCACCAGCAGAAATCTGCGAAATGATGTAAAGAACGATATCCTTTGAATTAACCCCTTTTTTCAGAGTACCTTCCACGCTGATCCGCATCCTTTTAGGTTTGGGAATTATCAGGCATTGGCTTGAAAGCACCATTTCCACTTCGCTGGTGCCAATACCAAAGGCAACAGTACCAAAGGCGCCATGAGTCGAAGTGTGGCTGTCGCCACAAACGATGGTCATGCCGGGCTGAGTTATACCAAGCTCGGGCCCGATAACGTGCACAATACCATTGTAGGGGTGATTGAGTCCATATAAGGGAACTCCGTTTTCCTCGCAATTGCGGGTCAGTGTGTTCACCTGTAAGCGGCTCAATTCTTCCTGAATGGTTAAATGCTGATTCTGGGTTGGGATGTTGTGGTCGGCAGTAGCAACCGTTTTATCGGGCCGGGCCACCTTGATACCCCTTTTTTTTAGTCCTGCAAAAGCCTGTGGACTGGTTACTTCGTGAATAAAATGACGGTCAATGTAAAAAACACTTGTGTCCTGATCAATGGCTTCCACAATGTGTTTGTCCCAGATCTTGTCTATGATTGTTTTTCCAGCCAATTTAGTAATGATTTAATTGTTAATGAATAAGGTTTAAGCTATCTTCCCGACAGCGTCAAGAAATGCCTCCACTGAGGCAGTTATGATGTCGGTTTGGGCCGAGAAGCCGTAGTAAATATTTCCTTTATGCTCTACCTGAACATGTACTTTGCCCAGGTCATCGCTTCCGCGGGTAATGGCCTGAATAAGGAATTCCTCGAGCCTGACACGCCGTTTTACCAGATTTTTTACAGCGGTGAATGATGCATCGATTGGGCCGTTGCCGGTGGCAGTTTCGGTAAATATGTCGCCCTTAAAGCTGATTTGAACAGTAGCTGTAGGAATAGTTGATTTTCCGCATAATACCTGAAGTGAAATCAGTTCGATGGGACGTTTACCTTTCACTTTTTCGCTGCCTGCCAACGCTTCCAAATCTTCGTCTGAAACATCCTTTTTCTGGTCGGCAAGTTGCAGAAAACGCTCGTAAACTTCATCGAGTTCACGGGCCTCAAAGGTGTAACCCAAAATCTGCAGTCGATGTTTAAGCGCGGCACGGCCGCTGCGGGCTGTAAGTACTATGGATGATTCTTTTACGCCCACTTCTGCCGGGTCGATGATTTCATAGTTTAGACGGTTTTTCAACACGCCATCCTGGTGTATGCCTGATGAATGTGAAAAGGCATTGCGGCCAACAATTGCTTTGTTGGGTTGCACAGGCATACGCATTAGGGTTGAAACCAGTTTGCTCGACTTCATTATTTGGGTAGTTTCGATATCTGTATGGAAATCAAGGTCGTTATGGCATTTGATGGCCATTACAACCTCTTCGAGCGAGGTATTTCCGGCCCGTTCGCCAATTCCATTAATGGTAACCTCAACCTGCCTTGCACCATTGATAATACCAGAAAGTGTATTGGCCGTAGCCATACCCAAATCGTTGTGGCAGTGGGTTGATATAATTGCCTTGTCTATATTGGGTACATTGTTTACGAGATAGGCAATTTTTTCACCATACTGCTCTGGAAGGCAATAACCGGTAGTATCAGGAATGTTAACCACCGTTGCACCTGCTTTGATAACTGCTTCAATTACCCTGGCCAGGAATTCATTGTCGGCACGACCGGCATCCTCAGCATAAAACTCCACATCATCAACAAAGGTTCTTGCATACTTTACTGCTTCAACAGCACGGTTTACAATTTTTTCGTGATTTGAAAGGAGTTTATACTTTATGTGATATTCGGAAACGCCAATTCCGGTATGTATTCTTTTACGCTTGGCAAATTTCAGGGCATCGGCAGCTACCTCAATATCGCGATGCACTGCTCTGGTAAGGGCACATATCACAGGGTTTTCCACCGCTTTTGAAATCTCAACCACCGAGGTGAAATCGCCAGGGCTCGAGATAGGGAAGCCCGCTTCAATAATATCTACACCGAGCCGCTCTAATTGCCTGGCCACCTCGATTTTTTCAATGGTATTAAGCTGGCAGCCGGGAACCTGTTCTCCGTCGCGCAGGGTTGTGTCGAAAATATAAATTTTATTACCCATAATAATTTGGTTTTGGTTTTTGGTTTGGAGTGTAGGGAAAATTATTTCTGATTTTCGGGCCTGAGTTTCCTTACGGCTGCTCCGGCCTGCCACATTTCTGATTCGCGAAGTTCCTTTAATTCAACTTCCAGTTTGGCGCGGTAGTCTGGCTGGCTGTTTGAGTCGATTGAGCGCTGCGATTCATTTCCTTTGGCAACTTCCTGGTATAGTTCTGAAAATACAGGCAGAGTTGCATCGCGGAATTTTTTCCACCAGTCGAGAGCTCCACGTTGCGCAGTGGTTGAACAGTTGGCATACATCCAGTCCATGCCATTTTCGGCAACCAGGGGCATCAGGCTCTGGGTTAGTTCTTCAACCGTTTCGTTGAATGCCTCAGAAGGAGAGTGCCCATTAGAACGCAAAACCTGATATTGAGCGGCAAAAATGCCCTGAATGGCTCCCATTAGGGTACCTCTTTCGCCGGTAAGGTCGCTGTAAACTTCTTTCTTAAAGGTGGTTTCGAAAAGGTAGCCGCTGCCTACGCCAATACCCAGAGCAACAACCCGCTCCCAGGCTTTCCCGGTGGCATCCTGGAATATGGCATAGCTTGAATTGAGCCCGCGCCCTTCCAAAAACATACGACGTAAACTGGTGCCTGAACCTTTGGGTGCAACTAATACTACATCCACATCGGCCGGTGGAATAATACCGGTTTGTTCTTTATAGGTTATTCCAAACCCGTGAGAGAAATAAAGAACTTTGCCAGGAGCAAGATGCTTTTTTACAGTAGGCCATAGTGAAATCTGACCTGCATCTGATAAAAGGAACTGAATAATGGTACCTTTCTGAAGTGCTTCTTCGATAGGGAAAAGGGTTTTGCCTGGCTCCCAGCCGTCAGCAACTGCTTTGTCCCAGGTTTTTGAATCCTTTCTTTGTCCTACAATTACATTAAATCCATTGTCCTTCAGGTTGAGCGCCTGGCCTGGGCCTTGAACTCCATAACCGATAACGGCAATGGTTTCATTTTTCATTACTTCCAATGCTTTCGACAATGGAAATTCTTCCCTTGTTACTACATTTTCTTCTACTCCTCCAAAATTAATTTTCGCCATAATGTTTCAAGTTTGTATGTTCTTAATTTAGTTTGTTTTGCCCTGGCTTGTCTGGTAAAGGGCACGAAAAAATTATTTAAAGTTAATCATTACACAGGGATTACACCAATTTGTTCCTCTTCCAGTTTTTTCAGATAAGAGTTGAGGGGTTCCTTCTTGAGCCGGTTCACGGCAATTCGTCCCGAACGGGTAAATTGTGTAAGCCCATAGGGGTCGAGTTTTTCATAAAGTTCCTGGGTCTCTTGTATATGGCCGGTTTTTTCAATAACGGTATATTCTGGTGTCATTTCCAGAATATGTGCGCCATATTTTCTTACCAGTTTTTCAATTTCATTACCCTGCAAAAGGGCGCTTGTAGGTACTTTATACAAGGCAATTTCCTGATAAACAATCTGGTCGTTGGTAAACCAGTAGCATTTCAGAATATCTATTCGCTTTTCAATCTGTTTTACAAGTTTTTCAACTTCATCCACATAAGAGAGAATAACGATGGTAAACTTATGAATACCATGAATAGCCGATTCTGACGTGGTAAGGCTTTCAATATTGATATGCCGGCGGGTAAAAACTGTGGTTATCTGATTCAGGATACCTACGCGGTTTTCTGAATATACGGTTATTGTGAATTCTTCTTTCATATATTAATATGTTCGGTTAAAGTCAATACAACAGAATTTCGAATGTAATCATTGCGGATGTAATCATTAGAACCTATTCAAGCCTGATTTCATCTACAGCACAACCGGCAGGTACCATTGGGAAGACATTGCCTTCTTTTTCCACAACCACTTCGAGCAGGAAAGGTCCTTCGGTTTCGAGCATGGTTTTAATAGCATCGTCGAATTGTTGCCTTTCTGTAACCTTAATGGCAGGCACATAATAACCTTTGGCGATGGTCTGAAAATCGGGGTTAATCATTTCAGTTGATGCATAACGGAAATCGAAAAACAATTCCTGCCACTGCCTTACCATTCCCAGGAAGTTGTTGTTGAGAAGGATTATCTTAACGCCAACATTTTCCTGAAATACTGTACCCAATTCCTGTATAGTCATCTGAAAGCCTCCATCACCAACAAAAAGAATCACATCCCTGTCGGGGCGGCCCATTTTTGCACCAATAGCTGCGGGTAACCCAAATCCCATGGTACCCAAACCGCCTGAGGTAACAACACTGCGGGTTTGTTTAAACTGGAAATATCTTGTTGCAACCATCTGGTGCTGTCCCACATCTGTAACCATAATCGCATCGTGATTGCAGGCTTCTGATACCCGGCGCACTACTTCAGCCATGGTGAGTTCGGGCTTTTCAGGATGAAGCTCCTTTTGGATAAGTCGTTCATGTTCAATGCGGTAGCAGGCATTAAATTCTTCGAGCCATTCGCTGTGGTTGTTTGCACTTACCTTTTGGGTCAGCAGTGGCAGGGTTTCCTTTACGTTTCCTAATAATGGAACATCGGCATGCACAATTTTATTTATTTCGGCCGGGTCTATTTCCATGTGAATTACCTTGGCTTTGGTGGCATACCGGGCTACATTTCCGGTAACACGGTCGTCGAATCGCATGCCGATACCCAGAATAAGGTCGGCTTCGTTGGTTTTAATATTTGGGCCATAATTGCCATGCATGCCCAGCATGCCCACATTAAGCGGATGGTCGGTGGGCATGGCCGAAAGACCGAGGATGGTCCATGCTGCAGGAATTCCAGTCTTTTCAAGAAACTCAAGCAATTCCTTTTCAGCTCGACCCAATACTACTCCCTGGCCTATGAGTGCAAGGGGTTTTTTGGATAGGTTTATCAGGTGGCTGGCCTCTTCAATTTTGATTAAATCGGGAGGGGCAACAGGTGTGTAGCTCCTTACAGATTTCATTTTGTTGTATACGTAGTTCAATTTGCCAAACTGCGCATCTTTTGTGATATCGAGAAGCACAGGGCCGGGTCTTCCGCTGCGGGCTAAATAAAAAGCACGTGATATTGCCCAGGGAATTTCTTCTGCTTTGGTTACCTGGTAATTCCATTTGGTAATGGGCTGTGTAATACCAATAACATCGGTCTCCTGAAAGGCGTCGGTGCCCAGCAGATGCGAACCTACCTGCCCTGAAATTACTACCACCGGCGTAGAATCTATCATTGCATCCGCAATACCTGTAACAGCATTGGTGGCGGCTGGTCCGGAGGTCACTATTGCTACCCCTACTTTTCCGGTAACACGGGCAAAGCCTTGAGCTGCATGCACAGCACCTTGTTCGTGCCTGACCAAAACATGCTTAAGCCGGTCTTTGTAAGTATATAGTGAGTCATAAACAGGCATGATGGCACCGCCGGGATAGCCATAGATAAGTTCAACTCCTTCGCGTACAAGCGATTCCATAACGGCGTCAGAACCACTCATAACCACGGGCTGGGCAAGTTCTTTGCTCGATTTTTCATATGTTTGTGCTTCCATAAAAGTCATTTTTAATTAGTAATTGCGTGTTTTAGTTTTTTGAACATTAGCAAAAAAAGGCATTTTGCTTTTTTGTTCTATGGTTTTAGTTTTTTGGGGATTTGTGTTAACTGTTAGGTTCTTACATAATTTAATTTACAGGCAACATTGTCGGCAAATATTAATTTATTCGGGCAATACTCTTATAGCTCCTTCGTCAGCCGATCTTACCAGCGAAGCATATACTCTCAGAGCTTGTGAAACTTTACGATCGCGTTTACCAGCTTTAAAGGCTTCATTGCCTTTGGCAAGTTCTTCCTGGCGTCTGCGTTCGAGTTCTTCGTCTGGTACTATTACATTAATACTCCGTGAAGGAATATCAATTACAATTTTATCTCCATTCCTTATAAGGGCAATCTCACCTCCTGCGGCTGCTTCGGGCGAAACATGTCCGATAGAAAGTCCTGATGTGCCTCCCGAAAACCTTCCATCAGTTACAAGGGCACATTTGGTGCCCAGGCCTCTTGACTTCAGATAGGATGTGGGATATAGCATTTCCTGCATACCCGGGCCACCCTTTGGGCCTTCATATTTGATAACCACCACGTGGCCTTCTTTTACATCGCGCAACAATATGGCTTTTACAGCGGCTTCCTGCGATTCAAATACTATGGCAGTGCCTTCAAAATGCCAAATGGATGGATCAACTCCTGCCGTTTTAACAATTGAACCTTTGCGGGCAACATTGCCATAAAGTACACCCAGTCCTCCATCTTTAAAAAATGCATGGTTTTCATTACGGATACAGCCATTTTTCCGGTCTAAATCCAGGGATTTAAAGGTTGAAGCCTGTGACCCCATGGTAAGATTTTTAACACCGGCAGGTGCGCTGTGATAAATCTCGAAAGCCCTTGGAATGGCTGAACTGCTGGTTACGTCATAATCCTTAATCGCTTCTGCAAGGCTTGGATAATCCACTCTTTTGACAGAAGTATCCAGCAGACCTATTTTATTTAATTCGGCAAGTATTCCCAGAATACCCCCTGCCCGGTTTACATCTTCAATATGGTAATGGCTGTTGGGTGCCACTTTGCAGAGGACAGGAGTTATTCGCGACAATTCGTCGATTTCTTTCATGGTAAAATCAATCTTAGCTTCATGGGCAATGGCCAAAAGGTGCAAAACCGTATTGGTTGAGCCGCCCATGGCAATATCCAGAGCCATTGAATTTAGAAAGGCTTTGCGGTTTGCAATAGAGCGGGGCAAAACGGAAACATCCCCGTCGCGGTAGTAGCTGTATGCCATTTTCACGATCAGGGATGCGGCTTGTTCAAATAAGCCTATCCTGTTCTTGTGCGTCGCCACAATGGTTCCATTTCCGGGCAATGCCAATCCTAAGGCTTCATTGAGACAATTCATTGAATTGGCAGTAAACATGCCGGAGCATGAGCCGCAGGTGGGACAGGCATTTTCTTCCACTTCCTGCAGGTATTCATCGCTGACAGATTCATCGGCAGCAAGAACCATGGCATCTACCAGGTCGAGACTTTTATCTCCTACTTTCCCTGCTTCCATGGGCCCGCCTGATACAAACACAGTGGGAATATTCAGGCGCATGGCTGCCATAAGCATTCCTGGAGTTATCTTATCGCAATTGCTGATGCACACCAAGGCATCGGCCTGGTGGGCATTCACCATATACTCTATACTATCTGCAATAAGGTCGCGCGATGGCAATGAATACAACATCCCATCGTGGCCCATTGCAATTCCGTCGTCAACGGCAATTGTATTAAATTCCGCGGCAAAGCATCCCTGGCTCTCAATCCATGATTTTACTTTTTGTCCGATGGGATGCAGGTGGGCATGGCCGGGGACAAACTGAGTAAATGAATTAGCTATGGCAATGAGGGGTTTTCCCATTTGCTCGTTTTTCATTCCGGCTGCACGCCAAAGGCTTCTTGCTCCGGCATTAAGCCTTCCATGGGTGGTGGTCTTGCTTCTAAGTGGTATCTGCATATACATCAATTATAAACCAAAAACCCTCTCAACTTCTGGAAGTGAGAGGGCTTTCAAATTTTGTCCATTTCGTTACACACCATTCTCACTTCCTTTTTGGCGCACAAAAAGAATAATGTAAATGTAAATGGTGGTAATTATATAACTCATAAATACAATGTGCGTTTTTCAGATGCAAAAGTAGGATAAAATCCAATCGGAAAAACTTTTTTTTCAAAAAAGATTTTAAACCACCGTTTACACCCACTGAATCAGCTAAATATTTTTTATTTCATCGATTCAATGGGTTGCTTTGTTTCAGGGGTATTTCTTTTACTGTTCAGAATGTGAAGCTCAGTTAATAATATCCTGGTTTACAGCCTGCAAGAGGATGTCGACAGGGTGAATAGCCTTTCTTCCGGTACCATCTGCAATCTGGTGCCGGCAACTGGTACCGGGAGCACAGATTACCGCGTCAGGTTCTGCAGCCCTGATAGCTGGGAAAAGCTTCAGCTCACCAATGGCCATACTTATTTTATAATGCTCTTTTTCATACCCGAAAGAACCAGCCATGCCACAACAGCCACATTCAATCTCCTTAATTTGAGCATTTCTGATGAGCGACAACATTTTAATCGTATGGTTTACTGACGATAAAGCTTTTTGATGGCAATGTCCATGCAGGTAAATTTGTAGAGGTTTTGTGATGATTTTCTCACTGTCAATTACACCGTTATCCAGCTCACGGCATATAAACTCATCAATTATGAAGGTATTCGCTGCCACAGTATTGGCTTTTTCGAGCAGTGTTTCACTACACAAATCAGGATACTCATCGCGCAGGGTAAGGATGGCCGAAGGTTCAATTCCAATGATGGGTATCCCTTGCTGGGCATATCGAAAGAACACAGTAATATTATAATCGGCAAATCCTTTTGCTTTTTTTAGAAGTCCCTTGGAAATACTTGCCCGGCCGCTTTCTTTTACCTTGGGGATTTCAATATAATAGCCTAATTTATTCAACAAAAAACAGGCATTCATACCCAAAGGAGTATCGTTGAAGTTGGTAAACTCATCGCAGAAAAGCACAATTTTTCTTAGTGGTGAAACACTCTGGTTGAGCTTTGCGAGGTTTTTTGAAGCCCATTCTTGCCATGTGGTTGGGTGTAAACCAGGTAGTTGTCGTTTTAGCGCAAATCCGGCTATTTTTTTTATGATGGGTGAAAAAACTGCAGATTGTGAGAAGAGATTAAACAGACCGGGAAGCATTGATGCCATCTGGTTAAGGCTTGCATAGGAGCTAATAAGCCTCGATCTGAAAGGGACTCCGTTTGTCTGGTAATACTGTTGTAAAAATTCTGCTTTGTATTTACCCATATCCACATTTGACGGACATTCTGCCTTGCATCCCTTACATGACAGGCAAAGGTCAAGCACTTCCTTTATCTCATAGTGGTCGAAGGGATTTTTTCTGTCGGAATGGGTTATAAATTCTCTGAGTATGTTTGCCCTTGCACGGGTAGAGTCTTTTTCGTCGGTGGTAGCCTGGTACGAAGGGCACATTACCCCTTTTTGTGTATGCAATTTACGGCAATCGCCTGAGCCGTTGCATTTTTCTACAGCTCTCAAAAACCCGGCGGCTTCAGGGAATCTGAACCATGTGTTCAAGGGGCGGTCCAGAGTGCCAGGCCCATAACGCAACGATGATCGCATGGAGGGAGTATGCACTATTTTTCCGGGATTAAGCAAATTTTGGTGGTCCCAGACGTTTTTTAACTCTTTAAATACGTTGTACAGTTTATCGCCCAGCATAATGGGTATAAACTCACCCCTTAATCTGCCGTCGCCATGCTCACCACTGAGCGAGCCCTTGTATTTTTTTACCAGGTGTGCGGTTGCTACGGCAATCTGGTAAAAACGTTCTACATCTGTTTTGCTTTTCAGATCAAGTATGGGACGAAGATGGATTTCTCCTGTACCAATATGAGCATAATAAACACACTCCAGGTCTAATTCTGTAAGTACTTTTTTTAGGTCAGCAACAAAGTAAGGTAGTTTTTCCACATGTATGGCCGTATCTTCAATAACAGCCACAGGTTTGGCATCACCCGGCACATTGCTCAGCAATCCCAGGCCCGCTTTGCGCAATGCCCATACCCGCCCTATGTCTATGCCTTTCAATACAGGATAATGATATCCCATGCCTTTCGCCTTTAAGTCGGCAATCATATTGGATGCCTTCCTCTCAATTTCTGCCGGGTCATGTTCGGCAAATTCTACTACAAGAATAGCATCGGGGTCGTCTTTAATGAAAAAACGGTTTTGTTTCTGTGTGATGTTGGTTTTGGTGCAATCAAGAACGATTCGGTCGATCAATTCCACTGCAACGGGTTGATGATGCAGGGCTGTTAGATTGGCCTGCAGTGCTTCTTCAATTGAATTTACATGGACACAAACCAGGGCGGTATGCGCTGGCGGAAGGGATACTAAATTGAGTTTTATTTCGGTAAATACTGCAAGACTACCTTCACTTCCGGCCAAAAGGCTGCAAAAATTAAAATTTTCACCCTTTTCATCAAATAGATTAGTTTTGGCCAGCAAATCGATGGCATACCCTGTATTTCTCCGGTGAATATCGGGTTCTGGGTATTGTTCTTCTATTTCTTTTCTGATTTGCTTGTCTGAAAGTACATTGAATATATGCTGATAAATCCTTGATTCCAGGGAATTACCGATGCATTTTTGCCGAAATTCGTCGGGTGTAAGACTTCCAAACACAACTTCACTCCCATCACCGAGCAATGCTTTTATTTCGAGTGTATGGTCGCGGGTGCTGCCATAAACCAATGAATGAGCACCACACGAGTTATTGGCTACCATCCCGCCTATCATGCATCGGTTCGATGTGGATGTCTCCGGCCCAAAGAACAAACCTTCGTGTTTTAAATAGGCATTGAGTTCATCCAGAATAACGCCTGGCTGAACCCTTACCCATTTTTCGACGGGGTTGAATTCCAGTATCTGGTTCATGAATTTTGAGAAATCGATGACAAGCCCGTGGCCTACAACTTGTCCGGCAAGCGATGTGCCTGCTGTACGGGGAATAATGGGTATTTTTTTCTCATTGGCAAACTGGATGATTTTTTTTACATCTTCTGGTGATTTTGGCCTTACCACTGCCATGGGTATTTCGCGATAAACCGAGGCATCTGTGGCATGTAAAACGCGAGAAGTCAGGTCGGTAAATACATCGCCATTTATTTTCTGGCGAAGTTCTTCGAAGATTGTTGGGTGCATGGAGTAACAAAATATAGGCTTAAGGCAACAGGCATGGTAACTCGGGCAATGGAAGAGATACCAACACGATGCTTACATCATTTCGGCCTGTTTCTTATAATAATTGGTGCTTTCAAAAATTTTATCAGCATTGGCAGCAATGAAACCTGAATATTGTTTCCCATTGGCATCGTTGTAGCGAAGAGTAAATTCGTAAAAGCAGGCTGGTATTTCAAATATACCATCTGTAAACTCAACGGGCAATATTTCTGAACGGGTTGCTGATTGCTCAAGCAATTCCTCGGGAGTACCATAGATTTCGCCCGCAGAAGTGTTCATAATATAACCATGGCTTTTAACGAAGGCATTGACATCCTGCAAGGTTTTGAAATTTTTCAGTTCATTTACTTTGATGGCAAAATGATTGGCCCTGTATCCATAAACCAGCAGCCATGCGGCATATTCCGATTCTTCCCTCAAACGGTTGTATGTTTCAAAAGGGATTTTTCCCCAGATATTTCCCAGAAAAACCAAGTCAGGATTTTCATAGCTGCTGTCTTTCAGGTTGTCGATGTATTGCATTACAGTTTCCCTCAGATATTCGCTGCATTGGTCAAGAAGAAGTTCGCTGACAAAAACCTTGGGAGCATTGGGGTTGGTTTTATGCTCATAATGTCTGCCCATTAGTTTTTTCGATTTAAATTCGTAGGTGCCTCTGATTTCATAATCGTTTTCTACAAAAACACCCGCAACGACATCCATGTTAATTCTTGAATCACTGAAGGTTCTTAGCGCGATATGATCATGTACAACGGCTTCACCCTGTGAAGTAAACAGATCGTAAATTTTTTTTGCGTTGGGGTTTTGGGTTGAATAGGGTATCCAAAAGCGCTCAAAAATCTGTTCAACAGTCATTGTTTTAAAGGGTTTGGGTTCTGATTTTCTGTTTTATTAAAATCTTTGTTCTTATCATCAAAGGGAAAAATAATCATATTTCGCAGCATGGTAAGGGTAAGAATCGGAAAAACCACAGTAAATAAAACCTTTACCCAGGTTGCATCATAAAGGCCTGTTAAAATCATTATCCATATAAGAGCCAGGAAAATTGCATCAGCAACAATTACCAAAAGGTTTCCCGGATTTTTTTGCATCCATCGTGGAAAGGGCAGATGAAAATTATGCCTGGCTTTTTCAAGCACAAATCTGTATGTGAGAACAATCCACAAAACAGGCATAATAAAACCAAGTATAATTCCTGCAATGTGAAGATCAAAATATCCGAATGAATATAGTACTCCAAAAATAAGTTGCGACCAGAATGTTACCTGATATTGCCTGAAATTTCCAGCAGCGGCATTAATTAAATAGTGTAATACCTTGTTAGAATGGCCAATTGATGATGACATGGGGTAGGTCTAAATTTGGCTGAAATTTAGGACTTATTTAGCATTTCCCAAAATAAAATATTGTCAGAATCATGAAGCTGGAAACAAGTAGTATACATTGCTTCAGCTATCTGGATGCAAATCAGTAGATTAATTGAATGTTAATTCTTAATTGTTGTACAGGTACCGTTTTATGCTCTTTTTGGGTGTTTTTTCGAACTCGTGCTGAAAAATCTTTACACCAGAAATTCCCATATAGGCAGGCATAATATTATTTAATGCTTTTCTATGGCTTTCAAATATCCCTAACAGGGCTTTTTCATCCACTCCGTTTTTGTCGGCCAGTTCAAAATCAGGATAAATCAATGCGATTAGTTTTCCGTTGTTTTCAACCACCAACGACTCCTGTATATATTCCATATTGTTAAACCGTGCTTCAATTTCTTCGGGGTAGATGTTTTGTCCTGAAGAGCCCAGAATCATACTTTTACTTCGCCCTTTAATAAAAACAAACCCTTCATTATCAATCATTCCCAGGTCGCCGGTATGCATCCATCCATCTGTTTCAATGGTGGCAGTAGTAGCCTGTGGGTTTTTATAGTAGCCCAACATTACATTTTCACCTTTTACCAGAATCTCACCAACATCATCGGCAGGCTGGTGTTTTTCAATCTTAATCTGAAGTGAATCAACTACCTTTCCGGCCGAACGCAGCCTGGTTTTGTCCCAATTGGCATAACTGATCAATGGGGCACACTCTGTCATTCCATAACCAATGGAGAATGGAAAATTGATGCGATGCAAAAAGTCTTCCACCTCGGCACTAAGAGGAGCCCCGCCAATTACAACCTCATGAAAATTGCCCCCAAATGAATCGATAAGCTTTTGCCTGATTTTACTTTCAAGAATTTTACTAACCAGTGGGGTATTCAGCAAAAGTTTCATGGTTTTCTTTTGCACAACAGGCAGTATCTGTTTTTTATAAATTTTTTCCATGATAAGAGGTACCGCCAGAACCAGTCGTGGCCTTACTTCCCTGAATGCTTTCAGAATTATCTGGGGTGAGGGTGTTTTGGTTAAAATCGTAACATGACAACCAAGGGTAAATGGCCATAAAAACTCAAAAAGGCATCCGTAAGAATGAGCCAAAGGCAGGAATGATACTATCTCGTCTCCAGCTTGTAAGGGCATATTTTCATTGGCATACACTACATTGGCAACCAAATTGTTGTGACTCAACATTACCCCTTTGGTAAAACCAGTAGTGCCCGATGTATAGCTTATTACAGCCAATTCTTTGTTTTCGATGCGAGGAAGAGTAAAACTATCTCTGGTCAATGATTGCGGCAGCGATTCGGGGAACCCTTGAGGGTTGACTGATTGCTGGTTGTCTTTTCCAGAATCAGAGAGGGGTTTAAGGGTGCCAATGGAAAGGTATGCTTGAGCAAGTGGAGTTTGTTCGGGCTCAAGGGTTTCAAAAATATTTTCTGCCAAAAAAACCAACTTTGAATCTGAATGATTAATAATATGATGTATGTCGCCAGGCTTAAAATCAGGTAGGATTGGCACTATTACCGCGCCAAAAGAGATGGTAGCCAGGTAAACATAGGCCCATTCCAGCGAGTTCTTGCCAACAAGGGCGACTTTGTCGCCTGGGGCAATTTTGTAATAATCGAAGATGGTATGAATGTAAAGCATTTTTTCAGCCATACCTGAATAGGTAATGCTTATTCCACCGTAATTCGTAAGCGCTTTTTTATCCCAGTTATCTGTTATGCTTTTTCTAATAATTTCTACAAGGTTTTGCTGCATCATGGCTAAAGTGTTTTAAGGTGATGGTTTAACACCGCCAAATTAAAATTTATAAACAATTCAGCCATTTATTTTAAACATTTTAACATAACAAATGTTTAAAAAGGATGTTTATTATTTATTTGATAATCATACGATTGATTAATTTGTCCGTTTGTATAAGAATTGGGTAAAGTGGTGTTAATTTCGACTTCTTATCTCCAGTTCTTTGGAAATAATATTTCCCAGGTGGTCAGTAACAATAAATCTGTATTTACCTGGCGGTGGGCGAAAGGCCATTTCATGAAACTGGGTTGTTGACCCCACATACTGATCATTCAGGTGCCAATACAGGATAGCATTTTCCTGGTTGTGTGCCACTTTGAAGATGGTTTCGCCCGGCTTGCCATCAAGCTCGAGCGGCACATATATTATGGTGGTTTCGGTAGGATAAATCCATTGCATGGGAAAATGAGATGAACCCTGCTCCTGACAGCCAATTCGAATGGGAGGGAGGGGCTTGTAAAACGGATTTTTTTGCCTGAAATAATACTCCTGGGTTGGCGGAAGCACAAACCATGAAGTAGTTTCAATATCGCTCAACGGAACGCAACCCAAATTGACCCTTTCACCGGTTTTATGGTGCAAATGCACAACCCGGTGGTAGTGACAAACGCCTGTTTGTATATCTACTGAAGGCATGTAAATGGTATCAATGGAATTACAGTATTGCGATGCAGGAAGGCCACTCATTGAACAAACAGTTATTCTTTTTAAATCTTCATAGGGTGTGGAGAACCATGTTCCTGAAGGAAGGGTGCCAAAAATATCGAAGAGAACCGGTGCAGCTACCCCAATGCCGGTAATGGCAGGTCGTCCTTCGCCAGTAGCATTTCCAACCCAAACAGCAACCACATATTGGGGAGTAACTCCAATGGCCCATGCATCGCGGTTTCCGAAGCTGGTGCCTGTTTTCCAGGCCACCCTGCGATTAGCACCAAAGCGGCTCCAGTTGGCTTCAGTATCGGGGCGTGCTGCTTCAATCATTGCATTAAAAGTAGACCAGATTACCCCAGTTGTGAACGGAGAATCCTTTTTTGAATTTATTTCAGCCTTACCAGGTTGCTGATAAGTAAGAGGGAAAAATGTTTCGAAAGGTATCTGCTGTCCATTGCCATAGTGGTTGAGTGTTCGTGCCATGGAAGCATACGCACCTGCCATTTCCCACATTGTAATTTCCCCGCCCCCCAGAATAAGTGACAAACCATAATGCAATGCAGGTTTTTCCAGTGTTGTAACACCGCAATCCTTTAATAATGACAAAAATTTTGCGGGATTATATTGCATGAGCATTCTTACCGCCGGAATGTTTAGGGAGCGGGCCAGTGCTCTGTCGGCCGGAACTGCGCCATCGAAGGTGCGGGTAAAGTTTTCGGGGCTGAACCCCTGGAAATGTGTGGGAATATCAGGCACCAACGACTGGGGTGTAATCATTCCGTCGCGGAGCAAACCTGCAAACAAAAATGGCTTTAAAAGACTGCCCGGGCTTCTTTTGGCATTAATCACATCAACCTGACGCGCATTAACAGTGTAATCGGCTTGGGGCACATTTCCCCAGTAGGCAAGTACTCTGCCGGTATTATTGTCGGCAACCAAGGCAGCAATATTATGAATATGGCTTCCCCTGAGATGTTTGTTGTGATTTACCAGAATTGCGGCAATGCGCTGTTGCAGGGCCCCATCAATTGTGGTTTGAACAGTTTTTCCTGAAAGACCATCAGTAATGGCACGGGTAAAAAGATGGGGTGCAAGCTGGGGAAGGGGAAAGGGGGCGCCGGGAAGTGGTTCATTAAGCGCCAGCTGCAAGGTAACATTGTCAAAACAGCCTTTTTCAAATAGTCTATGAAGCAGGCGGTTGCGTTTTGCCAGAAGAGTTTCCTGATTGCGTCCCGGAAAAATCAGTGATGGGCTATTGGGCAATATGGCCAGTGTGGCAGCTTCGGCCCAGGTGAGGTCGTTTTGCGAATGACCGAAGTAACGCCATGCTGCGGCCTGTAATCCAACCACATTGCCTCCGAAGGGCGCATTGGCGGCATACTTCAAAAGAATATCTTTCTTCGAATATCTGGCTTCAATGCGGCTGGCAAGAAATATTTCGATAACCTTTTCGGGTATGTTTCTGGGTTTACCCTGGCGGCTCAAACGAACAACCTGCATGGTAATGGTACTTCCTCCGCTTTTTATCTTTCTGGCTTTCAGGTTTTGATAAAAGGTTCGGACCAGAGAAAATGGGTTAAACCCGGGATGAAAGTAAAACCATCGGTCTTCAAATTGAACCAGTGCAATACGATACTTTTCAGGGAGCTCGTCAGTGTGCGGAAACCTCCAGTGTCCGTCAGACGCTACCTGGGCATTTAGAAGATTGCCCTCGCGGTCAGTGAGTACGGTGCTGTGCGGTTGTTTGAAAAGCTCACGGGGAAGGGAAAACCACCACACCAGCAGCAAAAGAATTACAGGACTGATAAAAAGCCATTTTCGACTCTTCATAAACATACCGGGTGATAGATTTGCGAAGCAAAATTAGAAGAAACGAGCATGCGATACCTAACCTAAACACCACAATAATCAAATTTCCGGCAAGTGAGATGAACTCCAATTGGGGGGACAAGTAATTCAACAATTTCCTCTAAAATGATTTTTACCACAACGTGAAGATTTAATTACACAACCTAACTAAGGTGCAGAAAAAATTATTTTGCCAAAATTTTCGTACGTTTGTGCCCCCAAAAAAGGTTCATGAACAGCAAAGTTAGCATTAGGAATAAGAAAGCAGGTTTCGAATTTTTTCTGTTGGAGAAATTTGTGGCAGGTATCGTACTTACCGGCACCGAAATAAAATCCATCAGGGCCAGCAAGGCCAGTATCAATGATGCCTATTGTTCATTTACCGGAAATGAGCTTTTTGTCCGCAATATGCATGTTGCCGAGTACGAGTATGGTACCTACAATAATCACGACCCAAAGCGTGAACGAAAACTACTGCTTACCAAGCGTGAGTTAAGAAAACTGCAGTCCAAATTAAATGAAAAAGGGCTGACTTTGGTTCCCACATACCTGTTCATAAACGAAAAAGGACTGGCCAAGCTCGAAATAGCACTGGCAAAGGGTAAAAAGTTATTCGATAAAAGGGAAACCCTGAAGCAGAAAGACACCCGGCGTGAGATTGAACGGGGAAGATATTAATGAGTTTTATCTGAATTACTATTTTCAAAACCTGGGGAATTGGTGCTTTCAGGTGTTGACCAGTAGGGAGGGTAATCTGCATCAGCAGTTTCATCGTCTTCACCTTCATAATCCCAGGAGTATTTTTTCGGCTGAGGGCCTTGATCGCGATAAAA
This sequence comes from Bacteroidota bacterium, assembly GCA_037441525.1. Taxonomy (GTDB): domain Bacteria; phylum Bacteroidota; class Bacteroidia; order Bacteroidales; family UBA7960; genus SKVR01. Next base: position 49,205 of record JBBISA010000028.1, read on the forward strand.
TAAGGCAAGCACTATCCCCGCAATCATCCCCATCAGGTGTCCTTCCCACGACATTCTTTCGCGCAAGGGGAAAATGCCCCAAACCATACTGCCATAAAGAAAGGCTACCAGGAGTGATAAAGCCATTAACCGGGGGTGTTTTCTTATTATTCCGCTCACAAATAAAAAGGCAGCCCACCCATAGATAATACCGCTGGCCCCAATGTGCCACGATGGCCGGGCAAAAACCCATACCCATAATCCGCTTATTAGCCATGTAAGTAGGGTAATCCGTATAGCCAGCCCCTGATAGAAATAGAATAAGGCCCATCCGAGAACCAGTAAGGGAAAAGTATTGGAAATCAAGTGACTAAAATCTCCATGGATAAAGGGCCACAACAGAATACCCGGCAAGCCCTCAGCCTTTAGGGGGAAAATTCCCCAGGTATGAAAATCTGATTGGAAAATAATCTCAACTATTTTCACCAGCCAGATAATCGCGGTGAAAATTGCAGGAAAAATCAGGGGTTGAAAATATCTTTTTACTTCATTCATTAGGTTTATGGTTCTGGCCAGAATAAAATCGTTTTGGCCCACACAATATTATCGAAAAATGAACAGAAATTTATTAGTTGTTTTGCACGAATTTTGTCATTAGCCCCACTTGCCGGAGTTATACTCCCGGTTTTCGTTATTTTTCATTAAAAAGTAAAATTTGTATTAACCGATTTGGGTACATTTGCCGTTTATCAGCTGAGCAGCCTGGAATGATTGTTTTTAGTGCAACACTATTTCATAAACTGTGTAAATATATCCAAACTTAACTATTTGAACTGACATGAGTTTATTTTTAAAAGGCCATGGTGCAAAGAAACTAGTTATACTTACCTTGTTATCAACCCTGGTATTTTCAGTTTTTGCACAAACCGCAGCCGATCCGACAGAAAAATTAAGAGTTGCCTTCCGCATAATCAGCCAGGCGTATGTTGACCCGGTAAATGAAAACGAGCTTGCCGAACATGCCATAAGAGGGATGCTGAAAGAGCTTGACCCTCATTCTGTTTATCTTTCAGACGAAGAACTGAGAAGGGCCAACGAACCCTTGCAGGGCAGCTTTGAAGGTATTGGGGTGCAATTCAATGTAATAAACGATACGATTGTAGTAGTAACTCCAGTGCCTGGTGGGCCCAGCGAAAAAGTTGGAATTTTACCAGGCGATAAAATAGTTGCCATCGATGGTGAGCCTGCTACCGGCCCCCGTGTTACCAACGAGTTTGTTATGGAAAAACTAAGAGGTACTCGCGGAACAAGGGTGAAAATTGGCGTTTTCAGAAGAGGCTCATCCGAAATACTTGATTTTACCATTACCCGCGACCGAATTCCAATTAATTCGCTCGATGCTGCTTTTATGGCAGCTCCCGAAGTTGGATATATTAAACTGAATCGTTTTTCGCGAACAACCATGAACGAGTTCAGGCAGGCTATGAACAGTTTGCTGGGCAGAGGAATGAAGCACCTCATACTTGATCTGAGTTTCAATTCGGGTGGTTTTCTTGATGTGGCTATTGATCTGGCAGACCAGTTCCTTGACAGGGACAGGCTGATTGTATATACCGAAGGCAATGCATCGCCTACCCAAAGGTTTAATTCAACCAATGCCGGTAACTTTAAGGCGGGTAAACTGGTAATTATGATTAATGAAGGTAGCGCTTCGGCTAGTGAAATTGTTGCCGGAGCTATTCAGGACCATGACCGTGGTTTGCTGGTTGGTCGCAGGTCGTTTGGGAAGGGTCTGGTTCAACGACCTTATGATTTACCCGATGGCAGTGCCATCAGACTAACCACAGCCCGCTACATGACCCCCACCGGACGTAGTATTCAGAAACCCTATGATAATGGTAATGATGAATATTTTCTCGACCTGGTGCACCGCATTGAAGGTGGCGAACTGGTGAGTGCATCAAACATTGTATTCCCTGATTCTCTGAAGTTCTTCACCCTGCGCAACAAAAGGGTGGTTTATGGTGGGGGTGGAATTATGCCCGACTTTTTTATTCCACTTGATACCAATTCAGTTTCTGACTATTATTCAAGGCTTTTGCGCACCGGTGCTCTCAATACCTTCTCCATAGAATATGCCAACGAAAACAGGACTGCGCTTCTCAGGAAGCATCCCAATGTTGATAATTATATGGCCAATTTTGCCGTAGATACTCCTTTGCTTATAAGGTTAAGAAACCATGCTTCCCGTCAGGGGATCGTTCCCGAAAACGAAGCAGCTGCAATGAATGATGAATATCTGAATATACAATTAAAGGCTCTTATTGCCAGAAGTTTATGGGATTTTAGCGCCTTTATTCAGGTGAGAATGCAGTCCGATGAAGCATACCTCCGGGCCATTGAAATTATTAAGGACGATACCTTTGACCGACTCAAGGTGTTTTGGAAATAATTAAAGAGGCCGTCTCAAAAGATAAAATGAGACGGCCACTTTTTTTTGTCAAACGTT
>JBBISA010000029.1:0-51176 GCA_037441525.1 Bacteroidota bacterium
TGGATACTTCATGAACACAAAGATATAAATAAGTGGCAAGAAGTAAATACTCTAGCTTTAAATTTTTAATGATGGTCATTAGAAAAAACGGCTAAAGATAAATTTGGGATAGGCATTGGGTTGAATGAAATGGTGAAACATTGACTCAGATGGTCGGGGAATTAACCCCTGTTCGGGAGTTAGTTCTTTTCATCGCTGAAGATTTATCCGGGAATAATACCCTAAACAAAGGGCCTGCAAAATGTGATTCAGGGAGATTAAAATCAGAAACCCTAACCGTTTATAAATCAATTACGAAGTGAATTCTTCAAGCTTCAGATGAAGTACTTCCCACTCCCCTTCCAGAGATTTTACGGTATCGCGCCAGGAATTGTAAGAGATATAAAATGCCCCTAAATCGAAGTTGGCCGGAAAACCATCAGGATTGGAAATCATCTTATCTGCTTCCTTTATTTGCTCCTCAAGTTTGCTTATCTGAGCTTCTATCTGGGTAATCTGATTCTGAAGTTTACGTGTTTCGCGCTCGGTTTCCTTTTTACGTTCCCAAGAAATTTTATTGTCGGAGGGGGCATTGGCATTGTTGGCCGATTTTTGTCTGCTTGCTGTTTCGAGGTCGGAAAGGGTGTTAATACTCCGGCTTTCAATAAAATCGTAAATATCGCCCAGGAACTCTCTGATCTGCCTGTTTCTGAATTCAAACACTCTTGTGGTAAGGCCCTGGAGGAAATCGCGGTCGTGGCTCACCAGGATAATAGTACCCCGGAATTGCAAAAGAGCGCTCTTCAAAATGTCCTTCGAGCGCATATCGAGGTGGTTGGTGGGTTCGTCGAGCACCAACAGGTTTACCGGAGATATCAGCAGGCGGGCAATTGCGAGTCTCGATTTTTCGCCCCCCGAAAGCACTTTAACTTTTTTATCCACATCGTCGCCCTGAAACAAAAAGCCACCCAGCAGATTTCTGACCCGGGGGCGCATTTCGCCCACCGCCACATCATCGAGGGTCTGAAAAACAGTTTTCTCGCCATCCAGAAGTTCGGCCTGGTTCTGGGCATAATAGCCAATCAGCACATTATGCCCCAGTTTCAGATTACCGGTGTATTCCAGCTGGCCGGTAATGATTTTCGACAAGGTGGTCTTTCCTTCGCCATTGCGCCCCACCAAGGCCAGTTTCTCGCCCCTTGGAACGGAAAAATCGAGGTTCTCGAGCACGGTTTTTTCACCATATTTTTTCCCGATATTAAGGGCCTCTATCACCACCTTGCCCGATGGCGATGCCATGTTGAAACGGAAATGAATGGCCGAATTATCAATTTCATCTACCTGAATTCGGTCCATCTTTTCCAGAAGCTTGATGCGCGACTGCACCTGCCGTGCTTTGGTTGCCTTGGCCCTGAACCGGGTTATAAACCGTTCGATTTGGGCAATATCTTTCTGCTGATTCGAAAACTGCGATAATTCCTGCTCCAGCCTTTCTTCGCGCAGTATTTCGTAATCGGAATAGCAGGCCTTGTAATCGTAAATACGTCCCTTTGATATCTCAATGGTGCGCAAAGTAATATTATCGAGAAAGGCCCGGTCGTGCGAAATAAGCATTACCGCACCATTATAATCCTGAAGAAATCCTTCGAGCCACTGGATTGATTCAATATCGAGATGGTTGGTGGGCTCATCGAGCAGCAGCAGGTCGGGGTTTTGCAGCAGTATTTTTGCCAGTTCCACCCGCATTTGCCATCCTCCGCTAAACTCGGTCATTGAACGTTTGAAGTCCTTGTTTTCAAATCCTAACCCAAGTAAAACTTTTTCGGCACGAGCCTGCTGTGTTCCGCCCCCTAGAAAGCTGAAACGCTCATTGGCATCGGCTAATTTTTCGACCAGTTTGTGGTATGAGTCTGTATTGTAATCGGTTCGCTCGGTAAGTTCGCGGGTATATTGCTCTATTCGTTTCTGCAGGTCGTTGGCTTCGGCAAATGCCAGAAAGGTTTCCTCCATCACTGTGCGGTGGCTTCGCAGTTTCATCTCCTGGGGCAAATATCCCACGGTTGCTCCTGAGGGCATAACCACCTGACCCGACTCTGGCTCCATTTGCCGGGTAATAATTCGCATCAGGGTAGTTTTGCCGGCACCATTCTTCCCTACCAGGCCAATGCGATCGCGCCGGTTAATGATGTACGATACCTCTTCGAACAGGTACTCGCCGTTGAACTGTACTGAAAGATTATTTATGGAGAACATAAGTCTTAAAGGTAAGGGCAGGAATTGATTATCCCAGTTTCAGACCCAGTTCATCCAGTTGCTTCTTATCTACTGGTGCAGGGCTGTCGATCATAACATCGCGGCCTGAATTATTTTTGGGGAAGGCAATATAGTCGCGAATGGATTCGGAACCGCCAAACAAAGAGCACCACCGATCGAAGCCAAAGGCAACGCCGCCATGTGGCGGAGCGCCAAACTGGAATGCATCCATAAGAAAACCAAATTGCTCCTGAGCCTCCAGGGCAGTAAATCCCAGCACTTCGAACATACGGGCCTGCAGGTCTTTATCGAAAATCCGGATGGAACCTCCACCAATTTCCACACCGTTAATTACCATGTCGTAGGCATTGGCGCGCACCGCACCGGGATTGGTGGCCAGCAAATCAATATCTTCGGGCAGTGGCGAAGTAAAGGGATGGTGCATTGCAAAAAAACGTTGCGCTTCTTCACTCCACTCCAGCAGCGGAAAATCGAGCACCCACAGGCACGCGAAATGGTCAGGATTGCGCAGGCCAAGTCGTTTGCCCATTTCGAGGCGAAGCTCGCCCAGAGCCTTGCGGGTAGCAGAAGTTTCGCCGGCAAGTATCAATATAAGGTCGCCCGGTTTGGCATCGAGGGCATCAGCCCATTCTTTCAGTTGTTCGGCGGTGTAAAACTTATCAACCGACGATTTTAGCGAATCATCTGCAGCGTATCTCACATACACTAATCCCCTGGCTCCTATCTGGGGGCGTTTCACCCACTCGGTAAGTTCATCGATCTGTTTGCGGGTATACTCAGCACAGCCGGTAGCGTTAATTCCAACTACAAGTTGGGCATCATCAAACACTTTAAAGCCTTTGTTTTGGGTAAGATGGTTCAGTTCCACAAATCGCATCCCAAATCGGGTATCGGGCTTGTCGGAGCCGTAATATTTCATGGCATCGCTATATACCATGCGATCAAAAGTAACATTGTTCATCCCCTTAACAACCTTAAAAAGATGGCGGGCAAGACCTTCGAAGGTTTCCAGCACGTCCTGGCGGGTAACAAAGGACATTTCGCAGTCAATCTGAGTAAATTCAGGCTGACGGTCGGCACGGAGGTCTTCGTCGCGGAAGCACTTCACAATCTGAAAATAGCGATCCATCCCTGCTACCATAAGCAATTGCTTAAAGGTTTGTGGCGACTGGGGCAGAGCATAGAACTGACCAGGATTCATGCGCGAAGGAACCAGAAAGTCGCGGGCACCTTCGGGGGTTGATTTGATAAGAACCGGAGTTTCAACTTCGATGAAGCCAAAACTATTGAGATAGTTGCGTGTTTCAATGGCCATCTGGTGTCGCAGCTCCAGGTTGCGGCGAACAGGGTTACGCCTTATATCGATGTAGCGGTATTTCATTCTGAGATCATCGCCACCATCGGTATCGTCCTCAATGGTAAACGGAGGTGTTTTAGCCGGATTTAGCACCCTGATCTCCTCCACAAGAATTTCGATTTCGCCGGTTGGGATTTTCAGATTTTTACTGCTGCGCTCATTTACAACTCCCTTTGCCTGCACCACGTATTCGCGCCCGAGTTCGCGGGCCTGGTGGCATAGTACTGAATTGGCTTCCATATTAAAGGCAAGCTGTGTAATGCCGTAGCGGTCGCGCAGATCAACAAAGGTCATTCCGCCAAGGTCGCGCGAGCGTTGCACCCAACCGCAAAGGGTTACCTGGGTTCCGGCTTGGGCAAGCCGCAGCTCGCCGCAGGTATGTGTTCTCATCATATTAACTTCTTTTTTTGAAGCGGCAAAGGTAGCAAAAAATAGCGATGTGACAGGTGGATTGAAAACCCTGAAAATTATAACTATCACCAAATCATTGCAAATAAATTCAGATATATTTCTGGCAGACTCGTCTTTACCATTCGGCTTACATTACTAACTTAGCCCAACAAAACAGGCTACTGTATTGAATTAACGTAAGCTGAAAAGCCTGTCAAAAACCACCACAATCAATTTTTATGGCTCCTGTTGCCCCAAGAATCCTGTTTACTTCTCCTTGCGGACCCTATGCAAAGGTACCTGTTGAAAACGACCCCATCGACTATTTCTATTACCGCAATACCCTACGTCAGCGCATGTTTCAGCTCAGATCATTTCAAAGCTGGCATTCCCTGCACTTCATGGCACAAAATATTCCAGTGGAATCAGTGGTTCTCGAAAATCCATCCGTCAAAACCTTTCAAAAAGAAGTTGATACGGGCAAGTATGGTATTGTTGCTATCGGATTCACCATACTGCTAACCCAAAAAGTACTTGAAATGACAGACTGGCTCAGGAAGGCCCATCCCGAAACAGTAATTGTGCTTGGAGGTTACGGTACGGCCATTTTTAAGGAGCCTTTTCTAACGGCAGGAAGGCTCAGGGAAAAGGTTGACCATATTTGCTCCGGAGAGGGACTTGGTTTTATGAACTCAATCATTGAACAAAAATGGGGGATAAAGGCCGAAACAGCCCTTTGCCAGGAACTTCTGCCTTCAACCAACAGCTTTTTCCGCACATGAATGGGGATGTTTAGGCAGATTATTCTGGTGGGCGGGCTTGGTTGTGTTTACGGATGCTCTTTTTGTGCTACATCCAGCCAGTTTAATCAGCGCTAAATTGAGCTGTTTACAGGCAGAGAGCTTTTCAGAAGTCTGTATGATCAATCCCGCAAAAATCCTGAAATTCAGTCGGCGATCATCTACGAAGAAGATTTTCTGCTCAATCGCAACAGGGTTATGGAGTTTGCGCAATGCTTCCAAAACAGCGAATTGAGCCAGAAACCATTGCTTATTACGGTGTTTTCATCCATAAAAACCATTCTCAACTATACCATTGAAGAGCTCATTGATTGGGGAATAGGCACTATGTTTATCGGAGTGGAATCGATGAGTGACGATGTTCTTGAAAAGGAAGGACTTGTCAAACGTAAAGGCAAGGCAGAAGAGCTGTTGGACCAATTGCACCGCCATGGCATCAATACCCTGGGCTCGCTGGTAATTGGATGGGACAGTCAGGATTGGGGCACAGCAAGGGCCGATGCAGAAAAGTTTGTGAAACTCAATCCAACGTTTTACCAGGTAGTTCCGCTGTACGCTGTACCCGGCACACGGCTATGGGAACAGATGAAAACAGAAAACCGCATACTTGAAGGATACCGGGCCGAAACAGACGGTATCAATGATTTCAATTTCGAAACTAAAAACTTCACCACATCTAGTGGTCAAAGCCTGGTGATGGAAACTTACAAAGCACGGGTTAAGGAAGGCGGACCCTGGCCCTTCAGGATGTTTGAAAACATCATAGCGGGCCAAAGAAATTTAAAGACAAGCCCCAACCCTGCAATGCAAAACCGGGCACAAATTTACCGAATGATGATTTTCTCGGTTTGTATGCTTGCTGTCGCTTCGGGCTGGCTATTTTTTGGTAAAAGATTCAGAATCCGCTGGTTTAAAACTATGCACCAGTTTGCCCGCGAATTTCCTGCACTGGCTTTTTTCTCAGGGTTGGTATCGCCCCTGCTCGCACAGGTGCTTCTAATAATTTACGCAACGGGAAATCTGCTTTATTTTTTTAACCCACTGGGCGACCAACCCGATTTTGTAAGGGTTGAGTATTCCGGCAATCGGGCAAAGTCTTCATAATTATCTGGTCAGGGTATTCAGGTTCGGTGTTTATTTATTATTTTCGCTGTCATTCAAACCCCAAAAAACAATCCCACAAAAAAAAATTAATCTTTCAACCCCATGGCAATCAGGAATATTCCATTCATTCTATTCAGCTTATTTTTTTTACAACCAGGTTTTTCTGAAAACCCTGAAAATTTATACCGCTTTGAAGATGCGAGTTCCCAGGGAGATACTTATCAATGGCAACAAATTTCGCCCCAGTCGTTGTTGTTGATTAAAGACGGAAAACCTTTGGTTCAATACGAGTTTCCGGTTTTCGACAATAGCCGTCGCGAATATACCCTGAAACCTTATCACCATATTTACGACCCCGAAACAGGCCATCTCATTACAAAGGGCACGGGTGGACTTTATCCCCACCACCGTGGCATTTTTTACGGTTATAACAAGATCAGTATAGATGGCGGCCCTGCTTTCGATACCTGGCACTGCCACAATGGAGAACACACTGTGCACAAGATGGTTGCAGCTCAATTTTCTGACCAGACCATGGGCGGCCACATCGTTAAAATAGACTGGAATGATACCCAGGGAAAAACCTTTGCCAACGAAACCCGCATTGTGAGGGTATCTTATGAAGCGGGTGAAATGAGCATCGATTTTTATTCAACCCTCGAATCGACGGGTGGAGTGGTTGAACTCAACGGTGACAGGCAGCATGCAGGAGTGCATTTCAGGGCATCGAACCGCGTGAGTGAAAATGCTGATGCTACCCGTTTTACCAGGCCAGCTAACCTTGCCCATATACCTGCCGACAAGGAAATTGAAGGACCCGAAATGTTGAACCTTCCCTGGGATGCCATGACTTTTCCACTCAATGGTCAAAAATATACCGTTGTTTACATGGCACATCCAAGAAATCCTCAGGGTGCTGAAATGTCGGAACGGAAATATGGCCGTTTCGGTCAGTTTTTCCCTTACACCCTGGCCCCTGGCAAACCTCTGGTGGTGCAATACCGGATTATTGTCCTTGAAAATTCCAACCCATCTCCCGAAGTTATCGACCAATGGTATAGAGCTTTTGCAGGACTATAGTACCTTGCAGGGAAGCATTTTTTTTATTTCTACAAAAAATCTACCCCAAAAAACTTTGATTTAATGACTACATCACGAAGGGAATTCATTAAAAAGACAGCCCTGGGAGCAGCGGGAATCACACTTGCAGGCATGGGACTCAATGCTTCCGTTTACCGCAATATCGTGGGCGCAAACGATAGGATAAGCCTTGCTATTATTGGACTTGGACGCAGGCTGGGAGCCTATCCCGAACCCATTGCACTCCCATGGTCGAATGTACGGCTTATTTACCTGTGCGATGTAATGAAAAAACAACGTGAAAACGCAGCGGCTACTTTCTCTAAGCATCTCGACTACCAGCCCCGATTAGAAAATGACATACGCAAAGTGCTGGAAGACCGAGAGGTTGATGCCATCATCAATGCTACCCCTGACCACTGGCATGCTCCGGGCGCCATTATGGGCGTTCAGGCTGGCAAGCATGTTTATGTTGAGAAACCCGGCAGTCACAACCCACGTGAAAATGAGCTTCTTGTGGCAGCAAGGCGAAAATATGGCAAACTTATTCAACTGGGGAACCAGCAACGGTCGGCTGCCTCATCCATAGAAATAGTAAAAAAAATTCACGATGGGGCAATTGGTTCTCCCTTTCAGGCAATGGCTTTTTATGCCAATTCGCGCGGTGAGGTGCCTCGCCAGACACCTGCCAATGTTCCCGAAGGGCTCGATTGGGAGCTATTTCAGGGGCCAGTTCCCCGGAGGGCATACACCCACAATACCTGGGATTATAACTGGCACTGGTATGGCTGGGACTATGGAACTGCAGAAATGGGCAACAATGCTATACATGAGCTCGACATTGCCCGTTGGGCCCTTCAGGTCGATTATCCTGAAAAGGTATCCGCTATGGGCGAAAAGCGTCATCTTGTAAATGACGGATGGACCATGTACGATACCATGCTGGCCACCTGGCATTTCCCGGGCAACAAAACCATTCAGTGGGATGGACGCAGCCGCAATGCCTACTCCACTTACGGCAGCGACCGCGGAACCATTATCTACGGCACCGAAGGAACTGTATTTGTAAACCGGGGAGGCTATAAGCTTTTCGATCGGAGCGGCCGCCTGGTAAGCGAAGTGGCTGAAGGGGGTGCCGAATCGGGCACTACATTAGGCGGTGGCGGCGACATGTCTGCAAGGCACCTGGTAAATTTCTTTAATTCCATTCGTGGAAAAGAGACTTTACATTCGCCCATTGAAGAGATGGTAAAAAGTATTCAGATGTGCCATCTGGCCAACATTTCATACCGCATCAGAAAAGACCTGAAAGTAAACCCTGTTGATGGAACCACTACCGACCGGGCTGCACGCCGTCTCTGGTCGAGGCAATATGCCCCAGGCTGGGAACCCGAAGTATAACCCCGTTTAATAATGTTTTTCCAAAATAACAAACCAAATTTCAATGATGAACCGTGCACTTTATTTTTTAACAGCAACAGTTGTTACCATGATTGCATCATGCAGCCAGCCAGAAAAAAAGGAATTTACGGGTGCTGAGCACGAGGTTAAACTTATCACGCTTAATCCGGGCCATTTTCATGCAGCGCTTGTTCAAAAGGAAATGTATCCGCAGGTAAACCCTACAGTACATATTTATGCACCGGAAGGACCCGACCTTAACATGCACCTGCAACGCATCGGAAGGTTCAACGAACGTCAGGAAAACCCAACTTCATGGATTAGCGAAGTATATATGGGTGATGACTATCTGAAAAAATTGATTGCCGGAAAGAAAGGAAATGTTGTGGTAATTGCCGGCAATAACAGACTTAAAACATCCTACATCATGGAGTCAGTTAAGGCAGGTTTGAATGTACTTTCAGACAAACCCATGGCCATCAATACAGAAAGTTTCAGGCTGCTGCAGGAAGCTTTTAAAACCGCTGAGCAGAACAAGGTATTGCTTTACGATATCATGACCGAACGATATGATATTACCAGTCGACTACAACGTGAAATTGCCCTGCTCCCCGGATTGTTCGGCACCCTTGAAAAAGGAACAGCCGAAAACCCGGCCGTTGTGAAAGAAAGTGTACATCACTTCTTTAAGTATGTTTCTGGTTCTGTTCTTCGCCGCCCACCCTGGTATTTCGATATACTGCAACAAGGCGAGGGGATTGTTGATGTTACAACCCACCTGGTTGACCTTGTTCAGTGGGTTTGCTTCCCTGACCGGATCATTAATTATCAGACCGACATCGATGTGTATGATGCCACGCGCAGAGCTACCGCCATTACAGTGAAGCAGTTTCTTGATGTTACAGGTCTCGATACGGTTCCTGAATTTTTGGGCCAGCCCGACAATGGAGTGTTTAATGTTTTTGCCAATGGCGAAATGCATTATGCCATCAACGGAGTGCACGTGAAAGTTTCCGTAATCTGGGATTATCAGGCCCCCGAGGGAGGTGGCGACACCCATTACTCGCTGATGAAAGGCACCAAATCCAATCTTGTGATCAGGCAGTGTAAAGAACAAAATTTCCTACCCATGCTTTATATTGTACCATCCAATGGTGAGGTAACTCAATCGTGGAAGGATGAAATTACCGCGGAATTTGCCGCTATAACCCAAATATTTCCAGGTATTGCGCTTCAACCTGCCGATGAAGGGTTTGTTACTTACATCCCCTTATCCTATCGTATAGGGCACGAAGCACATTTTGCCGAGGTTACCCGCAAATATCTGCAGTTTCTGGTCGATGGCAAATTGCCTGAATGGGAAGAGCCCAATATGATTGCGAAGTATTACACCACAACCCGTGCCTGGGAGTTGGCCAACAAAAAATCAAATCAATAGGGGATAAATATCCAGCCACATTAATCGAAGCGGAATCTGAAGTTATTCCTGCCCTGGGGTTTCGGCAGGTTCCGTTTCTTCCATTTCATCACTTACCTGCAACCCTTTATTGGCGGCAAGCCAAATCTCTTTTTCCTGGGCATAGAGGATGTCCTGAATTCCTTCAATAATTTCCAGAATTCCCCGATTGTTGTTGCCAAGCACAATAATAGTGGTATGATCGTCCACAAACCGTTTGAAACTAGTCCTAAAGCCGTGCCACCTGCCAGGATGATGTACTATTTTTTTATCGATATAGCTCTGAAGTCTCCAGCCCAGGCCATAGTTTACCAGGGAATCGTTGTGGAGTTTACCTTTCTCAAAAGCCATTTGCCATAGATTTGAAGGTAATAGTTCACTCCGGTATATTGCCTGATCCCACTTGTACAGGTCGCCGATGGTTGAAAAAATACCCTTGTCGCCCAGTGGACCGTCAAGATTATCGTCGGGAATGGCGTAATATCTACCCCGGCTCTGACGAAAACCATAAGCTCTGTTTTCGATAGATTTAGGCTTGTGAAGGTCATAAACGAAGGAGCGGTTCATTTCGATGGGCTCGAAAATATGTGTATGGATGAATTCGGAATAGCTCACTCCGGAAACCCTTTCAATCAGCAATCCAAGAAAAACATAACCCGTGTTGGAGTATTCAAACTTATTGCCCGGAGGGAAGTACAAACCTCGGCGGTTGGCGATAAATAGTTGCAAAATATCTTCGTTGGTAGGTTTGACAGGCTTTTTCCAAACTCTTTCTACCAGCCACATATAGTTTTGCAACCCAGAGGTATGATTGAGCAGGTGGCGAATGGTAATATTATCGTAGGGGAATTCAGGGATATGCTTCTTCACGGCATCATCAATATGGATAAGGCTGTCGCGATGGAGCATAAGAACCGCTGTTGCAGTAAAGGTTTTAGATATACTGGCCAGCTGAAATGCAGTTTCCCGATCAATAGCCTGGGAACGAGTATGAGAAATATGGCCAAAAGAGCGGTCGTAAATTACAGTACCATAGCGCGATACAAACACATTGCCATTGAATCCGCTGTCGATTAGCAATCCTGTTATCTTCCGATTGAGAAATTCAAGCTCTTCTTCCGTAAAGAAGGCAGGATTGTAATAGCCGGCTGTGAGTTGCTGAGGTGCCTTAAAGTGCATAACTCTTAATCCTCCCGACAGGAAAAAGGCAATGAAAAGCAATAAATATCCAAAGAAGGAAGTCGGAGCAAGGGGAATCCCCGAACGTATATTTTTTATGAAAAGGGGTAATTTCATTTCAGAGAAATCGAAATTTACAGCCCACTACTGGCTAAAACTAAGAAAGTCAAATTAAGGAAATCTGTTCCTTTTGGCCTGGGCTGATGGTTGACAAATGATTAAATATACTGAAAAACACTGCAAAAATAATCACCCGGAGCATGGCCTTTGTAAAAGGCGAAAAAAAAGAGAAAATAATTTTAGGGAAAAGAAAAAAACACTAATTTTGCCACTCCAAAACGGAAAAGCCCGGATTTTGAAATTCCTCCTTAGCTCAGTCGGTTAGAGCATCTGACTGTTAATCAGAGGGTCCAAGGTTCAAGTCCTTGAGGAGGAGCCACAAAATGAGCCGCTTACAGAGTTTTAGCTGTAAGCGGCTTTTATTTTTAGCCTGCCTTCAATTCAGATTTCAGAGATGCTTTTTTAAAGTTGTTGATTGCCGGGCAAGTTGTTTGATAAGGTTTCCTGTTTCATGCATGGTAAGTGCCCGTTTTAAATTTTCAGACAAAGATTTCACCATTTTCAGCAATTCGCTTTTTTCATTTTCGTTTAACTCCCGACCCAACGACCGGGCCAGATGAACCAAACCATTGGTACCGCTGTGCTTTCCAAAAACAAACATATCAGCATCGCGTCCCAGAGACCTTCCATCAATTATTTGGTAGGCATTCGGATGGGCAATCAGGCCGTTTACATGAATACCTGATTCGTGCCTGAATACCTGCTCGCCAGTTATGGGTTTTGTAGCTGATAGTTTTTGCCCAGTTAGTTTTTCGACCAAAAAAGCCAATTTAGTAAGGCGGCCAATATTGTACTTCAACAATTGTGATTGTTGAAACTGCATAGCCATTATCACTTCTTCCAGAGGAGCATTGCCGGCCCTTTCGCCCATGCCATTTACAGTAACGCTGGCACATGTTGCACCGGCTATAAATGCAGTTACGGTGTTTGCGGTTGCCATTCCCAGGTCATTGTGTCCATGAAACTCCAGTTCTGGCATATCAGGTTTACAGCTTAATCCTTTAAAAATATTATCTACCTGAACAGGATTAAGCAAACCCACGGTATCAGCATTTCTTACACGTCGGGCACCCATGGCTGAAGCGCATAAGACAAATTCTTCGAGAAAATCAGGATTGGCGCGCGATGCATCCTGAGCTCCGATACTGAAGTAGCGAAAATGTTCATAAGCCAGAGTGCTCAGATTAATTAGTGTATTTATTACTCAGGCTTTGTCTTTGCCTAATATTTTCATGTGCAGGTCGGAGGTGGGGAAAGATATTTAAACACCATCGGAATGAGTTTTGGCAGCCATTAATATATCATTATAACTGGCTCTGCACCAGGCAAGATTATTGAAGCGAAAGCCCGATTTTGCCAGGGTTCGCATATCGTCAACCTCCTCCTTCCCCATGGCCGGAGTGCCAGTTTCAAGTTCATCCACACCAATAGTTTCAAGCAGTTGTGCAATGCGTATTTTGTCCTTCAGGTCGAACACTACCCCGGGGCTTTGCTCACCATCTCGCAGGGTGGTGTCGATCAGGTAGAAAACAACTTTTTTTTGTAGGTTGGGATAATCTGACTTCATAACCGGCAGTTTTTTGCAATATTTTTTTTGTGAATGAATACTATTTTTTGATTCTGCGTCAACCTGGCCTAAAGATGTGCAAAGCAACGCCACAAAAAATATGAGATTAATAAACCCAAATTTGTCTTTAGCCGTTTTTTCTAATGACCGTCATTAAAAATTTAGCGTTTTATGTTATTGATTATGTGACTTCTATTTTGACAAATCTCTAAAGAAAAATAAATATCTGTGCGCAGAAAGGCTTACAAATTAAGTTTTTCTAAAGCGGGGTTAAACCCGGCTAAGTCATTAGTTCATTACATTCCTGATGACTAATCCGGGATAAACAGCAAATCACCATCCTTGACAATATTTCCGAAGGTAAAAAAGAGTCCGCACCACAATATCATTATCCCCCAAACCCCGGGAGTATTATCCAAATAGTCGCTGTGGGGTATTGGCAAACTTTCCCTTACACAGAGAACAGGGGGATATTATGCGGAGCGGACCCATACTACTCATCCTATCAAAATTCGTTGTTGCTGTGTTTAATCGCTAATGAGGTAGCTGCTCTCTGACTTTCCTTCTTCGAGAGCATCAAGTATTTCATCGATCAGCTCCTCGCCTTCCACCTTTCCATACCAATAATTATTTGGGTGTACAACCACTACAGGTCCTTCGGCGCAAACATTCAGGCAGCCGGTAGTTGAAACCACCACATCCAACCCTCTGTCAGAACATTCTCCCATTAGGTATTGAACCAGATGAGGTGCATTTTTTCGGTTACATGCACCTTGTGCATCGCCAACAGTGCGAAATGAGTTACAAACTAAAATGTGGTAAGTGGGTTTTTTCATACAATTGTGGATTTTGGGTTAATAATAGTTTCAATTATTAAGGAAGTTATAATTTATTGTATTAATAGATTTTAAGCGCATCCCTGGGCATTGCCCCGGCAAGTATCGCCGCACTTAAAGGCATCAGGTTTTTTCACAGTTCGCAAGGGTTTATTCTCAAATACGGCTTCCAGCCCCTCATCAATTAATCCGGTCATCTGTATTACCCTGATACCCGAATTCTGGATAATTTCGAGGGGTTTATTCCCAACTCCCGAAACCAATAAAGCACGACAATCGGACAGCAGGTTGCCCATTTCCATCCATCTGAAATCGCCAGTGCCCGGTTTGGGTGTATCCCGGTGCTCTATCCATTTGAACCCGTTGTGAGTTTGCCGGTAAATGCTTAATGAGCCTGCTTCGCCCAGATGTTGATTGACAAGCAAACCCTCGTGGGTAGCCACGGCAACATAGGGCCTGTCGGTTGAATTGCCGGGAACCATACCGGCATATTCCTGCAACATTCCATAAGCACTTTCCATATCCTGCCCAAGCAAACCGGCAGCTTCGGCCCAGCAACGGGCGCAATGGGTCATAATATCGATATGTTCCTTAACCAGTGCGCGGGTTCTGAAAATCATGGTGGCATCGGGCTCGTCCATTTTTTCGAACCCTGAACCAGCACTGGCAACCACCGGAATACAATTCATAACATCGGCACCCAACGACTTTACCATCCGTGCAACTTCAGGAATATGCCGGTCGTTAACCCCTGGCAGAATAATCGAGTTTACTTTCACGGTTATTCCTTTTTCTTTGAGCAATACCAAGGCTTTCATTTGCTGTTCGAGCAGCACTATGGCGGCCTGAAGCTTGCGGTAAACTACCTTGCCACGTCTTACCCAGGGATATATTATTTGCGAGATGGCCGGATCAATAGCATTGATAGTAAACGTAACATGTGAAACCCCCAACTCGGCTAACTCATTAACGTATGGCGCCACATTTAATCCATTACTCGAAAGGCAAAAGATTTTATCAGGAAAAGTTTCTTTTACCAGACGCAAAGTTTCGAGGGTTAGCTCAGGGGTTGCAAAGGGATCGCCTGGTCCGGCAATACCAATTACCGAAATATTTTTCAGCTGGTGATGCAATGCTTTCAGATATGTTACCGCCTGAAAAGGTGCCAGTACGGCAGAAGTAACTCCTGGCCGGCTTTCATTGACACAATCATATTTACGGTTGCAATAATTGCACTGAATATTGCATTTTGGAGCTACCGGCAAATGTACACGGGCATGTTTATGGCTGCTCTCTTTGTCGAAACATGGATGAAGGGGCTTTATATCGTTCATTGTTAATTCTTTCTTTCGTTAAATATATTTATAACCTATGGGAGAATTTTCCTGTTTGTATTCCATTATTGCATTTACGCTACGGTCGAAAAGTTGTTGTGTGTCTTTATACCCAAGTATTTGCAACCGCTGGCCCCCAAACCTGTCGTGAACAGGAAAACCTACTCTTACCAGTGGTATACCCAGACGACGGGCAATATAGTAGCCTTTGCTGTTTCCGATCATGATATCGGGTTTTAACTCATCAGCCAGTTCGTTCATTGTTTCGAAATCAACACCACTCAAAACTTTCATCTGATTATACTTTTCGCCGGTAATTTGTTGCAGTTCCTTTTCCAGCATCCCGCTTTCGCCACCCGAACCGGCCAATACCGTTTCGATACCAATTTCTTCGAAAAAACTTATCAGGCTATTTACCATGCTTTCCTCGCCATACACTATCGCCTTTTTACCGAAAACATATTTATGGCCATCAACGTAGGCATCAAGAAGGCGGCCCCTTTCGCGTTTAATCTCAGGGGATGCCGACCGGCCGGAAATCTCTTTCAGCAAACCGATAAAGCTATCCGACAGCCTCAATCCTACCGGCAAACCGGTTTGCCGACATGGAACCTGAAACTCGTTTTCCAGGAACTCACCGGCTGTCTTAGCCTGGTTTTTCTTTTCCTTTTCGGCCAGTTCCCTGGCAGAAGTAGCAACCAATTCGATGGATCCCCTGGCATTTGCAGTATTTTGCAGGTCGAGCAATGGTGTTCATCCCTCGGGTATGAGCTGGTATTCGTCCCAGGTAGGATTGTCCAGCGTGTCAGAATAATCAGGAAACAAAACCACAGGCAGTTCGAAACTTTCTGTTAAATCCTTCAGATGTCTTATGTCTTCGGGTGAAATCATTCCTGAGAACAGATTCACATGATTGCCCTGCTTGCCTTTGCGGGCAAGGGTTTTTATGGTTGCCAGCACAGCCTGCTGAAAGCCTTCCATGTGCGAACCCTGGTAGCTTGGGGAAGAAGCGTGCACAAAAAAAGGCACATCCAGATGGCCGGTGGTGGAAAGAAATTCCTTAATAAGCATGGGAATGTCTTCGCCAATGGTTTCACTCAGGCAGGTGGAGGCAATGCCAATGGATTTTGGGTGATATTGGCTGATGATGTTTTCGATGCCATTACAAAAGTTGCGGTTGCCCCCAAAAACCGTGGTTTCTTCGCTGAAGTTGGATGATGCAATATCGATTGGCTCTCTGAAGTGACTGATAATATATCTCCTGATGTAGGTGGCACAACCTTGTGAACCGTGAATCATGGGAATACACCCTTCAATACCTTTAAATACCAGGCTGGCCCCCAATGGTGCGCAAAGTTTGCAGGCATTGCGTGTAGATGTATAGGGTATTATGGTGTTCGCTGTATTTGAGTTCATTGCATTGTGTTTTTTAATGGTCTTTGTTCCTATCGACATTCAGGGTTGGTGGCACTTTTATTCTTCTTACCTTTTATTAGATGGTATCAGACTAATCCCTTTCAACCATTGAATTACCAATTTTAACCCTTTCCATTATCTCTCCTAACCCAATGCCAAACCGGACTCATGGCTGTGGCATATATCTCTTTGGCAAAATTGAGCATCCCTTCATAACCAGCCAGGGCTTCTTTGCGTTCGTGGTTATGATCGCAAAATCCCAGACCAATTTTGTAGGCAATGGGGCGTTCTTTCACCCCACCAATAAATATATCGGCCTGTGTTTGCTTTACAAAGTGCGAAAGCTCTACCGGGTTGGAATCATCAACGATGATTGTACCCTCGTCGCACAACTGACTGATGATTTCATACTCAACACTGGTGCCGGTTTGTGAGCCTACCAGAACGGTTTTTACCCCATTAAGGCGCAGAGCCTTAATAAGAGAAATGGCTTTGAAGGAGCCCCCGACATAAATTGCAGCGCGTTTACCTTCCAGTTTGCGGCGATATTCTTTCAGAGCAGGCATAAGCTTATCGAACCCCTGCCGCACAATATTGCGTGCATTATCCATGAGCTGATCGCTTTCGAAGAATTTGGCCACTTCGTAAAGGGCATCGCTCATATCTTCAATGCCGAAATAAGAGACCTTCATGAAAGGTATTCCATATTTTTCTTTCATGGAACGTGCCAGATACATCATTGATCCGGAGCATTGCACCACGTTAATATCGGCCTTATGAGCATTGCAGATATCATCGATACGACCGTCGCCGGTAATTGTAGCATTTATGTGGATACCCATCTGTTGGTAATACTCTTTCAATATCCAGAGCTCACCGGCGAGGTTAAAATCGCCCAGGATGTTGATACATAGCGGCATTTTTTCTCTGTTCCCTTTGCCAACGAGCAATTCGAGGGCATCGCAGGCGGCTCGGTAGCCGTCTTTTTTGGTACCCTTAAACCCGGGGGCGTGCACCGGTATTACAGGTATTCCGAATTTTTTTTCCACCGCACGGCACACCGCTTCGATATCATCGCCAATAACCCCCACAATACAGGTAGAATAAACAAATGCTGCCTTCGGATTATGTTTTTCGATCAGTTCTGTCAGCGACAGCTCGAGCTTCGGTTCGCCGCCAAAAACCACATCTTTTTCGCGCAGGTCGGTAGAATAACTCAATCGGTGCAGCTCTGGCCCCGACGAGAGTGCTCCTCTGATATCCCAGGAGTAGGAGGCACATCCGATGGGCCCATGAATAAGGTGCAAGGCGTCGGCAATGGGGTAGAGTACCACGCGTGAACCGCAGAACACACAGGCACGCTGGCTCACTGAGCCAGCCACACTGGGTTTGTTGCAGGCCACGGTGGTATTGCCCTGCCCACTTTTGCCTACCTGGCTGATTCTCTGATCGAGTATCCGGATCATTTTACAGGAAATATTACATGGTTAATTCTACAAGCTCTTCTGATACTTCGCGATCGGTATGATCCATTATGGCATTGAGAATACTATTTAGCAAATGCATCCCACCACTATAACCTACCGTTGGGAAATAACTATGACCGGCCCGGTCGAGAATAGGAAAACCCATTCTTACACAGGGAATGTTTTCGTCGCGGGCTATATACTTGCCATAGGTATTGCCAATTATCAAATCAACGGGTTCCTGTTTTATCCACTGGTGCATCAGAAACATATCGGCACCTTCACCATTGCGGTATTTGGCTTCGGGTAATTTTAAGACAAAAGGCTTTTAAAAGAGCTATCGAACTGTTTTCCGGGTGTGCCACTAACAATATAAACGGGCTTCATATCGAGATCGAGTAAAAACTCGGTAAGTGGCAGCAGGGTATCAGGGTCGCCAAACAGAGCAACTCTTTTATTGAAGAGGTATTTGTGCATATCTATGATCATATCGATAAGGCGGCCACGCTCATCGGTTATAGATCGAGGTACCTGCACATTGGCAAGGCGGCTCAGGCGCGACACAAAGCGATCAGTTGCACTCAGCCCAATGGGAATATCTTCGATGGAATGACGCACCCTGCATTTATTTTCCAGCTTATTACAGGCATCGCGTGTGCAAAAGTTTCCAAGGCCCAGCGTGTATCTGCTGTCGCCCATACTGGTAAGCGCCGGAATGGGAGTTCCGCCTTTGAGGTAAAACTCGTGTCTGCCTGTCATTGGGGCATCTAATACCTCAGAAGTATCGGGCATTAGAACAATACGGGCTTTCATTTCATTGGCCAGACGTCTTATTTCGCGCATATCAGAGGGTTCCATCCATCCGGCAATAATATTTACCTGCTCTTAAACACTTACTGAGCACATGGAAAAATATTCGGCAACAGCAGCAACCATATTGGCATAGCCTGTAACGTGTGAGCCTACATAACTTGGGGTACTGGCATTTATAACGTGTTTGCCCTGGGGCACCTTTCCCTCTTCCCTGGCCTTTTGGGTTATCTGAGTTACATCGTCGCCAATGGTTTCAGAAAGGCAGGTGGTATGTATGGCAATGATATCGGGGTTGTAAATAGTAAAAATATTATAAATGGCCTGCACCAGGTTGGCCTGTCCGCCAAATACTGAAGAACCTTCGGTGAATGAGCTGGTGGAAGCCATTACGGGCTCTTTGTAATGGCGGGTCAAAACAGTGCGATGGTAGGAACAGCAGCCCTGCGACCCATGGCTGTGCGGAAGACAGCCATGAATACCTAAAGCTGCATACATTGCCCCTACAGGCTGGCAGGTTTTTGCAGGATTAATGGTGAGGGCTTTGCGCTCAACTATTTTATCGGTGGTATGACGAAGTAACATCTCGTTTAAGTTTTAAGGTGAATAAAAAGATTTGCAGTCTCAGGAAGCATACACTGCTTCAATAACGGGCTCACGATTCCAGGGCGCTTTAACCATTTTCCAGATGCTTGTATTTACAATCATATCAATGTCTTTGTAAAAGTTAACAGCACCGGTAAAGCCGGCATAAGGAACACCGTAGTCGTAACTGTGCAACTGTTTCAAAGGGATACCCATTTTCTGAACGGCATATTTTTCTTTGATACCTGCACAAAATACATCGGGGCGATAGATTTCGAGTAGTTTTTCCATTTCAAAATGGCTGATATCATCAATTACCAGCGATCCTTTGGCCATCTCAGCCATCATCCCTTCGTAATTTGAAAAATCTACCCCTTTTTTCATGAGAAGTTTTTTGGCTTCTTCTGATTTACGCGGATAAAACTTTTCGGGGTCGGGTTCCACATGCAACTCTTCAATATTGCGGCTATCGGCATCAATCTGTATAGTAGGTATTACCCTGCGACCTTCGTTGTCGCCGCGATGGCCAAATTCGTAGCCTGCAGAAATACAGGTCATCCCAAGCTCCTTAAAAAGTTCCTGGTAGTGGTCGGCACGTGAGCCCCCTACAAAAAGCATGGCCGATTTACCGGTGGTGCGAGGTTTAATGGATTCGAGGGCGGCTTTGATAGCAAGCATCTCTTCAGCAATAACATTTTCAACCCGTTCGCAGAGTTCGGGATCATCGAAATAAGCAGCAATTTTGCGCAGCGACTTAGCGGTGGCATCAGCACCAATAAAGTTGATCTTTATCCAGGGAATACCATA
This sequence comes from Bacteroidota bacterium, assembly GCA_037441525.1. Taxonomy (GTDB): domain Bacteria; phylum Bacteroidota; class Bacteroidia; order Bacteroidales; family UBA7960; genus SKVR01. The sequence goes on from JBBISA010000029.1 coordinate 19,962, forward strand.
TTTGGTTTCCATCATTTCGGCCACATAGTTTATAGATCGATGGCACATAACAGCATTCAGGTCAGCGGTGTGAGAGCGTTCAAACTGTTCCATGGTAGAGTTTCCGCTGAAAGTGGCCACCAGTGTTATACCGGCTTTTTCCAGAATTCTTTCAATTTCGAAAGCATCACCACCAATATTGTATTCACCCAGCAGGTTTATTTTGAATTTCCCTTCGGGGGCATTGTCATTGATGCCAATTACATGCTTCATAAGCTGGTTGTTGGCAATATGGTGGCCCGCACTTTGGCTAACCCCTTTGTATCCTTCGCAACTGAATCCAAAAACATTGATTCCCAGTTCTTCTTTCATTTCTTTGGCCACGGCATGCACATCGTCGCCAATGAGCCCAACCGGACAAGTAGAGAAAATACCGATGCTTTTGGGCTTAAATATTTCAAATACTTCGCGGCAGGCATCTTTTAGTTTTTCTTCGCCACCAAACACGATATTCGAATCCTGCATATCGGTAGAGAATGCATAGGTCATATAGTTGGGCGAATCGGGAGTAGGAGGCAATGTTTGGTTACGTCGCGTTAGCCAGGCGTAGAAACTGCAGCCAATGGGACCGTGTACCAGGTAAACAATATCGCGTGTGGGCCCCAGTACCACCCCTTTGCAACCTGCATAAGTACATCCTCTTTGGGTAATAATGCCAGGTATGGTGCGCACATTGGCCTGAATTTTCTCAGGGGTTTCACCTTCGAGCACCACATTTGATTTTTCTCTTTTTTTGGCCACTTTTGCCGGGTATTTTTTCAGCACTTCAGCTTTCCAGCGTAAGGGGTCCATCTCAGTTTCTTTTGCAGTCATAATTGTAGAAATTTAGTTGTTGATAATTCAAGCGAGGGCAGCATCGCCCCTTGTGCCCGTTCGAACACTAATGGCATCGAGGGTATCGACCACGAAAATTTTTCCGTCGCCACTGTTGCCCGTTTTATTTACTGCGATGATGGTTTCGATGGCAAGGTCTTTTTTTTCATCGGTAACTACCAGAGTAATAGCCCTTTTTGGTTTCAGGCGGGGTTCGGGCCCCAGGGCTTTGAGCGCTTCCATAATTTCGGGGGCTTGTTGTTCATTGATGAATTTCTGGTAAGTAGGCCCCAAACCGCGACCCCTTCCCCTTCCAATTACGGGCCTTGCAGTAAAAGAGGGTAATCCTGCTTCTGAAAGGGCCTGTTTGGTCTGATTCATCTTGGCAATCCTGATGATGGCTAATATGAGTTTCATAATGTGGTTTTTTGTGGATTCGTTAGAGTTTTCAATTAAACTTCCTTCAGACCGGTTAAAATGGTGAATGATTCAAGAACGGGGGTTACGAAAATTTTCCCATCGCCCAGGTTCCCTCTGGGCCCTGAACTGGCGGTTTCCATAATGGTGTCAATCACAAATTCCTTATCCGACTCCTTTATGCAAATCAACAATAGTTCCTTGGGGAGCTCATCGTAGGTTACATCTCCTACTTTTAAGCCTCTCTGTTTTCCACGGCCATATACATCCATCCTGGTAACGGCCGGGAATCCGGCTTCAAACAACGCTTTCATTACTGGTCCGGTTTTTTCGGGTCTTACAATAGCTCTTAATAATACCTGCATAGCTTTTTTCCTTTCAAAAAATGGTTTAGTTAAACAATCCGTAATTAATAAGCAAATCTTCGAGTTCGGCAATTTCGAGGGGCTTTGGAATGACAAACATTTTGTTTTCGTCAATTTTGCGAGCCAGAGAGCGGTACTGATCGGCCTGCGGATGGGCTGGCTCATACTCGATTACAGTTTTCCGGTATATTTCGGCTTTTTGCACCATATTATCGCGCGGCACAAAATGGATCATTTGTGTTCCCAGCCTTTTGGCCAGCTCTTCGATCATGGCGTACTCATTATCAACATTGCGGCTGTTGCAGATAAGACCACCCAGCCTTACACCACCGGCGTGGGCAAATTTTACAATACCCTTGCAAATGTTGTTGGCGGCATACATGGCCATCATTTCGCCTGAGCAAACAATGTAAATCTTTTCGGCCTTGCCATCGCGGATGGGCATGGCAAAACCACCGCAAACCACATCGCCGAGTACGTCATAAAATACATAATCGAGTTCCTTGTCGTCGTCGTAGGCGCCCAATTGCTCGAGCAGGTTTATGGATGTAATGATACCACGACCGGCGCATCCTACCCCGGGTTCCGGACCACCCGACTCCACACAGCTGGTAGAGCGGAATCCATGTTTTAGTACATCTTCAGATTCCACATCTTCGCCCTCCTCGCGAAGGGTATCAAGAACCGTTTTCTGGGCAAGGCCTCCCAGCAACAGGCGTGTGGAGTCGGCTTTGGGGTCACAGCCAACAACCATAACCTTTTTACCTAACTCGGTAAGTCCGGCAACTGTGTTTTGGGTGGTGGTACTTTTACCAATTCCACCTTTTCCGTAAATGGCTACTTTTCTCATAAACTTGGTTTTAATTGATGAATAATAAAAATGTTTACGCTACCCCTTTGGCAGCTATAATGCCATTTTGCCAAAAACAAAAAAGCCCCCCACAAAATGGAGGGCCTAACTATTTGAAATCTAATGAAAAATGAGCGATGGTTAATTTTTTATTAATTGACTAATCGTTTAATTCTCTTCCAATATCCCATCATTAAGGTAGTATTTTAGGGGTCTAAACTACATTTATGTAACTTTTTTTCAGACCTCCCCCCCCGTTTTTTTCAACCGGTTTCGCTTTTTTTATTTTTCATCTGGCTGAGCAGGTTTATATCTTTTGGGATCAATGTTGTATTTTTTTATTCTGATGCCCATCATGCGCTCAGTTATACCCAGCAACTTCGATGCTTTCAGCATATTTCCCTTTGTAGAATGAAGGGTTTCAAGGATGATCTGTTGCTCCACCAAAGATATAATAGTCTCGAGTGTGCCCAGGGATTTTGTACCCGACGAAAGTGCAGTTTGGAGGGTTGGAGGGAGATTACTGGCCCTGATTACGCTGTCGGTGCTCATTATGCAGGCACGTTCAATACAGTTTTCCAACTCGCGAATGTTACCAGGCCAGTGGTATACCATAAGCATATCGATGGCCGAAGATGAAATTCTTTTTATCTTTTTCTGGTTGTTTTGATTGAATTTCATGATAAAATGGTCGGCCAGGCCAGGGATATCGTTAATGCGTTCGCGCAAGGGCGGTATAAATACCGGAAAAACATTGATGCGGTAATAAAGGTCTTCCCTGAAAGCACCCTTTTCTATCAATTCTTCCAGATTGCGGTTGGTGGCACATATAATCCGCACATCGGCTTTAATAGGAACTGTACTGCCCCGTCGCTCAAACTCACGTTGCTCCATAATGCGCAGAAGTTTCACCTGCGTGGAAGGGGGCAGTTCGCCAATCTCGTAAAGAAAAATGGTACCCCCCTGTGCAGCTTCAAACCGGCCAATGCGCAGAGCACTTGCCCCTGTAAATGCACCTTTTTCGTGGCCAAACAGTTCACTTTCGATGAGGCTTTCGGGCAGGGCCGCACAGTTTACCTTAATAAAGGGTTTATCGGCCCTGTTGCTGGCGTAATGAATGGCATCAGCCACCAATTCTTTTCCCACCCCGCTTTCGCCCCTTATAAGCACTGTGCTTGTGGTGGGGGCGACCTTGTCGATCATATCGAACAAATCGCGCATTTTACCTGAGTTTCCGACCAGATTCGATGGCCGCACCCTTCTCTTATCTCAACATACAGTTTCTTATTTGCCTCACGCAATTGCAGAATTTCTTCCAGGTATTCCTGCCTTATGCGAACTGCCTGGGCAATAATGGCCCCGCAGATGGAGAGCACTCCCGCATCTTCAGAAAAAGCCACATCGCCATTGTAAATTTTATTGATACTAAGGGTACCCACAATTTCTTTATTGTCGAGCACAGGCACACAAATAAAAGACACTTAACTGCTTTCGGGCAGACTAAGAACCCCCGTTTTATTAAGAAAATCGGGGTTTTCGAAAACCCGGGGGATTACCACCGGCTTGCCCGACTCCACAACCTTGCCAAAAATGCCTTCGCCCAGATTATAGGTAATGTTTTGGGGATTATTCTGGGGCAATCCGCTGGCCACCTCTATTACAATCTGCTGGTTGCTGCGGTTTAAAATGGTAAGGATTACCTGCCGGGCTCCCAGGTGTTCCGAAATTTTGTCGATTACCTTGTTGAGATTGGTTTTTATCTCAAAGCTTTGATCATTTAAAACAGTAATTATTTCGAGCAATAGACTCAGTTCACGTTTTCCATAACACAATTGCCCCATGTTTTTTCTGCACCGAAAATCAGAAAATGCAACTTTTTCCATAGGAGGGGATTATAAAGATCTGCAAAATTACAAATTCATAATGTTTCTTTCGCCATAACCCCACTTATTTATTTTATGCCATACTTTTTTATTGTATTTTAACACAACACCCCCCTGTTTTTTCAATCGACATAAATTTTTTCTACATTTTTGTAACCTACAATAAGTTCATCAAATAAAAAAACTCCAAAAAGCGCCTTACTCCCCAACGAAAACCTAAGGGTTGCAAAATAAGGTACCATAAAAAAATGGCACTATCAGGATTGTTCCTTCAATCTCTTACTATTTTAAAGATGCCTGCCGCTGCTCAATTAGTCTCTTAATTTCCAGGGCATCGGTTTTGGTAAATTTCTTCCCTTCAATTCTTCCTGCCCCATAGCTTTTTATTATGATGTCAGAACCCAGGATGCTAGTGTCAATTTCTATGCTGGCCACATTTTTTATAGGTATAGAAATGGTGTCGGTATTGATAAGATATTTGTTACGCTTTTTAAACGGAACACTGGTGGCCGAAACGATGATTTTATCGGGGGTAAGTATTGATCCTCCCCGGGTAATGGCTGAAGTGAATTCATATTCCGAATTATCGAAAAAGCTCTCAGGCTGCTTTTTTCCAGCACCCGCGACTTCAGCCTTTGGTTCCCCGACAGAAGCCTCCTTATCAGTATTCTGTCCTTGCTCAAGCTTTATCAGCAGGTCAACTGCCGTTTTTGTCAGTCCCAGCTCTTCCCCTTTCATCAGTAAGATGCTGTAGGCCGAACCGGAAATTTCGCCACTACTCACCAATTCAGCGATCAATTCTTTAAAAAATTTTTCTTTCGACATGTTTTTATTTTTCAACCTTCATTTTCTGAAGCTTACGATACGTTAACGAACGCCACATCCATTCCATGGGTCCAAAGCGGAAGTGATTAAGCCAGTAATTACTCCAGATTACCTGCACCACATAAATGGCCACAACCAGCAATATACCCTGCCAGAAATTCACCTTCCCATACAACCCGAAACCATAACCATAAAACAAGGTAGTAGCAATTACCGATTGCATGAGATAATTAGTAAGTGCCATCCTGCCGGTTTTAATTATGGCCTGACTTAACTTTCTAAAATACTCATGATAATAACAATGCGCTATAATGGAAATGTAAACCATACTCAGGGCCGGTGCACCAAACGACTGCCCAAACATATAGCCTACAAACATCCAGTCTAACTTTGCCATTGTTGAATTTAAACCACCCCAAGTAAATAATGTGTTTGCAACAAGGGCAACCGGCAGGCTTATAAACAACAATTTTTTAAAGAAAGGCTTTGAGGCTTCAAGATTTTCGAACACTTTTTTGCGTGCCAGCACCATACCTACCAGAAACATGGCCAATACGTTTGGATAAAAGAAAAGGAGTCCGCCCAGCATATTCTGGTATTCTTCGAGCCTCACAGCAACTATCTCGCTGAAACTGCCTCCCTGGTAAATTACCAATGCCTTTTCAACAAAGATTCGCATGCTCTCGGCAGCAGCGAGCATGCCGGCCTGGGCACCCTCGGCAGCCTCTGGTATCGACATGGCAAGCTGCATAAGAAATACAAGAAAGGCAGAAATCAGCACCGGAAAGAGAAGCAAAATTGCCGCCCAAACCAGAAGGGTTTTGTTTGATTTTTTTCTGAACAGAATCATGATAAACCCAAAAAGGGCGTAGAAAACGAGGATATCGCCATACCATAGTAAAACAACATGCAAAATTCCTATAACCAGCAGCCAGACCAGTCTTCGTTTGAAAACCGGCAAAACAGAAACACCTGATTCGTCAGCTTTTCTCAGAAAGAAATAGAATCCTATTCCGAACAACATTGAAAAAATTGTATAGAATTTACCTGTAAAGAAAAACATAATAAAAAGGTGTGAAAAATGGTTCAGAGAATCTGTCCATAATACCAGTTCGCCGGTTTGAGCTGCAAAGGGAGCATTCATAATAGGCATATTCACCATAAAAATGCCAACAAGGGCTATTCCGCGCAAAAGGTCAATGACCTCGAGCCTCTGGCTTTTTTCGAAAGGGGTAAGGGTGGTTGTCATTTTCAGTCAGTTTTGGTTTATTCTGATACTTTCAACTCTTTAATTGATTCTTTATTAACAAATGGTTTATGAATGTTGGAGATACCTCAATTGACGCTCAATAACTTACTAAATTACACGGTTGATAAATTTTTTGATGTTACTTTCCTTATAGATTCAAGGTTTTCTCGAATAGCTACAGAAATATTTTGCTTAGCGTATTTAGTACGTTAAGTATTTTACTATTTTTACTGCCTTAAACCCCAAACCGATGGCTGCTCTCAACCCCCATCTTTCTGCCGATTGTGTCATCTTCAAATATGATGAAGAGCAACTTAAGGTATTGTTAGTAGAGAGAGAACCAGCCAATGGCAATTCGGTAGTTTTTCCGAACAATCTGAAGCTGCCTGGCGGGTTGGTTTACAACAACGAGTTATTCAAAGATGCCGCCAAACGCATTCTCCGGGAGCTTTCCTGTTTGGACAATGTAAACCTAGTTCAGTTTGATATGCTCGATTCGCTCGACAGGATGGAAAATGAAGCTGATAGACATTGGCTCGAAAAAACTACCGGTCTTACCATCGACCGGGTGGTTTCCATTGCCTATTACGGCATTATTGATCCGGCAGAAACCAAAAACTGTAATACCCGATCGCATTGGGTAGCAATGAACCAAATCCACAACCTCCCCTTCGACCACGAAGATATTATTCACCGGGCACTTTCGGCCATCAGGCAAAGCCTGAAGCGCGATGGTACCATTTTCGACCTGCTCACCCCCCGATTCACAATAAACCAGTTGCAGCATCTGATCACCATTTTTTACGACCAGCAACCCGACAGCCGCAATTTCAGGAAAAAGCTTAAAAAACTTGATTTTATTGTGCCCCTAAACGAAAAACAGAAAAATGTAGCCCATAAACCCGCCCAGCTTTTTGCTTTCGACCGGCAAAGATTTGAGCAATTCAACAATACCCGTATAATCTTTTAAAAAATCAAAACTATGCTATTACTCGGATACGACCTTGGCAGCTCATCAGTGAAAGCGAGCATAATTGATACAACTACCGGACAATGTATTGCATCGGCTTTCCATCCCAAAGAAGAAATGAAAATTTTGGCTCCGCAACCTGGCTGGGCCGAACAAGACCCCGAAACATGGTGGGCCAGCATAAAAGCCGCAACACAAGAGTTACTGCAAACCCCTGGTATAAAATCAGAAAACATCAAAGCCATCGGCATTTCTTACCAAATGCATGGATTGGTAATGGTAGATAAAAACCATAAGGTACTCCGCCCTTCAATTATTTGGTGCGACAGCCGGGCTGTTTCGCATGGCGACAAAGCTTTTGAAGAAATTGGCCCCGAGAAATGCTTACAATCCCTGCTAAATTCGCCAGGCAACTTCACCGCCTCGAAACTTAAATGGGTTAAGGATAAAGAGCCAAATTTGTACGAAAAAACCCACCTCATCATGCTCCCTGGCGATTATATTGCCTTGCGTATGTCGGGTACACCCGTTACCACCCCTTCGGGCCTGTCAGAAGGCATATTCTGGGATTTTCCGAAAAATGAAGTTTCAAAACTGGTAATGGACCATTACGGGTTCCCTCAGTCATTCATCCCCACTATATTGCCCAACATAGCGCCACAGGGCCAACTGAGCACTTCAGCAGCAACAGAACTTGGTCTGAAACCAGGCACCCCGATAACCTACCGCGCCGGCGATCAGCCCAACAATGCTCTATCGCTCAATGTAATGAACCCAGGAGAAATTGCTGCCACGGCAGGCACCTCTGGTGTAGTATTCGGGGTAAGCGACCAGGTGAAGTACGACCCGCTTTCGCGCGTGAACACCTTTGCCCATGTTAATCACACCAACGAAAAAACCCGGCTCGGTGTGCTCCTGTGCATAAACGGCACCGGCAGCATGAATTCGTGGCTCAAGCGCAACGTAGCCAACACAGGCATGAGCTACGACAATATGAACGAACTTTCGGCATCGGTAGCCCCAGGGGCCGACGGCCTTAAAATAGTGCCGTTTGGCAATGGTGCCGAACGCATTACCGGCAATAAGGACATGGGTTGCATGGTTTCAGGATTGAATTTTAACCGCCACGGCCGCGAACATTTTATTCGCGCCGCACATGAAGGTATCGTATATGCCTTTAAATTTGGAATGGATATTATGGAGCAAACCGGCATTGACCCTGCGGTAATCAGGGCAGGCCATTCAAACATGTTCCTGAGTCCGGTATTCCGTGAGTGTTTGGCCAGCATTGCCAATACCACCATTGAGCTTTACAATACCGATGGGTCGCAGGGTGCTGCCCGTGCGGCAGGCCTTGGGGCAGGTATTTTTGCCAGCGAAGCCGAAGCATTCAATGGCCTCGAAAAAATCAAAACCATCGAACCCGACAAATCTATCAGGCAGCCCTTACTCGATGCCTTTGAAGGATGGAAAGAAGTACTTGAAAAAGCGTAAATTAACCATTATCACCCATATAATTTCAGTTTATAATTAATCTTAAACAATTACTACCATGAGTATTACTTTAGGCAATACCGAGTACTTCAAGGGTATCGGTAAAATTAAATTCGAAGGTCGTGAATCAGACAACCCGCTTGCGTTCAAATTCTACGATGAAAATAAAAAGATTGGCGGAAAAACCATGAAAGACCACTTGCGCTTTGCAGTGGCTTACTGGCACACCTTCTGTGGCGGCGGTTCCGATCCTTTTGGTGGCGATACTGTAACTTTTCCATGGGACAGCGGCACAGATGCCGTGCAGAAAGCAAAGAACAAAATGGATGCAGCCTTTGAATTTACCACCAAGCTGGGCGTTCCTTTTTATTGTTTCCACGATTTCGACACAGTGCAGGAAGGCGACACCATTGCAGAATCAGAAAAAAGACTGCAGGCTGTGGTTGACTATGCCAAACAAAAACAGGCTGCCTCTGGCGTGAAACTTTTGTGGGGAACCGCAAACCTTTTCTCTCACAAACGCTACATGAATGGCGCATCTACCAACCCCGACTTCCAGGTGCTTACCTATGCTTCTACCCAGGTTAAAAATGCCCTCGATGCTACTATTGCACTGGGCGGACAGAACTACGTTTTCTGGGGTGGCCGCGAAGGATACAGCTCGCTGCTAAACACCAACATGAAACGCGAACTGGAACACATGGCACGTTTCCTTACCATGGCCCGCGACTATGCACGCAAAAACGGTTTCAAAGGTACTTTCCTTATCGAACCCAAACCCATGGAGCCCAGCAAGCACCAGTACGATTTCGACTCTGCAACAATCATTGGTTTCCTTAACAAATACGGCCTGGCCGACGATTTCAAACTCAACATTGAAGTAAACCACGCTACCCTGGCTGGCCATACCTTCCAGCACGAACTTCAGGTAGCTGCCGACAATGGAATGTTTGGAAGCATCGACGCTAACCGTGGCGACTACCAGAACGGATGGGATACCGACCAGTTCCCTATCAACATCCAGGAAACCGTTGAAGCTATGCTCGTAATTCTTGAAGCAGGCGGCTTTACCACCGGTGGTATCAACTTCGATGCAAAAACCCGTCGTAACTCTACCGACCTCGAAGATATCTTCATTGCACACATTGCCGGTATGGATACCTTTGCACGCGCACTGGAGATTGCCCACAACCTTGTCGAAAAGTCGCCCATCATTAAAATGCGCAAAGATCGTTACAAATCGTTCGATTCAGGCCATGGCAAAGCTTACGAAGAAGGCAAACTTACCCTCGAAGATATGCGCAAACTGGCCATTGAACTTGGCGAACCCGCACAAATAAGCGGCAAGCAGGAACTCTACGAAGCCATCCTCAACCAGTACATCAAATAGTACACCCTGATTTACTGAATTTTCAACCCCCATCTTTTACCGGAAAATTGCTGGTGAGGATGGGGGTTGGTTTTTTTTTGCTACATGGCAGTAGCAGTTGGGTTAAGAATAGGATTTGACTCTGTTTGTGCTGAACCCGCCAGCAATTATAAGGAAATGGTGATTTCAGGATTTATATTTACCTTTCCCAAAAAATTATCTTCATTCAAAATTTGCAATTATCCAATTTTCAATATCCATAAATATGGCCACCATAGTCCGGTAAAAAATTTGCTATATGATTGGTTCCCTTATTAGTCTTGATGTTTTTAACAGGTTCGCCCCACTGAGGTTTCGCCGGGTCTTATGCCATGATATCTGTATACGTTATCTCCCGCAATGCCTGCCGGATAGCCCTAAGTTGCAGACCGCAATTATCTATAACCGGAAGATTAACACATCTGTATCAAAGCTGCAAAGCAGCGAAACTATTAACCATTTACATTAATTGGTTTTTACCCGACAATACTGATTGAATAATAACTCTCTGAAATAATCCGCCATGAAAAAAGTTTTACCTCTAATTCTTTTAATCTCTTTGGTTTTTAATTTTTGCACCCAAAGAAACAAACCCCATCAAATAAAGGTGATCACTTTTAACATCAGGTTTGATAACCCCAACGATGCGCCCAACGACTGGCCCTCGCGCATACCGGTGGTTGAAAAGTACCTTAAAACTGAGTTGCCCGATATTATGGGAGTGCAGGAAGCCCTTTACCACCAGAACGAAGACATCCTGAAAATGATTCCCGGATATGCTTATGTGGGCACCGGCCGCGATGATGGTGCCAAAGGGGGCGAATTCTCAACTCTATTTTTCAATACATCATCATTCAAATTGCTTGAGCAGGGTCAGTTCTGGTTATCAGAAACACCCGATGCGCCAGGAAGCATTGGTTGGGAAGCCATTTTGCCACGGGTGGTGGCCTGGGCCAAACTAAAACATCTTGCCTCGGGCATCGAACTTTATGCCTTCAACACCCATTACTGCCACATAAGCGATTTGGCCCGCAGGCGCAGCATGGAGTTCATGTCAGCAAAGATCAACGAGATTGCCGGCGATTACCCCATTATAGTTACCGGCGACTTCAATATAACCAAGGGCCCGGGATTGTATGAAGAGATGATTGTACACCTGAAAAGCAATAATGGACTGCAAAATGCTGAGCTATTATCCGAGGGTGCTGTATCTGGTTCATTGTCCACATTTAATGCTTTCAGAGATGATACAGAACCCCGCATAATTGATTATATTTTTGTAACAGACAGGTTTACAGCAGAAAGCTACTCTGTGGACATAGTAAAACAGGGGAATATATTTATTTCAGATCACTGGCCGGTAAAGGCCATATTTACAATAAAATAATCCTAAATTAGCCGCAGGATTGGATCATTGCCCAACTTAAATTCCTGATGCTGTTATCCATTTTCAACTTCATTAAAACTAACCCAAAGGCTTTTGTTATCATCAGCCTGGCATGGTGGTTTAGATGCCAGTTATCATTCGCTGCAGGGCAACCGGTGATTCAGCCGTTTCTGGGCAAAAGCCCCGATTTACGCATTCAAACCTGGGCCATCACTACTAACCCCGAAAATGGCTATGTCTATTTTGCCCAATCGGGGGGAATCACTGAATTTAACGGCATCAGCCATACCCATTACTTAAGCAGGGAGAACCGCCCCGTAAGGGCAATCCAATACCATCCCGACGGACGTATTTATACGGGTTCATTTGAAGAATTTGGATACTGGCAACATAGTAGTCAGGGCAGGCTCGAATATACATCTCTTACCTCCCTTGCAACGCCTGTAAAAAATGACGAGATATGGAAGATTTATTCATCCGGCAACGATATATTCTTCCAGTCATTTACTACCATTTATCGCTACAACGGCCTAAAAGCAGATGCCTTTAAAGCCCCCTACACCATGCTGTTTATGCACCAGGTAGGTACCGATTTTGTTGTGCAGATTATTGATCAGGGGTTGTTTTATTTTCGCAATGGCGATTTTGTGAAAATTGAAGGAAGCGAAATATTCAGGCCATACAAAGTACATGCAATAATTCCTTTCGACAATACCCAGTGGCTTATTTGCACCGACAAACAAGGCTTATTTCTATACAACGGAAACAAATTTCAGTATTCAGACTCTGAGGCATCAAGGTTTCTGAAATTAAACAACTGCAATGCAGCAATCAGGTTAAGCGACTCTACCGTTGTTTTCGGGAGCATACTGAACGGGCTCATACTAACTGACAACAAGGGAAATATACTGCGGCACTTTACCTCCAACAACGGGCTCTACAACAATACAATACTATCGTTTTACGCTGATATGAACAATGGCTTATGGGCCGGGCTCGACGAAGGGGTAAATTATATAGCGCTGTCATCGCCGGTTACCCGATACACTACCCAATATGGAACACTGGGAACCATTTATGCCTTGCTCAGGAAAGACAACAACCTGTATATTGGTACTAACCATGGTCTTTTTGTTTCTGAAATCCAACGAAAAGGGAGTATTTACCATTTTGGTGCGGCACAACTTATCCCGGCCAGCCAGGGGCAGGTTTGGACGCTCACCGAATTGAACGGGCAGATTATTTGTGGGCACAACGAGGGTACCTTTCTCGTAATAGGAAACAGGCTTGAAAACATTTCCACCGTTACAGGGGGATGGGTTTATACATCCTTCAATGAATATTTACTCGGCGGAACCTACACCGGCATTACTCTTTTTGATAAGGACAATAATGGCACGTGGAGGTTCAGGGACAAGATTGAAGGGTTACTGGAGCCCATCCGCTATCTCGAGGCAGATTACCTGGGTTATGTTTGGGCCACGCATCATCAGAAAGGGGTATTTAAAATTGAACTCAACGACGATCTTTCTGCTGTCTCTTCCATAGAACATATTTCATCTATTGATGGCACAGATGCCAATATTAAAGTATTCAGAATAAACAACAGGGTAGTATTTACAACCGGAAAAGATATTTATACCTGGGATTTTGTGCGCAACCAGATTGTAAGGTTCGAAATACTGAACCAGCACCTTGGTGAGTATGTGAATGTAGCCCAAATCAGCCATTTCAGAAAAAATCAATACTGGTTTATTGTTCGCGATAAAATTGCCCTTTTCGAGATTGGCCCCGATTTTTCCGCCAGAAGATTATCAGAATTTCCTCACCGCCTCGCAAGCCTTCCCCAGCGTACTTTGCAGATCATTGAACTTGATGAAAATACTATCATTAAACCCAATCATCAGAATTTCGATCTGCTTAATCTGTCGAAAATGACAGATGGTAAACCCATGCCGGGTATTTCATTCGAAAAGATTCAGTTTTATGGATTTAGGGATACACTGGTGTTTTACAAGAACTTTCCCCGGGAAAAAATACCAGCACGGATGAAAAATCTCAGAGTATTTTTTGCTGACCCATCAGCTATTACACAATATCCTGCCAGTTATTCATTCCGTATTAAAGAACTCGACCCCACATGGCAAACCACAACTACCGGAAATTTTACCTACCTTGATGTAAAGCACGGGAAATATACTGTTGAAATAAGAGATGATTCGGGCACCATGATCTCATTTGCCTTTGATATTGACCGCCCATGGTATTTATCAAACCTTGCCTGGTTGCTATATATGCTGGCTTTTTCAGGTGTGGCCTGGGGGTTGTATGCCTTCTTCAGGTTTGAGGTAAACCGCCAGAAGGAACTGGCAGCAATGGGTGCCCGCCAGACTACCCTCGAAAAGGAACTCGACTTTAAAAGTTACGAGCTTCTGATTACCCTGCGCAACCTGCTCCAGAAAGAGAATCTACTTACCGATTTGAAAAATGAAATAGAATCGGTAAAACTTCACTCGGCAAAATATCCTGTGAAGCATATAAAAAATATGGAGAAGATTATAGAACAGGGTATTGGCACTCAACATGCCGAATGGGAAAACGCGATGAATAATCTTAAACTGTCGGAACAGGGATTTTTCAGGGTATTAAAACGAAGATTCCCTGAGCTAACATCGCACGATTTAAGGCTATGTTCCTATCTCAGGCTCAATTTCAATTCCAAAGAAATCGCCGGCCTTCTCAATATTTCAGTCAGGTCGGTAGAAATAAGCAGGCATCGATTAAGGAAAAAACTCCATCTTGCCAACGAACAAAATCTTTTTGATTTTCTGCTTACCGTTGAAGCAGATGAAAGTGAATAAAAAAACCTATTATTCACTTTCACTTCGCAGCCCTAACAATTACCTGCCAGGGTAAAAAGTACTATTTCATAATTTTAAACATTTGACAACGTGCGATTTAATACACCTTGTTAAGGTAAAATTATGTTATGAAAGTTGTTGAAGACAGAAGCATGAAATTCAAATTACCATGATTTGTTTAGTATTTGTTTTTAAACCACTTACCTTTAGCTGTGGATTGTTACTTCTGTATTTATTACAGCCAATCAATAGCAGATTTACAGATTAAAACCCCCTGGATATGAAAAACATAAAAAAAAGGCACCTATCAGGGTTATTCATGGCAACAATTACAATTGTACTTGCTTTTTCAGGGTTGTTTATATCATGCAACGATACAATTGAGCCCCCCCCTGATAAAAACAGCCGTTGCCCCAGGTTAACCCGTATTGCCACTCCAGCACTCTCCGACACAGAATTACTCAATTTGGTTCAGCAGCAAACCCTAAAATATTTCTGGGATTTTGCCGAACCCAACTCGGGCATGGCCCGCGACCGGAATACATCGGGCCATTTGGTTACAACAGGGGGAACAGGTTTTGGCATAATGGCTCTTCTGGTGGGGGTACACCGGGGTTTTCTTACAAAGGAAGAAGTATTTCAGAGAACCCTCAAAATTGCTAACTTTTTAAAAACTGCCGACCGTTTTCAGGGTGTATGGCCCCACTGGCTCGACGGAAGAACCGGTCGCGTAATCCCTTTCAGCGAAAAGGACAATGGTGGGGATCTGGTTGAAACTGCTTTCCTTTTGCAGGGTCTTATCGCAGCACGTGAATTCTTTAATGGAGCATCACCCAATGAAACCAGCCTGAGAAACCTGGTAGATGAGCTTTACAATGGTGTAAACTGGCAATTTTACACCCGTGGACAAAACGTTTTGTACTGGCATTGGTCGCCCAGCCAAAACTGGGCTATGAATATGACCATAGCAGGATGGCACGAGGGCCTTATGGTTTATATTCTTGCAGCTGGTTCTAAAACCTATCCGATAACCCCTGAAGTGTACCATCAGGGATGGGCAAAGAATGGAAACATGAAAAATGGCAAAACATTTTACAACCTCACCCTCCCCCTTGGCCCCGATTATGGGGGCCCCCTGTTTTTTGCGCATTATTCATTCCTCGGTCTCGACCCAAGGGGTCTAAAAGACCAGTATGCCAGCTATTGGGAGCAAAACCGCAACCATAGCCTTATTAACCATAGGTATTGTATCGACAACCCAAAAAAATTCTGTCATTACAATGACTCAATCTGGGGTATAACTGCCAGCGATGACCCTGAAGTGGGTTATCAATCCCATGCTCCGTTCAACATCAGTGGCACCGACAATGGAACAATTGCACCCACAGCAGCACTTTCGTCGATGCCATATACCCCTGAACAAAGCATGAAGGCATTGCGAACCTTCTATAATTATATGCGCAACAACCTTTGGGGTGAATATGGATTCAAGGATGCCGTTAACTTTGAGTTGAACTGGTATGCCAACAGCTATCTGGCCATCGATCAGGGCCCAATTGTGGTAATGATTGAAAACCACCGATCCGGTCTTCTCTGGAACACATTCATGAAAAACCAGAATGTAATAGATGGCCTTCAAAGACTGGGATTCTATTATGAACCCTGATGCAGATCGATGACATCTGAACAAGAATATTTTTACACCCTGTAAATAAAAACACACCCATTATGAATGTGAAACTTAAACTCTTCATTATCCTGGCATTTATTTTTCAGGCATTTTACTTAGTTTCCTGCAAGAATTCATCTGTGAACAACCAGGTTACCGACGATGAACTGCTGAACCTGGTTCAACGCCAAACCCTGCGGTACTTTACCGACTTTGGGCACCCGGTTTCGGGACTGGCAATTGAGCGAAGCGATGAACGGCACTATTCAAACGATATCGTAACCACCGGGGGCACCGGTTTTGGTATTATGGCTATGATTGCCGGAGTTGAAAGGGGTTTTATTACCAGAGAAGCTGCCATTGAACAATTAACCCGCATTGTTAACTTTCTGGATACCTGCGAGCGCTATCATGGCGCCTGGTCGCACTGGTACTATGGATCAACCGGCAAGACCCGTCCGTTCAGTCCCCGCGACAATGGGGGCGATATTGTTGAAACCGCCTTCCTGGTGCAGGGCTTACTAACGGCAAGACAATATTTTAATGGTCTCGATCAAGGGGAAGAATACCTTCGTGAAACCATAACCCGATTGTGGGAAGAAGTGGACTGGCAGTGGTATACCCGGGGCGAAAACCAGCTTTACTGGCATTGGTCGCCCGATTTTGAATGGGCCATGAACCACCCTGTCAGGGGGTACGATGAATGTCTTATTGCCTATATTCTGGCGGCATCATCCCCTACTCATCCTATCAATGAGCAGGTTTACCATCAGGGATGGAAAAATTCTGACCATTACATTAACGGTAATTCGTATTATGGGATTGAACTCCCACTGGGTTTCCCCTACGGTGGTCCGCTTTTTTTCAGCCATTACTCTTTTTTGGGGCTCGACCCTCGCGGCCTGCGCGATGAACAAACCTGCTACTGGACCCAGAACGTAAATCATACCCTTATAAACCATGCCCATTGTGTTCAGAACCCCAATCAATATAAGGGATACAGTGAGAATTGCTGGGGATTGACCGCCAGCGACAATCACAAAGGCTATTCAGCACATTCGCCTACCAACGACCTGGGTGTAATAACCCCTACAGCAGCTTTATCGGCATTTCCTTATACCCCCAAACTATCGATGAAAGCACTGCGGCATTTTTATTACGAAATGGGAGATACGCTATGGGGCGATTACGGCTTTTACGATGCCTTCTCCGTTCATCACAACTGGTATGCCGACAACTATCTGGCTATCGACCAGGGGCCCATTGTGGTAATGATCGAAAACTACCGCAGTGGACTGCTATGGGGTGTGTTTATGCGAAATTCTGAAATTCATAAAGGACTAATAAAACTTGGCTTTTACTATGAACAATAATTTTAACCTGGCTACGATGAAAAGTATTTTTACAGTTATTGTGTTAGGGGCAATGATGGCCTGCACAACCACAGATAAAAAGGAAGCGAAATGGTTTAATGATAAAGGCACAGCCCGCAAGGTTGAAGCCCTGATGAAAAAGATGACCCTGGAGGAAAAAATTGGGCAGCTGACGCTTTTCACCAGCGATATGGACCAAACCGGTCCTTTCATGCGCGAAGGCTACCTGGAAGATATAAGGGCAGGCAAGGTTGGAGCAATTTTTAATGCCTATACTGCCGGTTATACCCGTAAGCTTCAGCAAATTGCAGTGGAAGAAACCCGCCTTGGAATTCCACTGTTATTTGGCTATGATGTAATTCACGGGCATCGAACCATATTCCCCATCCCGCTTGGCGAAACCGCCACCTGGGACATGGCCGCCATTGAACAATCGGCCCGCTATGCAGCACAGGAAGCCACCGCCGAAGGGCTCCACTGGACCTTTTCTCCCATGATCGATGTTACCCGCGATCCGCGCTGGGGGCGTATTGCTGAAAGCTCAGGTGAAGATCCATACCTTGCATCACTGGTGGGGCGGGCCAAAGTCAGGGGCTACCAGGGAAACGACCTGGGCGCCGTTAATACCATGTTGGCCACCGCCAAACATTTTGCTGCCTATGGATTTCCACAGGCCGGACGCGACTACCACACCGTTGACATGTCGGAGATTACACTGCGGAATTATGTGCTGCCTCCGTTCCACGCTGTAGCCGACGAAGGGGTGGCAACATTTATGACATCTTTTAACGAATTGTTTGGCGTGCCAGCCACTGGCAGCAAATACCTACTTACCGATGTTTTAAGGACTGAATGGGCTTTCAATGGATTTGTGGTTACCGATTACACATCAATCAACGAAATGGTAAACCATGGATTTTCGCGGGATGAAAAACATGCTGCCGAACAGGCTATCAATGCCGGAGTAGATATGGACACGCAGGGTGCTACCTTCTACAATTACCTTCTGCAACTGGTGAAGGAAGGGAAAGTATCTGAAAAAACTGTTGACCAGGCCGTAAACCGAATCCTGACCATGAAGTATGAGCTGGGGTTGTTTGACGATCCTTACCGTTACAGTGATGCCCAGCGCGAAAAGGAGATGGTAATGACCCCTGATATACTTGAATTTGCCCGCGATTTTGCCCGCAAATCTTTTGTATTGCTCAAAAACGAAAAGAGCACCCTCCCTCTTTCTTCAAACCTTCGCAGTATTGCGCTGATAGGCCCCATGGCCGACAATCAGCGCGATATGATCGGTTCATGGTCGGCGGCAGGTGATTACACCAAAAGTATAACCTTGAAGCAGGGATTAATAAACCGGCTCGGCAACAATACAAAGATCAATTATGCCGAAGGAACAACTGTCCTGGGTACTGATAAATCGGGCTTTGCAGCTGCCCTGGCAGCAGCCCGCAATTCAGATATAGTGATTATGGCCCTGGGCGAACACTACTGGCAAAGCGGCGAAGCAGCAAGCCGGTCCGATATTTCTTTGCCCGGCAATCAGGAGCAATTGTTCGATGAGATAGTTAAACTGGGCAAACCCGTTATTGTGATTTTAATGAACGGACGCCCCCTTGCCATGGAAAACATCGACAGGAAAGCTTCGGCCATTCTCGAAACCTGGTTTGCCGGTACCCCCGCCGGCGATGCCATTGCCGATGTGCTTTTTGGCGACTATAACCCATCCGGAAAGCTACCGGCCACCTTCCCGCGCAACGTAGGACAGGTACCCGTTTTTTACAACGCTAAAAACACCGGTCGCCCCGAAAAACCCGAAGACAAATTCACTTCAAAGTACCTCGATGTGGCAAATACACCCCTCTATCCATTTGGATACGGACTATCCTATACCAGTTTCGACTATTCCGACATTACACTGAGCACCAGCCAGATGAAAATGAACGGCGAATTAACTGCCAGTGTTACCGTTACCAATACCGGGAAAATATCAGGCGAGGAAGTAGTTCAGCTTTACACAAGGCAACTGGTAGGTTCTATAACACGACCGGTAAGAGAACTGAAGGGATTCCGGAAGATTATGCTGCAACCGGGCGAATCGAAACAGGTTGATTTCACCCTTTCATCAAAAGACCTTGCCTTCTACAATGCCCGAAATGAGTTTAAAGCCGAATCCGGCGAATTTCAATTGTTCATCGGCACCGATTCGCAAAACACCAAACAGGCAGGTTTCACCCTTGTGCCATAACATTTTATTATGTTCATCATTAACCAATATTATTGCTTTAAGCGTCAACTTTATATAACTCCTAATTTATCAACCCAAAAATCAAAATCCATGAAAAAAGTTTATGTATCATTTTTCCTGACGATGTTACTCTCAGGATTCCTGTGGGCACAGACAGACATTTCAGGCACGGTAACCCAGACATCAGATGGGCTCACCTTACCTGGTGTAAGTGTTGTAATCAAAGGAACAAACCAGGGAGCTGTTACCGATATTAACGGCAACTACCTCCTTAGAGCCGTTTCATCTGATGCCATTCTGGTATTTTCATTCATTGGTATGCACACACAGGAAGTGCCTGTTGGTGGTCGAACTATAATTAATGTTGCCCTGGCGGTGGATGCCATCGGTATTGAAGAAGTAGTAGTAATAGGTTATGGTACTGCCCGGTCAAAAGACCTTACAGCACCCATACCGGTAATTAACTCAGCCGAAATAGCCCGCAATATTACTACCAGCCCGGCATCGGCGCTGCAGGGTGCGGTTGCTGGGGTACAGGTAATCAACCGGGGCGCCCCGGGCTCTTCACCCGAGATAATCATCAGAGGTATTGGCTCCATGCAGGGTGCGCAGCCCTTGTATGTTGTTGACGGAATGTTTTACGACAATATTACCTGGCTCAGCGCCAACGATATTGAATCAATTGCCGTGCTCAAAGATGCATCGGCAGCATCTATCTATGGGGTAAGGGCAGCTGGCGGGGTCATTATGGTAACAACAAAACAAGGCCGGCTTAATGAAGGGGTAATTGTTGAGTATGATGGATATTTTGGGATGAATTCGGCAAGCAACCTTATGCAAATGACCAACACACAGGAATATTCAACCTTATTGATTGAACAAGGCTCTATTTCGCGTTTGCAACCTTCCATAAACATTTGGGGAGGGCAACCCTTTACCTTGAATGGCACTCAATATACAATTCCAGCCACCAATACCGATTGGTACAATGAATTATTAAGTACTGGCAGGGTAATGAACCATTCCCTTAGTTTCAGAGGGGGCTCGCAGCGCACCACCTACCATGTGGGCGGCAGTTACCTTTCGGAAGAAGGCCTTCTAACATCAGCCCACCGCTTCGAAAGGGCTAACGTTAAAGCAAGCCTAAATTTTATGCCCTGTAGTTTTCTTGATGTAGGTGCTAATGTAGTGATAAACCATAACCGTTCCCGCGATGACGCATCGGTATGGGCCGGCATGTACAGCGCCGTACCCACTATTCCGGTAAGAGAAAACAATGGCGATTTTGCTGGTGTAATACAGGCTGGTTATCAGGTTGGGCCGGTAAACAATCCGGTTGCTTCACTTTATTATGCTACCGGCAATTTCAATTTCTCGCGGGGGCTCAATGTAAATTACAACGCCTTCACCAACCTAAAACTACTTGGCAACGACAAGCTTGTTTTTCGCACCCAGTTTAGCCATGAACTCCGCAACGGCTATTTCAGGGCATATACTCCTAAATTTTTGGTGGATGACAAACTGAAAAACGAGAACTCAACCCTTACCAAAGGCTGGGACCGATGGAGCAGCATACATATCGACCATATACTTACCTACAAGGATTCCTTTGGGAGTCACAATTTTACAGCCATGGCCGGGTTTTCTACACGGCAGGTTGATGCCACCAATATTGGAGCTACTGCCAGCAATGTACCCGGCGAAAAACCCGAATTCCTCTATTTTGGGAATTCAACCAATCCTAACCCTGCCAGCCGAAGTATTTTCGACGGAGGGTATGCCGAAAGGGGTGTTTCTGTTTTTGGTCGTTTGCTCTACAACTATGCCGACAAATACCTGCTCAGCACTACCTACCGGGCCGATGGTACTGATAAATATTCACAAACCTGGGGGTACTTTCCATCGTTTGGTGTAGGCTGGGTAATAAGCGAAGAATCGTTTATGGCGAACCAAAATATTGTTGACCGGCTGAAACTACGTGCAAGCTGGGGGCAATTGGGAAACAATAATGTTCCCCGCGAATCAGGTACTCGTGAAGTATTTACAGGCACAAACTATTCGTATGTTTTTGGAGGCGACCTGATTGTTCCAGGCTACACTTCGACTGTGTTTTTTAATGAATTATCGTGGGAAGTGCTCGAAGAAACCAATCTGGGCATGGAGTTTATAACACTCAATTACCGCCTGAGTGGCGATATTGACTGGTATCATAAGGTGACCAAGAATGCAGCCATATTCACCAGCAACCTTATGGGTGCCGGAGGGATGATACGCAATGCCGGAGAAATTCTCAACACCGGGATAGAGCTCAATCTTAAATGGAACGATAAAATAGGAGACCTTAATTACACCCTTGCCGGAAATATGGGTACCCTGAGAAACGAAGTACTCAGCCTGGGTGGACAACCTTATATCGATGCAGGTTCTGCCGAATTCCGCCGCCGCTCCGAACCTGGTTACCCTATTTATTCCTATTATGGATACAAGGTAATAGGGGTGTATCAGAATATGCCGGAAGTTGATGCCCATATCAACCGACAATCGCATCCGCAGGTTGTGCCTGGTTTTCTGAAATTTGAAGATGTTGACGGGAATAAAATCATCAATGAATTAGACCGTCAATACCTTGGCGCCAATATTCCCAAACTCACCTATGGAGGCCAGATAGGCGTTGAATACAAAAATATCGATTTCAACCTTAACCTCTATGGTGTCTGGGGCAACAAACTCATAAACCGCCTTAGAGGTGAACGAGCCTGGCACGCCGATTTCAATTTCGACAAAGACCTTTACGACAACCGCTGGACAGGCGAAGGAACATCCAACTCATATCCATCAGCCCAGGGATTGGTTAACTCATGGAATTTGAGCCCCCTGAATTCTTTCCTTATAGAAGACGGTTCTTTTTTTCGGATACAAAACATCACTGTAGGCTATACTTTCAGGAACCTTATTCCGGGTAGCGCCACCGGTTCAAAGATCAGAATTCGTCTAGCAGCACAAAACCCCTATACTTCATTTAAGTTCAATGGGTTTACACCAGAAGTTACTGGTCAGGGCGAAGCTGCCGGAGTGTACCCTATACCTACAAGTTATATTTTCGGAGTTAATATCACCTACTAATAACCTGCCATATGAAAACATATAAATTTTTAATCTTTTCAGCAATATTTTCATTCGGACTTCTAACCGGCTGTGAAGATTTTCTCGATAAGGCCATCGAAGGCCAGATACCTCTTGAAAAAGTGGATTATACTGACATGAGCCGCATGTACGAACCCGTTTCAGGGGTATATGCTGCGGCTAATAATAATAGCCTGCACCACTGGGCCAATCATTGCATGATGATATTCCGCAGCGATTTTATTTTTAAGGGTGCACATGCAAACGATCAGCCTGTAATGGAGGATATTCAGGACTATAAATACGAATCGATGCGTAATGCATGGTTTGTAAACAACCTTTGGATGGTTCATTTTAGCCTTATCCGTGATGCTGATGCTGCACTGGAGGAACTCGACAGGTTTGCGAAACACGCTACCGATCAGGCCCTGGTAAACCAGTACAGAGCCGAAGTACGCTTTTTCAGGGCTTTGGCCTATTGGCGTATGGCCAGGATTTATGGCGATATCCCCTACTATAATAAAAACACCATTGCCAATGCTTTGCGAAGGGCTCCAAGAACAGAAGCTTTGCGTTATGTTATCCGCGAATTGCAGGATATTGTTAACCATCTGCCGGCACAGCACCCGGCGCAGCTACCCAAAAAGGGTGGGGTAACCAAATGGGCAGCCTATACTTTGATGGCAAAAGCAGCTGCCGACATACAGGACTATGACACAATGCTTTCTGCATCGAAGGCTGTTGTAGACAGCGGTGTATTTACACTCTTCCCCGATTATTATACCCTTTTCAAAAAACAGGGTGAATTTTCGAGTGAAAATATTTTTGAATTGAACCATACCGACTTTGGCCGTCCCGCCGGTACTGCAACAAATATCGACCAGTACTATGTTGCTCATGGAATTAAACAAGAAGGGGGACGTCGGTTCGATAGGCAAAGTTTCAATAGTGGCTGGGGTTTTTCAATGCCAGCGCAAAAGTTTATCAATCTTATGCAACGCAGAGGCGAAACAGTTAGGTTTACAACAAGCATTATTTATCCCAACACCCGCACCATGGAAGGAGACTCTATAGGAAGGATACCTGCCGACCTTCAGGCTCTGCTAAATCGCTATAATGCTGAAGGCCGGGGTGCCGCTGAAGCATTCTGGTTTAAAAACTATCTCCCCTTTAACCAGCAAGTTGCAGGCCGATACCGTTATGGTGGGTTCAACAATATTCGTATTTTCAGGTATGCCGATGTTTTATTGCTTTATGCAGAAGCCCTGGTACATAAAAGTGGAACCGGTGCCGGCGATACCTATATCAACCTTGTAAGAGCCAGAGCCAAAATGCCCAATATCTCGGGGGCAACCATTGATAACATCCTTGAGGAAAGAGCCGTTGAACTTGAGTTTGAATGGTCGGCCGACCGGTTCTTTGATCTTATCAGACTTGACCGAACAACGGAGCTGGGCCCCAGATTTGTTAAAGGTCAGCACGAGTTTTATCCAATACCAACCTTGCAAATCGACCTTCACCCCGGTCTTGCCCAACCGACTGTTCCTGGCCAGTTTCCGAGATAATTTCTGAACCCTAAAGAGTTGTTTTGACCCAAGCAGCCACAACTTGAAAAATAAAACCCGGACTTGCTCAAACAAATCCGGGTTTACTATTTTTGGTTTCACCAGCTTTATTCGATATTGAGAAAATAATACTATTGATGGTGAAGAAACAGCTCTTTTAACAGGATTCAGGAGAAAAGTATTATTCACAGAGTTCCCCCAAGATACTGAATTTCCTGACATCCCTGTATTGAAATCCTTTCAGATTATCTCACCCCAATTTTCTGCACCGTACGCTTATTGCCCTGCAAAACCTCAACAAAATAAATACCTGATGGAATAGGCCCTGGCTGATATTGTGTATTTAATACTACCGACGATTTACTGCTGGTAGCCCTGAATACTTCCTGGCCCAGGACTGAAACCATCCTTACTGTTACAATACCATAACTTTCGGAGCGATAAGTTGTATAAAGGTTCCCATTTGAATAGAAACTTCTCAACTCAGGGTTTCTGCCAGATTCCACATCAATAACCGATGTAACATCTAATTTACCGGCAAGTTTTGCCACGCCAAACCAGTCGGCATTGAGCCAATGGCTGTTGTGCGCATTAAGCGGAACAGGAACAGACCCAAAGAAATGATCGCGGTGCAATGGATTCTCTGTTTTGCTGTCGTTATCGCAATAGGCCATGGAAAGACCCAATATTTTTCCCTTCTGAAGTGATTGCACTGAAGCAGTCTGATTGCTATGATTGTATGTATCCTTGTGTAAAATCATCGAAAACTCCCAGTAATATTTGTCTCCATTTTTGCGCATGGCAAATTGAGGCAAATGGTCTTTGTAATCTCTTGTAACATTCCAGGTGGTTCCGGCCATATCCATGACATGTTTTGATGTCTGGATTTCACCATCGGCAAGGGCATTGGCAGCAATATGATAAGCAAAGGCATTTTCAGCATTACATGTCGGGCAAGTGGTTGTAGTTTGTCCATTATACAAATTTCCGTCAAAAACATGAGGCCCCCCCGACCTGTCTTCATCAATAAACACTTCTACTATGTCATAGTTATGATAACCTCCTGCCATTGCAACATAACCATCAACATATACATTGTCGGTAATCTCCACAAAAAAATAAAGCAGATTGGTTTCTGATGACCATAACACCTTGAAATTGCCCGTAAAATCGTTTGCGCCCTGCCATAATTGCAAACCGCCTTCTTGTCCGAGATTGGAAGATTGGTTCCCCCAGGGCATCCATACCTGGTTGATGGGTTGCCATGCCACCTGGTCCCAGATACCATCGGGAGTAGCATCTATTAAGGGCAATTGCGGAGTTTCTGGGATAAAAAGAGTGTCGGCGCGATAATATATCTGACCCTGAGCCAGCATCGATAAACCAATGAAAAGAAAAATGGCGATGGATAACTGTTTTCTGAACATGTTGAGCAGCTTTTAACCGATATTGAAATAAAGATTTTGAAAGGGGTAAATATACTAAACTTAATAATAAAATCAAAAAACATATTTCGAATAAATTGTTGCATGAGACATATCAACCTTTCTGCGATCCCTAAAAGTAAACATATCCCCCTTTTTTGGAGATATAAAAAATTTGAAGTGGATAAGCCTTAATTCTTTGTAAATTTGACAACCCAAGTTTTAACTCTTCTTTTCGCGATTTTTTGCTCTCCGCGTAAACCAATGGGTTACAATATGTGTTAACCTAAATAATTACTCAGTTATTCTCCATTTTTCAATTATCCACACCATGAACAGCAAGAATTTCCGAATACTGCTTCCTTTCCTATTTTCCATCGTTTTGGCTGCAGGGGTCTTTCTGGGTATTCACCTCAATTTCGACCGCAATCAGCCCCATACCGAACGCAAATTTTTCACCATAGGCACCGACCGGTATGACAAGATTGGCGATATTATCAATTATATAATGGACTCGTATGTTGACAGCCTGAACCGTGAAGAGCTTACCCAAAAGGCTATAATGAAACTTCTTGAAAACCTCGACCCTCACTCATCCTATATTCCCGCGTCGGCTTTTCGCGAAATGAACGACCCCCTAATGGGCAGTTTCGAAGGGATAGGCATTGAATTTAATATGATTACCGATACGGTTGTGGTTATCAACCCCATACCCGGTGGCCCCAGCGAAACCATTGGGTTGCGTGCCGGCGATCGTATTGTAAAGGTAGATGGTGAAAACATTGCCGGTGTTAAAATGGGAACCACCGATGTGGTGCGCAGATTAAAAGGGCCAAAAGGCACCAAAGTAACAGTAGCCATTGCCCGCAGAGGTGTAAACGACCTGCTCGAATTTACCATTACCCGCGATAAAATACCCACCTACAGCCTCGACATTGGCTACATGATCGATAATAAAACCGGCTATATTAAATTGGGCCAGTTTTCGGCTTCTACTCACCAGGAATTCCGCCACGCTTTGGACCGCCTTAAACGCGAAGGAATGGAACAACTGATCCTTGATCTTAGAGGCAACGGGGGTGGTTTTCTTGAAGCGGCCATAAACCTTTCTGATGAATTTCTTAAGCCCGAGACTCTTATTGTTTACACCCAGGGACAGCACCGCCCCATGACCCGTGCCTTTGCTCGTCGCAACGGCGGGTTTGAAACTCAACCCCTTGTAATCCTTATTGATGAATGGTCGGCCTCTGCCAGCGAAATTGTGGCAGGTGCCGTGCAGGATAACGAACGTGGAGTGATCATTGGCCGCCGCTCTTTTGGCAAAGGACTGGTACAGGAACAGGTGCAACTGGGCGATGGGTCGGCTCTGCGGCTCACCGTTGCAAGGTACTATACCCCTTCGGGGCGCAGCATACAGAAACCCTACGACAATGGAAGTGATGAATATTATGCCGACCTGATGCACCGCATGATGGATGGTGAACTTGAACACCAGGACAGCATCAGGCAAGTTGACACACTGCAATACAAAACCACTGCCGGACGCATTGTTTTTGGCGGTGGGGGTATTACCCCCGATATTTTCGTGCCGCTTCAAACCGATGAGCGTTCGCCCTATTTTGTAAATGTGGCCAATCGCGGACTTATCTACCGTTTTGCCTTCGATTATGCCGATAATAACCGCGATGCCATTAGAAGGCACAAGGATGCAGGCGATTTTGTGAAAAATTTCAGGGTAGG
Organism: Bacteroidota bacterium; assembly: GCA_037441525.1. Taxonomy (GTDB): domain Bacteria; phylum Bacteroidota; class Bacteroidia; order Bacteroidales; family UBA7960; genus SKVR01. Next base: position 47,668 of record JBBISA010000029.1, read on the forward strand.
CGATAACATACTTAATTTGTTTACGTCGTTCGCTGCCAGTGAAGGAGTACCCTTTAATCAGCAGGAGTACCGGCAATCAAAGCATATTATACAAACCCAGATTAAGGCCTATATTGGCCGGAATATTTTTGGCAATGAGGCATTTTTTCCGGTCATCAACCAGGACGACCGCACCGTGCAGCGTGCCCTCGAAGTTTTAAACTCCGGCAATATGGTCAGCATCTTCATCCCCTGAATGAATGAATTATGTATAATACCCCTGATGCACCCAAACTTAAAAAAGGTTACTCGCTGAAACCTTACAATAAGCCCTTAGGGTCGCCCATTTATGGCATAAAAAAAGTATTCAGGCCCGAATTGTTTCAGGGGAGCCAGCAAAAATTACAGTATTTTGAAGGATGGTACTTCAAAAATGCCAGCAACGACGAAAAATCGGTGTGGTCCTTTATTCCTGGCATTTCCCTGGTTAAGGATGACTCGCATGCTTTCGTTCAGGCCATAAACGAACAATCAGGAGAAACCTTTTATTTCAGGTTTCCGGCCGATGAATTCAACTTCTCATCAAAAAGCTTTGCCATAACCATTGGAAACAACTTTTTTTCGCAGAACAGAATTGTACTGAACCTCAATGATGGGAACCACAGTATTGCAGGTGAACTGCTCTTTAGCGATATGAGCATTTTCCCGGTTTCGCTGAGGCGGCCTGGTATAATGGGCTGGTATCGCTATGTTCCTTTTATGGAATGTTATCATGGCGTAGTGAGCCTCGATCACAGAATAGTGGGTAAACTTGCTATAAAGGGTGATGAAGTTGACTTTACCGATGGAAGGGGATATATAGAAAAAGACTGGGGCACATCAATGCCAAAGGCCTGGATATGGATGCAAACCAACCATTTTGACCATCCTGGCACATCGTTCATGCTTTCAGTGGCAAGGATTCCCTGGATTGGCAATACTTTCACCGGATTTCTGGGCTATTTTCTTTACAGCGACCTGGTGATACCCTTTGCAACCTATACCTGGGCAAAAATCAAAAAATTCGAATTTGGCAGCAATGAAGTTTTTATTACCATCAGGCAAAGACAATTAACATTCGAGATACACGCCACAAAGTCGATGCAAAACATTGCAAAATCAGGCACCGGGGGGCTTAAGGCTCCGGTATTTGGAAGCATGGACAGGGTTATTCATGAAAGTATTGATTCACAGATAAGTTTAAAGGTTATCCACAACAAAAAAGGGGTAATATTTTTTGGCAAAGGCAGGTGCTCAGGGTTTGAAATGGTGGGCGACCTTACGTTATTAAAGCTTTGACATCCAGGAAACACAATGATAAATTATTAGAATACTGAATAGACCTGCAATTTAATGAGTTGAATCGGTATAGATGAACAAACTGTAAAAATCAGATAGACTGATAAAAGTTAATCCCTATCCAGAAACGGTTCCTGCTCGGGTTATTGATGAATGAGTCGAGGCGGTAATCAAGTCCCAGCTCAATTTTACCATTGTCGCTAATAGCGTAACCTAGAAAACCCACAAGCCTGATTTCCAGCTCATAATTTTTTCCTTCGAGGGAGTTTAAATACTCATTGTTTAGCCTGACGAAAAATTCCAGGGGATCGAGAGTCAGTCCCTCAAGTGGAATTTCGGTGGAAATCCGGTAACGCAATCTGAACTCAGGAGTTTCGACCCCAGAAAATGTCTGGTCGGTTGAAAAACGGTGCGACAGGCTTAGTCCGGGCAACCTTCTTAACACGCTGAATTGCTGATTGGCGCGATGACTGATTGCATCTTCTTCGATTCTGATAAGGTACCCCAAACCTATCGATGTGTTTATTCCAATTCGTTTTGCAGCAATGGCAGAAATGTCAGTCAAAAGGAATTCATAGCCAAAATCGCTGCCAATATCATCTTTTCCTTTTGCCATTAACTGCCTCGATTCGGCCTTAAAATTTACCGACCAATCTTTGGGGAGTCTTTTATTGATGTTTAACGATGGCAGGAACCCAAATTGCCATGATGTTTGAGCCCCAGATGATAAGGAGAAAACAAATAGGGGAAGAAATATTAAAACACGTACAAAGCCCATATCAGAAAACAATATTATCAGTATTTCTTAAAATCACTTTCGACCGATGCACAAACTCACCAGTGGCAGTAAACAGATATTCCATCAACTGAAATGAATCATCAACCCTTGCCGATACTACAATTTCATAATGAATATCAATGTTGTTGTGGGTTTGCCTGTTTCTGAAATAGGCCAGACCCGAATTTCTGCTGCCCGAATACTGAACCTGAACTTTTCTTATCGTAAAACGGCCCAGGTCGGTTTGAAGGCGTTCCATCATCATGGAATACACATCAGCAAGTATATCACTGACTTTAACCTCAATTTCAACATCTTCAAAGGTGCCATCATCAGAAAATTCAATGCTGTATCGTTGGCCGTTGCTGCGAATTTTGGCTTCGATTGAATTTCGGTTAAACCCAATTTCCTTATACCATCTTACCCTTCCGCTTAAATTCATGGAATCAACAAACGAACGCGCCATGGCAGGCACATCGCCTTCCTTTATGCGGATTTCTCTTTCGTATTTAGGCCGGGCCAGCCCCTGAAAGGCTAATAAAAAAATAACAACCAGAAAAACTGAACTCTTCATGTTTGGTATGTTTTGTTTTTGTGTTCCGAAATTTTGATATGACCTGTATTTTAATCAACAAAAAAGCAAGCCACCTAAATGGTGCCATTAAAACACAAATTTAGAATTGTTGTTTGTGTGCTATGTTAAACTAACAGTGCAAGAGCACCAAATCAGGGAAAAATTGAATGTAAGAGTAAGTCGTACTGACAAATTCAACTTCCTTTTATTCCCTTTGTTGCATTGCCTGCAGGGCAAGCTCAGCAAAATCGGCCAGAGGAATACCAATCAGTTCACATTCCATTATGTTCTCGCGCTTCACCGATGCTGCAAAGGCCTTTTCTTTCATTCGTTTTATGATTGATTTTGCCTTAACACTATGCACACTTTTGTCAGGATAAACCAAAGAAGTGGCAGAAATTAAACCAGTAATGGTTTCGCTGGCGGCAAGGGCATGGTGCAACGTTTTGGTTCGTGGCAACCCATGGGCGGCATCTTCGTTGTGAAGCATAACAGCTTCAACAATCTCTTCATCTATGCTGTTTTCACGCAGAATACGAGCCGTTTCCATGGCATGGATTTTCATTTCGTGAGCTGTAAATTCCACATCCAGATCGTGGAGCAATCCTGCCAAACCCCATTTGTCTTCATCTTCACCCAGTTTTTGGGCCAATGCCCGCATTACGGCCTCCGATGCCAGGCAGTGGGCTATCATCTTTTCATTTTTCACATAAGTCCGCAAAAGGGAAAGGGCCCGAGTGCGTTGCAAAGCTTATAAAAATTTTAACTGCGAAGTTAACAATAAATTTCACTACTGACCGGATAAAATAATATCAAAAAAGGGGCTGCGCCATTAAGGTT
>JBBISA010000030.1:0-50981 GCA_037441525.1 Bacteroidota bacterium
GGGAAGGGAGGTTTAATTACCTTCTTTCTCTATTTTTTTATCGGACAATAGTGAAAATTAATCTTAAATCTTCCTTCTTTACCCGAACAAACCCGCATAGCCGAAATCCTCTCCACAACCGACGAAGCCATAGCCCACAGCGAAGCCCTTATGCCAAATACCAGCGCATAAAAACCGGGCTTATGCAAGACCTGCTTACCCGTGGCATTGACGAAAACGGCAACATACGTAGCAAGACATCCCATAAGTTTGTGGTTAAAAATGGTATTGAAGTGCCGGATGAATGGGAGGTGGATAGTCTTGTCAATAGATGTAATCTTCATAACAATCTGAGGAAACCTATAGCTGCAATTGACCGATTTCAAAATAAAGGGTCTTTCCCAGATTACGGAGCAACAGGAATTATTGACAACATAAATGAATTTAGGGTTGAAGGGAAATATGTGTTAATTGGTGAAGATGGCGACCATTTTCTAAAATTTAGAAGTCAAGAAATGACACATTTAGTTAATGGTAAGTTCAACGTTTCAAACCATGCGCATATTTTGAGTGGTAAAAACGAATGTTTAACAGAGTGGATTCATTACTTCTTTTCTCACAGAGAGATTACCTATTTTCTAACTCGTCAAGGTGCAGGAAGATTTAAACTGAATAAAGCTGCACTTCAAAAATTGCCAATCTGTGTACCTTCTCAAACCGAACAATTTAGAATAATCGAAAGGATAGAATGTTTTAATGAGAATTTCAACATCGAAAAACAAAAACTAATTAAACTTCACTCCCTTAAAACCGGCTTAATGCAGGATTTGCTGAGTGGAAAGGTGAGGGTGGTTAGTGAAGAATTAATAGTGAATCACTATTGTCCGATAATAAAATAGAATTCTTCATCTTTATATGTTTTAAGGATTATAAGTTGAATTCAAATAATTAATTTTTCTCGAATATAAAAGTAAAAGTACAGTTTTAATTACTTTAAGAACAAAAATATTAATACATTAAAGCCCTGATTAGATGTGTTGGTGACCATACTACCCAACATTTCCCGCTTAGCATTTACCCACCAATGCGGCACAATAAAAAGCAACAAAATACCTTTGGGAATTTTGAAGGTTTATTTTGGGGGGCAGTCACAATCAGCGGATCGTTAATATATATACTTTTCTACTCCCTTAAGAAACTCGGTAAACTCCATATAATTTTCAGTGAAAAATATTTATTGTTTTAAAAATTATTTTTATTGTTTATCAATAATTTTTTACTGATATTTGCAATTAAAATTTAAAACAATATTAGTATGACAACAAAACAAATTCTGGAAGTTCTTAAGGTAGTTGCATGGGTCATTTTTATCGGGCTCTGTATCAGAACCGGCGCTATTATTATAACTGCAATGGTTTCACTTTTTGTTAGTCCGGAAGGGGCCAAAAACCTTTATTCGGGTCTGAATCTTTCCGGATTGATGGCCTATAACCAGGGTTATTACTTAGCCATGGTAAGTCTGATAGTTTTTCTTTCGGGGCTAAAAGCATATTTGTTCTACCTGGTTATAATAATCATGTCAAAGATTAGCATCTCGCATCCATTTAGTGAGCAAACAACCAGCCTGATACTTAAATTGAGTGTGGTATCACTTCAGATTGGAATACTGGCTGTAATAACAAGTTCCTATGCAAAATGGCTTATGAAAAAATCGGCTCAATTCAGTTTTGATGGCGGGGGCACCGAATTTTTGTTCCTTGCAGGAATTTTGTACGTAATTACCCAGATTTTTAAAAGGGGTATTGAGCTTCAGAAAGAACATGAATTGACCATCTGAGCCATGCCAATTATTGTAAATCTTGATGTAATGATGGCCAAGCGGAAAATCTCTTTAAATGAGCTTTCCGAAAAAGTTGGCCTTACCTTATCAAACCTTTCCATCCTAAAAACGGGAAAGGCCAAAGCCATAAGATTCAGCACCCTCGAAGCAATCTGCAGCGCCCTGAACTGCCAGCCCGGTGATATTCTTGAATATGTAGACGAACGGCAGTGAAGTTAAAGCAGACGAAGTAAGAAATTCAGGACACAATTTGTTTTTTTAAATTCAAATTATTGATAGTAATTCTTTATTGAGAATTTTTAAACATCTCTTCCCATGTAGGGTTAAACCATTTTAATTTCCCATTAAGTTTCTCCGGTTTGAAACATTAAAATTTTCAGACATGTCAAATCCTCAACGCACTTTTTTATCTGGTGAGCAAAAAGCAGAACTGATTCTTTTGCTTTGTGCCCGGTTTGAAAAACATCCTTCAAGACATCCAGGCCTTGCATGGAAAAATGTAGAAACCAGAATATCTTCTCAACCACAAAAACTATGGTCGTTATACCAGATGGAGTCAACAGGTGGCGAACCCGATGTTACGGGCTATGATGAAATTACAGGTGAATATATCTTTACTGATTGCTCACCCGAAAGTCCTAAAGGTCGCAGAAGTTTATGCTATGATGAACAGGCGCTACATTCGCGAAAAGAGAATAAACCTGCCGGAAGCATAATGGGGCTGGCAGAAAGCATGGGAATCAATGTACTTACAGAAGAGCAATACCGGGCTTTGCAGAGATTCGGCCCCTTCGACACCAAAACATCAAGCTGGGTTGTAACGCCTCCCGAAATAAGGAAACTGGGAGGAGCCATTTTTGGGGACTATCGCTACGGACAGGTTTTCATCTATCACAACGGAGCCGATTCCTACTATGGTGCCCGTGGTTTCAGGGGAATGGTAAGAGTTTGAGAACTGATCTATCTTACTTTCTCAATTTTGTAATACTGATACGCCCCCATATCAGACCTTTCGGCTCTGCTATTGCCAAGAATATCGGCCGGGAAGGAAAGACTAATCTCGGGGCTCCCCTTCCCTACTGTCGGACTGCTTTCGGTGAGTCTGTAATCGTTTTCGACAAAATTGTTAAAACGCGGCTGCTGATTGAACAGTGAATTGGAAAAATAGCTTCTCCAAAGGTTTTGAAGATTGGTACGGAGCAAAGAATAATCAAACTTAATGTTGGCATTGGAGTTATCAGGATACATATCGAATTGAATTTCTTCCTGCAAACTGCCGTAAATAATGGAATTACCAAAATAAACGCGCTCAAGGGGTCTTACCTGGGGTGCTCCCTTGGCATCTATATAATAATTGTTAATAACCACTGATGGGGTTTGGCGGGCAGCTCCCGGTAAGCTATAATAGTTGGCAACGGTGGTATGGTAAAAATCGTACCGCCCCCCCCAACGCATAGTAATTGCATTTTTGCCGCAATTAGCCACCACAAGATTATGCCCCTTTACCCAGGCACCATTAAGCTCAAGGCCAGTCTGGTCCATATTTGTAATGATGGTATTACTGATTTTAAGAGTGGGTTCATCGAAACTGCCGATCGAGTCCATAATAATCCCGTAAGTACCGTTTTTAATGATGGCATAATCAATTTCATGGTTTCGGCTGGTAGCCATAAGCCAAATATATCCCCACTGGCCGGGCAGGTCGCTGTACATGGGTTCGAGCCGGTCGCCCATAAACTGAACAGGTTCGTCGCGTGTACCTCGCACTTTCAGGCTCGAAGCGGGGTAAAATACCATAGCGGAACGGTTGTGAAAATGCACTTTGGTGCCCTTTTCAATAGTTAGTGTTGCTTCGGGTGCAACCAATACAAAACCATAAACCACCCAGGGCTTGGGCCCTTGCCAGTGGGTGTCTTCCATGATAAGGTGCACTGAAATGCCGGTTTCTGAATCGACATAATTGGGCCGGATAAAGTTTGCATCCTGCCCCCAGGCTACCAGCTTTACCTTCTGCAGGTTTCCATTAGTCAGAAAAACCACACTATCGGTAATAATTAGCGGCAAATCCTGCCCCACCGGATTAAGGGTAACCTCTACAAAAACGAACAGGCTGTCGTTGGGCCCTATCTCAATATCTCTGAAACGGGTTCCAGAACGGCCATCAGCATTTATCCTGAAATAGGAATTTACCCCTCCGGCAAGTTCAATAGATGAAATACTAACACGTGAATTATTTCGGTTGTAAATTTTAAAGAAACGAGTAGCCGACCCCACGGTAGTAAAAACAGTATCGAAGAACAAGGTATCGGTATCGAATTGCAATTTCAGATCGGGCGAAGCATCAAAATCATCCTGCCGGCACGAAGGCATATACAGGGTTATTAATAGCGCTGCTACCAATAACAAAACGGGGGATATTCTTTTCAAGAGCATAATTAAGGTTATAAGGCACCTGCTGCCAGAATAAAATAACTCAGCAATTTAGCCAATATTGCCTGCAAAGTTAACAATACTGCTTCCTGAAGGCTTGGGAAGGGACAAAAAAAAGCACTAAAAAATTGGTTGCACATAAAATAAGATTAATTTTGCAGCCTGAAACTCAAAAGGCAATATTGTTTTAACGCCAACGTTTTCAGGCATTACGAGTTGAACAACCAACCTAATTTAAAGGAAAAATATTAACATAAACGATTCAAAAGAATACCAGAAAAATGAAGAAAAACAAAACCACCGAACAAGGCGATAAGAATATAGTTGTAGTTGAAGAGGCACTGGGAAGAAGTGAACAATTTATTGAAAGAAATCAAAACCTGTTAATAGGCATTGTAGCTGCTATTGTTATCATTATTGGCGGTTATATTGGATTTTCGAGATTTATTATTGCCCCGCGCGAAGAACAGGCCCGTTCAGAGATTTTTATGGCCGAAATGTTTTTTGAGCAGGACAGTCTGCGGCTTGCCATCGAAGGGGATGGTGCAAATCTGGGTTTTCTCGATATTATTTCTGATTATAAATGGACAAAAACCGCTAACCTGGCCCGATATTATGCCGGTGTAAGTTATCTGAACCTTGGTGAATACAATGAAGCCATTTCACACCTTAAAAAATTCAGAAAAAGAGACCAAATTATAGGCGCAATGGCCTATGGTGCTATTGGCGATGCATACCTTCAACTCGACGACAAATCGAACGCTGCCCGCTTTTACGCAAGAGCTGCCAATCACAGCAAAAATCAACTTACCGCCCCCTTATTCCTGATGAAACTGGGAATGTTGCACGAACTCACAGGAAATCATAAAGATGCACTGAAGGCTTATCAAACTATTCAGCGCGAATACCAGAACACCAACGAAGGCCGTAATATTGAACGTTATATTGCACGGGTAAACATGGCCATCAACCAATAACTCTATTTCCTTCATGGCTGATAAAAAGAAAAATCTTTCCGATTACGATCCAAACTCTATCCCCGATGCATCGGAAATGAGCTTTGCAATAGTAGTTTCAGAATGGAATAACGAAATCACTTTTGCGCTTCGCGATGGAGCCATCGATACCCTTTTAAAGCATGGTGTGCGCGAGGAGAATCTTTTTGTTAAATACGTGCCCGGAAGCTTCGAACTGCCCCTGGCAGCCAAGTGGGCAGCCCACAATATGTTTGTTGATGCAGTTATTTGCTTGGGTTGTGTAATTCAGGGTGAAACAAGGCACTTTGAATTCATTAATATTGCCGTGGCCAATGGCATAACCAATGTAGGCCTCGATACCAGTGTACCCATTATTTTTGGAGTACTTACCCCTGATACCTGGGAACAAGCCAAAGACCGCGCCGGCGGCAAGCATGGCAACAAAGGGGATGAAGCCGCTATTACAGCTATTAAAATGGTAAACCTTAAACAGGATGTTGTTGAATTTGATGAAGAGGACTGGTTGCACGATGAAAACTACATCGATGAATATGAGAATAACAACTACTCCGGTGATGAGGAGGATTTCGATGATGCTCAGGATTTATCTAAATTAAATTAGAACGAACCGGGGAGTCGGGCTGATGTTAACGTTTCAATGATCTGTAAAGGATTGGTGATTAGAAACCATGGCATTGGGAATGGTTACATGGCATAAATTTCATTAATTAACCCGGTAATTCAGTGAATTTTTGTGCTCCATTTTGCATAGAAAAAACCCTTCTCCAACAACTCATGGAAACTTCCTGGCCAATTTAATAATTTGATTTTTAAACTCTATTGTTTCCCTATGGATAAAGCAGACTTGCGCATCGTTTTCATGGGAACTCCTGAAATTGCCGTTGCATCGTTACAGGCAATTCTCGATGGCGGATACAATGTCTGCGGTGTAATTACAGTACCCGACAAGCCTGCCGGACGCGGAAGAAAAATTCAGTACAGCGCGGTAAAGGAGTTTGCCATTGATAAAGGATTAACCCTTCTGCAACCGGAAAACCTCAAAGACCCCGAATTTTTGCAACGCTTATCATCACTCAACCCTTCTGTACAGGTTGTTGTAGCATTCAGGATGCTCCCAAGGCAAGTTTGGACCTTACCACCCCATGGAACCTTTAATATGCATGCATCTCTGCTTCCCCAATATCGTGGTGCAGCACCTATCAATCATGCCATAATCAACGGAGAAACAGAAACCGGGGTGACAACCTTTTTTCTTGATCAGGAAATTGATACAGGCAAAATCATTGCACAAAAAAAAATCCTGATTTACCCTGATGATACTGCCGGAACATTGCACGACCGGATTATGATCGCTGGTGCACAACTGGTAATTGAAACCCTTGATGGTATTGTTGCAGGAAACCTGAAAACAATTGACCAGACAAATCTTATTACCCCCGGAACCTTTCTCTATCCTGCACCAAAAATCTTCCGTGACAATTGCCGGATTGAATTTAACAAACCCGTTGACCACATTATCAACTTTATAAGAGGGCTCACCCCTTTTCCCGGAGCTTTTGCACAGTTTGGCCATGATGGGGATGAACCTTTCATCATCAAAATTCACGAAGCTATTGCAGTTAAACATCTGCACAGTTTCGAACCCGGAATATTATTCACGGATAATAAAAAAATAATCCGTATTGCTACCCCTGATGGGTACGTGGATGTAAAAAAGCTGCAGGTTCCGGGCAAAAAAGTAATGAAAACGGACGAATTGCTACGTGGATATGCCTTTCCGGACACACTGAAAAAAGACTTATAACAGGTAGATACTTTCCAGAACCATTGTAAAAACAGGGATTCAGGGGTTAATTATTAACAAACCTGCGTATTTTATTAACAAAATCGTTACTTTTCTTATTATTCGCTTGGTTTGTATTGGAAAAGGCCTATATTTGCAAGTGTTAAAGGACATTCTCTAATTTACAAACGCGAAAACTAATTAAAAACGGAAAAAATGAACAAAGCAGAATTAATTGATGCAATGGCATCTCACTCAGGCTTAACCAAAGCTGATGCAAAAAAAGCACTTGATGCTTTTATTGGTGCAACTACTGAAGCCCTGAAAGCTGGCGACCGCGTTGCTCTGGTTGGATTCGGTTCTTTCTCTGTTTCTTCAAGAGAAGCCCGCAAAGGCAGAAACCCCCAGACTGGCAAAGAGATCACAATTCCCTCCAAAAAAGTGGTTAAATTCAAAGCTGGTGCTGAACTTGCTGACGTAGTAAAATAATCAGCTGAATTTTATAGTGAACCCCGGATAGTTTCCGGGGTTTTTTTGTTTTCAGAAATACCTCTTACCAACTGTGGCTCGCGAATCAGCAAAAGAAGTAATTTTAACCCATCTTTTTTTAAACCATCGCTCAGGCAAATGATGTCAGAACACAAAAAAACAAAAGAAGAAAAGATTGAGGCTTTTAATGCCAACTGGGTGGGCGAAACCACCGGTTCAATATTTGGCCTCCCATTTACCCTTGATGAAGCGGACGTAGTAATAATACCTGTTCCCTGGGATGTAACGGTTTCCAGTGCCGGTGGCACCTGGGAAGGCCCGGGTAACATTCTAAACCAATCGCCCCAGATCGATCTGTTTGATGAGGCTGTGCCTAACCCCTGGAAGGCTGGTATTGCCATGGAACCTATCCCCGATCAGTTGATAAAACTCAACAGGAAACTGCGCAACAAAACAGAAGATTACATTCACTGGCTTGAACATAATCCAGCTGCTCCCCTACCGCGAAAAATGGCCCGGATTGTGGAAAAGGTAAATCTACACTCAGATTTGCTATGCCAGGCATTAAAAGAAAAAGCAATGAACTACTTAAATCAGGACAAACTTCCGGTATTACTTGGAGGAGACCACAGTACTCCTCTTGGCTTGCTGATGGCCCTGGCAGAAAAGTATAGCCAATTCGGCATTGTGCAGATTGATGCACATGCTGATCTTCGCCCCCGGTTCATGGGTTTTACCCATTCGCACGCATCGGTAATGCATAATGCATCGACCATTGAAAATATTTCGAGTTTCGTGCCGGTAGGTATTCGGGACCTATGCGATCAGGAAGCACAGTTTATGAAAGAGCATCCGACGCGCTTTTACCCTTATTATGCCCGGAACCTGAAAATCAGAAGGTTTGAGGGAGAAAGCTGGAAATCAATCTGTGAGGAAATCGTTTCAAAACTACCCCAAAACGTATATATCAGTATTGATATTGACGGACTTGATCCATCCCAGTGCCTTACCACAGGTACCCCTGTACCGGGCGGCTTACAATACTGGGAATCAATATACCTGTTCGAAACCATTGTTGCATCCAATCGCACCATTATTGGTTTTGACCTCGTGGAAACAGGCCCTGGCCCAATTGACGGAATAGTGGCCTGCCGAATCCTTTATAAAACCATCGCATTGATGCTAAAATCGCAGGGGCGTATATGAACCGCTTCGATCCATCAACCCGGAGTTACCTGCTGACCTGCATCAGGGAAATGATCACCGCTGAACGGTGGGAGCGGTTTACCCATGTTGTTGCCAACCGCACCCGGTATCTTACCGTGGTGCTTGAAGATATTTTTCAGCCCCACAATGCTTCAGCCGTATTGCGTACCTGCGAGCTTACAGGTATTCTCGACCTATACATCATAGAAAATCAAAACTCTTACGAAGTGAACCCCGATATTGTTGTGGGCGCCACTAAATGGATAAACCTTTATCGTTACAACCATAAAACCGACAATACCCTGAAGTGCTTTAATAGACTGCGAAAAAAAGGTTATCGTATTATCGCCACCAGCCCTCACCGCAACGATTGTTTGCTCGAAGAACTCCCCCTCGACCAGAAAATTGCTCTTGTATTTGGCAATGAAGGATCGGGCCTTAGCAATGTTGCTGTTGAAAATGCCGATGGTTTTGTAAGAATTCCCAGTGCAGGTTTTACAGAGAGCTACAATATTTCGGTAGCGGCAGCCATCTGCACATTTAATATTGCCAACAGGCTAAAAGAAGGCAATATATCCTGGCAGCTTACCAGGGATGAACAGGATGAACTATTGCTCGATTATACCCTGAAATCCATCCGAAATCCAGCAAAGGTGGTTAAGGAACTTCTGGAAAAAAAAGGCCGGCTTCCTGCTTAAGGAAAGTTAACAATCCGACATTGGTTACAAAAATGGTTTTTGTATAATTTTGATTGTATTCAATAATACTATTGTCGAACTTTAAACTAATATTATATGGGTAAAGGAGATATGAAAACCAGAAGAGGTAAGATTTTCCGTGGCACTTATGGGAAAACCCGTCCACGTGTGGTAAAAAAGGCACAACCCACCAAAATCGGTTCACGCAAAAAATAGCACCCGAAAAAATCTAAGATCAGCAGGCAGATACATCCTTTAATGAAAGGATTATCTGCCTGAATTTTTCTCCTCTGGCTTCAAAATTCTTAAACATGTCGTAACTGGCTGCCGCAGGCGAAAGAAGGCATGAGTAGTTGGGTTTTGTGACTTCGACAGCCCTGTTGACTGCCGCATCGAAATCATTGTAATGCTCACATAATGAAGTGTTATGTAGCACTCCAGCAGCCGAAAACAACTCCATCATCCTTGAACCAGCTGCTCCAATCATCAGCAGGTTTTGGATGGGGTTTTCGAGTAAATAAGAAGTAAGCACATGATAATCAATTCCGCGGTCATATCCACCCAGAAGCAGTGTTTGCACATTGCCAATGGTTTTTAGCGCTTCTATGGTTGCTTCGGGGATGGTGCTAATGGAATCGTTGCAAAAAGTAATACCATTCCAAATCCCTACCCTTTCAAGACGATGGGGCAACCCTTTAAAAGAAGAAACTGCCTGAGCAATTACATCAAGGTCAACACCCATAATATATGCCCCCACACCGGCAGCAGCAATGTTGATTAGATTATGCTGGCCCATTAGCTGACGATTTTTGGCCAATCCCATTAAAACATGTCGTTTCCCTGCTGTATTAATGATCAGATCATTACCATCGAAACGGACAAAACTACCATCATCAGATGTATGGTTCAGTGCAACTAGGCTGCCTTGCGGCATAAACTCAGTAATAAGGCCATCAACAAGAGAGTTGGCTGAATTATAGATAAAAAAATCGCCAGGCAATTGCCACCGGCCAATATTTAGTTTGGCAAGCTGATAATCGCGATAAGAGGGGTAATGATCAAGATGTTCCTGGAAAATATTGAGCAATACAGCTACGGAAGGCGAAACGGTTGAGTTTTCAAGCTGATGGCTGCTCATCTCGAACACAATTATTGTTTCCGGACGAATGTTCTCAATAATATCAAAAGGGGGAATACCGATGTTTCCCACAAGCAGAACGTCGTTCCCGGCAGTTTTGAAAATATGGTATAGAAGGGTGACAGTTGTACTTTTCCCTTTGGTACCTGTAACACCGATTACCTGCGACCTGAATAAACGCAGAAACAATTCGGTTTGAGATGTTATTGTCTTACCATCCAATACTTTCAGGTCTGGAAACGACTTAAAGGAAATTCCTGGTGATTTAATAATGATATCAGCCATTAATATGGCTAAATAGTAATTTTCTCCACTTACAACTTTAAGATGGGCCTGATGTCCGAATTCGTTTTTTACAATACTATCTGTTTCAGGATTTTGGTCAGCAATTATAATTTGATTTGAAGGCGAAAACTTAAGCAGGATTCTCAAGGTTGATTTACCTTCCCTTCCAAAACCAAGCAGGCAAATTGCTTTATTCTGAAAAAACTCTTCAAAATATTCTCTAATCATATCTATTTTGGTTTCTGCCCGTTAATCTCCATTAAAGTGGTTCTGAGCATCTCTTCCAGATAAGGCTGGAGATTATGCTGACTATCCCAGTACTTAAGCTGGTCATTGAGCGATGAAAATCTGATTCCGGCAGTTTTTTGATGATAATATCGAAGCAACTTTGGCAGGTTTTCGGCACCCATAGAATCGACCAGATGCCCCAAGGCTGAATTTACTTCATTGATTGTACCGATACATTCAAAAGGTTTTTCGGGTGCGAAGCCTGTTAATTGGTCAAGGATTGGAATAAGCGACTCTTTTTCAAAAAGGTCTTCTCCAAAAATTGAAATCAATTCGTTAGGTTTTAGAAACGGGGCCAGCATAATGAAGGTGAACAAGCATTTGGAGCAATTGCAACACCAAATATTGGTTTTACTGCCTACATTGCACGAACGAAAAACCCCATGAAGAGCGGGCTTTGTGGCAAACAGGGAAGCGATCTGAAGCTCATTTAATGGTCTTAGAAGGCTGAAATACTGAATGTCGGATAAAACAAATTGTGAAAGGTACTTACGAAAACTGCTTTCAAATTCATAGGATTTTGAGTATTGATGGTTAATTTGGGTACCAGGGATGGTTGATTCGTTGGCACTGGATTCATTGGAAAGCACAATGTTACTTTGCCCGGTTATGATAGCTGCCAAAACGCTCACAAAAGCCAAAAGAGCCGAAAAAGGGGTATGGCCATTAAGGAATCCTTTTTGGTTTAATTCCAGCAACAAAGGGTCGAGAAAACGTTTTACTTCAAAGAACTGGTTTCCGAGCCCTGCTATTTCCACTGAATCCAGTATGGGTTTCCCGGGATTAATAGCGAACGCGATTTTATTTATTGGATAATGTTGCAGTAAAATTAAGCTGGTCAGTGAATCCTTACCTCCACCAATGGGGATTAAAAATCCATCAGTATTGTGAAGAAGAAAACCGCGTGGCATACTTTTAGCAGCCGAATCAATGGAAAAGGAGAAGGGCGGATTGTCTTTTATTTCCAGGCCATTCACATAGAAAAACTCTCCAAGACCATGCAAAAAGAGATCGCGCCACCACTTTCGCTGGTCGAGATTTATTTTATGGGGTTTAATAACGATTGTAGGGGAACAAGTTGCTTTCCAATAACTAATCATTTCAACCAGGCCAATATGAAAAACTATATTATTGAGCAAACTCTCTTCAATTCCGGCTAAAGACCATTGTTTCAGGGGTATGTGGTAGCGAGGCCTGAAATGATACTTGCTTGAAATATTAAAATCAAAAGCTATATAAAGGGAATTATCCTCGTTGTTAATTTCCCATTGATAATTTTCGTAAGTAAATACAGGGTACTTTTTCCGGAGTTTCTTAAATATAGCGGTGTTGTCGGGATAGAATACTTTCATGAGGTGAACAATGGAAAACTTTTTGTTGTTGTAACTTCAAAACAAAGATAAGGCATTAATCAAAGAAATTGCCTGATCATTAATAAACGATTATTAAACCTCCCAATATTAATTTATCCATGGACCGCAAATTAAATCCCACATCAGGCAGGCTTCTCATCAGTGAGCCTTCGCTCAGGGACTTCTACTTCAGCAAGAGTGTGGTATTGCTGGTTGAACATAGTGCCGATGAAGGTACTTTCGGGCTTATCATCAATAAACCCATCAACCTGAAATTGAACGAGGTTGTAAAGGAATTTCCTGAAATCGATTTTCCGCTATACCTTGGTGGACCGGTTCATCCTGAAAGATTATTTTACCTTCACACTTTGGGAGATAAAATTCCCGGCAGCCTCAATCTTTTTGGCAATGTTTACTGGGGAGGCGAGATTAAAAAAGTTATAGAACTGATAAAGAAAAAACTCGCTGACCCATCACAAATAAGATTTTTTATCGGCTATGCCGGTTGGGAAGCCGGCCAGCTTAGCCGCGAGATGGAAGAAAAATCGTGGATAGTATCGCCAGCTTCAGAGGAATGTGTAATGGCAAATACTCCCGAAACTGTATGGGCCCTTACCATTAAAAAAATGGGAGACGACTACGCCATTTGGGCCAATTTCCCATCAGATCCAATTTTAAATTAAAGTATCAATCGTTGATGCTGTTGAAAAAGCATGAAAATGGCTGAATATTAAGCTTTCAGAAGCGAATAAAATCGTGCAGTAAAGATGCATAGTAGCCCGCTCAATTATAAGGGAGAGGTTTTGATACAGTCTCTTTATTGTTGAGCCATTCTTGCAAAATCAGCTTTAAGGAATGCGTCAGGGTTTTGGCGGTCGGCATCGTGTGAAGATGAAAACAATACTCTTCCATCATAGGCCGAAACAATGAACTTCCAGCATTTTCCCCTGCCGGTTCGGGTACCTCCCTGTGGTCCAATTTTATGCAAAAATGCAACATCCTGCCTGTCGGCGGCAATGGCAGCAGCAATATCATCGGGTGAAACCATTCTAACTTTGTAAGGATATACGGCCTGAATTTTTTCGATTGTATTTACCTCGGGTGAAAGTTCACTTTCGAGCAGCCAAAGTTCCATGTTTTTCAATCTGTTATCCTTCACATTCATCACATTGGCAAGCCGCATGCGCGGAGTATCTGCCCTATCTTTGGCATGGGTCTGCATAAACTTAACAAATGCTCCCATTTTATAAATAAAGGTATCGTCGTCGGCATCGCGATACGAAAGGGGTACCGAGGCCAGGTCGGGCATCGATTCAAAATCCCGTTTTTTGTCGCCCATTACAAAATTTATAAACTGGTATACTTCTGTGAGATTTTTTTGCTTAATATCGGCAAACACCATAAAAGAAGCATCTTCGTTGATGCGGAGCCGTTCAAACTCAGCATGGCTTATAATACGAAACGGAGTTATTTTCCAGTGCTTTTCCATGGCCTCTTTCATGTGTTTATTATAGATAGAGAATGGATCGCGGTCTTCTACCACATAGGTAGTACTTCTGAAAAATTTCTCGTAATGCTTTCGATTTGCAGGCCTTACCTGTGCAATTGCTTCTACTGCAAACAAAAACAATAAAGAAATAATTACCAGCTTTTTCATTTAACTAAGGATTAAAGGTTCAACAAATTTCTCATGGGTTTTATGCCTGTAAAAATAGCCAACACACCAATGAATTGCTTCAGTAAAACACCCAATTTGCATACAATTTATTTAGTTCATTTACGTTATAAATAGCTTTTCAGCACTGGCAAAAGCATTGAAAAACTATGACAAAAAACTCAAATAAAACAGAAAATCAGCGCGTTACCAGGTCAATTATAGGCATAATGGGCATCCCGATAATGTTGTTTATTGTTATGCCCTTTACGGCCAATGAGGTACCTGAAAAACCCGAGCCTGGCTTTGATACCACCGCCATTAAAGGCTATAGTTTTTACAGGGCCTACAGCGTGCCTGTTAATGAATTATCAGATACAGCGCTTTTCAACACTGTTTATTCATTCATAGGAATTCCCCACCGAAGCAAGGCCGGGGCAAGGGGCATTGATTGTTCAGGTTTGGTTAAAAGGGTATTTGGGAAAGCTTATGGTGCGCAGTTAAGCGGCAGTTCGCGCGATCTGCTTCGAAACAGTCAAAAAATAAGTCGAAGAGAATTAATGGAAGGAGACTTACTTTTCTTTAAGCTCGAAAGCAACCAGGTGAATCATGTGGGGATTTACCTCGGCAACGGAAAGTTTGTTCATTCTTCAAGTTCTGCGGGGGTAACAATTAATGATACTTCGGAGGTTTATTACCAGAAAAGACTTTACCAGGCAGGCAGATTTATGGTTACGCGTGCCGGATCTGAAATGAATATCCGGAATTAACTCCCCCTTTTGGTTATTCTGTTCCAATATCGCCAAAAACAAGGCGGATAACGTGCTCTGGCTTTATGTTATTTCCTTTGATAATGCACTTGGCCTGGTTGTAATAGGGTTCACGGGCGGTGAGCCGTTCATTGATATGGTTGAGCAATTCGTCATGGGTTAGACTGGCAATAAGCGGACGGAAATAGCGAGCATTTTCCAACCTGGATGCAAGAGTGGCGGTATCGGGTTTGATGTAAACCGTAATGCCTACCCGGTTCATCAGGTCCATATTGTTATTGAAACAGGGCGCTCCACCCCCGGTTGCCACCACCAGATTACTTTCAGATGAAAATCTCGAAAAAACTTCTGTTTCCTTATTCCTGAACCACGATTCGCCCATCTGTTCAAAAATCTGTGAAATGGTCATACCGACCTCTTTCTCTATAATATAATCCATGTCCACAAATTCATGCCCGGTAATACGAGAGACCTGTTTCCCGAGGGTTGTTTTACCACTTCCCATAAAGCCAATAAGAAAAATAATCATAAACGGATTGGGTATTTAATTTTCTGTTTCTGAAAGCAGGGCAAAAGTATTAAAAAACATGAGTTATAAAGATGCTGCTTCAAAACCTTTGCCAGGGCATCATTCAGATATTTTTGAGATCCCGTTTTTGTTGCAGCCACCCATCCATTCAATTGGATAATAAAATTAATTTTGCAGGTTCAATAAAGGCAGCACACTCAGCAAAACGATACAATGCTTAACAGGATATTGCCTCCCACTGATATGTTCAGAAACATTTCAACTCTGGTTGCAGGAAGTTTTATAGCCCAGCTGGTACCAGTGTTGTTGCAAAGTATTTTGCGGCGTATATATCCGGCTGAAGATTTCGGTGTATATGCAGTATTTATTGGTGTTACAGGAATTCTAATGGTTGCCGCCACCCTTCGTTACGAAATGGCAGTGGTTTTGCCCGAAAAAAAGTCAGATTCTGTTAATATGGTTTTTGCAGGAATTTTCATTTCACTTCTGTTTAGCCTTCTGATGTTTATGGTTATCGAAATATGGTGTAAGCGCATTCTGCTGTTTTTAAATGTGGATACCAGCCACTCATTTATGTTATACTATTTACCCCCGGCAGTTTTTCTTTTTTCTACCTATCAGGTCATAAACTATTACCTGGTTAAATATAAGGCATACCGGGCCATAGCCACCAATAAAATATCGCGCCGGCTCGCCGAAGGTGCCGGGCAGGTGGGATTGGGTTTTGCCGGCAAACTCTCATCTGGTTTGATTTGGGGAAATGTAGCCGGGCATACACTCAACGTTATTGCGGGATGGTGGCAAATGAAGAACCATGGATTTACAGTAAGACTTTTTTCCTGGAAAAGGCAATGGAATTTGATTTTAAAATACAGAGAATTTCCACTTTTCAACCTTACACCGGCCTTTCTGAATGCCCTGTGCATGCACCTGCCGCTCATTTTTGTCAATAAATTCTACACCCAGGAAACAACAGCCTACTTCGACCTTGCCCGGCAAGTTTTGGTATTGCCCGCGAGCATTCTTACCATGAGCATTTCGCAGGTTGTATTACAATCAGTCAGCAGCAAAAATCAACTCAGACAATCTATCAGCGGTGAACTGAAGAAATTGATTTTTTCTCTTACACTGTTGGGATTAGCCATGGTTGTTGTTACTTTGTTATGGGCGCCACCACTTTTTGCCATCTATGCCGGCCCAGACTATGAAGCTTCGGGCCATTTTGCCCGCATTATTGTTGCCGGAGCCGCTATGAAACTTATTGTATCGCCTGTAAGCAGCATTTTCTTTGCACTTGGAAAATTGCGCACGATCAGCATCTGGCAGGCTTTGTATTTCTTCGCTGTTATGGCGCTTACGTTTTTCAGCCATCTTGACATTGACACCTTTTTACTGGCCTATCTTGCCATAGACCTGGTTGCTTATGGTATTCTATTAATCATGATATTTGCCCAGGCATCTGCTTATGAAAGAAAACTAAAAGTACCCGATTCCTGAAAAAAGCAATTGACAGCTTGTAAAAGTAAGCTTGCAAGTTCATATATAAATACATAGTCTAAAAAAGAAAACGAGCATGATGGATTAATCACAGATACAAGTGAACCGGGTTTACTCCCTGATCAAAGATAGAACTCCTCATACAGGAACCAACCAACCCTTTTAATACAAATAACTTACGAATGAAAATAGTTACTGTTATTGGCGCCCGACCACAATTTATTAAAGCCGCCCCTGTTAGCAGAGTCTTTGCATCAACAGGCGACATTGAAGAGATAATTGTGCATACCGGACAACATTTCGACGAAAATATGAGCCGCATTTTTTTTGATGAGTTACAAATACCTGTACCAGCCTGGAATCTCGATATAAACAGCCTGGGACACGGCGCGATGACCGGGCGGATGATGGAAAAATTAGAAGAAATGCTCCAGAAAGAACAACCCGATATATTAATGGTGTATGGCGATACCAACTCTACGCTTGCCGGGGCTCTGGCCGCCGCCAAACTCAACATCCCTGTTGCCCATGTTGAAGCCGGCCTCCGTTCACATAACATGCAAATGCCCGAGGAAATTAACCGCATCCTTACCGACCGGGTCAGCAAACTGCTCTTCTGCCCTACTCCCGATGCGGTCAAAAACCTTAAAAATGAAGGGTACGAAAAGTTCGATTGCCATATACTTGAAACTGGCGATGTAATGTACGATGCGGCTTTGTTCTATTCCCCCATGGCAAAAGACCCTGGTTTGAATATCAACAATAGTTTTGCCCTTACTACCCTGCACAGGGCTGAAAATACTGACAACCCTGATCATCTGGCTGGTATCCTTACCGCTCTGCAGGAAATAGCAACCGAAATGACCGTTGTTCTCCCTCTGCATCCCCGCACCCGCAATGTTATCGAAAAATCTGGTTCTGGTCATTTGCTGCATGGATTGATGGTTACGCAACCGGTGGGTTACCTTGAAATGATTTGGCTGTTGAAGAATTGCAGCATGGTACTTACCGATTCGGGAGGATTGCAGAAAGAAGCCTATTTTTTCGAAAAGCCCTGTATAACCCTTCGCCAGGAAACCGAATGGACCGAACTGACCCGCGAGGGAGTCAACCTGCTGGCAGGTTCGGATACCCACGAGATCATGGCTTCATTCCGTACCTTTACACAAAAGAAAACCCTCTTCCCCAAGGTGTTGTACGGAGAGGGAAAGGCATCAGAAAAAATTGCTGAAACACTTCTCAGGCTCAATTACCTTTAAGTTCGGCCGGCTTTTCGCACCACCCGGTTAAAAATTATCTTAAGGTTTTTGCCGAAATAAAGAGCCGAACCAATGCAAATAATGGAAAATGCAAAAACCGTCCAGGGTACTCCAATAAATTCCGAAACCCACCCTGCTGCAAGGCTTCCAAGGGGAGTAATTCCCATAAAAGAAAGACTGTAAAGGGCCACCACCCTGCCACGCTTGTCTTCATCGGCTATGGTTTGTATAACTGCATTGGTACTGTTGAAATGTACTATCATTCCAAAACCGGTAACAGCCATAAGCACAAATGAAAGAAGCGGCTGGGTTGAAAGGGCAAAAGCCCCCAGTGCAATGGCGAACAGGAGCGAGGTACGAAAAATGATAACCGGTATGGTATAGGTGTGTTTGCGCGATGCCAGTAAGAAGGCTCCGGTTAGAGCACCAAACCCCAGAGAGCCGGTGAGAAAACCAAGCATTTCAGAACTTCCTTTAAGCACATCGGCTGCAAAAATAGGCATTAAGGCCTGGAAGGGCAACCCAAAGAAACTACTCAAACCTACCAGCAACAAGAGGTAGCGAATGGGTTTGTCGCCAAGAGCATAGGTTATCCCTTCCCTTAGGTCGCGCAAAACGGACCCTTTCCCTGTGCGGGTAACACGTTTTTCAATCTTCATGGCCCAAAGGCAGCCAATCACAGCCAAAAAACTAATCCCGTTGATAAAGAAGCACCATCCTTCACCCACAATAGCAATAAGAAAGCCCCCCATTACCGGCCCTATAAACCTTGCCAGGTTGTATAGCGACGAGTTTAGTGCAATGGCATTACTCAAGTCTTCCTTGCGGGTAATCATATCAGGAACAAAGGTGTGTCTGAAAGGAGTATCGAAGGCCAGAATAACCCCCTGAATGGCAGCCAGGGTTATGATCATTGGTATGGTTACAACATCAGTTAATACCACAAATGCCAGCACAAATGCAACCATCATTGCAGCAATCTGCGAAACCATCAGAACCTTGCGCCGGTTAAACCGGTCGGACAAAACACCGGCGAAAGGCATTATAAACAACGAAGGAATTTGCTGGGTAAATGCTACTGTACCCAGCATCAGGGCAGAACCTGTTAGCCTGTAAAGCAACCATCCCATGGCAATATTCTGCACCCATACCCCCATAAGCGATATGGTTTGCCCATAATAATACAACCTGTAATTGGGATAGCGAAAGGCCCTGAAAATATTTTTAAGGGTTCCGGGTTCAATGTTTACACCTCTGAAAATGATCACAACTTCGCATGATTTATTTGCGGCGCAAACCTAAAGATTTTTCATGTCAGTAGCCTGATAATAATCTACAAAAACTATTATGTCTTGTATGGGTGTTCAATTCCGTACAAACAGCATCCAATGGCGGACACTTTTTAATATTACTGAACGGAAATAAAAAACAAGCATTGTGTAATTATCTTATTAATAATCTATTACAACCACTGGCACGGTGTTGGATTGGTAATGGGCAAATAAAAAAATAATCAAAAAGAAAAATAAAAACCTACAATACCCTTTGTGTCATGAAAACAAGAATCATCACCTTTGCGACCCTGATCATCCTTTTTGTAAGCACTCTTTCAGCAGCAGGCAACTACAGGTCCATTAAGATTTTCAACCAATATGGTTGCTGCTCAATCAACATCCTATCGAAAGTGGAAGAAATTGAAGAAACCTTCGATTTTAGTACCGAACAGGTATTTCATGAGGTAATTGCAGAAAGAAACAAATTCGAATTAGACATTGTACCCTTTATCAAACCTGAAGCCGAAGTAGAAGAGACCCTTCCTATTGCCATCCTTTAAACTGCCTTGTTTTAGGTTCTTATTTTACCCGCCTTTACAATCTCTTCATAGTGTTTTTGGTTTGAGACCTGACCCCCGCTTTGGTGGTCAGGTTTTATTATTGAAAAAGGTCGGAGGCAATACCATCAGCAAAAAAAAGGCCCTTCTGCGACACCTTGAGATGCGAACCGGTATTTACCAAAAATCTGTTATCCAGGTGTTTTGTGGCATCCTTTAGTATTGAAGCCAAAAAGTCAGGCCCAAACTCCCTTTCAACCTTTGCCATATCGAGCCCCCACATGGTTCGCAAGGATGTCATGATATACTCATTGAGCTGCTGAACAAGGGTAAGGGTCTCTTCTTCGAAAGGGATTTGCTGCCTTGAAAGAATGTTGTTGATATACAAACCGGTATTGGAGAGATTCCAGCGGCGGCGACCGCCTGCAAAGCTATGGGCAGAGGGGCCCAGACCAAGATAGGGTTGGCCCGACCAGTAGCCCAGATTATGTCGCGAATGATAGCCTGGTTTTCCAAAATTTGATATTTCGTAATGATCATAGCCATTGCCGGCCGCTACATTGCAAAGTATACTGAACTGGCGTGCAGCCTGCTCCTCATCAACTGGTGCAGCCTTTCCTTTGCGGATAAAAACATCGAGTGCGGTCTTTTTTTCAACGGTGAGACTGTAGGCTGAAATATGAGGAATACCCCGATCAATAAGTTGCATAATGTTTTTTTCCCATACCAGGTCATCGAGTCCGGGTGTACCATAAATCAGATCGGCTGTTATGTTTGTAAACCCGACATTCACTGCCTCGGTCAACACGTTCAATGCCTGTTGTGAATTGTGCGACCGGTTCATATATCTCAGGTCAGCTTCCCGGAAACTCTGTATTCCGATACTAAGACGGTTTACACCCATTAATCCAAGTCTATCCAGCTTTTCTACATCAAGATCATCAGGATTGACTTCGATGGTAATTTCAGCGTCAGGTTTAAAAGTAAAACAACTCCTGAGCATGCTAAAAACGGCGTTTAATTGATCAATAGAAAGCAGCGATGGGGTACCACCGCCAAGGTAAAGCGTATCTATAACTGTTTTTTCAGCGCCTGAATTGGCAAAAAAATTTTTCTGTAAGGTTATTTCTGCAAGCAAAGCTTCAACAAACTCAGGAATCCGTTTTCCCGAAACTGAAAAATGAAAATTGCAATAGTGACAAGCCTGACGACAGAAAGGAATATGAATATAGATACCGGGCATAACATAAAACTAATCGTTCAAAGGTAAAGGAAAAGCTGTTTATTGCTGGTTAATTGTCATCAATTAAGGCAAAAGGAAAAGAAAAAGAGCATCATATCTAAATTTTTTTCAACTATCATGAATTCGTTCGTTTATTTCCATTCCAGGAAAACCGGAAATATCAAATAAATAAACCCAAATTTGTCTTTAGCCGTTTTTTCTAATGGCTGTCATTAGAAAAAACGGCAAATTGCAAATCTGGAGTAAAAACAGGTTACTTCCCCCTAAAACCACATATCCCTTCTTGATGCGTTAATTCTTAACCCCAGCATAAACAACGTTAGGTTTTCCGGGGATTGAAGGTATTCCTGATTACGTATCATATAACGGGCATCGAGCCACATGCCGGGCCGCCACTGCCACGATATTTCGGGCTGAATAATAAGGGAATTG
Organism: Bacteroidota bacterium; assembly: GCA_037441525.1. Classification (GTDB taxonomy): domain Bacteria; phylum Bacteroidota; class Bacteroidia; order Bacteroidales; family UBA7960; genus SKVR01. Next base: position 21,702 of record JBBISA010000030.1, read on the forward strand.
CGTAAATCGCCCTGCAGAAATGTGTGCCCGTAGTCGCGGGTGCGGGTGGTGTAATCGCTGTAAATATTGCTACCCAGATTAACACCTGCGGCATCCATTCCCTGGTTGGCCGAAATAAGGGTGGTTTTAAAAAGCCAGTTGGAATGTGGCTGGTATTGCAGCATGGCAATATATTCCCTGAAGTTGGCCCCCAGCGGATGTGCAAGCGCCTGGCCGTAGTGTGTATAACTGGCCGCAGGGGGCAAACCGGCACCCGCAGTATCGTAATGGCTGTAGGTAAACGGGCGAACCCAGTTGGCTTCGAGCAACAGATCGAGATTATCAATACCAGCCACATCTACATAGTTCAGCCCCAGTTGCAGCCCAAACTTATTGCGGAAAGAAGCAAACTGGTTGTATTTTCGCTCCTTTCTCAAACCCAGGCGCACCCACAAACTGTCGAGATCGTTGCGCACATCCGATAATAAAAAGTCATCTAAATACACCTGGCCGTGAAATGCAAGGCTTCGCCCGGCTATGTATCGCCACATAAAGCCCAGGGCCACTTTATCGGGATCGCCAATATGGTGTTCAATGGCCCGGTAAAAGATGATGGGATTGAGATAATGCGGATCGAAACCACGCCGTGAAAGGGTATCGGTGCGGCCGAATACCACATTTTCGAAAAGGCCTATCTGTAACCGTTTAGTAATATTGGCCGACAGGGTGTGTGCCACCATATATTTGGCATCGTACATTCTGCCACCAAAACTTCGCTGCGGATAATCAACCATGCGGGCAAACAGGTTCTGGTAATGCAACTTCCAAACCCGGGTATTTACTTTCAAAAACAGGTAATTGTTGGCATAGTCAGAAAGCAATAACGACCGGTGGCCATAGCCAATAAAGTTTTTATCGTGCCCAAACTGAAGTCCAATATTCCGGGTAGCCTGAAAAGCGATGTAGCCCCGGGCAGTAAAATAGTCGTAACCCCCATCGCCAAAGGGAATATTCCATCCTTCGCCGGGAATGGCGCCCTGCTGAAAACCGATCTGCCGGTTTACATATAATGGGAAACGTGCCTGATTATCGGTAATAAGGCTGTAAAAGCCCACTTTACGGTTAATCATTCCCCTAATTTCGGCACCACGGGTATTCTGATAGAGCCAGGATTCGCGGCCACTTTCCCGTCCTGCTTCAAAATGAATTACGGGGTTCACTACCAGGAAAAACTCATCATCGTGATAACGGAAAAAATCGGTTGGCACCTTGTAGAAATGGCGTAATAAGGGACGGCGGGAAGAGTCTGCTTTTCCGGTAATCCATTCACCGTTGGCCTGAAGGAACAAAGAAATCAGCAGGCGATCGGTACGGCTTAGGTTATTGGATGCTGAATCGATCTGCAGTAAAAAATCTACTGCTGCTTTGCGCTCAAGGGGCTGCAGTGATGAATGAAATTGGCTGGAGGTACTTCCGCATTTGATCTCAAGTCGGCGAAAAAAATCAGAACTGATAGGATTTGAAGACAAGAAGGAAGATTGGCCGATAGCAAACTGTAATGGCAAGAAAAAAAACAGAGTAAAAAGTTGCAGTATCCTCATCGAAAAATCTTCCTTTAATATAAATGTTGATTTTAGATTTATAGTTATACCCGGATATATCGTGATATTTTCAGCAAAAATAAGTCAATTCATTGATTCATATCAGTTAATGTTAACTTTAAAGATTATCATTGGAAACAAACGAAGCTTGCTGAATTGTGTGAGTCTATTCTGGTTATTCGAAATTCCACATCTTCTTATTTTAAGTAAGAATGTATTACTAAGTATATCCGCAATCATGCTAATAAAAGTATTCTTTTTTTGTAGTAAACACTCCAATTCTCCCCGTTCAGCACCCATTTTTTCGCGTTCGGCAACTTAATTTTCGGGCTAAGGGAGCATTGTTTTAGTTTTGCTGCCGCAATCTTAAAACAAACCTTAATAAAAATACTACTATGAAACCCTTTGCAACCATTCTTTTATTTTCGATGATGATCGGCTCTCTTATGGCGGAAACGGTTATCACGCAGACCATCCGTGGACGGGTTACCGATCGCCAGACGCTGCAATCGCTGCCCGGTGCCAATATAGTTTTACCGGGTAGTGAGCCGCTGCTGGGCACCTCAACTGATGCAGCAGGTTATTTTGAAATCCACAATGTACCCGTTGGCCGTTTAGACATCAGGGTATCATACATTGGTTACAAGGAAGTGTATATATCAGGAATAAACCACCAATCGGGGCGGGAAACGGTACTGGAAATTGCCATGGATGAGTTTATAATGACCGGGCAGGAAGTTGTGGTAAAGGCATCTGTCAATAAAACCCAGGCAATAAATCCGCTTACAGCAGTCAGCGCCAGGGGATTTACCATTGAGGAAACCGAACGTTTTGCCGGTTCGCGCAACGATGTGGCCCGTATGGCGGCCAGCTACGCAGGTGTAGCAGTCAACAGCGACGACCGCAATGATATTGTGGTGCGTGGAAACAGCCCGGCTGGCCTTTTATGGCGCCTTGAAGGGATAGATATTCCAAGCCCCAACCATTGGGCGGCATTTGGCTCAACAGGCGGGCCTGTAAGCATACTCAACAATGGCACACTGGCCAACTCCGATTTCATCACCGGAGCATTTCCTGCCGAATATGGTAATGCCACTTCCAGCGTTTTCGACCTGCGCATGCGCAATGGCAACGATACCCGCCATGAACAGATGGGGCAAATTGGGTTCAACGGATTTGAACTGGGTGCCGAAGGCCCGGTTTTTAAATCTGCAAAAGGCTCTTATCTTGTAAACTTTCGCTATAGCACCATGGAAGTGTTTGAAATGGTGGGTATGAACTTCGGCACCACTGGCGTGCCCAAATACAACGATATCTCCTTCAAAGTTAATATTCCGCAAACCCGCGCAGGGAGTTTTTCGGTTTTCGGACTTGGAGGGCGAAGCAAAATCGCTTTTCTTGACAGCAACCGCAAGGAAGAAGCCCTTGATTACTACGCTGGCGAAGGCTTCGACGTGATAAACGGTGCCGATATGGGAGCAATAGGGATGAACCATTTATACAGCATTACATCCAATACCTTTATTCGTACAACCCTAGCCCTTAGCCATCGCAATATGAGAACGAAGGTTGACAGCCTTATTTCACCGCTCAATTTACCCTTCAGGATATATGGTGGCGATATGCGCGAAAATCGTTTTTCAGGGGCAGTTTCAATCAACAACCGTTTTAACAGCCGCAACACCCTTAAGGGAGGGATGAACTTCTCGCTCAGACAACTGCAGCTTGCCGACAGCGCTTACAGCTACACCTGGAATCGCATCATCAACATTAGAGATACCCAGGGAAATGGGTGGCTGATTCAACCCTACCTGCACTGGCAACACCGTATCAGCAACGATTTCACATTAAACACCGGACTGCATTACCAGCAGTACCTTGTTAATAATACATGGAACCTTGAGCCCCGCTTTGGGGCAAGCTACCGTTTTTTGCCCAAACATACACTTAGCTTCGGAGCCGGGCGTCACGTCAATTATTAAGTGAAACAGTTTATTTTACTGAAGCATTTGATGGAACAAAATACGTAACTCCCAATAAAAATTTAGGAATGATGAAGAGCAATCATTTTGTGCTAGGTTATGATTGGATTTTCAATTCGAACACCCGCCTGAAATTGGAAACCTATTGCCAGTGGCTGTTCAATGTGCCGGTTAATGCATCCGAATCAAGCAGTTACTCCATGCTGAACGAAGGAGCCAATTTTGGAGTAGATAACCCAGATTATCTTATAAACAATGGTGTGGGGCGCAACATTGGCATTGAACTGACCATGGAACGTTTCCTTCATAAAGGGCTTTATTACCTTTTTACGGCAAGCATGTTCGATGCCAGGTATAAAGGTTCTGACAACATCTGGCGAAACACAGCTTTCAATAACAACTTCATTACCAATATTCTGGCAGGATATGAAATAAAAATAGGAAAATCAAACAAAAGAAAAAGTGTATTGGATATCAACGTTAAATCGACCTGGGCAGGTGGACAACGATATGTTCCTTTCCGCACCGTGTGGGATGACGATACCCGGCTTTATAACCGCGAATGGCTCAACAACCGTGCTTTTGAAAACCGCCATAAAGACTATTTCCGCACCGATTTCAGCATTGGTTTTAAGACTAATACGGGAAAGGTTACCCAGGAATGGATGATTGAGATCACTAACCTTTTCAACACACAGAATATCCACTCCATGGGCTTCGACAAGCGCACCGGCGACCAGAAGATGACCCCGCAACTTCCCATGATGGTGATACCACAATGGAGAATAAGGTTTTAATACAAAAACAACCATTGAGATTTCAGTTTTTGGCCATGCATAGAAAACACTCCAGTAATGCCTTCACCAATGAAAAAAGTGACAATTGTAAACGGAAGCCCTAATAACCATTCCCCTGCCCTAAATCAATTACTTACTGATCTTTTAATAGAACAGCATAATACCGAATTATCGGTATTCAACCTTGCAGAAATGAACATAAAGCAATGCACCGGTTGCTGGAGCTGTTGGTGGAAAACCCCCGGATTGTGTGTAATAAAAGATGATGCAGAGCTGGTTATGCGCTCGGTGGTGCAGGCCGATTTGCTGGTGTTTGCATCACCCATTGTGGCAGGATTTACCAGCAGTTTGTTAAAAAAAATGCAGGACAGGCTCGTTGCCCTAATCCATCCTTATATTGAACCCCGGATGGGCGAATGTCACCATCGCAAGCGCTATGATAATTATCCTGATTTTGCTCTTTTGCTCGATAAAGAGTACAATACGGATGCCGAAGATATTGATATTATCACCATCATCTACAAGCGATTGGCCATAAACTTTCATTGTCAGCTAAAGCACACATGGTTTGCAAATACTCATACATCAAAAGAAATAGCCAATGAACTTAGCCATATTTAACGGTTCACCCCGCCGAACCAAAAGCAACTCAACCATTCTTACCGAACAGTTCCTTCTGGGACTTCGCAGTATTTCGCCACAATGGCGCATAAAAACCGGATATATTGCTGATACGGGCAGCTGGGATAACAACCTTGAAACCTATGCCCAGGCCGACACTGCCATCATTATTTTTCCATTGTATACCGATTGTATGCCTGGCGTGGTGAAGGAGTTTTTTGAAGACATCATTTTTCGTGTAAACGGACGGCCAAAAAACCTGGGATTTATTGTTCAGTCAGGCTTTCCGGAGGCCATACATTCTGTGGCAGTCGAGAAATACCTGCATAAATTTGCATCACGCGCTGGCTGCAATTATCTTGGTACGGTAATAAAAGGTGCCGTTGAAGGTCTTCAGTTCATGCCCCCCTGGATGACCCAAAAGTTATTGAACAACTTTAGGAAACTGGGTGAGCACTTCGGAAAAACAGGAACCTTTGACCCCGTTATTGTGAAAAAATTGCGTGGCCCCCTGCGCATGTCAAAGATGAAGCTTTGGGGTTTCAAACTATGGTCGAAAACAAATATGGCCAATTTTTACTGGGATTCGAACCTGAAAAAGAACGGTACTTTTGAGAATCGATTCGACAGGCCTTATCTGCCCGAACGCTGATACTTATGTATCGCTGATTATTTATGATTTCAATTTTAATCCTTAACATCCCTTCTCCTTTTAAAAACACTCATCGCTAACTTTCAACGATGAACGCAAAACTCTGAACTTATCAAAACTCTATTATTTAAACTCTTATTTCTGCCTGCTTCCTCATTAAATCGATACCTTTGCACGCTTTCAATAAACTGGAAATGAGAAAATACCTTAACGACAAATGGCTGTTGATTATCGGGATTCCGTTTGTGGGTATTATAATGCCATTGGTATTTCATAAATTCAGTTTCGATTTTTTGTATACTGAGGGCTATCGTAATGCAGTGCTAAGCTTATCGACTACCATAACCATCTGGCTGGTTATCAGGAAGATAGTTACATACCTATGGAAGAAGTTCCCCTGGGAAAAATACCCCTTTAAACATATCATCTGGGAGTTTTTGCTGGTAACAGTTTCTACACTTATTATTGGTTACCTGAATTTTATGGTTTACAAATACGCCGGTTTTGTAACCATGCGTGAAGATATCGACACGTCCATTTCCATCTCTATTACACTGGCAATTACATACCTGATCACTTCCATACACGAGGCATGGTTTTTTTATACTCAGTGGAACATAAATCTTGTAAAAGCGCAAATGCTCGAAAAAGAGAATGTCCTTTCACAGTACGAAACCTTAAAAACCCAGGTTAATCCGCACTTTCTATTCAATACATTAAACACCCTTACCACACTCATCGAAGAAGATCCGAAAAAAGCAGTAGGGTTTGTAGAAAAAACATCCGACTTCCTTCGAAGTATTCTGAGCCTGAAGGACCTTGAAATGATTTCGCTGGAACATGAAAAGTGCATTATAGAAACTTTTTGCGGCTTACAAAAGGAACGCTTTAGTGAAAACCTGAAGCTGGAAGTAAGACTATCGGCCGAAAGCCTTAAAAAAAACGTTCCGCCTTTGGCTGTGCAGATGCTTATCGAAAATGCCATTAAACACAATATTATTTCTTCCGACCATCCGCTAAGTGTTATGGTAAGCGACTGCGATGCAAGCATGATCTGCGTTAGCAACAATCTGCAGGTAAAGAAGGAAAAATCTCCATCGAGCGGGATTGGCCTTGAAAATATCAGGAACCGCTATTCGTTGCTATCTGGGGCGAATATAGAAGTAAATGTTACTGACACCTGTTTTGAAGTAAAACTGCCATTGCTGTAAAAGAAAGGTCTTCTACTTTTTTTTAGTATATGTCTTAAGCCTTTCATGATGGCAAACCAGGGGCGTTTCTTTCGTCCCATGCCAGTTATGAGCGCCACTGCCCAGACAGTCGGTATAATGGCTGCAATGGGCACATGCCCCTTTTTTGGTCCACTCACGGCGGCGGTAAGGTTCGAAACGGTTTTGCCATACATCAAAAAAGTTATCCTTGTAAATATTTCCCTGGGCAAAGGAATGATCGTTGTTCGGGCATGCCGAAATTGAGCCATCAGCCAGAATTGAACCAATATTGATACCGGCACGGCAGAAAAAGCGGCTCCCCCTCACTGAAGTTTCATAATGTCCCACATAACCTTCACAGCTAAACTTCACATCGACCGAACTAACAGCGCGGTGCTCAGCAATAAACTCCATCAGATGCCCAAATTCATCTTCATTTAATTTCAAATCAGGATTGTTTACCGCCCTGCCCACCGGAATCACAGTAAATAGTCTCCAGGCTTTTACCCCCTTGGTATACAGGTAGTGCAACATAGGCGATAGTTCGTTTATATTGCGGCGGTTTACACACGTAACCACATCGAAGTTGAGTCGTGGAGAAGAGGCGGCAATGCTTAACGCATTATCAACAGTTTTGAAACTGTTCTGGTTATTTCTAAGCCAGTTATGAGAAGCTTCAAAACCATCGAGGCTGATGGTAAGGGCTCCCAACCCGGCATTCAGCAAAGAGTTGTGCCTTGCAGGGGTATACAAATGCCCATTGGTTACCAACGACCATCGCATACCGCGTTTGCGTATCTGCCTCCCGATTTCTTCCAGATCATTGCGCAACAGAGGCTCTCCACCCGTTAATACAACCATAAAATCTTTAGCTGGATTTTTTATGGTATCGAGGGCTTTAAGAAAATCAGGGGCAGGCATATCAGGCTTGGAGCCGTTCTTAGAACAATCGCTGCCACAATGCAAACAATCGAGATTGCATCGAGTGGTACACTCCCAAAAAAGGTAGTTCAGCTCATGAAGTCTGGTTTCGGCTTCTCTGAATTGGCGGAATAAAAACTTTCTGTATCTCGAAAACATTTATCTTTTTTCTAAATTAACATTTAAAGTAAGTTTGTCGGTACCCATATCTCTCACCAGGGTATCTTTACTGAAAAAACTGGCGTTCTCCGTTCCGTCAACATCCTCGAACCTTATCTTTTCATTTTCGAAAAGGGAGGTATAAAACGAAAACTGTCCGTTTTCATCCGTTAACTGAAATTGCTTTGTCCTGTCAACCATCACCCTTATTCCCTTAATTGGGTGGCCTGTTTCCGATGATTTCACATGCCCCTCGAGCAGCGCATCAAGGGCAAAATCCTGGGGTGTGCCATAACAAGCCTGAAAAACAAACAAAGCGGATGTAAGACTCAATCCTCCCAGTATTTTTCTAATCCATTTTGATAACATATCTTTACATATAGTGTATTCAACCGGGTTTCAACAAAGCATCTAAGATGCCTGGTAATCGGGACGTCAAATATATGTAAATTTCAAGATAATTTCTTGTTTAAGGCAATCGCTTTAAAAGCTGAGTAAAATTGCCATGTTGATTCTTAATGGTTGAAGATTCAGGGTCAATTTCCGTTTATATTAATAGTTTTGTACAAAACTATTTTCCACCATTGCTATGAAATACATTTTATCTGCACTTCTCGCACTTTTTCTGCATGCATCGCTCCTTTCGCAAAACACTACTCATGTGGGGGTTATGGTAATAATTGAAGACAGTATAACCCACCATTTTACAGGTAGCTCTGCCGCCGGCAATTTCGTGCACAAATACCCGGCAACCACAAATTATCAGTTTTTTGCCACCGATACAGCATTGGTTTTGCTCAAGCAATCCTTCCCCAAATGGGACTTCTGCACCATCGATTTCGAAAATTTCCTGATGTATGAAAAGAACCGCATTGAACTTCGGGCACCTGCCTTCAGAGATTTCAGGGAGAGCTGGTTTAATGAGTTAAAAGAGAAGTATAAAGTGGATGCAATACTGGTGATCAGGAATTCCACCAATTTTACCGATGGCATACACTGGAGCAATACAAACCTGATGGGATATGGGATTTACAACGGGCAAACCCGGTTACTCAACAATGTTTACATACAGCTTGAGTTTTTATTCTTCGAGAGCGGACGCCCCTTAACCCTTATTCCCGGACCCATCTACAAAAGAGATCGCAGTTTTCCACGAAACGAAAAAAAAGAGAAGACATTTACAGAAACCGACCTAATTATGATTGAGACACCCCTGAAAGAGCTGATCGTAAACCAAATAGAAGCAGCCATGCGAGATCAGAATTTTTTGCGGGGGCTGAGGTAGGATGAAAGCTCATGCAATGGTTCTTCAATGGGCATCAGAACACAAAGAAGATTTGCTTTAGAACTGGGAAAAAGCAAAAATACCAGAACCCCTTTATAAAATTGAACCACTAAAATAAACATCATGAACCAGTAATTGAAATTAAAGTATTGGAAAACTTTGACATCTGGATTTAATTCAATGATGGCGAACAAAAAACAAAAAATGTAAAACCCTTTTTAGGCAAGGGCTTTACATCTGAACTTTTGGGTTAAAATAATTTCCGCAAAGTCACCATTGACCAGAGTGGTGGAATTGCGCGGGAAAACGGATATGATTTTTGTCCAAATTTCCTAAAGGAATTGCAAAATGAAACCCAATTTGCCTGAAATCGGCACCATTTGACTTAAATCAGATCACTACTCCTGTCTTGCCCTTATCTCCCCCGGCAAAATGCAATTAAACACAAACCGGTTTACCGACGTGGGAATGCCGTATTTTTCGCCCAGTTTTACCACGGTGCCGTTCTGATAATGAATTTCGGATGGTTTCTTTTCCCACACATCGCGGGTAAGTGATGATGTGGAATCGTATGGGAATGAATCGATGAAGGAAACGGTTTTGTCAACAAAAGTGGGTTCGATGTTGATGTTCATAGCCTGAGATAGGGCATAGATTTCGTTGAGCAGGTCGATCATCATTTGCCGGGTTTCTGGTATCTCGCGCAACTGGCCATAGGTGGTGTTAGTTACTGCAATTAACCCACTTACACAAATGGCAATGAATTTCTTCCATAATTCGGCATCCATATCGGGCGATATCTGGCTGTTGAAACCAGCCCGGTCGAATAGCTCCTTAATCTTATGCAACCTGGGAGTGATTGATTTATCCCTCTCCCCAAAAATAATGATGGGACTAACCCCGAAATGACTGATTACACCCGGTGCCTCAATTTTGCTGATGATTCGACATAGCCCCGAAACTATATTCTTTGGAGGGATGGCTTCTGAGAGCTCATCAAAGGCCAGAATACCATTCTGCAATGGAATTACAACAGAATCTTTGCAAAGAATCCCTCTTAGCTCATCCCTGATATCCTTTATCTGCCAGGCTTTCACGCATACCAGGATTAAATCGGCCGACCCGATACCGGCAATGGTCTCAGATACCTTTACTTTATCCACATGAAAGTCGCCATTCAAACTATATACTGTTAATCCTTTGGTTGTCAAAGCTTCGGCATGGGCGCCACGGGCCAGAAAAGTAACATCGAGCCCTGCATGCGCCATCTTTCCGCCAAAGTAACCCCCTACTCCACCGGTTCCAATAATTGCTGTTTTCATTTCAATCAGGAAAAATTAATAGCTACAAGGCAAAGATAGAGAAGCCAGGGAGTAAAACAAAAAGGATGTTTAAATTTAGCGAAAGTAAGCCACCACCCCATCATTCACCCTCACCACCCGGCCATCGTTCATTTCTGCCGTTACCATGTAAATGTAGGTTTCGCCGGCCACTGCCCGGGAATCGGTGTAAGTGCCTCTGGTGTTCTCTACCCTTGAAAGGAGCGATAGTTCTGCTTCATATTTCTGCCTGTAGATCTGCAGGGTTTTTATTCCTTCCTGGCTCCGGGGGTCCATTCCTTGGCTTAAACAGCTTAAACGGGGCACGAACACCATATCGATAAACATTGTACCAGGCTACTAATTTATCATCAACATTTGTCCTTATATTATCAGGCCCAAAAGAGGTCGCACCTTTAACCCGGATTGGTCATTAGGAATGCAATGAACTAATGACTTAGCCGGGATTAACCCCGCTTTAGAAAAACTTAATTTGTAAGCATTTCTGATTACAAATATTTAGTTTTTCTTTGGCGATTTGTCAAAATAGAAGTCACATAATCAATAACTTAAAACTTTAAATTTTTAATGACAGTCATTAGAAAAAACGGCTAAAGACAAATCTGGGTTTAACAGAACCCAAGCAAAACCACAATATTTTCGATTTAAATTATTTACTCTTAGCAGACAAGATATAAATAAACAGACTATTAGTCCGAAATTCTGAAACAATAAACGAATTATTATGCTTTAATTATCCAAAAAATATCAATAACTTTAATAAGCTTCATCAAATTGAATTTAAAATAGCTACAACTGGCACTGATTAAGGTATATAATCCGGGAACAAAAGAAATGACAATTACAAGGCAACTCAATTTATACCCGGGCAATAAGTAAAGAAACACAAAGAGCTGATTTATGATAAGAGCATTAAAAGAAGGCCTTGAAGGCCCCGACGTAAAGAAATGGCAATTCTTTCTTGTAGGACAAGGGTTTACAGAAGTTATAGCCGACGGCAAATTTGGTACTAAAACCGTTGAAGCAACCCGGAAATTTCAGCTAAAGAACGGGATGAATCCTGACGGAGTAGCAGGCACTTTCACCCTGAGCAAAGCTGGAAGTATGGGTTTTGAAATAGTTAAGAACCCCGTTGATGGAAACCATGAAGGGATTCACTGGCCACCAAAGCCTGAATTTAAGTCCTTCTCGCAGAGTGAATACCGAAACCGCTTTGGTGATTTTTCATGGAAATGGAAGCCTGAACCCAACCCAGGCAGGGAGATCATTGTTGATGCTGCATGGGAAAAGGAAAATATTGAAACCATCGATACCCCTCTGTTCAAAAACCTACCCCCCTGGAAATCAGGCAGCATGAGGGTACATAAAAAAGTAGCCCAACAATTTAGGCAATTGTTCGCCCAATGGGAAAATGCCGGACTTACCAACCTGATACTAAGTTATGATGGAGGATACAACCCACGGATGATCAGGGGTTCGGAAAGCAACCTCAGCTCACATAGTTACGGTATTGCCTTCGATATAAATGCCCAGTTTAACGGGCTTGGAGTTATTCCGCCTAAGGCTGGCGAAAAGGGATCGGTGCGCCCCCTGGTAGAAATTGCCCAAGGGAATGGGTTCTATTGGGGAGGCCATTTTTCACGTTTTGATGGGATGCATTTTGAAGTGGCCAGGATTGTATAAGGGCTGAATGTTTTAACAACCAGAATATAGCTTATTAATTAAAATCAGTACAGGAAACTTTCCTGACCCAGAGAGATTTCAACCAGGCGCTTTAATCTGTCACCAATAAAGTCTTTGTATTTTATCTGCAGGAAATGTCCTTCACCCTTCATCATGTGGTATTCGACAAGGCGGGCGTTTACGAGCCTGTCGCGGGCAAAATCAACATTTTCAGGATAGATTAACCGGTCTTCAGTTCCCTGTATCATCACCACCGGAGAGATGATCCTTTCCCAATAGGGCAACATTTCGGCAAGGGCATCGTAATGGGCCAGTTTTTCATCGTTGGCAACCCGTATCATCCTGGGTACCAGCCATCGGAAAGGGGCAAGACGGATCAGATAGCTTATGTCGTAGATTTTTTCTTTTCCGGGGGCCAATGATGCGGAAACCAACACCATACCGTCAACCTTTTCGGGGTTGAGCATGGCCATTTTGGCCGCCACAGTGCCACCATAAGATGATCCTACAATATACAATGGTGACGGATACCCTTCCTTTTCCAGTATTTTCCATATTTTTTCAGCCTGTCTGCGCACCGATCTTTCTGAGCGACCCAAATCGGAAAATCCATACCCGGGCCTGTCAACAGCAATAATGTTTGCCCAGGTTGCCAGGGTTGAATCATTGTAATAAACATTATAAACACTCATACTGCTGGGCGACCCATGAAGAAACAGCAATGTGGGAAATGAATCGTTGCGGTGAATGGTCATATACCGGAGGTTTCTACCTTCATGTTGAACATATTCCATTCGTGCATCAGGAAACCGCTCCAGCATATATGCCGATGATTCGCGAAACGTGATGCAGGCAGTAAAAACACCCAGCAGTGTTATAGCTGCAAGGATTGTGATTAAAATAATTCTACGCATTCTCAAGTATTTTAGTGATGTAACATCACCAAAAACAAGATGTTTATAAACGAATGGTATTTTAATCTTATCTAAGATATCCGAAAAATGTAATTTACTGGCGAGTCAGCAACCAAATGGTTATTTTTCGTCAATAAACGCATAAGAACATTCGATTTAAATCTCAACAGCAAAAGAACCTAACATATTCAATCATAACGATTAAGAATCGAAACAGGCGATAAAACCTATCGCCTGCTAATTAAATTTGGGCCCTGAAAAACTAAAATTGAATTTATTTAATATCAGCATCTCCAAGAAACGTATCCACCGCCTTAAAAAACCACTCAGGCTCATCATAAAAAATAAAATGCAAAGCCGTTTCTGCCATTTTAACCTTTACCAAATCGCTATTGTTTTCAAATTGGGCTTTAAAACCAGCCTTTGCCGATTCCATTGTAGTACCAAAATCGCGATAACCATACCATGACCCCAAAACCAATACTGGTGACTCTAAATATGCCATCAACGATCGGATATCAGTAGTGTACATTTCACCCATGGCTTTAGCTATCACTGCACCGTTACTTTTCATAGCCATGTCAACAACCATTGGCCTTTTGGCTTCATTGCCTATCATGGAAGCTATCATCATTTCCTGAGTGGCTCTGGCGGTTTCATAATCCTGACCAGTCATATTCTGCTGCATCATTTCTAAAAGGGGTGCAGCGGTTTCCGGTGTAATACCGGGCATTACTAAGGTAGGGAAATAGGGTACTCCATCCACACTTACGATTTTTCCGAATAATTCGGGACGGGTAACAGCTGCCCAGAGCGACAAAAACCCTCCCATGCTGTGACCAATCAATATGGGTTTATTAAGGCTTCTGGATACCACGTAATCAATCAATTCGTCGCGAACTGCCCGCAAAATGTGTTGCGATTCAATGGTATTATTGTTTCCAAAACCTGCAATGGTTACCAAATGTAATTCGTACCTGTTGCTGTAATAGCTGGCTACATCGTCCCATACCTGGGCCGAACATGCCATCCCGTGTATTAGAATAGCAGGTTGACCACTTCCTCTTACCTCGGTCGAAATGATTCTATTGCCTCTACTGGCAAAAGTAAGGCCCAATATTAATGAGATTCCGAATACTAAAACTTGTTTTATCATAATACTTAATTTTCTAAGGTTTGTACTTTATGTAAAAGTTCTATAATTAATTCTTCAGCAAAGAAAAAAACTGTAAACCAGGAGAAAAAATCTTGTTGACATTTGGCACCAAAACACTGATACACTGCAAATATCTTATGAGATCACCATCAAAAACATCTTCTGATATCACTGACTCGCAGATTATCCTTATTTTGAAACTGTTGACCAGCCAAATATTACCTTTGGTCAATGAGTAATTCAAGGGGAATGTATTTAATGTACTTTTGGCGTCATCAAACGAAAATCCCTTTTTAGCGGGACTCACATTAATGTGCCGAGTTTATAAGCTTAGCGAAGCTAGAATAGCAATCATGAAGTTCTCCTGTAATGAAGGGACAAACTATGCGGCCTATTCAAACTAAATCAAATACGAATGAAAAACATTATCAATCTGTTACAGAAATATAAAATCCACCATCTGCTATTCTGGCTCATATATTATGTGGGTTGGGTGCAGGTTTACAAAGGTTTTTATTCACAACTGAGCGACTTGTTGATGGTTACCCTAATTTTTACCCTTTCACATGGATCGATGTATTACACAATACAATATGTGTCCATCCCACGATTACTGAAAAGGAAAAAAATTAAAGCTTTTATAATTGTATTGCTTGCGCAATTAGTGGTTACCACAGCATTAATGTATATAACCCTTTCATTTATTGTTGGCCGGTATATCGGGGCAATGATCAATGCCGAGAAGCTTCAGTTTATGTTGACACTGGCATTTTCGAATATTTTTATTACAGCATTGCTAATCAGCATAAAAGCTTTTCTAGACTATCTGCGAAACCAGAAGATTGAAGAAAAAAAAGAGAGGGAGCGCCTTGAAGCTGAGTTACAATACCTCAAAGCACAAGTGAATCCACATTTTCTGTTCAATACCATCAACAGCGTTTATGTGCTTATCAATCAAGATCCTGACAAAGCATCTGAAACGCTCATTAAACTAAGTGATCTTTTAAGGGCACAACTTTACGATTTTGGAAAAGAAAAAATCTCCATTGATGAAGAAATAAACTACCTGAAAAATTATATTGAGCTTGAGCGTATGCGTCGGGGTGAAAAACAGCAGTTCGGGTTTGAAGTAAGCCCTGAAGTAAAGTGCTTCAGAATTGCTCCTCTTATGTTAATGCCTTTTCTGGAAAACTGTTTCAAGCATGCTATGCCCGATGCATCAGGGAAAACTACTATTCTAATTACTCTTCAAATGGAAGGGGAAAGACTCAATGCCCGATTCTTCAACACAAAGGATGCTGAACCAAATCGCTATATCCATCTGCCGGGAGGCATCGGGCTGAAAAACATTCGTCGACGTCTTCTTTTGTTATATCCTAACGCCCATAAGCTTCAAATAAATGACCTTACAGATAGTTTTGAAGTAATTTTAACACTCAAAATAAAATGACCGTCAAAATTAAAGCCATCATCGTTGAAGATGAACCCATAGCACGCAGCGGGCTCGAAAGCTATGTAAAAGATGTTGATTTTATTGAAATCTGTGCTCTGTGCGAAAATGCTGTGGAAGCCAATAACGCCATCAACCTGCACCCACCCGATCTGATGTTTCTCGACATTCAGATGCCGCGCCTCACAGGTATCGATTTCTTAAAGTCGCTCTACCACCCGCCCATGGTTATTTTCACTACTGCCTACCCAAACTATGCCTTGCAAGGCTTCGAACTCGATGTGGTTGACTATCTTGTAAAACCCTATCCCTTCGATCGGTTTCTGAAAGCAGTAAACAAAGCACGCGACCTTTATTTGCTCAGAAAAGAGAAAACATCCGTACCTGCCAAGTCGCCTGATTACTTTTTTGTGAAAGCCGACAACAAGTATGAAAGAGTGATTTTCAATGAGATAATATTTGTAGAAGCTATGGAAAATTACGTTGTAATCTATACCGAAACGCAGAGAATAATAACTATGATGACCATGATTGCGATGGAAGAATCATTGCCAGGCGAAAGGTTTATTCGATGCCACAAAAGCTTTATAGTAAATATAAACCAGATAAGGGCAGTGGAAGGTAACGAACTGAATGTAGGTAATCAAAAAATACCCGTTTCGCGACAAAAAAAACAGGAGATTGTAGAAAGGGTGATCTACAACAGAAAGTAACAGTTAAAAAGTTATTAACAATCAACGAAGTAATAGTAGCTTTTTTCAGGTGTTTACACAATAATTAACCAAGCCACACTATCTTTAATCCCGGGTTTTTACATTTACACAACCCGGAAATATGGAAAGAACAAACATCCTAATCCCCACACAGAAATTAAGGGAGGAAATCGCCAATACCACTTTGGTAGTTGCCACGATTTTTGGCACACTTGTTTATTTCTCAACTGCAACAATACGATTTTTTTCAACCGGCTTTAATCCTTCTCAGATTTTCGAAACGGCAACAATCCTGGCAATATGGATTGCCACCGCAAAAAGAAAAAAAATACTCATAACCATTAAAGCCTGGATTATAATTTTTTTGCTTTTATTCTTGTCAATAAGCGATGTATTGGTTTATGGCTTGCTGGCATCAGCAAAGATTTACCTCGTACTTATTCCCATATTTACCATACTTTTTTTCTCCTTCCGTAAGGGTGTATTTTTTTTCCTTGTTTCTATTACTCTTTACATTGTAATCGGGTACTTGCATACCAAAGGTTATCTTCTGATACCAGAAACCTATGCCCCGGAGAAAACCGTACTGAGAATGTATTCTTGGGTTGTAAATGCCATCCACATGGGCTTGGTTGCATTAATTATGTTTTACATCATTTACAGATTTATTGAAACTTTCACAAATCTTATCTCGGGGCTTGATGACCGAAACACACAACTGGAGCAGCAGGAGCGCAATTACCGTGAAATTTTCAATTCAACCAACGAAGCAATATTTATACATGATGCCACCGATGGGAAGATTATTGATTTCAACAATGCTGTTTTGAACCTTTATGGATATAAAAGCCGCAGTGAGATAAAAGACCTGAAAGTGGAAGATATTTCAGCCATTGGAATTATCTCATTGCCCGGCACTCTCAAAGACTTAATAAAGAAAGCTGTAATAGAAGGACCACAGGTATTTGAATGGATTTCAAGAAAAAAGAATCGTGAAATCTTTCACTCAGAAGTATCACTAAAAAAAGCTTTCATTGATGGTAAGGAGAGGGTTCTGGCGGTGGTTCGCAATATTGATGAGAGAAAGAGAGCAGAAAAAGAGATCATTAAAGCAAGAGAAACAGCTGAAATAATAAACGCAAAGCTGACATCTGTTTTGGAAAATACCACTGAAAAAATATGGGCAATAGATACTAACTACAACATTATCTATACAAACAAAGTATTTCAGGATGAATATTTTTCCAATTTTGGTGTATTGCTCAACCCTGGCGTAAATGCTCTGGATTCACTTCCAGAAATTCTTAGACCCTTATGGAAAAGCCGTTTTGATTACATTCTTGAGGGAAAAAACATGACCTTTGAAGACAACCTGCCAACTGCCACAGGTCGTGTTTTTGTGCAGGTAAATATGCATCCCATTATATCGGAAGGCAAAATTATTGGAGTATCCTGCTTTGGAAGAAATATTACAGAACAAAAACTTGCCGAAGAAGCAATAAGACAGAGCGAGGAAAAATTCAGGATCATTTTTGAAAAATCTCCATTGGGCATTTTGAAATTCGATAAAAACGGGATAATTAATGATTGTAATCATACGTGGGTAGAAATAATCGGATCATCAAAGGAAAAAATATTGGGCGTAAACCTGTTAACACATCCGGATGAGCGTTTTCGTCAGTGTGTAATCGATGTGCTGGATGGCCAAAATCCTTATTTCGAAGGAGATTATCAAAGCATTACAGCGAACAAAACAACCCCAGTTAGGTTCTTTTTTGCCCCGGATATAAGCCGGGATGGAACACCCGAGGGCGGTATTTGTATTGCAGAAGACCGCACTCAAAACCAACAGAAAGAGTTATACAAAAAACAGGTTGAGGTAGCACGTGAATCGGTAAAATTCAAACAAAACTTCCTGGCCAACATGAGCCACGAAATCAGAACTCCACTTACAGGGGTTCTGGGCATGTTAGAGATATTGGAAAAAACTCAACTTTCCAAAATACAGCAGGAGTACATAAACACCCTAAAGCTTTCGGGCGAAAATCTGAAGGAAATCATCAACCAGGTACTGGATTATTCGAAAATTGAAGCAGGAAAGGTAATACTGAAACCTTCACCCTTTGAATTTAAATCACTTATTAACGGAGCTGAAATACTTTACCAGAACATTGCCCGTCCGGGGGTAAAATTCTGTTCACATATCGATGAAAAGATACCTCAAACTATTATCGGTGACTGGAGCCGGTTGTCGCAAATTATAAACAACCTGGTTTCCAATGCTTTGAAATTCACTGAAAAAGGGTCGGTTGTTATCAATGTAAAACAGATTTCATGCAATGAAACCGACGGCACTATTATAATCAAAGTTGATGTTAAAGATACCGGTATAGGAATCCCCGATGGGTTAAAAGAAAATCTGTTTACCCCCTTTGGCCAGATAGATGATAACGACAAACGATATAAGGAAGGAACCGGATTAGGACTAACTATTTGTAAGGAACTCGTAACCCTTCATGGCGGAGAAATTGGTGTGGTAAGCGAATATAAGAAAGGAAGCACTTTTTGGTTTACCTTTGCAGCAAAAATGGTGACAGAAGAACATTTAGCTAAAAAAACATCAACTCAAACACCAAGAAATGAAAGCCTTAAACTAAAAATTCTTTATGCTGAAGACAAGAAAATTAACCAAGCTGTGGTGAATATCTTGCTATCCTCCTTAGGACATACAGTTACCCTGGCCAATAACGGTAGAGAAGCCTTGGAAATATACAATCCCGGCAAATTCGATCTAATTCTGATGGATATTCAAATGCCGGAAATGGATGGAATTACCGCAACCCAATATTTGAAAAAGAGATTTGCTGACCTGCCACCTATCATCGGTTTGAGCGCCAACGCATTTGAAGGCGACAGAGAAAAATACATGGCACAGGGAATGGACGACTATCTTACAAAACCTGTTAAAACTGATGATTTTAAAGCACTTATGGCCAGGTTATTTCCATAATTATTGTCGTTCCATTGGTTTTGTTGGATGCATGCTCCGAACCAAATAAAAAGGGCATTACCATTTTATTATTAGGATTATGGGGTAATTAAGAGTACATTTATTCAATTATGAATCTGATATCATTAGCCCTACCTAAAAATAATCCTATGCAACAACATTTACCCCTTAAATTTGCCCTTGCTGGCATCTTTTTTATTTTTGTTTTTAGTATTCACCCATCCCTGGCCCAGGTTGTTAATGTCGGAGCCGGAAGTTATACAAAAACATTTCCCGGCACCGACCAGGCTGGCAGAAACTCCTTTCCAACAGGTACACCACAGCTTTCCGGCAATGCGTTGGGTAAACCGGTTCCCACCAACGACTGGTGGTCAACCCTCATCAAAGAAAACCACGCATCAAATCTTTTTACCTACCCCTATACCCTTAAAAGTGTAAACAACGGACTGGTTGTTAGCTATATACCTTGGGGGGTTATCGGAGACCTGGTACCTATCGTGGTTGGTGTGCAGGGATTATCAGCAACCCGAACCACTATTTCAGATTTTTCAGACTGGACCATTACTATGGATTGGAATGATGGCAACCGCAATTTTAAAACCACTGCCGGTATTGCAATGCCATTCCTGTATTTTACAAAAAAATCAACCGATATAGCCCAGGTTACAATTGCATCGGGTACGGTTGAAGTTATTAACGAAATGATAGTAATCACCAACGCCATAAACGGTGCCGATTTTGCCATTTTTGCCCCGGTGGGCAGCACCTGGACAAAAACAGGGAACATATACACATCTAACCTTAATGGAAAAGATTACTGGTCTATGGCATTTATTCCCCTCACTGCTGCCAATGTAACAGCAGTGGCCAATGAATACAAAAAGTACGCCTACGTTTTCCCGGTAAATACATTAGCATCATGGGAATACAAGGAGTCTTCGTCCGTTCTGAGAACCGAATTCGAAGTGATTACCGAAGTAAAGGAGGGCGTCAAAGACCAAATGCTTATCGGCCTGTTACCACACCAATGGGCCAATCTGGCAACTGATTCGCCGGTTCCTGACAAATACAGCTATGCATCAGTAAGGGGTCAGATTAAAACCATGGAGGGAAACACTTTTGCCGTAGAAAACACTTTTTCCGGAATTTTACCCACTCTTCCCTACATCAACCAATACTCCGAAGGATTTTCGCCAGCATTGCTTTCAGAAAAAATAAATTTGATAAAAGACAATCAACTCGATGTGTGGACCGATTCGTACAATGAAGGTCAATTAATGAACCGGCTTATTCAAACCGCCCGCATAGCGCACGAAATGGGAAATATAGACGCCCGTAATGCAATTATTAAAACCATAAAAGACAGATTGCAGAACTGGCTTACAGCTACCCAGGGAGAGCGGGCTTTCCTGTTTTATTATAACGCAACCTGGACGGCAATGATAGGCTATCCGGCAGGTCATGGGCAGGACAGCAACCTCAACGACCATCATTTTCATTGGGGATATTTTATCCATGCTGCTTCATTCATTGAACAGTTCGAACCCGGTTGGGCGGCTCAGTGGGGCGAAATGGTGAACCTGCTGGTGCGCGATGCCGCATCGATGTACCGCGACGATACCATGTTTCCTTACCTGAGAAACTTCAGTCCTTATGCAGGACACTGCTGGGCCAATGGGTTTGCCTCCTTTCCGCAGGGAAATGACCAGGAATCAACATCCGAAAGTATGCAATTCAACTCGTCATTGATCCATTGGGGCACAATCACCGGCAACAAAGCCATCCGTGATCTGGGTATTTATCTTTATACCACCGAACAAACTGCCATTGAAGAATACTGGTTCGATATGTACAAGCGCAATTTCAGACCCGAACAACAATTCAGTCTTGTTTCGCGGGTGTGGGGAAACAGCTATGATAACGGAACCTTCTGGACCAGTGATATTGCAGCATCTTACGGCATTGAGCTTTATCCCATACACGGCGGTTCTTTATACCTTGGCCACAACCATGCGTATGTTACAAAACTCTGGAACGAAATAAAAGCCAACACAGGCATTTCCAGCAATCAAGCCAACTCAAATCTTTGGCACGATGTAATGTGGAAATACAATGCATTTATCGATCCCCCCGGAGCAATTGCCATGTACAACTCCTACCCCGAAC
This sequence comes from Bacteroidota bacterium, assembly GCA_037441525.1. GTDB lineage: Bacteria > Bacteroidota > Bacteroidia > Bacteroidales > UBA7960 > SKVR01. The sequence continues at coordinate 43,342 of JBBISA010000030.1, forward strand.
GATCGCTAAAATTCGGAATTTCCGATGCACAAACCTACTATTGGCTTCATGCCATGAATTCATTGGGTCGTGTTGATGCCACAATTACTGCCAATTACCCCATAGCAGCTGCTTTCACCAAAACCAACAAAACCATTTATGTAGCACATAATTACTCACACGAACCCCTGACTATTCGTTTTTCAACAGGATTTGAGTTTGAAGTGCCTCCAGGCAAACTTAAAACCAGTAAGGATATTGCCATTTCGGGCACTCTCACTTCCACTTTTAACAGGGCCTATGCATTTGGCAGTGTTCAGCTGAATCTTGAAATAACTGAAGGCACACCCACGAAAGTTGAATTTGTAAATGGCACCACAGTAATAGGAACTGTTGCCGAAGCACCATTTAGGTGGAATGCCACCGGACTGGCCCCAGGGCGCCATAACATTTATGCGAGAATTTTTGACGGCAACCAGTTCAATATTTCAAATATAGTGCAGGTGGTAGCCGGCAACAATCTCCCGTTGGGTGGTGTTGCCTGGCCCATTCCTGGAACCATTGAACCAGGAAATTATGATGTTTTCGAAGGCGGAAACGGACAAAATGTTACCTATTTCGACATGTCGAACAGCAATGCCGGAGGCTACAGACCTGACGAATTTGTTGATGCCAGCTACTCTTCAACCGAAGGAGCTACAGTTGGTTGGATTGCCGGAGGCGAATGGCTTGAATTCACCGTAAATGTTACTCAAACAGGAACATACTCCATGGCATTCAGGTATGCATCGGGTAATCCGGCGGGTGGTGGCCCATTCTACCTTCAAATTGACGGAAAAACTCTTACAGACCCTATAACTGTGCCTTCCACATCAACTACCAACTGGAGCACCTGGGCAACCAGAACAGTTACCGGAATTCCGCTCACTGCCGGAGAACGTAAGCTGCGTGTTCGTTTCAATAATGGCGAATTCAATCTTGGCAAAATGACATTTATCCGCACTGGCGCTATTCCCGTCAGCTACCCTGCCGCAAATGCGGGTAATCATGTTAAGGTTGTGTTGCCCGAAACCACTGCAACGCTCAATGGCTCAGCAAGCACCGAAAGCACAGGTCAGCCTCTGTCGTTTTTATGGACACAGGTTTATGGCCCTTCAGTTATTGAATTTTCTGACCCTGGTGAGGCTTCCCCTTCGGTTAGTAATCTTGTCGAAGGAGTTTACCGTGTAAGACTAATGGTAACAAACACCGATCAGCGAAGCGATCAGGCCGAAATATTTATTATTGTTTCTGCCACAGAAAACATCCTTCCCATGGTATCGCTAAATGCACCGGCCAATAATTCAACCTTCAGGGCAGGTACCGAAATTACACTATCAGCCATTGCCGGCGATTTCGATGGAAATGTGGTAAGGGTTGATTTCTACTATGATGATGTTTTTATTGGATCAGATGAAACCGCCCCTTACAGCTTAAAATGGACTCCTTTGGCAGGCAATTATTCTATAACTGCCAAGGCAATCGATAATGATAGTGGTGAAAGCACATCGCAAACTGTCAGAGTAATGGTTGTTCCGGTATTTACCTGTTCAGGTACTTTAACCCAAGCTCTCGAAGGCTCGTTTACAACCGGGTATATCTACACATTCGAAACCGTTGGCAATACGGTAACCATCACCTTTGAGCTGCTCGATAACAGGTCGGGTGTAATAGCTTACCTTTGGAACAGAACTCCATTTTCAGAGCAAAGCATGACCAGCGTTGGGAACAAAAAATTCTCCATCACCCGCGGTGGACTTGAAGCAGGTGCAGTGATTGAAGTGGCCTGTAAATTTGCTTTTGCAGGTGGATTGGCGGTTACAAGGTATATTACCTATACTGTGGGGACACAATGTGGTGGCGTAAATACTGATAAGCTTGAGGCAAACCTTCTGGCACCGGCAATTTACCCAAATCCTGTCAATGACAAACTATTCATAAGGTTTGCAGGTAATGTTGAAAGAAATTTTGATTTAAGCATTATCGACATCAATGGTAAAATAATCCAACATCAGTTACTTGTTGACGAAACTACTGAGATTGATACATCTCGCCTGGGTGCAGGCATCTATTTCATTCACTTCAAAAATCAGAAGGAGTATTTCAGGCGCAAATTACTGATAGCGCGCTAATGAAAAAAACCGAATGGCCGGCAAATGACCGGCCATTCATTTTTTATATAATGCTCTATTGGTTTATTTTACTACCTTTGCATCATTGTTAAAGAATCTATACATTGTCTTAATGACAATTACCTATAAAAATTGCTCATCCCGCCGCCGGTTACCCCTTTGCCCTTTCAAGCGAACCAACTAACCAAACTGTGCTTCCCGTCCCAATGATTAGGAAAGGACTGTGGCATGACAATTCATTATTGACCAGGAATCTTTTTCATAAGGTATTTTCCTTCACTTAAAACGACCGGTGAGCTGGAAAATTCAAAAATCTTATGCCGGTCAACATTTATTAGAATATCCTAATGACATTCAACGATTTAAATTTAATTGAACCCATCCTTAAGGCATTAAATACCGAAGGATACACCACCCCTACTCCTGTTCAGGCAAGCGCCATTCCCCATATTTTAAAAGGGAAAGATGTATTGGGTTGTGCCCAGACCGGTACCGGAAAAACTGCAGCATTTGCCATCCCCATCATTCAACTCATGCACCAGAGCGCTGCCGGCAATCCGGCTGGCAAAAGGGTGATAAAGTGTTTGGTGCTCACCCCTACCCGCGAACTCGCCATCCAAATTGGTGAGAGTTTAGAAAGCTATGGCCGGAATACCCGGTTGAAATACAAGGTAATTTTTGGAGGCGTTAATCAGCATAGCCAGGTTGAGTCGCTCAAATCAGGACTTGATATTTTGGTTGCAACCCCTGGTCGCCTGCTCGACCTAATGCAACAGGGCTATGTAAACCTTAAGAATATAGAGTATTTTGTTCTTGACGAAGCCGATCGGATGCTCGATATGGGGTTTCTGAAAGATGTTAAAAAGATCATTGCTCACCTTCCCGTGCGCCGTCAGTCTCTTTTCTTTTCGGCCACCATGCCTGCCGATATAGTTGAACTGGCTGATACCATTTTGCGCCACCCGGTAAAGGTTGAAGTTACACCCCCCGCTACAACCGTTGAAATGATTGACCAGGTTGTGTATTTTGTTGACAAGAAGAATAAAATGCCGCTTCTTAAAGAAATACTCGAAAGCCAGGGCATTGAAAGAGCCCTGATCTTTACCCGCACCAAGCATGGTGCCGACAAGGTTGCCCGCGAACTCACCAAATCAAAGATCAGGGCGCTTGCTATTCATGGCAATAAATCGCAAAACGCCAGGCAGGCGGCACTGGCTGCCTTTAAGGCATCAGAAATCAGGGTAATGGTGGCTACCGACATTGCTGCCCGAGGTATTGACATTGATGATCTTACCCATGTTATCAATTTTGAACTACCCAATATTGCCGAATCTTATGTGCACCGCATAGGCCGGACAGGGCGTGCCGGTGCAGCCGGTAAAGCCATTGCCCTTTGCGACATTGAAGAAAAAGAATACCTGAAGGATATTCAGAAGTTAATCGGTAAAAAGGTAACTGAAATTTCTGACCATGGATACCCCTTGGTGATCCACACTATTGAAAAGAAATTGCCCCAACAACAACGTGGTGGCAGGAACAGGAATAGTGAGAAAAGCCCTGATAATTCTCAAGAAAAAAACACTCCTGCAAAGAATGGTTTTCGCAAAAAGGGTCACCACAACCGGAACGACAATTACCGTAAGAGCTCCTTTAAAAAAGAAGTAGCCTAAAATTGTAATTGATTTCCGGGAAAGTTGCCTAATGATTAGAACCGGGACTTTCTTCTCTTCCATCTTTGTATCTGGCAAAACGTCCCTGTTCGCGGGGATGAACATGATCATAGCGTTGCCATGGCCATCCGCCAAACTGTGTGCGGCGGTAATCGGCAAAAGCCTGGTTTATTTCTTCGGTTGTGTTCATAACAAAGGGGCCATGCTGAACAATGGGTTCGTTGATAGGCATGGCTTCCATGAATAAAAACAAGGCTTCCTTTTCTGCACACTCAATTATAGCAGCCTGATCGGCAAGCATTTCAACAGCATTGCCCGGATTAATATTAATTCCCGCAATAGCAATATTGCCGCCCTGATAGTAGTAAAGCATCCTGTTTTTTTCGATGGATGCTGGCGGTAATGTAAACCGGGCACCTGGTTCCATTTTTATGGTCCAGATGTTGACGCCGTTTTCAGGTTCTGCGGCCCAGGAGGCAGGTGCCGGAGCAGGGGCTGTGTTGCCATTTAGGTTGCCGGCATAAATACGTACTGTTGTTTTTTTTCCGTTTTCATCAGCAATAACGAGTTCGGGGATAGTTTCACCCCATAGCATCTTAAAGTGCGGATCAGCAAATTTGTTGCGTTTAGACAGGTTTAGCCAAATCTGAAAAAGTTCCACAGGGTTGCGTGCATCTCTTTTTACCAGCGGAAACATTTCACAGTGCTGCAAACCTGCCCCGGCTGTCATCCATTGAACATCACCCATGCCATATCGTCCGGCAGCTCCATGACTGTCGCTGTGATCAACAAACCCATCCAAAACTATGGTTACGGTTTCGAAACCACGGTGGGGGTGTGCCGGAAATCCTGGAATGCGCTCACCATGATACATGCGCCATCCATCCTTTATGGTAAAATCCTGACCTATATAACGCCCTGCCAGAGAAGCTGCGGGGCCCATTTCATCATTGCCCTTTGGATAGTCATCCTTATGATGAACACAAAAAATAAAGGGATTGTCCGTTGGCCACATAAAACCAAGGGGCTTTACATCGACAATAACTTTGTTGTACATGGCTATGCTTTTTTAATGAATGTAAAACTGCTTTTTTTAATAACGGATATATGCTTTAATACTTAATTTTTCCGAGGTTCTTCAATGTTTTGATATGCGATTGAAGGGCATCGCAAAAAGTATCAAAAATATAGTATGGAACATTATATTCACGGGCAGTTGATTCAACTATTTTTGAAAGGGCAGGATAATGCACATGACAGATACGTGGGAAAAGATGGTGCTCGGTTTGAAAGTTCAATCCCCCGACATACCAAGATAAGATTTTGTTATTCCGTGCAAAATCGCATGATGCTTTTAACTGATGTATAAGAAGCGTATCCTGAATTTTACCATCATCTCCAGGAAGAGCCTGGCAGGGCCCCTCTACCACATGTGCCAACTGGAAAATAATGGCCAGGATGGAGCCTGCAACAAGATGCATCAATAAAAAACCCAGTAAAACCTGCCACCACAATAAAGAAGTAAAAACTACCGGCACAACAATGATTATTCCGAAATAAATCAATTTGGATACAATTAGCAAAGCCAGCGACTTGCGAAACGCTTCTGGGGAAATATTGGTGATCCCTTTTTTGCGGTATTTGAAACGCTTGGGAATATCCATAACAACCATGGAAAGGGTCATAAGAGAATAAAGAAACCAGGCATAAATGTACTGATACCGGTGATAACTTTTCAGTGGCGATGCATAAGCAAACCTCAATATAGCACGGCTGTCTATATCTTCATCCTTGCCATAAATATTGGTAAAAACATGATGAAGCTTGTTGTGCTTTATTTTCCAGTTATAGGCATCGGCCCCCATCATGTTCATGGTTAGTCCCATCAGGGCATTTACCCGCTGATTGAGCGAATAAGCTGCATGATTACCATCATGCATCACCGACATTCCTATACCTGCAATTCCCACGCCCATTATAACATAAAGAAGAAAAACCATCCACAATGGCAGGGCAAAAAATACGATAGCAAGGTAGGGTAATATATACAATGACATCATAACAACAGTTTTAAAAACCATTTCCCTGTTGTGTGCCTTAGAAAGGCCTATTGCAGCAAAGTGCTCCTTAACACGCTGGTGTAGCACTTTTTTAAAGACCATCTGGTGGTCTTGTATAAACGATATTGAAGTCATCCTGATTATAAATTAAAATAATACAACGCCCTTTAGGTTCCCTCTGCAATGGTTCAGCAAAATTGGTTGTTGATATCAGGCATAAATCGGTTGAAACGGTTTGGAATTTTGCACTTGGCTGGTTCGCGCCCCGGGTGAGCCAATTTCGGGATTATGACCATAAAGATAGCTTATTCCTGAGTGTTAATAACTAATCTACCATAAAACCTTTACCAATATATCTTCAATAATTAAAACACCCATGCTCATAATATTTTATCCATAATAGCAACATTTTATGTAACCCAGTTCGTTCATTTTCAGTATCATCAAAAACATCAAAATAAAAAACTGTTGAATCATCACAACAACCATCACTAAATAAATTACCACCCATGGACACTATAACTCTGAAGACTCCCACTGAACCAATTCTATCTCAGGCAGAAAAAACAAAGTTAAAGACTGAAAATGCGCTTGAATTATTCAGATGCGGGCTAAACTGCGCACAATCAGTTGTCTCAGTATTCGCCCATGATTTGAAATTTAACAGAGAGCAGGCTTTGCACGCAACGGCAGGGTTTGGTGGTGGAATGGGAAGATTGCAGGATACTTGCGGTGCCGTTACAGGAGCTTTTATGGTTATTGGAATTTTTAATGCCCAAAAAGTTTCTGACAATTCAGAACTTAAGGAACAGAGTAACCTAATGATTAGGGGATTCTGTGAAAAATTTGAAGAGAAACATCTTACTACATATTGCCGCTCTTTGCTCCGGTGCGACATAAATTCATTAACGGGAAAGGAATTCTTTAATGAGAACAACCTAAGAGAGAGGGTTTGTGAGAAATGTGTTGCGGACAGCATTGTTATTCTCGATGAAATTCTGACAAGCGAAGAATAAAACACCTTACAAAAAGTCTGACGGTTAAATGCATCATTATCAATTGGCGATATTGAACCAATTCAATATCTTTATACCCGTTTAATGAGTATCATAATTCAAAATAAAAACAAAAATGAAACGAAGAGAATTTATCCGCAATGCATCAATTGGTGGCGCTGTCATGGCAGCCGTTCCCGGAGTATTATCAGCATCAACCCTAGATACTGAGTCGCGCAGGAGATCCAACAGGGCAAAATTCAATCTAAAATATGCACCCGGGTTGGGTACCTTTCGCGAACATGCAGGCAATGACCCCATTGACGAAATTAAATTTATGTCCGATCAGGGCTTCCGGGCTATTTTCGATAATGGTTTTATGGGGAAAGATGCAGCTTTGCAGGATAAAATAATGAACGAACTTGCAAAACAAGGCATGGATTTCGGGCCCTACGTTCTATACGCCGACTTTGGCAATACATCAATGGTTGTCAATGATCCCGAAAAGAAGGAGATGTTGAAAAACCGCGTAAAAGCAGCTGTTGAGCTTCAAAAACGTACCGGTGCCAATCAGGCCCTTATGGTTCCCGGGCGCTTCGATGAACGGCTACACTGGGATTACCAAACGGCTAATGTAATTGACACCATGCGCATGCTTTGCGATATTGCAGGGCCAAGCAACCTGGTAATTGTGCTTGAACCGCTCAATGGCCTGCGCGATCACCCCGGGTTATTCCTTACCACCATCCCCCAATCCTATATGAT
>JBBISA010000031.1:0-45815 GCA_037441525.1 Bacteroidota bacterium
GGAAGGGAGGTTTAATTACCTTCTTTCTCTATTTTTTTATCGGACAATAGTGATTTGCAAATAATACTTAGAGATCGATGTATTTTCTTTTTCGGGTAAATCAGCATATTGAATATTTGTCCATTCATTTAGCTGGCTTACAGCCATTTTAATTTACCGATTGTTAATTCTACTTGCATGCTTACTCTCGGGTGGCCCAAGGTAAGTTGCCCTTTTGCCACCGGCATCAATCACAAATTTCTGGAAAACAATTCCTGCATCCATCATCCATATCTTAAGGGTATGAGCGCCAGGCTCGTTAACCTTGTGTTTGGATGTTCTTATCTTAATGCGGTCACCCACCGACTGCATCCACCAGTTTGCATACTTATAATCTGGTACATCTTCACCTTCGTTTATATTAATGATCTGAGGCTCTTCATTATTAATGGAAACGGCAAAGTGCAAACCATCCTGTCTTTTGAAATCCTGAGTGGGTGAAACGAAGACTTCTACGGTGAGTTCACCTGCATCAAACAGAGTAAACTCATACTCTAACCGTGGAGAGTCCTTTGTAAACTTTTGCCGGGGAACATTTACCGGCTCAGCAATTAGGGATGAATGAGTGCGGCCAAGATTGGGCACAACTGTCCAGTAAATATCTTTTGAGTTGATTTTACGACTGAAATTTGAAGCATCAATGGATACAACCCCGTTGTTTTCAACAAAACCTGCCACTTCGGGGAGATCATTTCTGATGGGCACCCTGACGGTATATTCTTTTCCGGCACCTTTAACCACTATCTGTCCTGAAGCTCTCCCTTTGGGTGATTTTGTCCAGTCGATACTCACATAAACTCTTTCATCGTACCTGATACTTCCTTCGGTTTTTGACAGAAGTATCCAATCGTTTTTGGCTTCAATGGTGTAGTTCAGGATCCCTTCACCCATATTGAATACTTCCACGTAGTATTCCTGCAGGTTGTAGGGGTCATAATAGCTGAATGCGGGGCTGAAAAGGGGATGCCCTTCCACACTGTGGCCACCCCACGCCGGATTGAGCCCATGCTCAACCATAAAACCAAGTGTGGGAACATTTCGCGTTTGAATGTAAGATACTGCGGGCATCATATTGGCGCGCGGATGATTCCAGCTGGTATAACCTATTTTGGTTTGCGACATCATATGGTTCCATTTCCCACCTTCAAGCTCTTCGTGATACTGGCGGGTAAGCTCTTCATCTTTAAAGAATAACTCTTTTGTCTTTTCGGCATAATAGTTTGCCGATGCACGGCCCTGCAAGCCAAACAGCCTGTTTTTTCCCGCTGCCACATACATTTCATTAATGTTGCAACTCATTTCGATGGGTGAATGCACCAACTGATAAAAAGCAGATTTATACCTTTCAGGAAGCTGGTTATAGACCCTGGTGCTTCTTTCGAGCAGTTGCCTGAACTCATCTATGATCCTGTCTGCTTCGCGGTAGTTTTCAATACTGTAGGTGTCTGGCTTTAACATTTCGTGGGTTCGCCGGGAATTGTATTTTGTGTAAAGGGCCAGCAGTTCGGCAATTTCATCAGTGTGCAGGTCACCAAACAGGCGTTTTGCCCATCGCACATAGTACCCCGGCAGATCGCTGGCCTGTATGGCATCGGGATTCCAGGCATAATCGAGGAAAAAGCTGATGGGGAACTCCATGGGTTTTATGTCGCCCACATTCACCAGCCAAAGCTCTCGTACCCCATAGTCATAAGTAAGTTTCATCTGTTCCCAGGTACGCTCAATCTGGGTTACGTTTTGCCAGCGGTAAGATACCGGTGCACCAACATAATCGAAATGGTAATACATACCAAATCCCCCTTTACGGCCCAGGTATTCCTTGCGGGGCAAAATGCCCACATTTCCCCAGTTATCATCACATAAAAGAACCATAATATCATCATCCACACGCATTCCCTTGAGCCAGTAGTCCTGTACTTCCTTGTAAATAGCCCATAACTGCGGGGTCTTTTCAGCAGGCTTTCCGGTAACATCGGCAATGATCTTCCGCTGGTCAGTAATAATTTCCTGCAAAAAGTCTATGGCAGTTTCCTCAGTCATGGCTTCATCTCCATCGCCACGCATACCCACGGTTATAAAACTTTCAAAGTTTCCGATGCGTTCAACGCCTCCCTTCCAGAATTGCTGCAGTTCTTCTTTGTTAGTTCTGTAGTTCCATTCACCTCCATTTACATGTTGCCACTCGTTATGGGCTCGCATCATGGGCTCATGATGGGTGGTGGAAATTACGATACCATACTCATCGGCCACCTTCGGATTCAATGGGTCATCCACATAAAACATGGATGGGATCCACATGGCGGGCCACAGGTAGTTGGCTTTATTTCTTAGCAAAAGCTCAAATACTTTCTCATAAAACTTATGGTTGAGATCTCCGAAGGTCTCTGTGGCCCAGTTTCTAAGTGCCGGGGCTTCATCGTTTATGAATATCCCCCTGTACTTCACAGCCGGCTCCCCTATGGTGTAGGTTCCGGGTTTGATATAAATATTGTTCTTTGTTTTAACAGGAACATCGGCCCAGTAATGCCATGGTGAAACCCCAATCTGCTCTGAAAGGTCATAGATTCCGAAAATGGTTCCCCGCTTGTCGCTACCTGCAATAATCAGGGCGGTTTCTACCCCCGGCATGGGGTTTCTAACCGTTTTAATGATGTATTTTTCCCACTTGCCGGTTAACTCATCAGGATTAATAATTCGATGTTTTACCAGGTCGTCGATCAGGGGGCTTTTCCCTATAGTGCCTACTATAACAACATTTCTGGCGGCAGTTAGGTTATCCGGAACCAGATCAGGTTTTCTGCCCGTTACCCTGAAAATATCTTGCTGTAAATCGTTGAAAGCCCTTATAACACCGGGAAAATCGGCAGAGCTGACCACCAGTGTGGCGGATCCACGTGTTGTGCTTAAAGCAAAATAATTTCTGCCATTCTCTTCGGAAACATACTTTGAATTCATGACATTCTGAGCTTTCACTGGCACCAATATGCCTGTTAAAATTACAATTACAAGTAATAACCTCATTATGTTAAAATTTTGAATTGTATTGAGAACTTTTCTTTTAAATCTTTTTTGTCAACATCAGGTGATCGACCATTTTTTTTATTTCATGTATGCATCTTCACGAACCTGCTACTGCACTTAAAATCTTACAGCTGTTGTTTAACCAGCTTTATAAATTGCACATTGGCATTTCCGTCAAAAACTTTTAAAACATAAACACCAGGCCCTATGTGCGCCAGATCAAGTAATGAAATTTCATCTTTGAGTATCCCGCTATGAATCAATTGCCCATTCAGATTATAAAGCTTAAATTCTGAACCGGTAAAAGCTTGATCGATCTGAATACTGATCAGACTATGAAATGGATTGGGATAAGCTGAAATAAAGCCGGGCTTCTCATCCAATTCGGGATTGATATTGTTGAAAATGAACTGAGTGCCCCTTATTGCGATGTTGTTAAAAGTAACTCTGTTGCCATCATCTTTTGTCATATCGGTTCCCGCAAAACGAATGCGTAATTTAAAATCTGGATTATTGTCGGCAAGTGTCATCTGGCTTAGATTCACATCAAATTGCTTGTAATTACCTGTTAGCACAGCATCAGAAACAACTATTCCGGTTTGCATCCATTGCTGTGAATCCTTATTAAAATAATCAATTACCAGGCTGTTGGCAGCACCTTCGTCCTTTGCAGCAAAGCTGAGCATGATGTTCCGGTAATTTTCTGTGCTAAAATCAATGATCAGCGTATTTTCAAATCCATTGCTCAAAAATGGTTGTTTCAATTGTATGCCTCTCATCTCAAAATTGCCATAGGCAAGATTGTTATTGGCTTTGGGATAATAATTAACCGGAGTAGGTGCATTTCGTCTCTCCATCGAACCCTTCCGCCAGTCTGGATGCCCCGATTCAAAGGGATAACCGGCTCCCATAGAAGAATGAAAACTTATGGTTGCAGGACTGCCATTGGCTGAAAAAGTTGATTGGATGGTTTGTAAAGGGGTGTCATTTTCAAGATGGTTGTCCATTAACCAGAAATAAAGAAGTTCATACTCACTTTCAGGTATGGGGATAAAGTTGGCCTTTAGCGAAAAGTTTCCTGTTGGGTTGATGATCAGTGCCGCTTCATTGCTGTTGCTTGCACCCGACCAGTGGCTGAACTGGTACCCGGGTTTAGGGATTGCGGCTATTTTTAATGGGATGCTACGAAAATAGATTCCCGTCCAGGGCCATGGATTGACAGAAATGCCCGGTGTATTTTCGGCGATCTCAATAGTGTTGATTTTAATGTAACCATGTTCAGAATTGGAAACATCTAATGTAGCTGTAAGATTGCTGCTGATGTTAAATCTGCTTCTGATGTGGTTGCGGGCATTTTCCGGTCTTTTTTCAGCAAACTCGCACATGTGTTCAACATGTGCTTCCCAGTTGTGCAGGGTATTCCACCTTTCGCGGTGCAGGGGGATCTCATCGGCAATTCTGCCGGCCATTTCGTTGATCATGCCAACGAGTCTTTCGGGCAAAAAAGCAGAATTTAAAAGATCAGCATAGCGGTTTATAAAGTCGTTTCGGAAGGAAGTATTTTCAAGCAGTTTCGATAGAATAATTGTGGACCATCCGGTACCTGTGCTCGCTCCCTGAAGGGTGTTATGGGTAAAGCTGTTGGCGCCACTCCATCCAAAGCCGTGGTCGGTGTCAAACATCATCCAGCGCCAGCGTCCATCCTGTCCATAAGGTGCGTCGGGGGTAAACTGGTCGGTCCGCTTCCTGAAATAATCTATGTTATTACCTGGCCAGTCAGTATTTCGTGCATAGATCTGGGCAATATGGTAATTCATGAAATTATCGGTGTCGATAAGGGTTTTTACATGGTTGTAGTTATCTGTAATTGCCAGGTTGTTATTTTCAATAAAGTTCCGGGTCATCAGGTAATGTGCATTGATGCCAATTTTGGCCGATGCATTTCCGGTAAGGTAATCAAGTTCTGCTTCGGCAATTCCATATTTCCGCTCAAGATAATGCTGGTCGTAGCGCTCACGCAGGTTTAGCAATCCCCAGTACTCACCATTCACGTATGTTATAACGGGCATATAATCCATTATGTCAAATCCAAGGTGAGAAACCATTTTATGGATAAATGCATCCCTGAAATAAACAGCCGGAGAGTAGGTCCATTGAAAGGCACCACCAATCCAGTAGTTGCCGGCATCATTTCCAGAGTTTCGAAGCAACAGACGCTTAAAGCTTCCCGAATTGCCCGATCCGAAAAAGGGGTAGTCAAAGGAATTTTTGGCATCATATTCAGAGCGGGCGTATAACCTGAAGGTTTTATTCTGCACGTGTCGCGAAAAACTGCCATGGAGTCTGAGCCCGATGTTTTGGTTGATTACCTCCTTTTCATTAACAAAGTACTGAAAGGATGCAGGTTTTTCGGTTTCTATTCCCCGTCGGCGATAATTCGCCTGCACGTGACCGTTGGTAATCCCGTTGGGATTGTTCTTGCGCCAGTTGTCGAAGTCTATACCTGCCACATAAATTCCTTTATTATAATCGAACAGATCGTCTTCGTTAACAGCTATGGATGCAATGGGTAAATCACCTGCAAATGCTGATGCTTCAGACACAAAGTAGGTATTTGTAATAACACGGCTGCTTACCCCATTCACTATTGCGGCAGCCCTCACAACTGTTGCTTTTTTTATAGGATTGGTTGGCAAATAATCGGGTGCGTAGTGCCATGTTGATGAAATGCTGGCAAGTTTATTAGGCTCAGGGCTCCGGTCTGAAATATACACAGGCTGGGTATATGCCACTGATGTGTAGGTATTGGTAAGCAAAGGCCCGGTTGGTTGACCGGGATTCTGGGGATATTGATTTTTATACTTGTAACTTACCCCGGAAAGGTTGGTAATCTTTGGCTCTGATCCATCGGTGGTATATACAATGGTGGCATTATTATCAGCGTGCGAAAGAGTAAGGGTGAACCCATCGGCGTAAAATCCGGAGGGATGCGAAAAAACAGGCGGATCGGGCGGATGAAAGGTTGTAGTTGAGCTATTGGATGCACCCGGGGTAACCTGGGTATAATAAAACCAGTTGCCTGTGCCATTGGGTAATCTTCCGTAGGAATACCCCGTTGGAATAGATGTGGGTGGCAGTTGATCTATGATTGTACCATCTGGTTTGGTAAGGATTAATTCTTCACCTGCTGCGCTGATGCTAAAATTGGTGTGCAGCGGCTTACCGGGTGTTGTCCGGTTTTTTCCTGACGCCCAAACCAGAATAAACTGACCAGGTTGAATGCCTACCGAAGGAAAAACCCACTTAAAAGGTAAATTGCTATTGTCAGACAATCCATATCCGGCAAGACTCATAGGATTGGAGCCGTAATTATAAATCTCTATCCAATCCGAATTATCACCGTCTTCATCTGCTATGCTGTTTGTGTTGGAGGCCATTACTTCGTTGATGGCAATAGTCTGGGCTGCTGATGTACTCCAAAACAACAGGACAAAACTCAGCAGCAATATCCAAATTTTGATATGGTGTGGCTTTTCCATTGTAATTAAAATCTTGGGTGATTCAGAATTAAATTCTGGTACAACTGTTATCTGTCTTCATTTCCGCAGGTAATTCACTATTCTTGGCTAATTCAGCGTTGCTTTGATTGAAAAAAACGTGCAGGCCCTGTTGTAATAAAACAGGTTTTGAAATATACTCATCCGGCGACCTGTGAAATCTCCACAAGTCACCGGATGAGTTATATAATCTGGTATTCATAATCAAATCACTTCAGTATTTATCCGAACCAGCGGGTTATTTTAAAGTCATTTTTCTGCTGAGCGAAATATCGCCGGCGGTAAGGGTATAAATATAAATTCCCCTTGATAACTCCTGAGTATCAAACTCGAGTATATGTTTTCCGGGGGCAAATACCTTACCGGCTATTTGAGCAATTTCCATCCCCAGAAGGTTATACACCTTCAACGAAACGTATTGCTGAGCTGGTATTTCGAACGTAAAGCGAGTAATTTCATTGGCGGGGTTTGGGAAATTTTGATGAAGCGAGTAGCCTGCACCCTTTGATAATCCTTCAAACGCAACTGAAACCAAAGGATCGGGCTCGCCCATTCCTTCCGGAGCAAAAGGGTAATTGGTAATACAAATCTTATCCAGGAAAGCACCATCTTCCCGATATCCAATTGTAATGGAATGTTGGCCGGCAGTAAAATGGGCAGATAAAAAGTTGTTCCAAAGCCATGCGCCGCTCGTGCTCAATCCGTTGAGCATTGTAAATGAGCCATTATTAACCCTCAGCCAAAAAGAGTCATCATCGAAAGATGCGCAGTTTATGCGGGCAAAAATATTATATACACCTGGTTCTGTAATGGTGAATGGTATGGTAATTAAGCCCGCTGCAGTGGTTGGAGCACTTGATATTGCCTGTGTTCCTGGTTTAACGGTAATGTACTTTCCATTTGATGCCAGAGCAGAATTTACCATTAAAAAGTCAGAACCTTGTGTTTCGGTTACAAATCTCTCTGCTTCGAACCAATGGTATTCGTAACTGCCAGAGGCGGGTGTCGGGAACTCGGGTTTGTTGGTTCCCCACCAATTGATCCAACGCTGATGGTCTACATTTTCGTAGATGCTTCTCATCCGAACAGTATTTACATCCATCTTGCCTAAGAGAAATTTATCCACAAAGGCTTCAATTTCAGGATACATGCCGGTTGGCAACTGACAGTGGTTGTGGCCACCCATGATGGTGAACCCAATTCTGTCTTCAATGCCAAAAGTTTTATATACTTCGCGCGCTGCCATAATGGAAACATAACCCGATTGATCGGCAAGCCAGATATAGTTTGGGTTTCCGATATGAAATAGTGCCCGTGGTGCAATCATGGCCGCCAGTTCATGATGATCGTGGGGCAGGCGGGCAGTATTGGTGCCACTAAATGTAAACATATCGTTTTTAAACCAGTTTCTATCGGTAGCTCCAAGCTTTTCTACATCGCCCAGGGTTTCAGATACACGCCATGCAGGTACACCACCGCCTCCCGATTCCTGTGCAATAGTCAGGGCTATGCGCTCATCGAAGGCACCGGCAAACAATGCCATTTTCCCGGCATAGGAGCAACCTGTTACACCTATATGATTCAGGTTGATGGGCAATGTTTCCTGGCAAATCTCAAGTCCGTCTATTATACGGCTCACACCCCATGCCCAGGCGGCATACTGGCCATGGTTATCAACGTTAAACTGCGGATATAGACGGTAAAATGGATCGCTGTTCCTGTGATTGTTGTAGGTGGTAACCTGGTTGTGCGAGAATGTAATGCGCGCTACATTGCGTGTAGTAAAAATAGCTGCTGGCAAGCTTCCTGTGCCAGAGTTCATACCAATAATAGCCGGGAAAGGGCCCGGACCCGCTGGGAGCACCACGGTGGCAGTAATGGTTAATGTTTGGCCATTGGCAGGATTGGTAACTGTTACAGTAAGCTGAGTACCCGAAAAGGTTGCTGTAACATTTTCTCTGGCTACCACAGGTTTCTCGCCTATCTCGTAGTGTTGTATTTCCCAGGCAATTTCTGACCGCCGTTTACTCCAATCACTAAATTTGGTTGAACGGGCAGCAGCAGCATCGGTCCAGCTATGCGGATCGGTGGCCGACCACATAAAAGGATCAGTCAATGGCAACACCACAGGTAGCTGATTGAATGTGGGCAGCAACGGCTTGCCAAAACCAACTCCGGTATTCTCAACCCTGTAAACCAGGGGTATTCCTTCTTCCTGCTCATTGGCGAGCTCATACTCTGCTGTTGCACGAAGCAAATTGCTAAGTGCAGGCCCCAAATCATTGGTTTGCGTAGCTTCACCATCACGAATGGCTTCTGCCAGGGCAATGGCGGCCAAAAATTCATCTCTTCCTTTATAATCGGGCGTTTCGCTGGCAAATAAGTTGGCAGCATCAATGGCTTCTTTAAGTGCAGCGTAGGGTGCCAGTGCTTCACTTACAAGTGTCATAGCGTTGGTGAGTGTCTCAATGGCATCCTGCAGCTGGGCCTCAGCTTCGTCTGATGCTGCTTCCCCTGCTGCAATGGCGGCAAGTAAAACAGCATCAACACCGTTGGGTATATCATCGGGATTTATAGCCAGCGCAATTGCAAGCAAATTATTCTTTTCTGCCACCAGAGCATTTAATCCTGATCCAAGAAATTCAAGCTGAATATCGTCAATCAGAAACACTTTGTTGGTTCCGTTGTTGGCCCCCATATCGGCCAGAGCGATGGTAAGCACAACATCTTCGCCCCTGATTATCTTAAAGGGGAGTTCAAGGGTTTCCCAGGGCAAATCATATTCAGTATTTATGACAGCATTGGCAGTGTAGGCATCAAACAATCCTTCCTTTACCGATACAGTGCCTACAGTTGAAGCATTGGCACTTGAATTGGTTTTCAGGGTAAGTTTATAGTTGCCAGGTACAAGATCAGCAATGGCTTGATTCAGTGATAAAACAGGCTGATTCCAGCTGGCGCGCAGGTAAACAAAGTAATCGCCATCAACCGGGGTGTAATACTTACCTGTTTGATTGAAAATTTCATCGGTTGCCGATGCCACCCTAATGACCTCGGTACCTGCACTGCCAAAGGTGTAAGTCCAGCCATTGGGCACATAGCTTGGGTTTGCCGTTACTGTTACCTCGTAAGTGCCATTTTCAAATCCCGGATTCGATATTTTATGTGTCGCATCTTCCGGATTGGCTGCCAGGGATGTCATTATTAAACCTGTTAATAATGATGTGAAAAGGAAAATTTTGCGCGAAATGGTTCTGTTTATCATAACCAGATTGGTTTAGTTTGATTGATAAATAACTTTTTTCCCGTCAATGATATAAATGACACCTCGTTGAGGATATAAAACCGGGCGGCCCCAAAGGTCGAATATTGTATTGTTGCCGTTGGTTTTAATCTGTTCAATAATTACAGGGTCGATATTGGTTACATCATTGAGTTCTATGGGAAGTCGTTGTGCCATTACAGCATTTCCTAAATCAAGATAGGCCGTAAAAGGCAATATCGCAGGTTCGGCGCCGGCTGTTACCCGGTGGAAGGAACCAATGCCATCCACAATTTTGAGCGAATAACTATTGGCCGGTGCTTTTACTGTAACATAAACCCCGTTCATGTTTTTTACAGTAAGAAGGGGCGGGGTTGATATTTCTCCTGTGCCGGTAAATGTAAATGTTCCTGTTCCAACTACCAGCACAGGGGTATTCGATGGAATTATGCCATCCTGAATACGGGTTCCAAATACCTGTTCCGATGCATATTGCAAAT
Organism: Bacteroidota bacterium; assembly: GCA_037441525.1. Classification (GTDB taxonomy): domain Bacteria; phylum Bacteroidota; class Bacteroidia; order Bacteroidales; family UBA7960; genus SKVR01. Next base: position 10,380 of record JBBISA010000031.1, read on the forward strand.
CGTACACTTTGATTTCACCGTTGGGAATTTGCGCCTGGAAAGGAAGAACCATTAATCCGTATCCTTCGAAATTGCGGGTATAGGATACTGATTGGGCGGTAAATTTTTCAGGGATATAAAAATTTCCATGCTCGCTCAAGACAAGTTCATGGCTCTCGCCATCCCTGATAACATTTGGATTATTATTGGCTACTCCCTTGCTCACAAAAAACACATTATTGGGATTGGCGGCCAAAGACTTCCAGTTCATCGCAGGAGTGATGCCTGTGGTATTGGTGAAATCTATTGACGTATGATTTGGGTCTTCAAGACAATCGAGCAGATTTCCGTCCCATTCGCTATACGGACCCGAGAATTTGTAAACTTTTTCATTGCCCATTAAGAAATAAACATCGCCAAAAATAATGGTCAATATCGATGTCCAGTTGCCATTGGTTATTCTGATAATACCCGCAACACCGTCTGCAATTACATTTCGCGAAATATCAAGTACCCATACCGAACTGCCATTGGGATTAAAGGTTAAAGTGCCGTAATTATAGGATCTAACCTGCCCGTTATCATTAATATAATGAAGTGTGGTATTGGATGATGTATAGGTTCCTGGCGATGATATACTTTTGATATTAAACACCAGCCGGGTATACCGGTCATTAAGTTTAAGATAACCGTTGGCAGCACTTGTAAAATTACTGATAAGCGATCTGCTGTTATCAAATACCCTGGTACTTCCGCTAAGCTGGTAGGTACTTCCAAATGCTGGGTTTGTAACAGTCTGGGTTTCAATTTTATTAAAATAGACCGGTTCGCCTGTCATTTCTGAAATGGGGCGCTCTCCGCTTTTTCTGAAAATCAGTGTTGTAAAACTTGAAGCGGCAATCTGCACTTTGGGGCGGAAAGTTTCGTGGCTGATTTCAATGGCTGATTCTGCCATGTTGGCGCTGCTGGTGGTTGTGATACCTTTACCCCATTGGGTTAGAAAAGGAAGGTCTACATTGAGCGAAATAACATTATTCGATGGGTTAATCACCTTTACAATAACACTATCGCCAGATTCAGTGATGTATGCCGAACCATCCAGAACACCCGGAGTATCTTTCCAGGAATGGCTTACTCGGGTCGTACCTATGGTATATTTGGCGAAATGGCTGAGTATATAGCCTCTTTTTGTAATTACACCATTAGGAATTCCGTTGGTTCCATCGCCCATCATCCCATAATAGCGTCGTGATGCATAATGCACCCATGCATTAATATCGGCCAGCAGGGCAGTATTTACAGCCTTTGCAAAGTCGAAGGCATCTATCGACCAGCTAAAGTTGCGGGCGGTGGTTAGGTTGGCATTCCAGTTTATTAAAAATTCCGACATCCACACTTCCATTCCCTTTTCCTGAAGTTTTTTGTGGGCAGACTGGATGGCTCCGTATTGGTGGCCTGCAAAGATTGACAGGTTGTTGAATACCTCATCAGGCAGCATAGCATTGGCATAATTATCTGTTATTCCAACTCCCTCGGCTGCCATAATGGGAGCTGTAATTAAATGACCGTAATCCCTGATAAAGTTTGCCATTTGCTGGGGTGTCCATCGGCAACCTGCATATTCGGGTGAATAATCGGGTTCATTCTGGATGGAAATAGCAGTAAGCTCAACACCATTGTTGCGCAGTAATTTTACAAAATTGTTCAGGTAATTGGCATAATCTTCATAGTGTTCTTCTTTCAGATAGCCTACCACACCATTATAGGTTCCATTAATATGATTGTTGGTTTTCCATGCTGCCGGCATCGACCACGGGCTGGCAAAAATCTTTATGCCAAGTGATTGGGCAAGCTGTGCGGTTGCAATTACCTGCTGCCAGTTGCTTTCACCTGTGGGGATAAAGAGTCGCATTAGATTATATCCTGTTACACTTTCAGAGCCCCATAGTTGCCTGATCTGGGCTGTGGTCATGTGGTTATAACCAAATTGCGGACTGTTTACAAACCCCCCGAAACCAGTGATCTTTTGATGTTTTATGTCGCTGTTAACAATAATTGTGGCTGTTTGCGCATTCAGATTAAAAATATAGATTGTTGCAACGATTGTCAGAATTGCATATTGGTAAATCTTTTGGTTCATCAGATTATTTATTAAATGGGTATTTGGCTTAATCGGAAACGATTTTAAAATTTCGCATCAATTTGAAACCTTCAGGTTAAGAAAATTTTTTTTTGAAAACAATGTTTTGAGGGAGATAATATGGTATTTTAAATAAATTCAGGTTTTTAACTAAATCAACAAGACTGAGTGCCACAAATATAGGTACACCCCGATACCTCCATGTTGAATTAGGGATATTTCGTTTACAATTACAAACAAATCAAAATACGTCTATATGTTTTAAAGTGTTGAAATATTGATATATGCAGGTGTTTAATGTTTTAAGCAGATGTGCAATGTTGCTTTCAGGTGTGTAATATCGCTTTCTTTAAATCCTTTTCTGACATTTAAGTCTAAAATTGTAAAACATATACCTTATTTTGCAAGACCGTTGACAGGCAGATTTCTAATTTTATTCAAAATGACTTACAACTTATTGTTATTTAATTTTTTAGTTATGATTAGGCTGTTTGAGTCTACCCACAATAGGCCATTTCTTTAAAAAAACATTCAATAAATTACATACATGTACCAGACTTTGATATCAAGAAATAAAATTTGGTTAATCCTTGCTGCCTTTGCTCTCATAATTGTAACCACTGGTTGCCGTGTAAAAAAAATCCAAACTCAAATGCCCACAACTTGGGTAGGAACCTGGGGCACTGCTCCCCAGCTGGTTGAGCCTCATAATATGCCACCGGAGCCAGGTCTTACCTATAACACTCTCAGGCAGGTTGTAAGGGTATCCATTGGAGGTAACATACTAAGGTTGAAGTTAAGCAATGAATTCAGCGCAAGCCCTGTTACAATGCTTTCGGTGCAAATTGCAGCAACAACCGGTGAGCATACCATAGATGCTGTTTCCAACACGGTCCTTACCTTCAACGGTAATACCGCAGTGACTATACCTGCAGGTGAAGCGGTTGTTTCAGACCCCGTTTACTTTCTCCTTAAGCCCAGAATGGATGTTGCAGTTACCATTTATTACGGCGAAACCTCGCCCCAGATCACTGGCCATCCTGGTTCGCGAACCACCTCTTACATTTTTGAAGGCAACAATACCAATATCATAAACTTTTCACAGCCTATACCAACCGACAGATGGTACAATATCAACCGTATCGATGTGCTTACCACACCCCAGGCAGCTTCTATTGCTATCCTTGGCAATTCCATTACCGATGGTCGTGGCTCCATTACCAATGAGCAAAACCGCTGGCCCGATATTTTATCTGAACGATTACTTCAAAATCCGGCAACCAGTCATATTGGAGTGCTGAATATGGGTATTGGTGGTAATGCTGTGCTTGAAGGCGGACTCGGTCCAACCGGTTTGAGCCGTTTCGAACGCGACATCCTCAATCAGCCGGGTGTTAAGTGGGCTATTATTTATCATGGTGTTAATGATATTGGTGGGGTTAATTCACCTGAAATGGCTCAAAGCAAAACCGCTGCCCTTATTGATGCCTACAAATTCATGATATCTGAAGCACATATAAGAGGGATTAAGATTTTTGGCGCTACCATTATGCCCTTCAAGGGAAACGGATATTATAACGAATACAGCGAAAAATGTCGGCAGATGGTGAATGATTGGATACGTAACAGTGGAAATTTTGATGCTGTAATTGATTTTGACCTGGTTTTACAACATCCTGAGGATAATAACCGTTTAATTTCTTCCTTCCAGAATGATGGGTTACACCCCGATGCCCAGGGGTATAAAAAAATGGGAGAATGGGTTGACATCAATCTTTTTATTGACTAAAGAAATATGGATGAAAATTATGAAATATCGCATACCAGTCATTGAGCAAGTCTGAATTTTTTTAACACACAAAGATTAATCTTTAACACAAAACGAATATGAGAACCTTGATAATTTCAGTTCTGCTGCTGATTACAGGTAGTTTGGCTGTTTCACAAACCATAGTAATTAATAACGTGCAAACCCTTTTCGATCAGTTTGCTCTCGAAAGAAATCGTGAAGATGCTCTTGGTATAAACAGGTACGAAAAGATTGATGGCTCACCCTTTCTGTTCGATGAGTTCTTCAAAGGTGAAGTGGTTATAAACGATACTATCCGCTTTGAGAATATACCGCTTCGGTACAATATTTTCACTGACAGAATTGAGTTTCTGGATGCCAACAACAGGGTTTTGGAAGTTAATACCGCCAACCATAGGTTTTCTTTCAGTTTTAAGAATCGAACCTTTAAAATAGTACAGTATAATTATCTGAACCGGATACAAAAAGGATTACTCGAACTGCTGGTTGAAGGAAACACCCGACTTTACAGAAAATACATAGTGGAAGTTAAAATAGGCTCGCCTCCCATGGGATACCAGGCTGCAACACGCGACAGGTTTATCAGGAAAAATAATGAGTTTATAATTGCTGCGGGCGATAATGTTCCTATACTGGTAACATCGCGCAGAAAACTTGTAAAACAACTTCAGGCCGAAAATCCTGCCGTCAGCCAATACCTTAAAAACAACAGGGTAAACCTTAACTCAGCTCAATCGATGATTGATCTGGTAGAATTTGTCAATAAACCAAAGCACTAAAAAATTGTGTACCCAAATATTACCGACAGGTTTCTGTATTCTGAACTCCACGATGAATAACTTTTTAAGAAATGACGCGGAGTATGATACCTTATTTCCATCGAAAGTTTATTGTTGTATTTTAAACCAGCGCCGAGGGCAAAGTTATCGCCCACATCAAGTTTTCGATTTGCGTATATGGTTCCGTCGGGCCTTAGATGGTTAAAATAGGAATTTTTTGGGAAATCCCTTAAATAAAAGGCATTCGCAAATATTTTCAGGTTTTTCCAGGATGGAAGTAATACCTGAATCCCAGCGGGATCTCTATCAACTGGTAATCTACAATTGCAATCTTATAGCCTCCTGCAACCAGGTTGGTTTTCCAGTTGTCCTCCCATTTCTGGTAACGATATGTTGGTTCGAAAAATATACTCCATCGGTTGGCATAAAAGGGCAGAATGTATTCAAGTTCAATCCCTAACCGGAAACTCATATTTGCTGGAAACTGATTTTTGCCAAATGTGACCACACCCCGGTACATATCTTTTATGAACAGGTTACTTTAATTCAATCCAGGCCGTAAACTAATATGATAAACATCTTTCCCTTTCTTCTCAGCATAATTTACATAGCCGACACCTATACAATCATTATTTACCACAAAGAGCCTGGTCAGGTCCTTTTGGGTGTAATTCAACCGGTCAATCTCGCTCCTTCTGAGTTCTTTGCATTGCAGATCAGACAAAAGTTGTTGCTTGAATTGCTCATTTTTTTTTTTCTGGCCATTTCCAGCCAGATAGTATTTAAAAACCAACTGATTGATTTCCTGACCATCAATACTGTAAAAAAACCTGCTTATATTTCTCTGTGTATACTCATCCAATGAAGCTCTACCTTCAATCAGAACCTTCAGGAATAATACCTCATTGTTGAATTCCGGATTTGGATTTCTGACCAATTCATTCATCTCGCTGGGCGAACGGTCTATGGCCACTGTTGCCCGAATATATTTTATAGTATTATCGATCCCAAATTCATTTACTGTATTAATATCTGCCTTGATAATTTCCGACCCGTCAGATAACCCTATTCAAAACCGGTTGGGTTACTTCTCCAGTCAACGTCGCGTATTAAACATTCAATCCTGTTGTTGCTATCATCAATGAAATAGCCGTTTTTGAACCTTATTTGGGTATAGCCGGTCAATGCAATAAAAACTAATAACAAAAGGAGAATGATTTGTATTTTCATGGGTAAGGATTTACAGGTTAGTTTAAGGCAATTTTGTTAAAGTAAGAATTGAAATAAATGGGTTTGATAAGAGGTGGAACCCATGAGCAGGGAAACGCACAAATTGTTATCAATAGTTTCCCTGTGCCCTGAAGATGTTTTCCTAAATCAGCGCCAAAAATAAGTGAAATATTTTTAACATAGATGAATTTAATGCCTTTTAAAATCAATGGCTAAACCTTTGCCTTTTTGCCCATTGTTTGAAATAAAATGCCTGCAAGATTAAGAAAACCTTGTTCACCTAGCCCTTAACCTTAGCAGAAATTAGAATCGGATATTGTTTTTCTTCGCCCGTAACCCTGAAACCCCGGGTTGAAGCCCGGGGTTTGATACATTATCTGTCATCGCCCTACCTCACTGCCGCGCTCTCCTCCGGCCCCAGATAAGTCCTCTTCAGGCCGCCGGTATCGATCACAAGTTTTTGCAAAACAAGGCCCGGCGATGAATAGTAATACCTGAGGGTATGGTTGCCCGACTCACTGATGGTGTGTGTGGAAACCTTAATATTGATCTTATTCCCCACGATCATATCATGAAACCTGGGTCCGTCATTTTCATGCACGTTTATGAGCTGCGGCGTTTCATCATTAAACCCAATACCGTACTTCAACCCATCGGAATTTTTCAGGAAGTTTAGTGTGGGCGAGAAGTAGGCATACACTTTAACTTCACCGGCGGTTTTTAAATGTACATCGTATTCAATAGATGCTGAAGTTCCGGGTTGTTTTGTTGGTGCGGTATAAGGCTGTGCCACCACTCCATCAAGTGTTCTGCCAATATCGGGGATCACAAGCCATGTAATGTCATCGGTTTTCTTCAACCTTGAGTAGCTTGATGATTCAATGGAAATATAGCCATTGCTTTCCACATGCCCTCTGATCCCTGCAAGTTCACGGGCCGAGGGTTTCCAGGCCTTTACCGGAATGTTAAACTCTGAATCACTGGCAATAACAGTTACCTGTGCATCAGGGTTACCTTCAGGTACGCGGGCCCAATCCAGTGAAACATAAATACGCTTCTGATCATCCACCTGTCCGGAAACCGAGGAGACTTTCACCCAATCTTTGTCCGAACTTACCTGGTAGCTGAAGGGTAGACTTCCTTTATTGAACAATTCAACAAAGTATTCCTGCCTGTTGAATGAATCAAACACGGGCAAACCCTGCGATCCGGCAGTGTATTCATTTTCTGCTTCTTCCACATACAATCCCGGAACCGAATCCGGGTAAATTTCTGTGCGTTCAACCGGAGGGATTCTGTTTAAAGGTGGTTGGTTCCAGTAAGTATAACCAATGCGGGTTTGCGACATCATGTGGTTCCATTTTCCGTTGGCAATACCAAAATGGTAATGGGCATCGAGAATTGAATCCTTACGGAAGTAGTAGGCCACACTGTCGGCCATGGCATTTGTGAGCGCTCTCCCCTGTTTTGCATAAAAATGGTTGCGGGCCGTTGCATGATAAAGGTTGTATAAATTGGCAGAAGCAGCAATCGGGTAAAGTACCAGCTGATAGTAGGCCGACTTGTACTCATCGCCAAGCAGATCGTTAATCTTGTAAGCTTCTGAAGCCAGTTGGTTATAGTCGCGGGCAATGCGTTCAAATTCGCGGTAATTGTTAACCGAAAAAGTTCTCCAGTCGACCATTTCGGGTTTTCTGCGGCCATTTATTTTTCCATACCGGTTCATAAAGTCCGCAATTTCTCCTGCATACTTTTCTCCAAATTGCTGTTTTGCCCATGCCAATGACCAATCCACTAAATTGCTGGCATTAAAACGGTCAGGGTCCCAGGCCATATCGAGATAAAATTGAATGGGGAATTCCATCGGCTTAATATCACCCACGTTTACTACCCATTTTCTGTCAATACCATAATCAAGAGCCAACCTGTGTTGTTCCCAGATTTTTGGGAGTGGGTTTGTATTAAGCCATTTATAGCTTCGCGGGCCACCTACATAATCGAAATGGTAATATAAGCCAAGCCCGCCGAGCCGGGCACGTTCATCATCACCAGGTACGCGCCTTACATTGCCCCAGTTGTCTTCGCAATACAGCAGCATAATATCATCGGGCACGCGCATTCCCATATCATAGTATTCCTGTACTTCCTTGTACAAGGCCCAAACCTGTGGAGTCTCTGCAGCAGGTTTTCTGGTAACATTTTCGATGATGCGCCGCTGATTTTCTACAATGTCTGTTAGAAGCTCAATATTCCGGTCGTTGCTCATGGGTTCGTCGCCATCGCCGCGCATGCCAATGGTTACAAAAGATTCAAACCCCAGGTTGCGTTCTACTCCCTGGCGCCAGAACTCATCGAGCTTTTCCTTGTTGCGGGTATAATCCCAGGGGCCCGATCCATATCGGCTCCATTCTACGTGTGCCCGCATCATCGGTTCGTGGTGGGTGTAGGAAATTACAATTCCGTATTCGTGGGCCAGAACGGGGTTTATAGGATCATCGTCGGCATGGGCTTTGCCCCACATGGCAGGCCAAAGGAAATTGCCCTTCATCCGTAATATTAACTCATATACCTGGGCATAAAAACCGGCATTAAAACCACCAAATGTATTGCGAACCCAGTTGCCCAGGGCAGGTTCTTCGTCGTTGATAAAAATTCCACGGTACTTTATTCTGGGTTCACCAAGGTTGTATCGGCCTGGTTTAATGGTTATCATTTCTCTTTTTATCACAGGAACATCGGCCCACCAGTACCACGGCGATACCCCCATTTGGGCCGACAGGTCGAACATACCGAAAATGGTACCACGCTTATCGCTCCCGGCTATAACAAGAGCTCTTTCAATACCATCAAAAGGCTTGTCAACAACCTGAAGCAACGATACTTCCCAGCAGCCCTTCACATCATCCACATTAATTTTGCCTTTGGCAATCAGCTCATTAATCAAACGGCTTTCGCCAATGGTGCCAATAATGATGGCATTTTTTACGGGCGAGAAATTTACACCCTGCATAGCCGGTTTGTTCCCGGTAACAAGTTCAATATCGTTTTGCAAATGGCCTGCAACAAGGTGCACTCCCTTTGAGTCATTCTCATCAACAATTAAAGTTGCCATCCCGGTGCTATTGGCCAGTACAAAACCATTGCGCAATGCCTGAAAGGAAACATATCCCGTTGTTTTAAAGGTTGATTCGAATTTTGTTCCAACTTTTTCCTGATTTTTACATGCTATGAATGTAAGTACCAGATAAACCGCAAGTATCCATTTAATTATTACCAGTTTCATAAGTATTGGTTTTTAATGACAATGTGTTTATAATTATTGTTTTTAGTATAATTCGATCAGTGATTCCCCAATAAAATCATAGCAACCCAATGTAATTTTTTTTCCTTTGAAAGCATTTGCACCATGAAATGCAAGCTTTGATTTAGTTGACAACCTGGTTGATTTTACTGAGTTTAAAAACTTCACGTTTATTGCCAGATACCAGCTCCAGGATATAGATGCCTGGAGGCAGCCCTTCAAGGTCAATTTTTTGTTCAGTACTCCCCGCAAACCGGCCCGATTTAATAAGTACTCGCTGTAGATTATATATTTGATAATTATTGTCCGGATAATCCGATTCAATGGTTAATGATTGTTGCACCGGATTTGGATACACTTTCCATACGTAAGGTGTCTGAAAGGGGGAGGTTTCGTCTCGGTAAGAAAGGGTAGGATTGTCTAAATTAAACTTTATGCTTCTGATTATAAAGGCGTTTGGTGGGCCGCTCCATCTTAAAAAGAGATCATGTTGCCCCGAAACTTTCAAAACTTCTGCCGAGAAGCTTTTCCAGGAATTGGCGCCGCCGGTATTTGAAATAGCGATTTCGGCAATTTTGGTTCCATCCTCTTCCAGGTCGTCAATCCAGATTTCTAAAACACCTCCCAGTGTAGAAGCCGCATCAACGGTTACTGATGCAGGAACTCTTTCACCCCTTCCCAATTCAACGCCTGCCAGCATAAGCCAGCCACCTTTGGAAGTTGTGTTGCTCATACCCCGGTTAACGCCGCTTCCTCTGGGTTCAACCCCAAAAAAATTGTTGTGACCCAATGCCCGCATACCAAAAAAACCATCCCGGTAAAGATAGTGGTCGAATTGAGCTTTTTTCCCCGATGCGAGCAACCCGTTGCTGGTTCCTACCCACCAATTGTAATTGGGTTGAGCTTTGTCGAGGTTTAAAGACGATATCTGATTCCCGATTTGTATCCACTCGATACCGTTTGAACTATAATATCCCTTTATATTATGGTAATCTCTCTCCACTTTCAGCCACAACACATTGCCAAGGGTATTGTCAATTTCAAATTTTGTTTCCTGACTTGATTGTGTATCGCTAAATGTAAAACCAATTTTTTTTCCATTATTAAATCCTGAATAAACCCTTGACGTAACTGATTCATTACCGTTGGTAAGGTATAGTCCGGCTTCATGTCCATTCGCTGTGGCATCGAAATCAACTTTTGTGGTAAGGGTAAAATAGTAACCCCCTTCTTTGTGCAGAAGATGGGTTTTGCCGGCTGCAGGCGGATTTAAGGTAAGCCAGCCGCTTCTTTCTGTAAGAGAATACCGCGATGCGGCTGTGCGGTTAAGGAAATGCCAGGTAAGCTTCAGGGAAGAATCGTCGAAGTAATCAGATCGGGGTAAACTCCAGGGAATTCCTGATTTGGGAAGATTTGGTTTTAGTTGGGGTTTTGATGTGGGTGCTGTGCCTGTTGGTTTTCCTTTATCGTCCCATATTACTCTGTGCAGTAAACCCTGCCGCCCTTTGCCTTCCCAACTGTCGCTGCCAAGCGATTGGAAACTGTGCGAAAGCGCCCACCAGGTGCCGTCGTTAAGCTCAATGGGTTGTGTAAGATGATTTGGTCCTCTAAAAGAGGCTGATGCATCGGTTATGGATGCAAAAAACTGGCCCATCTCTTCCCATTGACTTTTATCTTCCGTTATTTCTGGCGTTCGGAGCACCCATTGCCCGCCGCCAACATTGCCGGCGATAAAATAATAATACCATCCGTTGCGCTTACACATTTTTGGACCTTCTGCCCAGCTGTATTTCTCAGTTACGTTTATCCAGTCTAAATTTAACAACGGACCTGTTAATTGTCCGGTGCGGGGGTCGATAGCTTGTATGCGATTGATGAATTTTCCGTTCTTCATCAACATGTAAGGCGTGCCATTATCGTCAACAAACACAGAATTATCATACCCTGTAACTGTTGTTGCGGTAACCCGTGTGGGTGCACTCCAGGGGCCCTGCATGGATGTGGCTTTTGAGAAATACTGCTGTGAATTTATGCTGTAGTAAACCCAATAAAAGCCACCGAACTCGGCCAGCCCCCCCTGCCATATTCCCCCTGATGGAGTGTCGTTTATATAGCCTGTCCAACCTGGTGCCACAACCCTTGATATTATTTGCCAATGAACCAGGTCGGTGGAGTGATAAATGGGCAAATAGGGGGTTAGATGAAAGGAAGACCCTGCCATATAAAAATTATCGCCTAGGCGCATGAGGGTCATGTCGGGATGGGCACCCGATAGAACCGGATCAACGTAGGTTAAGACTTTTTGATATGCTTCATCAGGAATATTGCCGGTTTGTGCCCAAATTTTTTGAGCAACTACGGCAATTAAAATCCAAAGAATAATAGTAAATAGATGTTTTTTCATCCGTAAACAATTTGTTTTTAAGTTGTCGGATAGTTTATCCCGTCATTGCGGTTCAGTGCGCTTGATGAATTTTGGCTTAGCTGATCTCCTAAGTTTGGTTCATCCGGCTTTATGTTCAACGAATTTTAGTCGTCTGTTTAGTGTAATAATCTCAAAAATCGGTCATGTTAATTGATGGCTGCATTAATCATCGGTTAATCCATATATTATGCTGCAGATTTTATAATAAGGTTCCTATAAAAAAATAGCTTTTAAAAAATATGATGTTAATAATTTTCAAATAAAGAGCATTTTTAAAAATCGTGATTCCTATTTTAGATATTTGACTTGCGAATTCAGATAAACATGTTGGTTTAATGAAAATAGATTTGAAACAATTGATTTTTAATTGAATAGATAGGAATGCACCCGATATAATCATCCATAGGCAACCCTGATTTTAACAAATTGATTTGTTTTGCTCTACATTTTTTAAAAAGAGAAATATTGCGATTCTTTGAATGTATTGCAATAAAATTCAAGCTGAAATGATAGAATTCCCGAAAAAAGCAGGGCTGCTTCCTTGCGAAAGCAGCCCTAACATCTATGAAAAGAGTAACTACTAGTTCTTTACAATTCTTCTAACAACAGATCTGTTGTCATTATCAATAGCTTTAACAAAATAGATACCTCTGGTAAGGCTGCTGATGTCGGCCCTTACTTCGAATCCATTGCTATCGAATGAGTGGATTAGTTTTCCTGTAACATCCCAAATCTCTGCCTTTTTCAGGTTATTCATGTTTACATTCAGAATGTTGGTTGTTGGGTTAGGATAAACGCGCACATTTATTTGCTTTTCAGGTTTTTCAACACTGGTTTTTAGGTTAGCAAGTCTTTCAACTTCTCTAATATAAACTGTTTGCCCCTCTTCGGTAAATCCAAAATAATTGTAAGGAAATCTTCCACCGGAATCTCTACCAAACGCAAAATAGGTTCTTGGACCGGCAGGGGTTCGTCCACCTTGATAAAAAGGAACACCTGCTTTAAAGCGAGTTAAACCGGTAAGTGGAAGATTAGGTGCAGCGCGTTCAAAAACAATCAAATGTTCTCCGCCATCTGATACGGTAGGGTCAACTTCTAATCCTTCTGCTCCTCCCGTCCAGAGAACAAAATTGTCATTATTATCCAGGGTGATACCTGCAAAAATGGGATCAGTTTTCTTAAGAACTTTTACTGTTAAATCCTGATCAGCAGCTCCAATACCATGGATATTACTATTATCAAACCATGCTAATTGCGAAAAACGTCCTCCATAAGGATTCATTAAGAGTATAGGGGTTTCAACAGCATTCCATGCTGTAGGCCCGGGACCTGTACCACCTGATGCACCTCCATTTACCCAGTTAGCGCTGCCGATACCACGGTCTAAAATAATTAGATCAGCTCCATTTATCAGGGCCATTTCATCTGCATTGTACAGGGTTATATTTCGGTTGGTAAGTATTGTCACCTCATAACCAAGTTTTTCTACAATCAAATTAACATTTATTTGTGAAGGATGGTCACCAGCGATACCGGCACCACCACCAGAGTCAGTCATTTTGTCAGGATCCCACACAAAAACAACTTTTTTTGTTGCCATCGCAGAGCCTGCTAAAAGCAGTGCCATTGCAAAAATTGCCAAAGATTTAAGTATTGTTTTTTTCATAAATTTTAAGATTAAAATGAATAATTATTTTAAAAAATACGCTTCAAAGTTACCGAATCTGAGAAAAACTTGATTTAATTTCAGATATTCTATATTAAAAATTAAGTAAAATAATAGGCCGAATACAATATTTGACAGGTTTTTTGCCAAATAAGATTCATGTTTGGAAACCGGGTATTTCAAAAAAAAAGTAAAGAAAGAAAACTTCGTCCTGACTTTTATTGTAGAGGGTATTCCAAGTTGTTTTAGTTTGATAATCAAGCATAAAAATATTATTGATTAACGCTTACAGTTTTATTCAAGGAGCTAAAACAACTCATGGGTTCCTTAATGAAAAAAAAGCAACCTTAACCACTTGTAATGCTTGATAAATGGTACCAATAATACACCCAGATTTGTCTTTAGCCGATTTTTCTAATGCGGGGTTAATCCCGGCTAAGTCATGAGTTCACTACTTTCCTAATGACTAATCCGGGATAAAAAAACACAGAGGAGAAGATTCTCCTCTGTGCCGGTTTTTAGTGGGTTTAGTTTGATAATGAGCAGAGACCACCTATCTGCTCTAACACAATAGATTAGTTGGGAACAACAGAAAAAACTTCCATTCCCACCCCACGGTTGCGCAAAACCAGGGTATCGGTGGTAACCACATTCATAATGTCGCGATTAATGGTGTAATTGAGGTAGATAGCATCTCGGTCTTTATTGCCCCAGCTGTTCTTTTCGCCGGCTTTCACAAATTTACCGTTACCTGTTACTGTGTAGGCAGAAGAAGGTGATGAAACCACACAGTTTCCGCTGGCATCAAAGGTAAGCCTGATGGGGGTTGGAAGATTTACTCCGGCGCCATCCTGCAACACTATTGGCATATCAATAATGGTAAGTGAGCCGCTGGACAACATCACAACCTGGTCGTTTTCAACATACCGGCTTCTTCTTACCACATCGCGGCTAACAACGATGCCATCTTTTCCGGTTATTTTGTCCAGACCGCGCCTTAGATAATACCCATGGTATTTGTTTACGTATTTTATAGCATATAAAACATAATCCTTTGGCAGGATTTCCCAGTGGGTTGGGTTTAGGCGGTTAGGATTAGGACTCAGACCCGATGATTTCCCTGAAAGAATGGTATCGGCATTGGTTACACCCGTCATTCGCAGCGGAATTACGTAATTGTTCCTCAGCGCAAGGGGGTCAGCAAAGAATGCATCGGAGAGCTGTACAACAACACCTCCGGCAGTTTTACCCTTTGGGATAACCATTTTGTTGGACGCCAATTGATAATAACTGGCTGGCATAGCCCTTAGCTCAACCCCGTCGGTGGGATTGAAGCGGAATCCATTGATCAGCGAATTATCAACTACAAAATCAATGGTTACATCCTTCTTATTGGAATAAACACCACCAAGGGTTGCCATAATCTGGCACTTGTATTCGTTGTCCATGGACGTATCTACGAAATCTTCTCCCAGGGTAATGGTTCTTATGGGAGTTTGATAGGAAAAGTAAACTGCCTGATATTTAAAATCATCGTACTCAATGTCCTGATTGGTGCAGGACGGAAGATAAACGAGCAACAGGCATGCGGGGATTATCAATAATAACTTTTTCATCTATTTAATTTTTTTATTTAAAGTTAAAACAGCACTATCAAATTGATTAAAACCTGATGTGTTTAATAGTATTGCGGTTACCACCCGTTATTCTGAATCAGGGCATTAAATTTTAATACCTCGCTGTTTGGAATGGGCCCGTAATACATATAATCCAGATATGGCCTGGTTTCTACGTCAAAAATAGTAAATACGCCACTCTCAATTCTAACGCCTTTTACAGTTTCAGTTAAACTTAATTTCCATCTCCTGAGATCCCAGAATCGGAAATCTTCAAAACACAATTCCAGACGACGCTCATTTCTTATCATTTCACGCATTAACTCTTTACTCCCACGAATACTTTCGAGATAGGGGTCAGCATTAACAGCTACACCGGCTCTTCTGCGGATGGCTCTTACCACATCATAGGCAGAAAACCCAAAAGTGCCGGTTCCATCAGGCCCCCACGCTTCATTGGCGGCCTCAGCATAACTCAGATACATTTCGGTGTAGCGAATGTGTGGGCGATACCTTTTTCGTATGGTTGAATTGGCCGGGTCAACATTCACATCCATTCTCAGAAGTTTGCGCAAATAATATCCAGTACGGGTGGATGTTTCAGCTCTGTTCAGGGCGTTGTTATTATTACCATCTACAGCAGTTATTATTACCCTGTTTCCAACTCCAGCCTGAGAGTTGTTGATTATTACGGCACGGGCCAAACGCGGATCTCTCGACAAATAGGGGGTGTTTGGGTTGTAGCCGCTTGCAGTATGATTAATGGGATAACCATTTGCCATCGGGAATGCATCGACCAGATTCTGGCTAGGATTGATACGGCCTCTGCCGAACAGACTCGGAGGAAGGTTGTCGCGTTCAATGGTGTTTGATTCTTCTATTGCCGTACGCCACAGAACCTCGCTGGGGTTTTGTCCTGCGCCTAGGCTGTTGATGGCGGTCGTGTTGGCAAACCAAGTATGTCCTGTGGGATCGATACCGCCAATTCCACCAATGCGCTGAATTACAGTACCAGCTGCATTGGCAGCTTGCTCCCATGTGGTGGAACTGCCTTCGGTATAGGCCGGACTGGCCGCAAACAACATTGCCCTTGCCATAAGTGCTTCTGCTATGCGCCTGCTCATTTTGCCGCGGCCATGCTCACCAAACACTCTTGAATAGGTTGTAGCTGGAATGCCCATGGGTTGGTATTTTCCCACATACAATGGATCAGAGGCGGGGGCGACATTGTAATCAACTGGTAAAAGTGAAATGGCAATATTCAAATCGCTGTAAATCAACTGCATACATTCTTCAAAAGTGTTGCGTGGAAGATTAAAATCTGAATTGGCATCTTCAAATTTGGTAACTATCGGAATACCCAGTAACTGACCACTACCAATTTTACCGGCATGATGTTGCATCAGATAAATCATAAAGTAGGCACGCAATGCATGAGCCTCACCCTTGAAACGGTCAACATATAGTTGTTTTGCAAGCGGGTCTAATGCCCATTCAATCTTATCGGCATCATTAATGATCATATTCACATACTGAATGGCCGAACGCGAGTTCCTCCATTCGTCCATCGGATTGAAATCCTTTGACCATTGGCCGGTTGCCATTCGACGATAATTATTCGCAGGATCATTGCTCACCGCATTATCAGTTGCAATATCCGAATGTCTCCAGCCATTGGATGGCATTCTCAGGTATGCATTTAGCAAAAGCCCACTGGCAAACGTAGCATCTTTATACATGAAGTCTTTTTCAAGTATATTTTCTATGGCCGGCTCAAATAGATCATCACAGCCGGCAAGAAGAGTGATACTTAATAATATTGCAAATATTTTCTTATTCATATCGGTTTTTTTTAAATAATATCACCATACTTAAAAGGCGGCTGTAATGCCGAAATTATAAAATCGCATCTGTGGGGCTTGTCCAACATTGGTTTCGAGATATTCCCTTTCAGGAGCAATAGTAATAAGGTTAGAACCAGCCAGATATACTTCTATGTTCTTAACGAATGAGCTTCCCAGTAAGGTCTGAGGCAACTGATAGGTTAGCTGTATTCTTGATATATCGAAACGATTGGTGTTAATATACCAGAAATCAGATACCCTGAAATTGTTATCACCATTATCGGTGGTTAACCTGGGATAGGTTGCGGTAGCGCGGGTGTCAACAACTTCGCCGGTAACAGGGTGTGTGTAATTGGCCCAGCGGTTTTTTACCACATCCGAATATTTACGTTGACCAAATACCCAGTCGGTGGTGCGATTTTTTATACCGTAGCTACCCCATTGGCCTACGCCCTGGGCAAAAAAGGTGAAATTTTTCCATTTGGCCGTTACATTGACACCTAAGGTGTTGGGTGCGCCAAACCATCCCCCTTTTCCAAGGTATATTTCATCTTCGTTGGTAATTACCCCATCGTTGTTCTGGTCAACATATTTAATATCGCCCGGCATTAAATTACCAAACTGCTTGGGTGAATTTAAAATATCTTGCTTATCCGCAAAGAATCCTGCCGATTGTAACCCCCATACAGCATCGATGGGCCTGCCTTCTCTTTCCTGGTAGGTGTATTTATAAACCTCGCCTCGCTTCAGAACCTCTGTATCATAAAAGGTGCCTGCAAGTCCAAAAATCCAATCCACATTGCCAAGAGTTCGATTCAAGCGCAGGTTAAAATCAAAACCGGTCCGTCTTTCTTCATTGTAGTTAATATATGGAACAAATGAAGACGCAGGCCAGCCTGTTTGCAGATAATTGGGGAAGAAATTATTTGCCAGTACTATTCCTCCTGCATTCTTAATTGAGAAATAATTGGCATCAAGATCAATTAAACGGTTAAATAATGTAGTTTCAACACCAACACTAAGTTCATCTCTGTAAGGTGCTTCCAGTTCGGGATTGGCACCCCGAATTGCAGAGGTAACATCAATCCCCATTTCAGCGGCCCAGCTGTACCAGTTGGTATTTCTGTACCTGTAAATGGATGAATACATGTAATGCTGTTCAATGCTCAAGTCGCTGTAAATCCTTCCTATGTTTGATGTTAGTTTAAGGTTATCAACAGCTGATACTCCTTCCATGAAAGCTTCTTCGCTGATGCGCCATCCTAATGAAAGTACCGGAGATAAAGCAGTGTGGTTGCCAGGTGCAAGTTTGGTGGTGTACATCAGGGAACTGTTAAAATCAGCATAGTATCTGTTCATATAGTTATACCCTAAATAGTACCCCAGGTTAGTGTTGGTTGTTTTTTGATAAACCCCCGATGTAGAGTACTGATAACCATTGGCAACCAGCATGGAAAAAAGGTTATGGCGGTCGTTAAATGTCCTTTTGTAATCGAACTGGCCGGAGAAATAGATTAACTGCTGGTAATTGCTGTTGCTTATTAACTCCTCATTCGACTTATTGGAAGTGCCTATAGGAACTAATTCAGTTATCCTGTCTAATCCGTCAACCGTTTCCCATTTTGGCTGAAGAACCTGGTAAGTGTATCTATAGCCCTGGTTGTAATTGGTGTTGTAGTCAATTCCAATTCTGGTTCTGAAGGCAAGACCGGGTATTATGCTGCTCATATCCGCATCAATGTTGGTATTAAACAGGAACTGTCTGTCAATGGCTTTGTTATAGCCTGCTCCATATACATCGGCTATTGGGTTTACCATTTCCAGTTTTGGCCCACTCAAAACGTACTTTCCATCTATTAAAAAGTCAGTATTTTCTACCAGGAACCGGTTCGTATCATTACTCATGTCAATCATACTAATGGGAAGTAATGGACTGAATTGATTGGGGCGTATTGTTGCCGCCTGCTCCCAGTAATTTATCCTAGGGCCTCTGCCTTCAGAAAAAACAGCTCCTGCATCAACCCCCGCACTCAGCCATGAATTCAGATTCACGTCGACATTTCCTTTGATATTGAACCTCTGATCATAACCATTTGCGCCTTCTCCAAAATTTAACAAAGAACCCTGACGCATAAACCCGATGTTGGTATAATAGCGGGCATTTTTATCTCCGCCATAAATCTCTGTGGTTATATCCGACCGGTTATATGCGCTCCTGAGAAATTCGGATGAGTAAAGGTCCATTTCGGGATAGCGATAAGTATTTCTTCCTGGAACAAATGTGGCTAATGAATCAATTTCCCGGGAGGTGATAAGAATCCCATCGTTAATTCTTGCCTCAGTGTAAAGGGTAATGTAATCGTATGAGTTGAGATATTTGGGGAATCTTTTTGGCTGGTTTAAACCAGTATTTACCCTTACATCGACTTTTTGCTCGGTTATATAACCTCTTTTAGTGGAAATTAAAAGTACTCCGTTGGCAGCGTGAGTTCCATAAAGTGCCACAGCCCCAGCACCTTTCAAAAGGGTTATCTGTTCAATCTCAGTGGTTCTTACATCATTCAAATCGCGGGGAATACCATCTACAACAATCAGAAAATCACCCATACCCCATATTGAGTTGGAGTTAAACCCTCCCAGTTCGGTTACCATCCCATCTATTGGATTAGTGGTATAGCTCTTACGAATTAAATCTGATGAGTTTAAAACCGAAACTCCTCCCATCAAATCTCCTTTGTTGGCTTTGCGGAATGCGAGTTGCACCAATTCCACATCTGATTCAAGGATAACTGCGTCCAAACCTTCAGCCGCAACAACTACCAGGGTTTTGTAACCGGTAGCACTGATTTCGAGTATTGAATTACCAGGCACCTTAATGGAAAAAGCTCCTGACTCATCGGTTATTGCCGACGCATCGACCGTTTTGCTTTTTACAAGAGCTCCTTTTACCGGCTCGTTGCTGCCATCGACTACAACAGCCTTGATGTCGATTACCGCCTGATTCTGCGCATATATTGAAATTGGCAATAGGGCCAGAAACGCGCAAAGGGCAAATATTAATTTTATGTGTTTCATTATTATCATTTTTTGATTTTATGAATCCTTTAACTGAATCATTAATTACCAACCCGGGTTTTGCTGAAAGCCTTCGTAGATATTGGCATCTCTTACCCTGATGGGTAACCAATAGTGCTTGTCGGTAAGCTGGCGCTCTATAATTACCACTTCTCTGAAATTGACTACCCTGTTATTTTGCGGATTGTTTACATCCATAGGCCCAGGTGCTCTGTCAAATTCCTGGGCTGTTTTTATGTTATAAGGATGCTCAGTAAGCAACAGCCATCTGCGCAGGTCGTTGAATCTGTGGCCTTCGAATGATAGTTCTACGGCGCGTTCGCGTCTGAGCTCGCTCATAAAAGTAGGAAGGTCGAGACCCGTAGCTAATCTACCCACCTTGGCGCGGTCGCGAACTACATTTATTGCTTCGGTGGCATTTAAGCGATAATTGGGGTCTTTTCCAGCGGATGAGCCATAACCCATTGCTGCACCTTCAGCATAAATAAGGTAAATTTCGGCCAAACGGATGTATGATTGTTGCAGGGTAAGGGCGTATGCCTGGTCCCACTGCACATCGTAGTTATTGGCAACAATTGGGATCCATTTATATACCAGGTATCCAGTGCGGCTCCCGGTTTCTTCTGATCTATATTCGCCATTGGTGTGAAGTGTTGCATAACGCCGGGATTCCACCCGCGCTGGCAGTGCTCCTTCAACCATCTTTACGCCATCATATATAATGTCTTTATAAAATCTGGGGTCGCGCCCGCGCCAAGGATATTCGGGGTCGAATCCTGACTGGGGGTGGTTGAGGGGCAACCCGTTGGCCATGCCGTAATAATTGACATAATTGGCGGTGGGCACAAAAACAGGCAATTCCCTTCCGATTACACCAACAGGGGCAAAAACACGGCTGTTGTGCCAGTTGGTGCTTTGAGCATGGTAGTTGGGCGCCTGAAAAATGGCTTCGGCACCTCCGGGTATCAACCAGTTGCGGCCAATGGTCCAGAAAACGTCATTGATACTGTCCCAGGGGAGTAAACGGTGATGGGTTGCACGGCTATCAACATGACTCAATAATTCGCCGGCAGCAGCAGCAGCTTTTTTGGCAAATTCGGGATCGTAGTTTGAATTACCGGTAGATTGACGATTCATCAGTGGGCTTGCAGCGTAGATGTAGTTCTTAGCCAGAAAACCCAGTGCCATAGCCTTGGTGGCCCTCCATCTGTTGAATCCAAATGTTCTTTGTCCGGCCACAGTTTTATCCCAATGAAAGGGAAGAAGGTCGGCTGCCTCCCTTAAGTCTTTGGCAATCAATTCGGCCACCTGATGATACGTAGGTCTTGGAAGGCGTGGCGACTCATTGGCTGCCAATACTTGATTGATATAGGGCATCGGACCCCAGTATTGAATGATCTGAAAATGAAGCAATGCCCTGAAGAACAGCAGTTGACCTTTGATAAGATTTTTTTCTTCCTGTGTTGCTTCGGTAAGGCGATCGAGATTGGCAAGGCCAATATTGGCTTTGCGTATTCCGTACCAGGAGGGTGCCCAAATCGATTTTTGGCGGTTGGGATCGTCTCCCCACGAACCGTTACCCGGGGCTGGCCTGTCGAGAAAACAGGTCCACAATCCCAGCAGTGCCATATAGTTGCCATTGTCAATATGCACATTGGCCCGGTTTCGGTCGCCTCCCAGAGATGTGGTAATATCTTCACCCCAGTTGTAGCAACTGCCATTGTAGTTATGCTTCGACACATCGGGAAGCAGGTGGTAAAGCTCCTCGGTGTAGCTCTGAAAGTTTATAAAGCTCCGGAAAGCTGTTTCTTCATTAAGGATGGATTCCGGTTCCCGATCCAGATAGTCTACACACGATACCATTCCCAGCATCATGAAGACCAACCCACTCAGCAATAAACTTTTTATATTTTTTTTCATTTGTTCGATATTTATTTTTTACTTGTCAGTTTGGAATGTTTGTAAACACTGCAAAATCAAGGTGCTGATGATTTTTAATTAGTGGCAAACATTTCAAAATTCAGTTTTGTTAAAAAGCAACATTTACACCCAGGTTGAAACGCTTCACTGTTGGATAAGCCCCTTGCCCTGGATTGGTGGTGGCAAAATTCGATTCGCGATCGTCGGGCATTTTGGTCCAAATCCACAGGTTGTTCCCGTTGACGAAAATCCGAAGGCTGTTTATGCCGGTATTAGAAATTAACCGTGAACTTCTGTTGAAGGTGTAACCAATTTCAGCATTTTTTAATCGCAGGTAGGATGCATCGTAATGAACCTTGTTTCCGGTTGCTGCACCATCGGGGGTGCGTCTCCAAGATGGAGTTTCTACATCGGGATTCGATTCATTTTTCGACCACCAGGTGCCTTCATTAAATACAGAGTTGAGGCTACCGGCAAATGAGTTGTAATACACCGGTCGGGTTACATTGTTAACTCCATAAAACTGCACAAACGTTGAAAATCCTTTCCATTCAAAGCCAATGGTTGATGAATAGGTATTTAAGGGTACAGTTGGATAGGAAAAGGGAACCACATCATAAGAATCAATAACCCCGTCGGCATTAAAATCCATTATATAATAGTTGCCTGGGAGTTTAAACTGATCGCTGTTAGCAAAAGGTGTGGTGGCATATAGTTCATCCCACGAACCATAAAAACCATTGCTCAGGTAACTGCGGGTTTGATTTACCATTTTGCCTTCGTTTTTCATGTGATCAGGAAGCAATTGAGGTTCATCAGCAATTATAATCTTGTTTTTTGCATGGGTCATGGCAAAATTTGACCAGAAACGGGTTCCGTTTACCCATCTGTGGCTCAATCTCAGTTCGAGCTCATATCCGTTTGCCTTTACCTTGCCTGTGTTTGCGGTTGGAGGGCTCATACCAAAATACGAGGGAACCGCTCTGTTGGCTCCACCTACAATAATATTATCCCTTTCATCCTGAAATAGCTCGAAACTACCAGCCAGGAATCCATCAAAGAAGGCGAAGTCGGTTCCAACGTTGGCCTTTGTAACTGTTTCCCACTGCATATCGGGGTTGCCCAGCGATGATACATAAAACCATTCGCCAATACCTCCAGCATTGCCATACCTGGGGTTGTCGTCCCATCCTGAATTCCAGCCGGTTTCCTGGAAAGCTGAACGACCTCTGCGGGCCCAAGAATCCATATAAAGGAATCTACTGGCATAACTGTCGTCGCCAATTGTGCCGTAAGAAGCTCTTAGCCTGAGCAAATCAATAAAAGTAAGTGATTTCATGAAATTTTCTTCCGAGATCATCCACCCCACACCCCCGGAGGAGAAGAAGGCAAAACGGTATGCGGAAGCGAATTTTTCTGAGCCATTATAGGAACCATTATATTCAAAGGAATATTTATTGTCGAAACTATAGGTTGTACGGAAAACCCAGTTTTCGCGAACTCTGAGAACTTCGCTTCCTGTGGCTTCCTGCTTTCTTTCAAAAGTACCCATTGCTGTTATATCGTGCCTGTTGGCAATGTTGGTAACATAATTCAACTGAGTCTGATAATCAGACCGGCGGAAAGTTCTCCAGTTCTGAACCCCACCACCTGGTGTGCTCCACATAATGCGGTCGGGGTAATCGAAGCCATGAAAGCCTGTGCGGTTAAACATGAATACCTGATCGCCGGTATCGGGGTTTACCCACATAAGGTTGGGTTCGGTAAACCTGTCGTCAACACCGCGTCCTCCTTCTAAAAATCTGTTGTCGATAGCAACTGCACCGCGGAAATTTAAACCTTTGATAAACATGTTTAAATCCTGCTCCAGCACAAAGTCGGTGGTAAGACTGGTTGTGGTTTGGTATTCTATACCGCTGACAGCCAAATTCCTTACAGAGTTGGTCATAATAACTGGATTGGGGCCATAAAATCCGAATAATCCATTGGAGTATTGGGGCCAAAACAGGTCGGGAGCACCGACATAAGCACTTGCCCACACAGTATTGGCATTGTCGAGGTTGCCCCACGGTCCTTTTCTTATACCATGCGAGCCGCCCAGGTTTAGTTTTAGCAGAGTTGATGAAGTAATTCTGAAGTCGAGGTTGCTTCGCATATTAATGCGGTCGAATCCAAACCCCGGAGAATATGCCCGTGTACTCTGGTACTCGCGGAAAAGGTCGCCCTCGCTAATATAATCCATGTTGGCAAAGTACTTAACAAACCGGGTACCCCCGGCAACATTTATATTGGCGTTGTAGGACATTGTCTGGTCCTTGAAAAGTGCATCCTGCCAGTCAACGTTGGGGTAACGCTCACGCTCGGTCTGGTCAGCAGGAAACCGGTATTTTCTGATGGTTTCATAGGGCGTAATGGCTGACCATGAATCGGCAGTGCTTGCCAATTCATATTCAATTACCCTGTTTCTTAGCAATAATGCATCGTAAGCATCATATTTATTGGGCAGTTTGGAAGCAGTTTTCATGGTGGAGTTAAAAGCTGCCGATATTACAGCACGTCCTTCCGCGCCACGTTTTGTGGTAATAAGAATTACCCCATTGGCACCCTGTACACCAAAAACTGCAGTGGCTGAAGCATCCTTAAGCACAGAAATACCCTGTATTGAGTTGATATCAACACTACTGAGGGGGCGTTCAACGCCATCTACAAGTACCAAGGGTTCGCTGTTGTTCCAGGTACTGGCAGCCCGTATCTGTATTCTGGGGTCTTCGGCACCAGGCATACCACTACTTTGGGTGGTTACCACACCAGGTAAATTGCCGGTAAGTGCAGCACCTACACTGGTAACACCACCGGCTCTTTCGAGTGTGGCACCTGTGGTTTGGGTAATTGCCCCAACAACACTCACCCTTTTTTGCTGACCATAACCAACAACAACAACTTCGTCAAACGTCTTCACTTCCCAGTTCATTGCCACGTTTACAACCGAGCGGCCCCGAACATTGATGCGCTGTGTTTCCATTCCGATAAATGAAAATTCCAGGGCTGTGTCTTCCTGTTGAAGGGTGATTCTGTAATTGCCATCTATGTCGGTTGTTACTCCGACACCGGGCCTGCCTACCACGGTAATGGTTACTCCGGGCAGGGGCTCCTGGCTTGTATCTGTTACTTTTCCCTGGATAGTATAACTACCTTGCGCATTTAAATCAGCCGCATTCGTTATTAACATCAGAGAAATCAGGAGTTTTGTACAAATCCACACGATTGGATATTTGCTAAAACATCTACTAATTATGTTCATATTTTTTAAAATTTGAATTTATGCCACGGGCAAATAAGACTTTTTAATTTGAGCATTTTCTAAGTTCATTTTGATTTGGTTGTTATAAGGTCATTCATTTTTGTTATTTTTTGGTTTGACTTAGTTTTATTTTAACAAAAGCTTAATAAATAGCTAATGTTGGCAGGCTAAAGTACTAAAGGTGTTAACAGTCGTTTTAAGATATTGGATAATATTTATTCTAATTTTAGATAATTAAGAATTCAGAATTGTAGTGTAATGGTCAGAATATCAGATTGTTAAATGATGAAATATTATTCAACTTATGGCAGACTATTCTCCCAGGTGGTTTTAACTCCGATTAAGAAAAAATTAATTTATTGGCATTTCTGGTTGTAATTTTTTAGTTTTTTATCCATTTGTGATATTAAGCCCTGGATTCAGCAGAACGATTGTTAAAATTATTGATTGAGTAAAAAGTTTTTATTGTTCTTCTAAAATTTCTGACGGTGTTTTTTGGTAATGTTTTTTAAATACGGTGCTGAAATAGCCAACGCTTGCAAATCCGCATAACTCACTTACCTCGGTAATGCTGTATTTTCTTGTTTTCAGGAGCTCTTTTGCTTCTTTTAACCTTACCGATTTGATAAAATCTGTGGGTGACTGGTCTGTTAAACTTTTTATTTTTTTGTAAAGTAGTGAAGAACTTACAAACATTTCGCTGGCAAACATATCTTTGCTGAATTCGGAATTTGAAATGTTTTGTTTAACTACTTCAAATGCTTTTTTAACAAAATGGTCGTTCAGTTCGTTATCCAGGATAGGTTTATCTGTCTCATGATCGAAAAGCTTCAGCGCCCTTTCCTTTATAGCTTTGCGGTTGGCAATTATTGAGTTGATACGACTAATGAGCAATGTTACATCGAAGGGTTTGGTAAGGTACGCATCTGCCCCCAGGCCAATTCCCTGCAATTGGTCTGCTTTTTCGGTGAGCGCGGTCAATAGTATTACTGCAATATGGGAAGTTTCGTAGGTTGATTTCATGAGCTTGCACAAATCAAATCCGTTCATTTCGGGCATCATGATATCCGAAATGACCAGATCGGGCAATTCATCGTTGATAATTTCCCAGGCCTCGCGGCCATTTACTGCTGTGCGAACATTAAATCTTTCACCTAATGCCACGCTCATAAAACCCCTTAGATTTTCATTGTCTTCAACAATGAGAATGTTAATCTCATTAATTTTTTCCGATTCAACCATTTCAGAATCGTTTAATAAGGCTATAAGCTGGGTTTGTTTATCATTCTCGGGCATAATGATGTCAGTTTTGGTTTCCAGCTCTAATATATAAGGCACTTCAATTTTAAATGTTGAACCCAGATTTTCTTCGCTGCTGAAGGAAACTCTTCCATTATGATTTTCAACATAACTTCTCACCATGAGAAGCCCTATTCCTGAGCCCATGATTTTTGAGCTTACTGCGTTGTCGCTGCGGTAGAATTCATTAAAGAGTTGTTTCTGTCCTTCAGGGTTTATGCCAATTCCCTGATCCCGAACAGTAAAAACCCAATTGTTCCTTTCATCATAAAAGCTCATCCTTACTTCTCCACCCTGATGCGAATATTTTATGGCATTCGATATCAGATTATCGAATACCTGCGACATTTTGTCAATATCTATATAGGTAAAGGCGCTCTCAATTTCTGCATTGAAATATAGTTTTACCTTGTTTCTTTCTGCCAGGGATTCAAACATATTAATCCGCAACTGAATGAGCTCTACAATGTCTGCCATTTCCAGTTTGAGCCGTTCTTTTCCCTTGTCGAATTTTTGGAAATCAAGCAGTTGGGTGGATACTTTGAACAGGTTATTTACCTGGCTGGTGGCAAGTGTAAGGTAATATTTGCCCCGTTCTGACAGTTTTGTTTCTTTCTTTATTTCCTCTATCGGTCCGCCTATGAGCGTCAGAGCTGTGCGGATTTCATGTGCTGTATTGGCAAAAAATTCTACCTTTTCTTCAGAGTGCTTCTTCTGGATAAGGCTGTATTGATATCTGAAAACAAAGTATAAAATTGCAGCGATGGCAAAAATCATTAAAGTATAAAACCACCGGGTTTCCCAGAAAGGAGGACTTATGGTTACCAATAAACTTCGTTCATCAATAATTTGAGACAGGGAGTTGTTGTACATCCTTATTTTCAGCTCGAATTTTCCGGTTGGCAAATTGGCAAAAGTAAGCACTCGGTTAGATGAAGGTGTGCTCCACACATTACCAAGGGCGTCAAAGTTCCACGATATCTTGGATTCTGCTGCAGATGGCCCTTTTAGCAATAGTTCAAGCGAAATGGTTCTTTGTTGGTAAGTGAGATTTAGGTTCTTTAGGTGGTCAACGGGTTGCTGAAGTTGGAAAACATTGCTGTCTCTGATGGTGCGACCGGCAATTATGATGTCCTGAATGAAAATGCGGCCATTTACTTCACGGGGGGTGAGTGTTGTTGGATTAAGCATTACAGCCCCTTGATTGGTACCAAATATTAATTGTCCGTTTTTTAGCTGATGCACAGCACCAGGATTGAATGATATGTTGGCCAGTTGAATTATGGAAGAATAATTTAATACCTCATATTTTTCCGGGCAAAAACGGCATAGCCCGTTTTCAGTGCCGACCCACAAAAAATTATCAGCAAAATAAAGGCTGTTGACATAGTTGGATGGCAATCCTGACTCGATGGTGAATCTTTGCTGAGAGCCATCCTTTGTGTTTAGCTTTATTAGGCCGCCACCAGCGGTGGCACACCATATAACATGGTTTATTACAAAAACATCATAAATAATGTACCCGTCGAGTATGATTTCCTGTTTGCCGTTATGCTTATTGAGCAATACAAGCCCAAAGGAGCAACCAAGCAGCATCTCATTTTCATTAAACTCTTTAATAACATAAACTGGTTCATTGTTGTATCTTACTATTTTTCTCTGTTTTCTGTCAAAACGAATAACGGGCTCAAGTACGCCTACTATCCAAAGGTCATTTTGAGAATCTTCTCTTGTATCAAAAACATTGGCACCCAAGGGTGGGGGGGGTTCTCCGGGGTAAAAATAGTAATCGAGCCTTCTTCCGGTTTTTCCATCAAGCACGTAAACGCCTGATGCCCAGGTTCCTGCCCAGATTTTCCCCTGGCTATCCCCAAATATGGAAAGTACAACCTTGCTTTCTCCAGCCTTGTTATCCAAATAGCTATCCCATTTGTTGGTAGTAATATTCCAGCGACTGATTCCATTGTTGGTTGCAAACCATATATTTCCCTCCGAATCTTCAAAAACATCATTTACTCCGT
The DNA here is from genome assembly GCA_037441525.1 of Bacteroidota bacterium. Lineage (GTDB taxonomy): Bacteria > Bacteroidota > Bacteroidia > Bacteroidales > UBA7960 > SKVR01. The sequence goes on from JBBISA010000031.1 coordinate 38,786, forward strand.
TGTTTACCAGAGAATTGTGGTTGTTGATGATATGTTTGATATGCCTTACATCGGCCGACGATTGCTCAAAAAATGATACCCCTCCGCTATAAGTGCAAACCCATATTCTCTTATTGCTATCCTTAAAAATATCATAAACTCCGTTTCCACGCAAAGATGATGGATTATTGACATCTTCCCGGTATATGTTTAGGACATGGGTTCCGGCTCTGTTTATCTCCCATAATCCTTGCCCATCGAATCCAAGCATAATGGTGCTGTCAGAAACAGCTTCGATAGCCAGGATGGGTTGTTTGGGAAGTTGAAGGTTTTCAAAAACTTTGATCTCCCTGTCCCTGATATCCAAATAAAGTAAATGGCCAGGTTGGGTTCCTATCCATAGCCTCCGGTATTCGTTATCGTAGAATAGTTTCGAAACCGGTATGTTTCTCGTAAAACCTGTAATAGGAAAAGTATTTTTCTGTTCTCCGATAGTGTTGATGATCTGAATACTGTTTCCCTTGGTTATAAAAAGTTCATTGTTGTTGTACCAATCAATATATCTCACTTCGTGGTAAATCTCTGTAAGGGATACCAATTGCTGACTTTTGCCATAGGTAAATAATCCCAGGGTGGTTGGTATATAGAGCACACCCGATGAATCGGCCAGTACGTTAAATACAGAAATGCGATTGGTGCCAAGCAATGGTCGCAGGTCGAAATAGAACTCGAAACGGTCTAAAACATTGTTGTATCGGAAAAACTGTCCGTTATTCGAATATGCAGTTAATTCATTTGCCCCATAAACCAGTTTAATAGTAATTGCATCGGGAGTTACATAGGGTAGCAGATAAGTTCTGCTATTGTCTTCGGTTAACCGTACAATGGCGGTTTTTGAAGAAGCCCAGATAAAACCATTACTGTCTTCGATGACTGAGTTGGCAGTTCTTTGTGATAATCCGTGTATTTCATTGATACTGAAAAAGTTGCGGTCGTTGTTGTTGATACCAAAAAGGTATGGCTGCAACAAAAGGGTTGTTACGAAAGCAACTAAAAAGAACTTTATTATTTGATAATCAACGATTTTAATCATTATTAATCACTTGTTATTTAATCTATCCAAATTTAAAGATTAATTTCCGACTTTGCCATGCATTCATTCAAATCTCAATGGTGGTAAGGGTATGAAAAAAATAGTATAACCACATTTTTTAACCGCCAGAATAGACCTTTTAACATTCAGGGCCATAAAAATCTTCTATGTATAAAATTTTTGATATTGGAACAACGGACAGGTTTTGTCATACTGAATACTTCATCGCTACCTTCACCCCATCGGCTGCACTGGAGATAATTCCCCCTGCATAGCCGCTTCCTTCTCCAATAACATAAAGGTTTTTAAACCCGGAGCACAAGCCATTTTCTTCCCTGATCACCTGAATGGGTGCCGATGTTTTGCTTTCAAGCCCAATCAGATTTCCGGTTTCGCAGCCGCGTAACGAACGGCTAAAATCTTTCAGTCCTGCTCTCATGGCCCTAACAACTCTAGCCGGCAGGAGTTCCCAAAGGGGTGACGGGGTTAATCCAAGAGGGTAGCTGCTTTCAAGTGTTTCGGTCTTTAGTTTGCCCTTTAAAAAATCTGCTATTGAGCAGGCCGGTGCAGCATAGCTCCCGGTTACATTAAAAAAAGATTGTTCAAGCTCCTCAATGAGCATCAAAGCATCAAGGGCAGATACATCTCTGCCTGCCAGTTCACCGGGATGGATTCCGGCCACACAGGCTGCATTGGCAAATTGCCCGTTGCGTTTATAAAAACTCATTCCATTCACAATGTTGGTATCGGGATAGGCAGTAGCAGGGACCACCATTCCTCCGGGGCACATGCAAAAGGTATAAACCGGATGTTGCCCATCGCCCTGAGATGTGAGCCGGTATTGGGCAGCTTTCACTCCGGGCAGTTCTGCCTTGCCCCATTGAGCCATATTTATCACCTTTTGCGGATGCTCCATGCGGCTGCCCAGAGCAAAATTCTTGGGTCTGAAGGTTACCCCTTTGCCTATTAACATGCGGTATGTCTCGTAAGCCGAGTGCCCGGGAGCAATAAAAACCGCATCGGCCATATGACTCCCTTTATTGGTAATTACTTCCATTACCTTTGCGTCCTGAATTACCAAATCGGTGAGCATGGTTTCAAATAAAATTTCTCCACCAATTTCCTGATATTTTTTTCTAAGATTACCTACTATGCGAATAAGATTGTCGGTGCCAAGGTGAGGATGAGCCAGATAGACTATTTCAGGGGGAGCACCTGCTTCAATGTAGCGTTGCAGAATAAACTGCCGTTCCTTTGAAATATGCTTGGATCGTGAAGTGAGTTTCCCATCAGAAAATGTTCCGGCACCCCCTTCACCAAAAGCATAGTTGTTGGCAGGATCAAACGCGCCGCTGCGCTCGAAGGTTTGTATAGACCGGTTGCGCTTTAAAACATCCGAACCGCGATCGATTATGGTAGTTTGATATCCTGCCTTTTGTAACATGTATGCACAAAAAAAACCCGCCGGACCGCTGCCTGTAACCAAAATTTTTTCTGGTCGTTTTTGATATAGGATTTCCAGGTTCGGAGCCACGGGTTCTTCATTACCTTTTATTTCCTCAGAGACAACACCCACCTGCAAAACCCAATGTATATTTCCTTTATTGCGCGCATCAAGACTTTTACCTTCAATTCTGAAGGTAAAGTTCTGAATATTCAGCATTTTGGATATGCGTTCTTTTATTAAGCTTTCATTACCATCAGTGGGTATTTTAACAATTATTTGCCTGTATCCCATTTTTTGGAAAATTTTTAATCAAAATTAGATGTTTAGCTGAAATTGCTCGTTTTTTTCTTACTTTTACTGCAATGCCCGAGGTTTTAAGGGGTAAGAATTACAAAAATATTTTAGGCAGAAAGAGAAAAAAAGCAAAATTTCTGACGTCTATGCCTTCCCAAAAGCAACTTTTACGGCAAATAGAGATTCTCGAACAAAAAATAAAGGATTTGGAAGCACTCCATTATCCCGGAAAACAATTACAACCAGAGCATTTAATCCCCCTTTTCAATACCCTTACAACCGGAGTGGTGTTTCAGGATGCCCAAGGGCATATTATTGATGCAAATCCGGCAGCTCTTAAAATCCTTGGCCTTACAATGGACCAATTGCTGGGTAAAACATCATTCGACCCCAGGTGGAAAATGATCACCGAAAACGGTGATAGTGTTTCCGGAAATGACCACCCGGCCATGATAGCGCTTGAAACCGGAGAGAAAATCGGCCCGGTTATAAGGGGTGTTTTTTTACCTGAACAGGATTGTTATGTATGGCTAACCATTACTGCCATCCCTCTTTTTAAACCGCAAGATAGCAAACCTTTTATGGCTTATGCAACATTTCAGGATATAACCATGCAGCGGAAGGTGGAAATGGAATCGGCACAAAACAGAGAGTTGCTCCAGTATATTATCCGGCATGATCCCAACTCCGTTGTGGTACTGGATTCTGATATGAACTATGTATTTGTAAGCGATCGGTTTATCAGTGAATATAAAGTGAACGATCCAAATATTATCGGAAAAAATCATTATGAATTGTTTCCTGATATACCTGATAAATGGAAGGATATTCACCAACGGGTGCTCAAAGGAGAAATTCATGAATGTGACGATGATTCCTTTGTGCACCAAGATGGGTCAATTGAATACACACGTTGGAAATGTTGCCCCTGGCATAACGGCGATAATCTCAAGATCAGGGGGTTAATACTTTATACTGAAATAACCACCCAACAAAAACTCATAGAAATTGACCATAAAAAAACAGCTCACCAGCTAAAAATGGTATTGGATCATGCAGCTGATGGCATATTCTCCGTTGATACTGAAGGGAAATTACAACTTATCAACAAAGCGGCCATGAATATGTTAGGGTATACCATGGATGAACTGAAGGGAAATATCATCCACCATTTTCATCATCATACCCCTAAAAATGGTCAGCCCTATGGCGGGGAAGAGTGTTCTATTTATAAAGCCTATAAAAAGGGAGTTGTATGTAAAAGCAGTGATGAGATTTTCTGGCGGAAAGATGGTTTTTCTTTTCCGGTTGAATTTATTAGCACTCCAATAATTGAAAATAACAAACTTGCGGGTGCCGTTGTTAGTTTTCAGGATATTACCCTAAGAAAAAAATCTGAAGATCATATAAAACAACTCAACAACCGTCTTTTTCAGTTAATTGAAATAATTAATAAGCTTTCTGCAGTTCAAACCAGAGATCAACTTCAAAACACAATTACCCAGGGCGCTCGTATGCTTTCTGGTGCAACAGGTTCAACATTTATAATTAAAGAAGATCAACAATGCTTTTATGCCAAATCCGATACCCCGGGTGCACTCTGGGAAGGAGAAAGATTCAATCTTAACGGGTGTGTGTCGGGTTGGGCACTTTTGAATAATACACCAGTATATATTCCTGACATCTACAATGATGACAGGGTTCCCCTTGAGCTTTACCGAAATACTTTTATAAAAGCTCTTTCGATTATCCCATCGGGAGGGGTTGTGCCGCAGTTTGCTCTGGGTTACTATTGGGATAGGGATTATGTACCTGATGAAAATGAAAAGAATTTATTAAGAGCCCTGGTAGATGCAGCAACCATTGCATTTAACAATGTTGGGTTATTAGAGGAGCTAAAACAGGGAATAGTGGAGAGGTCGAAACAACTGACCGCGATAAATCTGGTGAAACAACAGTTGGAAGAAAGCGAAAGCAGGTTTCGTCGTCTTGCTGAAAATGCACAAGACCTTATATACCGATTTGAATTTGTGCCTCAAAGGCGATTTGCTTACGTCAGTCCATCCTCTGTTTCCCTAACCGGTTATACTCCCGAAGAACATTATGCAGATCCTGACCTGGGCTTTAAACTGGTTCATCCGGATGATCGGTCAATACTGGAAGAATTATCATTAACTCCTGAAGACGTAGCTAAACCTGTTAGTCTGCGTTGGATAAAAAAAGAGGGTTCTGTTGTCTGGTGCGAGCAAAGAAATGTCCCGGTTTTCAGCAGTAACGGAGAGTTTATAGCCATTGAAGGGGTTGCCCGCGATGTAACTGCTGTTAAAGAAAGAGAAATTGAATTGAAACGAAAAACAGAAAACCTTTCGCAGTTACTCGAGATCGGTTACGCATTCTCTAAGGCACACAACACGGGCGATTTACTACAGAAAATTGCTGATAGTGCCGTTCAGTTTATAGAGAATGGGTCGTCGGCCATTTACCTTTTGCGCAATGGCCATTTGTTCCTCGAAGCAACCTATCCTCCCTTGCCACCCCAAATGCCTGATGCTTTCAGAATCGCATTGCTAGAAGATCATCCTCATATTGTCAAAGCAATTGAAACAGGTGAAGTATTATATATGCCGGATGTTAAGGATGAAAAATTAGCCGATGCAGAAAGAGCCATTTGTGATGCAAGGGATTTAAGAACCCTGATGCATTTGCCAATGATATACAGCAACAAGGTGCTGGGGGTTCTGATTATTGGTTCGATTGGTCAAAAACATGAATTTACTGCCGATCACCTTGAGTTTTGCCGCATACTTACCTTGCAGGCCTCACTGGAATTGGAAGAAACCCGCCTTGCAGAAGAAAAACATCAACACCAAAGTGCCATGGAGCGCGAAATCATTGAACGCAAAAAGGCTGAAGAACTGGCTGCTTTTAAACAACGGTTCCTGGCTAATATGAGTCATGAAATACGCACTCCTCTCACCGGTATACTGGGTGTTATCGACCTTCTTTCCGAATCAATGAATCAGCTTACCCATGATCAACGCGACTACATATTAATACTCAGGCAAACCAGTGAAAACCTATTGGAAATTGTAAATCAGGTTCTCGATTTTTCAAAAATACACGAAGGAAAGGTTTCTCTTAAGTACTCTGCGTTTAATCTAAAAGATATGATAAGCAATGCTTGCGTCTTTTTTAGTGGTATTTGCAGCGAAAGTGTTGATGTTAGTTTTAATTACTCATCTCAATTGCCCGAAGTGATTATCGCCGATAAGGGCCGTATATCGCAAATTATAAATAACTTATTATCCAATGCAGCAAAGTTTACAGAAAAAGGATTTATAACCTTATTTGCAATTCCGGATTCGGAGCCCGTAAATATGATAACATCAGATAAACCCGATGAATTGGAATTGTCAGTGAAAATTTTTATAAATGATTCAGGGAAAGGCATCGACAAACAAAAACAGAAAGACCTCTTTAACCCCTTTGTGCAGGCTGATGATAGCGATAATCGTATTTATGAAGGCACAGGGTTGGGCCTTTCCATATCAAAACAATTGGCTGAACTTCATGGCGGCGATGCAGGAGTAGAAAGTGAGCTCGGAAAAGGGAGTTCGTTCTGGTTTACTTTTAAGGCAAGTTATTCGTTGGTATACAATCAGGATGATCTATTCCAAAACAATGATGAAATATCAGCTATTGGCAACCTTAAAATTCTTTTGGCCGAAGATAAAAGTTTCAACCAGAAAGTAATCTCACTGTTGCTACACCATCTTGGGCACGATGTTGTAATCGCTTGCAATGGCGATGAAGTTCTCAATATTTTTAAACCAGGAAAGTTCGATCTCGTTCTTATGGATATTCAGATGCCTGTTATGGATGGAGTTACCGCTACACGCAAGCTCAGGGAAACCTTTGACCATCTTCCGCCAATAGTGGGGTTAAGCGCCAATGCTTTCGAAGGCGATCGCGAAAAATACATGAGCCTCGGAATGGATGAATACATTACCAAACCCTTTAAAAAGGATGATTTTGAATTAGTGATCCATAAGCTCAAGAGTAAAGGGTTAATAGGTTGAATGTTAATTTTATGCTTTCATAAAAGCTGAATAATTCATATAATGATTGATATACTTAATTAATTTTAAATTTTTGATTTAATAACACTATTGTCCGATAAAAAAATAGAGAAAGAAGGTAATTAACCTCCCTTCCCT
>JBBISA010000032.1:0-44870 GCA_037441525.1 Bacteroidota bacterium
ATTTGCTTTTAATTCTATCCTATTTTCATTATATTTGAAATACGTTTGATATAGAGCAATTTAAGAATTGTTTTATGAATCATTTCCCGGGTTAAAAAAAAGTTTTTTTATTTTTGCCCACAAATTTAAAAGGAGACAATATTATGAGTATGGATGATGTTGAAAAGAATCTGGAAAGCGATGGTTTATTTTCGAAGGCTGTAAGGGCGGGGAAGAGAACATATTTCTTCGACGTAAAGTCTACCAGGTCAGGTGAAAATTACCTTACCATTACTGAAAGTAAAAAACGCTTTGAACAGCAGAGTGGTAAGTTTTTCTACGAAAAACATAAGCTTTTCCTTTACCAGGAAGACTTTCAGAAGTTTTACAATGCCCTTACCCAGGCATTCGAATTTGTAAAAACCGGAAAACTGCCTGAGTCTTACCTCAAGGAAATAGAAGATGAAGAGCTACGACGTAAGGAAAATGACTTCACCAATATCGATTTCGATGACCTTGGTCGGAGAGACAGAGACAGTAATGATTAAAAGCCGGTTATGCGGATGTAATGCAAAGAGTTGAAATGTTGATTTTCAGCTCTTTGTTTTTTTTATAAGTCCTTTTGGCCTTATTTCGATTGAAGGGATTTTTTTCACAAAAAGGTAGGTGATGCACTTTATATTGTAAATTTGCACTCTGTTCTCAAAAGGAATGAATCCGATTTTTCCGCCTTAATGTTCTGAATAATAATAGATTAACTTAGGATGAAACGAGCATGTTTTATCAGGCACAAACACCGAAGTAATAAAATTTTCCACATGCGAGTTCTCCCACATTAGCGGGACAGGCTATCATCCCTTAACATTCAAATTTTATTATGATGAAACCCACATGTTTTTGCACAACACAAACACCGATGAGAATAAGTTTTAAAACATGTATGGTTCCATCCGACCTTAACTTAAAAATTATTTACGGATGAAATATGAGTTTTTATTAAACACCACACTAATATGAGTAAAGTAATATCCATTGCAAATCAAAAAGGGGGCGTAGGGAAAACCACCACTGCCATTAACCTGGCTGCCAGCCTGGCGGTGCTCGAACACAAAACACTGCTCATTGATGCCGACCCTCAGGCAAATGCTACCTCCGGTGTTGGTTTCGACCCCAAAGTGATTAAAACCAGTATCTACGAATGTATTATTGATGGTGTTGACCCCCGGAATATACTTTTAAATACCACTACGCCCAATCTCGACCTTATACCTGCCCACATCGACCTTGTTGGTGCCGAAATTGAAATGATAAACATGCCAAACAGGGAAATGGTAATGAAAAAAGTGATTGAAAACGTAAGGAACGATTATGAGTTTGTGCTCATTGATTGCTCGCCATCTCTTGGCCTAATAACCGTTAATGCCCTCACGGCCAGCGATTCGGTTATTGTTCCGGTTCAGTGCGAGTATTTTGCTCTCGAAGGTTTGGGTAAATTGCTCAATACAATAAAGATTGTTCAGTCACGTCTTAATCAGGGGCTTGAGATTGAGGGGATACTGCTTACCATGTACGACAACCGCCTGCGCCTGTCGAACCAGGTAGTGGAAGAAGTAAGAACCCACTTTCAGGAACTGGTATTTGAAACCATTATCCAGCGAAATACAAAGCTGGGTGAAGCTCCCAGTTTTGGCGAAACTATCATTATGCACGATGCTCAGAGCAAAGGTGCACTCAATTACCTCAACCTTGCACGCGAAATACTTCAAAATAATAACCTTACACAGATAGGTGAAATAGAAAAAAACTTTAATTTCAATGATGAACACTAAGAAAAGGGCTCTGGGCAAAGGACTGGGTGCCCTGCTCGATACCCCTGTTACAGAAATCCAACCCCGCTACGACATTGATAAAGACCTCCACGCGGTAGGTACTGTTGCACATGTTCCCCTCGACATGATTGAAAGCAACCCTTATCAGCCCCGGACCGATTTCGACCAGCAAGCTCTCGAAGAACTTGCTGTTTCCATAAGAGAACAGGGTGTAATTCAGCCTGTTACGGTAAGAAAAACACTCGATGGAAAGCTTCAGCTAATTTCAGGCGAACGGCGATGCAAAGCTGCGTTGATGGCTGGCTTAACCGATATCCCGGCTTATATTCGCATTGCCAACGACCAGGAAATGCGCGAGATGGCCATCGTTGAAAATATTCAACGCGAAAATCTCAATCCTATTGAAATTGCACTGGGTTATCAACAGCTAATTGAAGATTGCAAACTTACCCAGGAAATGCTGGCAGAAAGGCTCGGTAAATCAAGACCCTCCATTGCCAATCAACTCAGGTTGCTCAAACTGCCCGCCGAAATACAGATCGGCCTGCGCCAGGAACTCATCTCCACCGGACACGCACGAGCCCTTATTACAATTGAAAATATCAATACTCAGCTCGAAATTTACCAGGATATTATTGCTCAAAACCTTTCTGTTCGAGATGTAGAAGAGATTGTTAAAACTCTGCATGAAAACCAAACCGATGAAACTTCCGGACAAGAAAATGCCGTAAAACCTTCAAGACCAAAACTTAACGAACGTTTTGTGGATTTGCAGAAGGCTCTTACGGCTTATTATGGTTCAAAAGTTCATATCAAGGCAAAACAGGATGGTAAAGGAAGCATTGTAATAAATTTCTCATCAGGCGAAGACCTTGAACGGATTCTGAACCTGGTTCAAAAACAGGATTAGAGTTTACAGACGCACCAATTACGGTATTGAACGCTTTGTTACAAAATATAAAAGGTATTATTTACGAAGGGAGGCTGCTAATGGCAGCCCTTACCGTTTTAATGATTATACTTGTCAATACAACAGCGCTTAATGCCCAGCAACCTGAAAGGCTTCCTGCCGGTGAGCCCTTACAAAGTTCACAGTTTAGCAACCAGGAGCCTGATGAATCATCGGTTGTTGTAAAGAAAATTCATTCACCAATAAAGGCTACCATGCTTTCTGCTACCTTTCCCGGACTGGGGCAGGCCTATAACCGCAAATACTGGAAAATACCCATCCTCTATGGTGGTTTTGGAGGGGTTGTATACGCTTTCAACTTTAACAACAGCAGGTACCAGACATACCGCAAAGCATGGGTAGCGCGGGTTGATGGCAATCCTAATACTGTAGATGAATTTCCGAAATATGCAGGCGAGCAATTGCAACGAGCAACCAACTATTATAGACGTAACCTTGAATTGACATACATTGTTGGTGCAGCACTTTACCTTTTAAACATTCTTGATGCCACCGTAGATGCACACCTGCTCGATTTTGATGTAGACGAAAACCTGAGCATGAAAATTACCCCGACTATTTTATCAAACGGCAATGGATTGAATTTAACGGGAAAATCTTCAATGGCCGGGGTAAAACTTACTTTAAGTTTTTAAACTTACAGGTATCCGTTTTTATTTTTTAAACGAAAGGTGGATTGTAAGAATAGTAATCAATGATTATAAACCAATGAAAAACCTGAAAATTGCCATTATAGGATATGGAAGAATGGGCAAGGAAATTGAAAAATACGCCCTTGCCAGCGGTCATTCCATCCATGCCATCATAGACAATGACAACGACTGGGAAACCAAACTTGAACAGTTGCAACAATCGGATGTGGCCATCGAGTTTACCATGCCATCGATTGTGGTTTCTAATCTTAAAAAGTTGATGGAACTGAATGTACCTGTGGTAACAGGAACTACTGGCTGGTGGGAACAATTGCCCGACATTGAGCAATTTTGCGCCCGCTGTAATGCCAGTTTGTTTTATGCGTCAAATTTCAGTATAGGGGTTAATCTGTTTTTTGCCCTAAACCGATATCTGGCAAACCTAATGAGCAATTTTAACCAGTATAGCCTTAGTCTTGAAGAAACACATCACACACAAAAACTTGATGCCCCCAGTGGAACAGCTATCAGTATGGTAAAGGATATAGTGAAACATCATAAAGGTATCACCGGATGGAAATTTGCCACCGAAGCACCGTCAACCGATGAAATTGCTGTTACGGCTCATCGCATCGAAAATGTAACCGGAACCCATAAACTTATATACAAATCAGAAATCGATACAATTTCTATAGAACATATCGCCCACAACCGGGAGGGATTTGCCCGCGGTGCCTTGCTTGCAGCCCAATGGTTGCCAGGCCGCAAAGGAGTTTTCACCATGAACGATTTACTTAAACTTTAATACATTTCTCATTATGAGCATTTACATGATTCTGAGCCTGTTGTTCTTTTTGCTTAGCGCAGCAGGCTTGTGGAGAATTTTCGAAAAAGCCGGACACAAAGGCTGGGAAGCTATTGTACCATTTTATAATTTCTATATCTGGCTCAAAATCATTAAGAAACCACTCTGGTGGTATATATTCATTGTTTTTCCTTACATCAATGTATTCACATTGCTTTTGATGGTGGTAGAAACCCTGAAATGTTTTCGTAAGGATGGATTGGGTGAACAGGCGCTTGGAGTTTTATTTCCCTTCATTTTTCTGTTTTATCTGGGCTTTTCGCCGAAAGAGCAATATACTCATCCCGACAAATTACCGGTAATAAAAAAGAGCGGGTTTCGTGAATGGGCCGATGCACTGATTTTTGCTGTGATTGCTGCTACCATTATCCGCACCTTTTTTATCGAAGCTTACACTATTCCTACCTCATCCATGGAAAAATCGCTTCTTGTTGGCGACTACCTGTTCGTAAGCAAAATGAGTTACGGGCCACGGGTTCCTCTTACCCCTATTGCTTTCCCGTTTGCTCATCACACATTGCCATTAACTGAAAGCACAAAATCTTATGTTGAATGGGTTAAACTGCCCTATTACCGGTTCCCCGGTTTCAGAACAATTGCAAACAACGATGTAGTAGTTTTCAATTATCCTGATGGCGATACACTCAGTGTTAAACTGCAGAGCAATGTCAGTTACCACAGCCTGGTGAGAGATTTTGGCCGTGAAGATGTACACAGCAATCCCGATCGCTTTGGCGAAATCATTGCACGGCCGGTTGATAAAAGGGAAAACTTCATTAAAAGATGTGTTGGAATTCCCGGAGATACTCTTCAAATCGTTGACGGACAGATAATGATTAACGGAGAAAAATTGCCTGTTATAGGCAAAGTTCAATACAACTATCATGTTGTTACTGATGGTTCACGTCTTCATCCTCGCATACTCGACCGGCTTGATATTACAGAAGCACGTATGGTGAGCAATACTGAATATGTTATTCCTATGACAGATGAAGTAGCTCATGCCCTGGCATCAGAAGGTATTATAAGGAACGTAAGAAAGATGATAAAACCTGCCAACTACCACGAAAAGCACATATTCCCGTTTCATGAAAATTATCCGTGGAATGAAGATAACTTCGGACCTCTATTTATACCCTACAAAGGTGCTATCGTTAATATTTCAAAAGACAACATTATGCTCTACGAGCGTATTATAACTGCCTACGAGCATAATAAACTGGATGTAACCGACGAGGGTATTTTTATTAATGGTCAAAAAGCTGATAGTTATACTTTTAAAATGGATTACTACTGGCTGGTAGGTGATAACCGGCACAATTCAGCCGATTCGAGGTACTGGGGATTTGTACCCGAAGACCATGTAGTTGGAAGGGCTTTATTTGTGTGGCTTTCTATTGACAAGAACAAATCGTTCATCGACAAAATCCGCTTTAACAAAACATTCCGGACGATAAAATAAACCCTCTTGGGCTAAAGTACAGGGTGATAAAAGTATGCTAACAGATGAAGTTACTTTTATCACCTTTTTCTTATCTGGATAACCCGGATTAATCGGCTTTTTTGTTAAAAAAAAAACTGTTTACCGATAAGTTATTTTCAATCAGTTCTTTAACATTTTGTTATATTTCAGTATTTCTTGAAAATGCTTCAATAAAACTGATTCAATTTAGTTACTTTTACAGCCGAAAAAATTCCCCGTTCCCAATTTTTTATCTGCTTTAAAATCAATTCCTAATTACTGAAACTTAACATCTGAAATGAAGAACAAATACATTGACCTTATTGAACAAACCTTCGAATTTCCGCAGGAAGAATTTAAGGTGGTTGATAATGAACTGTATTTTCACGATATATGCTTAATGGATATCATAAAACAATATGGTACTCCGTTAAAAATCAGTTACCTGCCCAAGATTAGCCAGCAAATTCAGAAAGCAAAAAGGCTTTTCCACGTAGCCATGGCAAAAGTTGATTATGAAGGAAGTTACAATTACTGCTATTGCACCAAAAGCAGTCATTTTTCTTTTGTTCTGGAAGAGGCACTTAAAAATGATATTCATTTGGAAACCTCTTCAGCATTTGATATATATATAGTTGAAGAACTGTTTAATATCGGGCAAATTGATAAAAACAAATTCATTGTTTGCAACGGTTTTAAAAAGCCACTTTATACCCAGAAGATTTGCGAACTTATCAACAATGGCTTTGAAAACACTATTCCGGTAATTGATAACAAGCGCGAATTCGACTCATACAACGAATTGCTTGATAAGGGGAAAAAGTGTAAATTAGGCATAAGAATCGCTTCAGAAGAAGAGCCTTTGTTCGAATTCTACACATCAAGGCTTGGTATCCGCTACAACGATGTTTTGCCATATTACCGCGAAAAAATCCAGAACAATCCGAAGTTCGAATTGAAAATGCTCCATTTTTTTATCAATACCGGCATTAAGGACACGGCCTACTACTGGAATGAGCTCCATAAATGTGTTAACGTGTATTGCGAGTTGAAGAAAATTTGTCCCGAGCTCGATACCCTCAATATTGGTGGAGGATTTCCGGTTAAAAACTCTCTGGCTTTTGATTATGACTACGAATACATGACTGAGGAGATAGTGGCCCAAATAAAGAATATCTGCAAACAGAACGACGTTCCTGAACCTGATATCTTTACTGAGTTTGGCGGTTTTACGGTAGGTGAAAGTGGTGCTGTGCTTTATTCAGTTCTTGATCAGAAACAGCAGAATGACCGGGAGCTCTGGAATATGATCGACAGCAGTTTTATGACTACACTGCCCGACATTTGGGCATTGAAACAGAGGTTTATTTTATTGGCCATCAACAATTGGGATTATGAATATCAGCGTGTTAACCTCGGAGGCCTTACTTGCGACAGTATGGACTATTACAATGCTGAAGCACATTCAAATGCCGTTTTCCTACCAAAGATAATTGATGGGGTTCAGCAATACATTGGCATGTTCCATACGGGCGCATATCAGGAAAGCTTAGGTGGCTTTGGCGGATTGCAGCATTGCCTGATTCCGGCACCCAAAATGGTAATTATTGACCGCGATGAGGATGGTGAATACACCACCAAGCTATTTGCCAAGGAGCAAAGTTTCAAATCGATGCTTAAAACCCTCGGATACTGAAACCTGCGACACTATTCATACGTAAAGGGTTGTATAAACATAATACCGGCTCAATGTTATCAATCAGACAAATGCGCATTTTCACAGTTTTTTTGGTGCTGTTTTTAAGTACCGGAGCACTAAACGCTCAAAAAATCCTTCGTGGCAAATTGGTTTATAATATTTCCTATCAAGGCAGTACTGTTGACCTTGCAGAGTTGCAGGAACTGCCTGTAAGAGCGATTGTTCTGACCAAAAAAAATCTCATCAGAGCTGAGTTAAGTGGAAACAACGCCGGGTTGTTTCAGATAAAAATTACTGACGGCAATACCCGGGAAGTATCTACAATGCTCGAAATTCTTCGCGAGAAGTATGTTATAAAACGCAATTTCCAGGAAATCCAAAATGCTTTGCGCAATATGCCACAGCCCGAATTGGAGTTTACCAATGAAACCAAAGAAATTCTTGGCTATACCTGCAAAAAAGCTGTTGCCCGCACAACTGATATGTTTGGGGTAGAACATGAATCGGTGATTTGGTATACCCCTGAAATTTCGGGTGCTGCATTTAACTTCGATTCACCCTACCATGAAATTCCGGGGTTGATGCTTGAGTATGAAATGCGTGTGGGCCAATTGAATATACGCTATGAAATTCAGTCAATTAGCCGGAGACTGTTCATAGGTGGCCGCAAATTTTATGTAACACGCGATTACCAGGTGGTTACATACGAAGAGCTCAGGGCAAGACTTCAGGGGAATTTCTGATAAACATCCGGTTATCAGTTGGTTTCATCAAAGAATAGATTGGTTTGCTCAACCCCCTTAATCGACTTTATCTCCCTGATAAGGTTTGCTCCCTTTGATTCGTTTTTCAGGATAACATAATAAGAAAATTCCATCAGCTGGTTATCTTTATCACCCATGGTTTTCACATTAACCAGTTTATTGCGCCTGCAATATTTGGCAAGGGTTTCTGAAAAGGCATTATCGTCGAGCTGGCTTTCATTGGAAACAATCTGCATCAAAAACTCCCGTTTGGTGGGCAGGGCAAAGTTCATCCGGCTTATTACGTAATAAATAAAACCAATAAATAGTGTACCCAAAATTGCAATTGAATAAAGTTTTACACCTGAGGCAAGCCCTATTGTTAATGCGAAAAATATGAACATAATATCAGAGGTATCCTTAACCGCGGTCCTGAACCTTATGATTGACATTGCTCCCACCATACCGAATGCACGTGCAAGGTTATTGCCGATTACCATAATAACCACTGCAGTTATCATAGTGAGCATTATAAGAGACACAGTAAAAGATGCTGAATAATTCAATCCTGAATAGGTATATTTATATAAGAAGGCGATAGAAAAACCACAAACCATTGCCACAATAATGTTACCAATTACATCCTTAGCCGTAATTGTGAATACAAACATACTCTGAATATCTTCCATAGTAATTTAAAATCAGTAATTAAAAAAATGTAGTTTGCTGTGTACATCGTACCCAATAGTATATTTAGAAAGAGCGTCGTTTCTTAACCTGTATTCCTGAACCAACGATTTAGCCCATGTAGGCATATTATCAGTAAAATACTTTATTTCAAGAATAAAATGATAAGGAAACAGGTGCTTTAATCCTTCTTCCCGATAAAAATCCTTTAAAGTTGGAAATATATAACTTCTAATATTTTTATCAAATGTTATGCGAACACCTGGGTCTAATAATCCCTGGTAGGCTTCGCGTTCGTAAGTTACAAGAACTGTTGGCCGGAGATTCCTTTTTTTCAGGTGGAAGAAAAAGCGCTGGGCATCTTCAAGCGATTCGGGATTTATATCGCTTTTAAAAAACCTGGCAATGTCGGAAGTGGCCAAAAGCTCTTCAACATCGTCAATTTGGGTAAAAGCCTTGTGTTTCTTTATCCGGTTTTCAATTTTTCGCTTTATTTCAAATTTTGCGATTGCCCCGGGAACATACTCACCATAACAACGTATCCTGAATTTTTTTCTGAGCTCAACACCTTCAGTTTTTTCCTGATGACAATCAAGGTTTAATGTATCAAAATAAATGCTTCTTACCGTATATTCAGGCATATTTTGTTCATTAAAACGGCAATGTTTATCAGGTACAACAAATGGCGCTATCCGATCACGAATGCCCTGGGCAATAGAATAGGGGACCAGGTATTTTCGCTCGTACCTTAGCAACATAAACTCAGTTATTGTAAATTTCGTTCATCAATCGGCTTACATAGTGAACGAGGTTTATCTTTTCAGACTGGAAAGATACTTCGAGCATCATATTCGGATAGTAATCCGAAAGTTTTTCTCCGGGTTGGGCTACAATGGTTACAAATACCTTTTGCCTTCCAGTAAGCATATTTATGGTATTATTAACAGAATTATCGTAACCTGAGATTGTGCCAGTAATTGGATTTCTGTTATTTGCGGTGCTGAGAATTACTCTTTGCCCGATATTGAGATATTTTAAATTATGCACATCAACAGGTGCAACTACCACAATTTTACTCAGATCGCCCACCCGGGCAATCACTTCAAAATCGGTTTGTGGCGTGGTTATTTGCTGTCTAATCAATCGCCCTCTAATCGGGCTGATTATATGAAATGAATTGATCAGTTCCTGTGTAAGTTTTATTTGAGATTCCAATGATTTAATGTTGGCATTTACCAAATCAATTTGTTCTTTTTTGGCACCGCTGGTAAGTGCTTGTAATCTACTTTCTGCGATCAGAAGGTTTTGCTTCTTTATTAGATATTCATTTAGCGATAATTCATATTCTTCATCTGAAATGTAGGCCTTCTCATGCAGCGAATTACTCCTCTCAGTTATTCTTTTTTGAGTTTCATATTCTTGCTGCGCCAGGTTAATCTGTTCTCGGGCAATGGTAATTTCTTCGGGCTTTTCACCTGATGCATATACACTCAGGAGTTTTCTCTGTACCTCCAACTCACCCTTTAATTCCAACAGCCTTCTTTTCTCAAATTGCGAACCAAGCAAGCCAATAGTGTCGCCCTTGTTGATAATTTGTTTCTGGTATATTTCAGGATAAATTACAAAACTGGCATGATCCCCTCTTTGCCGTTCACTTACATTGTATTCTCTTACCAGATTGTTTACGTTATCTTTCACACTATTGATCAGTATCCCGTCGATTGTTCTTGAAAGCACCCATTCCTGCGATGGATAAACGATGCCTTTGGAAGAAATGTTATAACTTAATTCCCAATTCTTCAGCATCCATGCTGATGGAAAAACCAGTAAAAGAACCGGCAGCCATATATATAATTTATTGCCTTTCACTTATCTAATCATTTTCCAAATTTTCTGAATCAAATTTTTGGTGAGTTAAACTTTGGCTAACGTAAACTTAACTCAAAATTTACATATCACTTGCAAATATAATGAATAAATCTCCAAGTCCATAGGTATGATTACGCAAAATTGGTAAGCAATAACTATTGGAAACCAGAGAAATCGTCTGATCAAAATCTGTTAAAGGAGTTAACCTGGTAATCTATTGAAGAATAACTGTATAGCCAGATTTTTCAATTGTTTGGGCTATCATTTCAAGGGAAACCTTCGATTTATCGTAAACCACGGCTACCTGGTGAAGTGTGTGCGATGCTGCAACGCTTTCAATGCCTTCGAGTTCGGCAACTTTTCTGTTTATTAAACCTTCACAACCAGTGCAATCCATTCCTTCCACTTGAAGTAAAAGTTCTACGCGATTTTCTTCCAGAATAACAGAATCATTTTTACTGCTCATATTATCAAAATAATAAGGAGCAGCAATAAGAACTATTACAAATACAGTTACAAAGCCCAGAAAAACTATGGATTGGCCGGGATTGCGACGGCGACTGGCCGATTGGGTTTTATTGCGTCTGATATTTTTTATAGTCTGGTACCACAGAATAGCCATCAACAGCAATACAAGTACTACAATAAAAGGCCAGAAACTAAGCATACCTGCGATTGGGTTATTTACTGATAGAGGTATATTGAATGATAAATTGAAAAAATGACTGGCTGAAATGCCTCCAACAAGCGACCCTGCCAAACTGAAAAAAAAGAAAATCATGGTGAGAATGTTTAATGAGATGAACTTGGGTTTGTTAAATCAAATGTATAAATTTTTAATTTCAAAATATGTTAAAAAATCAATGCATCACTAATGATTAATAGCATAATAAAAAGAAAAAAAGAATTAATGATTATAAATGCGCGGGTAATTTGATTTTTATTCGAAAGTTTAGAATGTCGGGCAAAAAAAATTATCACAATAACTGCTGACAGAATCGCAGCCAATGATGCAATATATGATGTAATAATATTGAAAAAAGGGAGAAAAATGGCTGATAAGGCGGTGGCGATTGTCCAGGTGCGGGTGATTCTTGATATTTCATCCTTCGAAAAATGATCATGTATTGACGGAAATCCTGCATTTTTATACTCTTCACCGTATTTAAGCAGAATTAACCAGAAATGGGGCATCTGACCCAGGAAAAAGAAAAAGGATATGAAAACGATATCCTGATCAAAAGGAGAGCCGCCTGCAGCGGTCCAGCCTATTGCCGGCGGGATGGCTCCTACCAATGCACCTGGTAAAATTGCCCAGGGTGTTAATCGCTTTAACGGAGTATAAATTGCATTATACCAAAGCAGTGTGACAAGAGCCAGAATCATAGGTTGCAAACCAGAATTCAAACACAAGATAGTTAAACCAGTAGCAACCATAACTATGGTAAAGACCCAGGCGGCTTTGATTGAAATCTTTCCCGAAGGCAAAGGCCTTGATAGGGTGCGCTCCATGAGTTTATCAAATTTCAACTCCTGAATCTGATTAATGGCTGCTGAACCCGCAGCCACAAACAAAACACCAATATATAGTGCAATCCAACCTGAACATAAACATTTGTTGTACAAAATATACCCAGTTAGCGAAGAGAGCGCCACTGATAAAGAAATAATGGGTTTGCCAAGTTCAAGAAAGGTTATCAGTCGCTTATTTAAAACCATTGGTGCAAATCAGGGTGAAATTGTAGTATTTTTCAAAGTTATGTAAATTGAATTAAGATTCGCTATATTTAAATAATCGAAATAAACCCTGAATAAAAAAGCCCCTGAGGTAAGGGGCTCATTTTGATGGATAATATGCGGGAAGCTTAGTTATTTGGATAAAGCGTTTTGATGAACTCAATGATGTATTCGATTTGCTGCTCGCTGATTTCATCCTGGTATGAGAGCATCTGCCCGGGACGGAAACCTTCATGAATATCATAATCGGGGTCGTAAATGGAACGTTTCACATATTCTGCATCGTAGGGTATCTGTCTGGCTCTTCCGTTGGTAACAACATTAACGGTTGAGCCCCATGCATCTTTGTAGGTGGGGCCAACGAGTTGTCTTCCGTCGAGTGAGTGACAGGCAAGGCAACCTTTCGACTCAATAATCTGACGTCCAAGTATTGCCAGGTTTGCTCCGGGAGGTGCAACTACTGCAACTGCAGTTGTATCGTTGTACCAGGCAAAGAATTCATCTCTTTCCATTACAACCACTTCGCTGAGCATATAAGAGTGCTGCAGGCCGCAATATTCGGTGCAAAAAATATTGTAGGTTCCTGTTTTGGTGGCCTGGAACCATGTGTGATTGTTGGCCAGCCCGGGTACCATATCTTCCTTGATTCTGAATGCAGGGATGTAAAATGAATGCAAAACATCGAGGGCATTGAGCCTGATGATTACAGCAGTGTCAACAGGTATATAAAGCTTATCGCTCACACGGCCGTTTTCGTAGCGAAAAGAGAAGGCCCACATACGGGCATTAACAGTAACCTTAATGCCTTCTTCGGGTGGCTTTTTCATGGGTATCCAGCCTATATAGCCATAATAGAACATACCAAGTACCAGAAGTATAGGAATTACTGTCCACACAATTTCCAGAGTGGTGCTATCTTTAACCTGAGTTGCTTTGGGATTTTTCTTCTGGTTATATCTGAATAGAAACAGGATAATGGTAAGAGAAATACCAATGAGGAAAAAGAGGGCAATTCCCAGGATGAATATGAAGGCATTATCTACGCCTTCTACAAATGTTGAAGCTCCTAAGATCATATCGTAAGTTTATCTGTATGAGTAATCGAAAAAGGTAACATAAAGTACCAGTAGGAATATAACCAGCACAAATGCAGTGAATATTGTATAAATCTTGTTGTCGAATTTCAGGTGCATAAACCAGGTAAGCACTACCGATGCCTTTGCACCAGCAATGAGCATGGCCACCAATGTGTTTAGCGGGCCCATTTCAACCCGTGTTACGGCCACACTTATACCCGTAAGCACAATTAAGGTAATTAATACCAGAAAATGGCTTTTATAGCTTGAAATATGATGTTTTTCCTGACTCATAACCGTAGTTTAATGTATTAAGTAAAACAATGGGAATAAGAAGATCCAGATCAAATCAACAAGGTGCCAGTATAGGCCGGCATTTTCGAGCCATACGTAATCACCGCTGTTGATCTTGTCGTTCTGCACCTGCCTTACCACATAGACAAATAACCCTACTCCGATGATAATGTGAAGAGCATGTATACCCGACATTACATAATACAGCCCGAAGAAAAGTGTGGTACCATGGCCCAGTTCAAGCAAAGCAGGATTGTTGGGAACAAGCCCGTAATCAAATTTTACTCCCCATTCGAAATACTTATTCACAAGGAAAAGTACCGCAATGAAGATGGTTATCCCAAGCAGGGTTAATGCCAGGTTTTTCTGACCTTTTTGTATAGCAGTTATAGACATCGCAACTGTAGCCGAACTTATGAGCAGAATTACAGTATTAAACGTGCCCAGGAATACATCGAGTTCCTGCCCGGCAAGCTGAAAGGCAACCGGATTTCTATACCGGTAAACCGCATACATAAGGAATAGCATACCAAATAAAAGCAATTCCGTAAAAATAAATAACCACATGCCCAGCTTGTCGCCTTCGTCGTCGCGGTGTACATGTGCAGTATGTTCTGAGTGTTTCTCCATAGGTACAGGTTATTTATATTCGTAAGGTTGTTCGGTTATGGTGGGTATTTCATCCCAGTTTTCCAGAGATGGCGGGGTTTCTGTTTGCCATTCCAGCGTGCGTCCGCCCCAGGGGTTTTTTTCTGTTGTTTTTACCCCACGACTTGCTGATCTCACAAGGTTAACAATAACAATTACTGCCCCTGCGATCATAAGAATAGCTCCAAGAGATGAAATGATATTACCCCCATGAAATTCGGGGAGGTAGTCGTAATATCGGCGAGGCATACCTTTTAATCCGAGGTAGAACATGGGCAGATACAGAGTAAGAAAACCGCTGAAAAACATTACCCAGCCTGTGTTGGCCCAGCTAACATCGTACATACGGCCGAACATTTTCGGATACCAGTAGTGCAGGGCCGCCATGAAGGCATAACCTGTACCGCCAAACACGATGAAGTGAAAATGGGCAACTACAAAGTGCGTATCGTGCACATGAACATTTGTAGCCAGTGAGCCCAGAACCAGCCCGGTTAACCCGCCAATCATGAATACAAAAATGAAGGAAACAGCCCAATAAAATGGGGTTTGCAATACAAGCGAACCTTTATGCATGGTAGCCACCCAGTTAAAAACTTTAATGGCCGAAGGAATGGCAACAAGAAAAGTAAGGAAACTGAACGCGTAAAGGGCTCTGCCACTCATACCTGAGGTAAACATGTGGTGTCCCCACACAAAATAGCCCACAAATGCTATGGCTAATGATGACAAAACAATGGCTTTGTACCCATAAATACGTTTGCGGGAGAAAACCGGAAGAATTTCACTGATGGCTCCCATCCCTGGCAATATCATGATATATACTGCAGGGTGAGAATATATCCAGAAAAGATGCTGATAAAGTATAGGATCGCCCCCTTTGGTCGGGTCGAAAATTCCCACTCCCAAAACCCTTTCCATTACAGTCAACAGCAAAGTTATACCAATAACCGGTGTTGCCAGTACCTGTATCCATGCAGTGGCATATAGGGTCCAGGGGAAAAGGGGCATTTTAAACCAGGTCATACCGGGAGCTCTCAGGCGGTGTATGGTTACTACGAAATTGATGCCGGTAAGGATAGACGAGAAACCCATAATGAATGCACCAAAAAGAGCAGGCAGAATATTTACAGGGGTTTGGAAACTGTAAGGGGCATAAAATGTCCAGCCGGTATCGGGCCAACCTCCAACAAACTGCGATGAAAGTACTACAAGGATACCTGTTACATACAACCACCACGACAGCAGATTGAGCCGTGGGAAGGAAACATCTTTTGCCCCAATCATTATAGGGAGGAAGAAGTTTCCAAATACTGCAGGTAATCCGGGCACTACTATTATAAAAATCATAATAATGCCATGCACTGTAAACATGGCGTTATAAGTTTGAGGGCCCATGAGAGTAATACCAGGGGCAATAAGTTCCAGTTTCATCAGCAAACCAAGAGTGGCGGCCAATGAAAAGAAAACCAGCATGGTATAAAGATATAGCAACCCAACCCGCTTATGGTCGGTTGACAGTATCCAGCCCAGTATTCCTTTGTATTTTCCCTGGTATTCAAGGAAACTTACATGTTTGTTGGAAGTGTTCGATTCAGACATATTTATTGATGGATAAATGATTTATTGAATGGCTTGCCTTTTTTTAGGTTTCAAAACAAGAAAAAGGAATATTATTACCGCGAAAAACAGGATCATTACCCCAGCCACCCTGGTGAAATTAAACACATAAGCTTGCCCCTGGGGGTTGTATGAGTAACAAAAAGATAAAATGCGGCTCATTGATGGGCCCGATTTTCCCTGAGATGTTTCTACTACTGCAAGCTTCAGGTCCATTGGAAGAAAATAGGTTCCGTGCAGGTAGCGGGTAATCTTTCCGTCGTCAGTAACGAATATCATGGCCGATGTGTGAATAAAATCAAGTCCCTGTCGTTTGTACCGAAAACCTACGGCATCGGTGAGTTTGCGCGAGTTAAGGCTATCAGTGGTAAAGAATCTCCATCCGTTGGGATCAAAATCCTTCTTAATGAGCATGTGATAGCTGTTTTGGTTTGCAAGGGCCAGCATGGGGCCTTCGGTGGGATCGAAACTAATGTTCAACACCTGGTATTCCTGACCAATAACCATATTACTGTTCTGTATCACTTCAGCAACAGAGGTCATAAACGGACTGCAAATGCCCGGGCAACGGTAATAAACAATGGCCAGAACAGTTGGCTTATCGAGCAGCGAAAAGAGATTTTCTCTTTCACCCTTTGTATTAATAATTTCAATGTCCTGTGGCAAATACTCATCAAGTCTTTCCACAATGCCAATTTCGGCATCATTGCTAAACTGCTGCCCGGTTACAAAGCAAGGCACAGAAAGCAGGATTACAGAAATGGTGATTAATAACTTTTTCATTTAATATTTATTTAACGTTTACTTATTATCTGGTTTTCAGGTCATTATTTCCCGGTAAACATCATTTCTAAGCCAACAACCTGAAACATGAGTCGCTATATGTGATGATGCAAGCTTTCCTGGAGATATGGATGGTTTTTAGGAATCAAAGATGCCTTGCCAAGGGCATAAAATACTATTCCCAGAAACAATCCCAGATAGCCCAGAAACATTCCTACTTCCACAAAACCGAATTTCATGGGCCCGTAAGAACCTGGCATAATTTGCAGGTAAATATTCAGCCATAATCCAATAAGCAGCAACACCGATATTCCGAGTAATACTTTTGGTTTTTTCCCAATGTTGTCGCTCATCATTACTGTAAAAGGGATAAAGAAATTGATAAACAACTCGGCCCAGAAAATGGGCTTCCATTCGCCCAGGAAACGGGGCTGATAATAAACGGTAAGTTCGGGTATATTGGCATACCAGGTGATAAGAAACTGCATAAACCAGAGGTATCCCCAAACAATGCTGAAACGGAAAACATAACGACCCAGGTCGTGAAAATGGGCATCGTTGATTTCCTTCAGATAGCCCTGCGAGCGCAGGAAAAGAATCAGCAAAACAATAGCTGCAACACCGTAATACATACTAATAATCATATTGCGAAAACCAAACATAGTGCTGTACCAATGCGAATCGATGGTCATGATCCAATCTTTGGAAGCAAAGGCAAAAAAGATGGCACCTACGAATATAAAAACCTGCGCATAGTAGCGACTTTTTTCATGATACATAATATCTCCGCTTTTATCCTGCAATAATGCATATTTGCGGAGCATATAACCTGCAGATAGAAAAATAGCAAAGTAAATCACCATTCTGATCATAAAAAAGGGCACATTCAGAAAAGGCTCTTTATGTGCAAGGAGTTTGTCGGTTTCGGTAATGCCGGGGTGAGCCCATTCATAGATATCGTGCAATCCAAAATAGATCAAAAGCATAAGTATTGCACCAGCGGGCAAAAAGCCTCCCAATGCCTGCGGAACACGCTGAAAAACAGCCGACCACCCGGAATTGGTAATAAACTGGATGCTGTAAAAAAGAAGCGCACCCATTGATAAGGTAATAAAATAGTAGTTGTTGAGTAATATGTTGGCCCAGGTGCGATGCCCATCGGACATAAAGCCTGCAATTACCGCTGCAATGCCCACAAGCATGAGTATTGCAATTACAACATTGAGTTTTTTTCCGGAAGTATAGGTTGTATCCATCGTGTTAGTTCTTTTCCTGAATGATCTGTTCTATAAATGCTACAATTTTCCAACGTTGATCGGGAGTTATGAGCGATGCGTGCGCTCCCATCACTCCCCATCCGGCCGAAATAACATGGTAGGTTTCACCAGTTGGTTGGTCTAAGATCCTTTGTTCGAGCAGGCTTGTGGGTTTGATGGCATATTTTCCGCTTGTGTGAAGCCATCCCTGGCCATCGCCCTTTTCACCATGGCAATGGATACAAAAAATGCCGTATAATTCACGACCTTCCTCAAGCAATGCCGGGGTTATTGTTAAAGGATTGACCAGGTTTTTTCCGGCTAAAGCCCTTCCTTCAAAACCGGCGCTGTAGGGGTAGGGTTGGATATGGCGCGGCACTGTACCTTCGGCAGGTTTGCGCATGGTGCGTCCATCTTCCATTGCAGGGTTTTCTGACCATGTTTTGTAATCATAGCCATGGGCCATATCCGGAAAATATTCTCTGGGCTTTTCAACACGGCTGCGATCGCAGGAGATTGCCAGGGTAAACATGAATAATGCTAAACCCAGTATAAGTAATGTTCGCCCCTTTCCTGTATAATTGTACATATATATAGACTTTTATTATTTGTTTTCAATTTCAGATTCAACGATTTCATCGGCACCAACTTCCTTTAGCCATCCAATTATCTCATCTGGATTATAGTTCTTTTCCAGTACCAGATAAAAAGTATCGTCCATAGAATTATCGCCAGCAGCCTCTACCGGCTTCCCCGGGAATATCATTGTTCTTCCGTGAAATGTAAGAGTGGAGAGTATGGTTGTAAGCAGTATACAAACAAGGAACATAAGCACCACCATGGGTGGAAAGCTGAATATCGGTTTTCCGCCGTAAGAAATAGGATAATCGATTACCGCCGTATAATAAATAAGTGAAAACATAGCAATAATAGCGAATATGCCATACAAAACTGCCAGATAGGGCAAACGCGACTCGCGGGTTACCTTCTTCAGTATATCGTGGGTTGCAAATGGACCATACACATCATGTATGTTTACTTTATTCTTTTTGAGGCGGGTCAAGGCAGTTACCAGCTTGTTTTCGTCATTGAACCGGGCTGTTATTTTTTTCTGATTCATTTTCTTCGGTTTTAAGGTTTTGATTTATCCTTCATGCTTGCACATCACCAACAAAAGGTTGTCAGTTTCCATCCTTTTTGAAGGCTTTTACCTCGTTAACTGCAATGATGGGGATGTACCTTATGAATAATAACATTCCACAGGTGAAAATGCCAAAGGTCCCCACATAAATGCCAATATCAACAAGGGTGGGAGAGTAGCTGCTCCAGTTTGATGGAAGGAAATCTTCGGCCAGTGATGAGATTAGAATTATGTAGCGTTCGAACCACATTCCAATATTTATAACGATGGAAACGATAAAGAGGATAATGATGTTTTTTCGGGCTTTCTTAAACCAGAATACCTGTGGAGCAATGGCATTGCAAAACACCATGGTCCAGAAAGCAAGAGAGAAGGAGCCAGTGGCACGGGCATTAAAAAAGGTGTGCAACTCATAATCGACCCCTGAATACCAGGCTATAAAAAGTTCGATTGCATAGGCCAGCCCAATAACAAGGCTGCCGAATTTAAGCACATTAGCAATGGAATTGAGATGCTTTTCGGTAACAAAATCTGATATTTTGAAAGCCTTCCGAAGAAGGATCATAATGGTAAGCACCATGGCAAACCCGGAGAAAATTGCACCTACAAAAAAGTAAGGCGGTAAAATGGTAGCATGCCATCCGGGGAGAACTGAAACTGCAAAGTCGAGCGAAACGATGGTATGAACTGAAATAACCAGCGGAGCAGCTAAACCACCCAGCATTTTTGTAAGGCTTTCATAGCGGTTATAGGTGATCATAGAACCATTCCAGCCCATGGCGAAGAAACCGTAGAGTGCTCTTGAGAGTTTGGTTTTAGCTCTGTCGCGAAGTGTTGCCAAATCGGGAACCATACCAAAGTACCACAGGGTGACAGACATAAGCAAATAGGTAGAGATGGCAAATACGTCCCAGAGCAAAGGCGAATTAAAATTAACCCATAGCAAACGGGTATTAGGGTAAGGTGCAATAAAGAACACCAGCCAGGGGCGACCCATGTGCAATACAGGGAATAGGGCAGCACAAATAACTGCAAAAACGGTCATGGCCTCAGCTGTTCTGTTTATGGAAGCAGCCCAACGTTGCCTGAACACAAGGAAAAAGATTGTAAATGCTGTTCCGGCATGGCCAATCCCAATCCACCAAACAAAGTTGATAATATCCCAACCCCAGCCAACACTGTTATTTAAGCCCCAGGTTCCTAATCCCTGGCTTAATGACATATAAAATGCCCAACCACCATAGGCAAGAAAAAGGGTGCCAATACCCATGGCAATATACCACCAAAGGGCAGGTTTGTTTTCGGTCGGAGCCAGCAACTCCCGGGTAATGTCGCTGTTCGATTTACTGCCCGCAACCATGGGCCATCTTATGCTGCTTGTTATCATTGTAGATGTTGTTTTCTTGTATCTTATTTATGCTGTTGCCAATCCTGCAGTTTTGTTAATCTACTCTGCCCTTTTCTTCTATATTTCAGGCTTTTGAATTACGAATTCTGGTAAGGTAGCCTACCGATGGTAGTGTATGCATCTCTTCGAGAAGGTGGTAATTGCGTTGATCCTTGATAAGTTTTGCCACGCGGCTGTCTGGGTCGTTAATATCGCCAAACACTATTGCATTGGATGGGCAAGCACCCATGCAGGCGGTCACAATATCGCCATCTTTTAGTTTTCGGCCTTCCGTTTTGGCTTTTAGTTTTCCTTCCTGAATGCGTTGCATACAGAACGAACATTTTTCAACCACACCACGCTCTCTCACGGTAACATCAGGGTTGAGCACCATACGCCCCAGCTCTGAGTTCATGTTATAATCGAATTTATTATTCATGGCATACTTGAACCAATTGAAACGTCGCACTTTATAAGGACAGTTGTTAATGCAGTATTTGGTGCCAACACAACGGTTGTAAGCCATCTGATTAATCCCTTCGTGGCTGTGATTGGTGGCTGCAACAGGGCATACGTTTTCGCAGGGTGCATTATCGCAGTGCTGGCACATCAGGGGCATATACAATACTGAGGGATTTTCCTGATCACCTTCGTAATAGCGGTCAATGCGCATCCAGTGCATAATACGTTTTCTCATTACCTCTGCCTTGCCGATTACCGGGGTATTGTTCTCGGCCTGGCAGGCAATTACACAGGTGCTGCAACCGGTGCAGGCATTCAAATCAATCATTAACGCCCAATGATGCCCCTGGTATTCGTGGGGAGGATAAAGGGTGCTCAGGTGTTTTTTGTGATAATCGCGGATTTCGTTGCCAGCCTTGGGGTTTTCGCGATATTTATCGAGGGTCGATTCGCGCACAATATGACGTCCTTCCATATTATGATGGGTTTGGGTGCGGGCGAAGGAGTATCCTGAACCGGTTTTTTCCCACGATTTCACGTTCCAGACAAAGGAATCGTTGGTGAGAAGGCGGTATGCATTGCTTCCCACGTTGTTAGCTGTTTTACCGGTCTTTTCATGCCCATATCCCAATGCTACTGCGAAACAGCCATAAGCCTGACCAGGCTGGATGGCCACTGGAATTGTTAACCCATTGAGGGAGATAATATCACCATCGTTCAGATTGTTTTCGGATGCGAATCGTGGTGAAATGGCTGCGAAATTATCCCAGGTTATCTTGCTGACCGGATCGGGCAGCTCCTGCAGCCACGGGTTGTTGGCAAATGAGCCATCGGTCATTGCAACATTCTGGAAGGTGATGAATTGCAACGGTTGGGCATTGGCAACCTGTGATTTAATTGCAGCCATTGCTGTGGCTATTGATGCAGGGTTTATTGTTGTTGCAAAAGCTGCAGACTGGTTGGTTTCGAAAATACCAGCCTGAACTGTATTTATCCAAAACTGGTCGAGATCACTGTACTTGTTTTGTGCAGGGAATAAAGTGCTTTTCCATTGTTCTTTTAAATAACTGTGAAAATCAGGTTTCTTACCCATCCAGGCCAAAAGGGTTGCCTGAAATTGCCGCGTATTGAATATAGGTTGCATTACAGGTTGCAAAAGGGTATAAAAGCCCGTTTTGGGCGATGCATCGCCCCATGATTCCAGATAATGATTATCGGGCAGGATATAATTGCACAGTGCAAAAGTTTCGTTGTTTGCCACACCCATTCCAATAACCACAGGAACACTGGCCATTGCCTTTGCAAACTGCTCGCCTGCATGGTAGCTGTAAGCCGGGTTGTTGTTATAAACAATCACTGCAGCAACATTGCCACTGGTACACTCTTTTATGAGGCTATCCATGGCATCAGGAGTTGCAGTACCCATGTGAAGGGGATTCAGGGTGTCGATTGTATTTCCATAAGCTTCGGCCATAAGGTTTATGGCATTTACCACAGCCTGCAACCGGGGGTTGTTGTGGCCGCAAACTACAAGGGCTTTCCCTTTTCTGGAAAGAATTTCGAGGGCAAGTGCCCTGGTATCGTATCCGGTTGATGGAGAGCTGTAAACCTGGTTGCCGGTAATGGCAGCCATCTCGTTGTAAAGCTCCATGATTATCTGCATTTCATCCGATGGTTTAACCGGAATTCTTTCATCGGCATTAGAACCTGTTACCGACATGGCAGCTTCGAACTGAATATGCCGCGACATATTGGGATTGTCAGTGCTAACACGGCGGGTTTTTGCAAAACGATTGGCAAAGGCAACCGGCGACAACCAGGTGCCAAGAAAATCGGCGCTGAAACTGACAACTAGTTCGGCCTTATGGAAATTGTAATCAGGAATTATTGCCTGACCGAATGTTTCTTTGTGGGCTGTCCTTATTGCATCATAAGATACGGCATCCCAGGTAATTACTTCAACAGCCGGAAATGCAGTTTTAAATTCGTTAATCAGTTTTGTGGTAGAAGGACTGAGAAGAGTAGGGGTTACCAGGTAACATTTTTTACCAGCCTGTGCTGCATTGCGCAGTACTTCTGTAATTTCCTGATCAGCATTTTCCCACTTGATTTTCTCATTGTTTTTTAAAGGAAATTTAAACCTTGCGCCATCATCGTAAAGGCTTAGCACCGAAGCCTGCACAATAGCCGAAGTTCCGCCTCCGCCAAAGGAACAAAGGTCATTGCCTTCAATCTTTATGGGGCGGCCATCGCGACTCTTTACCAGAACACTGCAAAAATGGTTTCCATCAACAAAAGATGATGCATACCAACTGGCTATCCCGGGGGTAACGGTTTCGGGTTGGTTGAGATAGGGTATAGCCTTTTTAACCGGGTGTTCGCAGGCTGAAATTACTGTGGCAGAGAAAAAACTAATGCCACACCATTTCAGAAAGTCGCGGCGCGATGATGTTTTATCGTTGGCAGCGTTGGCAAGAATCTCCATCATTGAAGCATCCTTCTCCTCAGGTTGAGGCATGTAACCAGGCTGGTTCTCTTCAAGGCTTTGCCAGTATTTATTTTCCATTGGTATTTATTTTCAGATAATTGTAATCAATTCATTTTAAAAATCATCTCAACCCACTTAACCTTCTCAACCCACTCAATAATGGCAACTCATGCAATTTTCGCCACCCAGGTCAGCTGCTTTAACACCTTCAATTTCGCCATTTTCAATTTTCTGACGTAGTTTGGTGTAAATTTCGAAGTAAGCGTTATCCATAAAATCAACATTTTTATCGCGGTGGCAGGTAAGGCACCATCCCATTGAGAGGTCTTCAACCTGCTTGAGGATGTGCATTTTTTCCACTTCACCATGGCATTCTTTGCACTCAAGTTTAGCGGCTTTTACGTGTTGTGCATGGCTGAAAAAGCTATGGTCAGGAAGTTTGTGTATACGTATCCATTCAACGGGGTTGCCCGAGTCGGCCGCTTTGTGAATTTTATTTATTTCGAAGGTACCGGAGTTGGTTCCGCTGCGAATTACATTGTGGCAATTGAGGCAAACGTTGTTTGACGGGATGTTGGCCGACAGACTGTAATCGGCAGTAAAATGGCAGTATTTGCAATCTATCTGGTTTTCGCCGGCATGAATAAGGTGTGAAAACTTAATGGGCTGATTGGGAGCATAATCCTTGGTGCGGCCCAAAGCCTGGGCTTCTTGCATGGCAAACAATCCATGCACACCCAAACCAACCATTAGTATTATTATGTGAATGGCCTTAAAAGGTATTTTACGCGTAAATAGCAAGTCTACAATTGCAAGGAGCATCAGCACTCCAAAACCCCAGAAAATGGCTGCTCTGATTGGGTATGCAGGCAGGGTGGATGGACCCTTTTTTACAAGATTTTCATAGTATGCTTCCAACAGATGTTGTTCTTCTTCAGTAATAGTCATCCCGGCATGGTCAGTCATTAAACGCATTGACATGGGATTATTCATTTTATTAAGCAGGTTATAGGCAGGGTCTTCTTTCCATACCTGGGCAAGTTCGTAGGCAGCGGGGTTCCAGTTAATATCGGGTTGGGGCTTGGTATAATGGCACGAAGCGCAATTTTGTAATCCACTTTTGAAAGGGGCCAGGCCATTAAAAAGTCTTTCTCCACGGCGCAATTGCTGTTTGGTATAAACCCCTTTTACAAATAATGGCTCTTCAGTACCTACCACTTCCTCAATTATAAATACTTCGGTTTCCTGCCCGGGCACAAGGGTATCAGTGATATTTTCAGCGACAACCCCCGTTGGGATGGTGTCAACTGCCAAAAGGGGTAAAGAAACAAAACAGGAAAGAAGTGCAGTTGCAAAAATTTTATGAATTGCAAGCAGGGACGATTTTCTTTTATTTTGTTTCGGCTGATCGATCTGGTAAGGTTTTGTCATTTTCGTTTATCTTTTCACAAACAGGGAATGAAATATTGCGGGTGTAATCTGTTTTAAATATTTGATGGCAAGAATTAGTTGTCTGATATCAAGAGTTTTGGAAAAGTAAAGAACTAATAAAAATCAGAAAGTGGTATTTTGGTATTTCGGGGCCTAAATTAGGAAGAAAATATATCCCTTTAACCTATGATGCTTATTCATAATCATTCAAAATAAGCGTAAGTAGCGGCTATTGAAATATTTTCAACCCTATTTTCTGATATGATAAAAATGCAGGAAATTGCCTGCTCTCAAAAAACATTATTTAAAATGAACGATAGTATGTCTGTTTTCAGGGGTTTTTATTGTAATAAAGGCCACATTTTCCATTTTATGACAATTGTTGCATGCAACGGTCATAATATCAAAGGATTGGGAAAACAGGTCGGGGTTTGACTGCCCGATAGTAGCTTTCATATTGGGAAGTGTACTATTTATAAAGCTCTGTGAAGATAATGTTCGATCCGGACGGCGTACAAGTCCCTGAACAAGAGCTTCATCCATGTGTTCGCGCTGATATTCTGCAAATTTCCAGTTTTGGTCAATTCCTGCCCAGTACGGCTCCTGATAACTGTACGACATTTCCCACATAGTGCGGCTGAACCCCTGAAACTGTTCTTCAATATTGTGGAGTACTTCTTTTCTATTATTGCCCAACCAATTTGTTTCATAGGTTTCATTGCTGCGGTGTGTGCAGGAAAAGAAAGCTATAATCAGTAATATAAAGATAAAACCTTTTCTGGTTTGTATGTTCATGCTTTGGCTTTTGGATTACTATGCGAATTTATTGTTATTTCCTATAATAGTCTGATAAAAAGTACGGCTGGTCGTTATTTAGAGTCATTCTAAATAGTAAATTGTAAGAAAGAGAATTGATGAATATTTTTGATGGCCAGGTAAATTTTTAGTTGCAAAATACAATAAAAAAAAAGGCCCCGTTACAGGGGCCTTTGAGTTATTTTTGTTGCTAATAGTTACTTGATAGCAGCAACACCCGGCAGTACTTTTCCTTCCATGTATTCCAGAAGTGCACCACCACCGGTGCTTACATAGCTAACTTTGTCGGCCAGTCCAAGCTGATTAATGGCTGCCACTGAATCGCCACCACCAATAAGGGTAAATGCGCCATTTTTAGTTGCCTTAACCAGAGATTCGGCAATGGCTTTGGTACCGGCTGCAAAATTGGGCATTTCAAAAACACCCATTGGGCCGTTCCATAGAACGGTTTTTGAGCTTTCTATTACTGCTGCAAGAGCTGCGATGCTCGATGCACCAATGTCGAGGCCCATCCATCCCTCTTGTATTTGTCCTGCATTAACAGTTTTAAAGTTGGCTTCGTTAGAGAATGCATCGGCTATGATTGCATCGCCGGGGATGTGCAGTTTAACACCCTTTGCCTTGGCTTTTTCAATAACATCGAGTGCAGTTTGAAGAAAATCATCTTCCACCAGACTACTACCCACATTTCCGCCCTGGGCTTTAATAAAGGTAAACATCATCCCACCGCCAATGATAAGGTCGGTAACTTTATCGAGAAGGTTATTGAGAATTTCAATCTTACTTGATACCTTGGCCCCACCAATAATTGCTGTATAAGGCTTCTGGGTATCAACCAAAACTTTGTCGATACTGCGGAGTTCACGTTCCATAAGGTATCCAAACATTTTTTCGGCTGCGAAGTTGGCTATGATGGTGGTAGATGCATGGGCACGGTGAGCAGTTCCGAAGGCATCATTTACATAAACATCGGCCAGAGAAGCCAGTTTTTTTGAAAATTCTTCGTCGCCCTTTTCTTCCTGCTTGTAAAAGCGTAGGTTTTCGAGCAGGAGCACATCGCCTGGCTTCAGAGCGGCAGATTGTTTTACGGCTGATTCCCCAATGCAATCATCGGCAAATTTTACGCTGGTATTGAGCAGCTTACCAAGGTGGTTTACCAGATGTTTGAGCGAATATTTATTCTCAGGTCCTTCTTTGGGGCGACCCAGGTGCGACATCAGTATTACGGAACCCCCGTCATCAAGGATTTTCTTTATGGTGGGCACGGCGGCACGCATACGCGAATCGTCGGTAATTTCAAATTCTTTGTTCAACGGCACATTAAAATCAACACGAATAATGGCCCGTTTGCCTTTAAAATTAAATCCATCAATGGTTTTCATCTTTTTTTCCTTTTTTAATCGTTAATAACTAAGGGTTTATGGGTAATGACAAAAGTAAGTTTTTACTGTAATTTTACCCCGTTTGCCAGAGAAATCATTTTTACTTTTGCCGATGCAAAATTAGTTGAATAATAAATAATCGCAATAATAATATTAAAGAGAGCAAAAGGTGAAAATCCCTTTTTGTGCAATCCAAAAAAAGCCGGTATGGAACCATTTCCTGAAATCATTTTTTCAAAACTACCCCAAACAGGCACTTCGGTTTTTGCCGTTATGACCCAATTGGCCAATGAACATAATGCCATTAACCTTTCGCAGGGATTTCCTGATTTTCCGGTTTCGGAGCATCTTATCGGGCTTATCAGCAAATACATGCACCAGGGCTTCAACCAATATGCACCCATGCCGGGGGTTGCCGCTCTGCGCAATGCCATTGCCGAAAAAACCGAATTCCTTTACTCGGCCACTTATAATCCTGATTCTGAAATTACTGTTACTGCGGGTGCAACCCAGGCCATATTCACTGCTATTACAGCATTTATTCGCGAAAATGATGAAGTAATAGTTTTTGAGCCGGCCTACGACAGTTATATCCCCACAATAAGACTGTGCGGAGGTATACCCGTTTGCATACCCCTTAAACTCCCCGATTACCGAATCAACTGGGCCGAAGTGAAAAAGTTGGTTAATCATCGCACCAGAATGATTATCATCAATTCGCCCCATAACCCAAGTGGCAGTATTCTCAGTGCTGCCGACCTTATGCAGCTCGATAAACTCACTAAAAATACCGCCATTATTGTGCTTAGCGATGAGGTATACGAGCATATTATTTTTGATGGATTTGAACACCAGAGTGTTTGCAGATTTCCCCGCCTGGCAAGCCGCAGCCTTGTTATGTGCTCTTTTGGAAAAACATTTCATGCCACCGGCTGGAAAATTGGATATTGCCTTGCACCCGAAAACCTGATGAAGGAGTTCAGGAAAACACACCAGTTTGTTGTATTTACGGTGAATACACCCATTCAGCATGCCATTGCCGAATACCTGCAGGATAAGGATAATTACCTTCACCTTGGTAAATTCTACCAGGAAAAGAGGGATTATTTTTTGAAATTCATTTCCAGATCACGCTTCAAGTTCACCCCCGCCAGCGGAACTTACTTTCAGGTGCTCGATTACAGCAAAATAAGTAATGAGTCCGAAATGGATTTTGCCGTGCGCCTTACCAAAGAATTTGGTGTGGCATCGGTGCCCAATTCATATTTTTACAATAAATCGCAAAATAATCAAACCCTGCGGTTTTGCTTTGCCAAAAGCAACGAAACCCTTGAAAAAGCTGCTGAAATACTATGTCGAATATAAAAGTTACCATCGTACAATCGCCTCTTGTGTGGGAAGACCCTGCCGCCAACCGGGCTATGTTTGAGCAAAAGATAAATGCCCTTACCGACCTTACCGGCATTGTTGTATTGCCCGAAATGTTTAGCACCGGTTTTACCATGGAACCGGCAGGTATTGCTGAACCCCATAAGGGTGATACTTTTCAGTGGATGAAAAGGCTTGCTGCAGAGAAAAACATTGTCATAACAGGAAGTATAGCCACCCACGATAATGAGAGATACTATAACCGCCTTGTTTGGATGCAACCCGATGGCGTTCATTATCAGTATGATAAAAAGCATCTGTTTACCTTTGCCGGCGAAAACAAAAAATTTACTGCAGGAAATGAACGGGTGATTGTGCAATACCAGGGTTGGAAGTTCCTTCTTCAGATTTGTTACGACCTTCGTTTTCCGGTTTGGTGTAAAAACAATTACAGTACTGAAAAGGGGTTTGATTACGATTGCATGATAGTGGTGGCCAACTGGCCTGCGGTCCGCAGCCACCCATGGCGTGTTTTGCTCATGTCCCGTGCCATCGAAAACCAGGCTTATGTGGTAGGAGTAAATCGTATAGGCCTTGATGGAAAAGGGATTGACCACTCGGGCGATTCGGCGCTGATAAACCCCATGGGCGAAAACTTTTCGAACCTGATGCCCTATCAGGACAAAACCGAAACCATTGCCATGCCCCGCTGCCAGCTCGACGATTTCCGTCAGAAATTCAGGGTGGCTGAAGATTGGGATGGGTTCAGGCTGGTGTAAAAAAAGATGGTTGGCAAATTGCTGGTATCTAAGATTCTTTCAAATTGAACCATCACCCTTCAAAGCCCCCAAATATTTTGCGATGTAAATATCCATTTGTTTAGACTTGTATTGCATAATGTACCTTGGATGTTCAAGGGGAACAATTTTTTTAAAGAAGCCATACTCCTGGTTCAACTTGGTCAGAAAATCAAGGTTTTTGCCGGTTCCAAGACAAAACACCTTATCTCTGTGACAACCCACCTCAATGTGTTTCTGGATTGACCGGGCAGCAAAGGGTTTGATTAATTCCATCAGGTCTGTTTGATCATAATAATTGTAGTTTATTTCACCACCTTTTTCGTTTAGCTTCACAAAACCAAGCGGAACAACAGAGTTGATATAAAACTCGCTGTAAAACCTTTTCACACCGCCATACCTATCTATAACCCGGTAAATAAATACTGAGGAGGGTTCATGGGTTTCAGCAATTTGATGAGGCAATCTACACTTATTCCTGAGCCTTTTTGTATCGGTAAAGGGTATACCGGTAACACCTGCGCCAAAACGTCCAGGGTTTATCCCCAGAATAAGTTTTCGGGGCAGATCATCGTTATATAACTTTTGATAAAAGGCTGATGAAATTTCCAGGGCATTTGGGCTTTCACGAAAAGGGTTCATCAGCCTGATACCATCAGGCAACGTCCCATCATAATCCAGGTTTTTATTAAAGTCTATTACTCTTGATGCAAACGTCATCTTAATCAGGGTTTTATTTAATGATTTACATACTTGTCAAAGGAATGCTATTCTATCGGGAAAAAAAATCGGCAAATTGATTTGGCTAACAGGAAAATGTTGTTTTAAAACTAACGCCAGCAGGAAATACTCCGGCAAAATTATTTCTGAAAGCAACAACTTATTATTTTCTTCTTTTCCTTTTTGTGAAAATCAATTTCTTGGGGTGTAAATAATTTTCATTCATCTTAAACCTATAGATTAATTTAAAATATCTTTGTACTTGCATATTAGCCGGGTAATTGTCGCTAGCAGGCATCCATAATTCTCAAAATTACTTCAACCAATGAAAAAATCATTCTTATTCCTGATTTTTGCTTTTACCACTATAATTGCCAATACACAAGCACTTTACTTCCCGCCCACAACCGGAACTGCCTGGGAAACCATTTCACCCGAGAGTTTAAACTGGTGTCAGAATAAAATTGACAATCTCTATGCTTATCTTGATGATAATAATACTAAAGCATTTATCCTTTTAAAAGATGGAAAAATTGTTTTGGAAAAATACTTTGGTTCGCATACGCAGATTACCCCGTGGCAATGGGCATCGGCAGGCAAAACCATTACTGCATTTATGGTGGGCATTGCACAACAGGAAAACTTATTGTCACTTAGCCATACCAGCTCTCGCTATCTTGGTCAGGGATGGACCAGTTGCACTCCGGAGCAGGAAGGAAAGATCACCATTGCCCATCAGCTTACCATGACCACAGGCCTTGATGATGGAGTGCCCGACCCTTTTTGTACCCTAAATACCTGCCTGGTTTACAAAGCAGATGCGGGTACCCGCTGGGCCTATCACAACGGACCCTATACCTTACTCGATAAGGTAGTTGAAAATGCCACCGGAACCACTCTCAACAATTATACAACCCAAAAGCTAAAAAACCCAACCGGATTGACTGGTGCTTTTGTTACGGTAGGAAGTAACAATGTATTTTTCAGCAATGCCAGAAGCATGGCCAGGTTTGGATTGCTGATACTGAACCGTGGAAACTGGAATGGGAACCAGCTCCTGACAGATAACAACTACTTCGACCAGATGATCACTACTTCGCAGGCTCATAACCTATCCTACGGTTATTTATGGTGGCTCAATGGCAAATCAACATACATGGTGCCGGGTGCACAGTTTAAGTTTAACGGTTCCTTAAACCCCAATGCACCCGCCAGTATGATTGCGGCAATGGGCAAAGATGGTCAGTTTCTTAATGTGGTGCCCCAACAGAACATTGTTTGGGTACGTATGGGTGAAACTCCTGATAATCTTAGTGTCCCTTTTTTATTGAACGATAAAATCTGGGAGTATCTCAACCAACTGGAATGTAACACCACAAATGAGAGTTTAATTGATAGCCCTGTGAGCACAGCGGAAATTTTTCCGAATCCGGCTGGTGAGACACTTAGCATCCGAACTAATCAACAAATCTCGAAACTGGAAATATTAGACCTCCGGGGGAGACTTTTACAACAAGTGAATTACCAGGAGATAGAGCAAAAAATCAATATCCATCATTTACCGCGGGGAATATACCTTGTAAGAACACTATCTGCCAGTGGCGAATGGTGGACAGGAAAACTAATTAAAGAGTAAAATCGGATTAAACATTATCAAACAACAAATAATCACACCGTATTACAAATTAATTCAATCCTACACTATGGATAAATTGCTCTTTCTTACCAAGCTTGTTCATATCACGTTTGTCTTTGTATTATTCATTTCGGGCCATACAGCATGGAGCCAGAAAGATTCTGTCAGTAATTCGGCAAAACTCAATTTTTTTCTGGAATGTGATGATTGCGATTTTAATTTTGTGCGCCAAAGGCTTAAAACCATCTCATTTGTGCGCAACCCTGCGCAGGCCGATGTACATATTTTATCTACCGAATCGGGCACCGGCTCGGGCGGCAGAAAATACTTCCTTCAGTTTATTGGTTTGAACAGATTTGTCGGCCAAAATACTGAATACACTTATTTTTCTGACCAGTCTGAAACCACAGACGATATAAGAAACGGACTGCTTAAGCTTATTAAAACCGGTGTGTTGCATTATTATTCTGTTGCTGGGATTGAGGTGAATGTCGAAATCAAATTTGATGATGAATCGTTAACTACAAATTTTTTTGATATTTATGACCCCTGGAACAAATGGATATTTTATGTCGATGTGGGCGGAGATTTTGAACAGGAAGAGAGCAAAAATGAATTTAGCTATAATATTGGAGGAAGCATTGATAAAATAACTGAAAAATGGAAAACAGAGACTTTTTTCTTTCTGAATAACAGCTTTGAAACCTTTATTGATGAGGGAGATGAAATTAAAAATGAGCAAAGAAGAATCCTAACATCCGCAAACTTTATTAAAAGCCTCAGCCCCCATTGGTCGTTGGGAAGTTTTGCCAGATACTATTCTGACACCTATATGAATACAAAACACAGCATCGGGGTAAGTGTTGGAATAGAGTACAATGTTTTCCCCTGGACATTAAGCGACCGGAAAATTTTCATATTCCGTTATACTGCCGGGAATTCATTCAGGCAGTACTATGAAGAAACCATTTACAATAAGACCAAAGAATTATTGTGGTTTCAGGCTGCTGAAATTGCCTTTGAGGTAATTCAACCCTGGGGCGATATTGAAACCAGCATTGAGGGGTTACATTTTTTTCACGACTTTTCGAAGAACAGGCTCAATTTCGAAAGTGAGATTTCGGTGCGGTTATCAAAACAATTATCAGTATTCTTTGAATTTGAAGCAGATGTTATTCACGACCAGTTTTATCTTACAAAAAAACGTGGGGCATCGTTGGAAGACTTGTTGCTTGAACGCAGAAAGCTGGCCACAGCCTATGAGTTGAGAGGCCAGGTAGGTTTTCGGTTTACCTTTGGCTCTATTTACAATAATGTTGTAAACGAACGGTTTTAATAGGGTATTTTATGCTATGATACATGGTTGAATATGCCATCCCCTGTCCAGGTGAAATATATTTATTATTTGCAATCGTATTTATTATGCATTCTATTGATTTTCAATTTTCTGAATTCTAAAACTACTATCGATTTTGAATTAATAATTTATTAACATTGGATTACTAAAGCATTGGTAAAGCTTCAATAATTTTGTTCGCTTTTAACTCGTCTATCCCCTATGGAAACCATTTACCTTATCCTTATATTCATTTTGTTTTTGCTGGCAATATCCGACCTGATGGTAGGCGTTAGCAACGATGCTGTTAACTTTTTAAATTCTGCGGTAGGTTCAAAGGCC
Source organism: Bacteroidota bacterium (assembly GCA_037441525.1). Classification (GTDB taxonomy): domain Bacteria; phylum Bacteroidota; class Bacteroidia; order Bacteroidales; family UBA7960; genus SKVR01. The sequence continues at coordinate 33,456 of JBBISA010000032.1, forward strand.
GCTCCGCTAAAAATTGTTATGCTGGTAGCAGCTGCAGGGGTTCTGGTAGGGACACTTTTCTCCGGAGGAATGATGGAGATAGCCAGAAGCGGGATTTTTTATCCCGAAAAATTTACATTCGCCAATATTATGCTCATCTTTCTGGCAGTAATGATAACTGATGTTATTTTACTTGATACCTTCAACACCATAGGTTTCCCCACATCTACAACAGTTTCACTGGTTTTCGAACTTATGGGAGCATCGGTAGCCATTGCAATTTTTACCATTACAGCAGGTGAAGGAACTGGAAACCTGGGTGATTATATTAATTCAGCCAAGGCATTAGCTGTTATTTTAGGCATATTGCTTTCAGTAATAATAGCTTTTACCATAGGTGCATTTGCTCAGTTTGTGGCAAGATTGATATTCTCTTTTAATTATGAAAGGAGCCTTAAATTGCTGGGAGGACTTTTTGGAGGGTTTGCCATTACCATGATTGTATATTTTATCCTTATAAAGGGAGCTAAAGATGCTGCATTTATGACACCCGAAAAATATGGTTGGGTAAAAGAGAATACCTTAAAAATATTAACATTCACTTTTTTGGGTTTTACTGGTTTGCTTTATCTTGTAAATATATTGTTTCAGATCAACATATTAAAGATAATAGTTCTTACCGGAACCTTCGCCCTGGCCATGGCCTTTGCAGGAAACGACCTTGTTAATTTTATAGGGGTTCCTCTTGCCGGGTATGACTCATTTATGGCCTATGCAAATACTCCTGGTGCCAACCCGGATACTCTCACCATGGAATCGCTTAAGGGAGCTGTAAAGACACCCTTTCTTTTCCTTCTGTTAGCCGGATTAGTAATGGTTATAACCCTTTATAAATCGAAGAAAGCACGCACGGTAATTATGACCAGTGTAAACCTGAGCCGGCAGGATGAAGGGGAAGAACGTTTTGGCTCCTCAGTTCTTTCAAGAAGTATTGTAAGAACTGGGTTAAGGGTTAATAATTCCATTTCGGGCATATTACCCGAGCGGTTAAAGGAATGGATTTCTGTAAGACTAGAACCGATTCCCCGAAAGAAAAAGGACAAAAACCTTCCTGCATTCGATCTTATCAGGGCATCAGTAAACCTTGTGGTTGCCAGTGCACTTATTGCACTTGGCACTTCTTTCAAACTGCCCCTTTCTACCACTTATGTAACTTTTATGGTTGCCATGGGCACAAGCCTTTCTGATGGCGCCTGGGACAGGGAAAGTGCTGTATTCAGAATTACAGGTGTTTTTTCTGTAATTAGTGGTTGGTTTTTTACCGCCATTTCTGCTTTTACCGTATCCTTCATATTAGCAACCTCGTTTTTCTTTGGTGGAATTGTTGTGGTTTTTGTTTTGATCTCCGTAGCCATTTACATGGCTTACCGTACACACCGTTTGCACACAAAGTATGAAGAAACGGTAAAAGCAACAAAGGAAGAGGAAGAGGCTGTAAACCAAGGCAATTTAAATGAGTTTTGTATCAGAATTGCACAGAGTGTATTTGTAGGTGTCAGCGATTTTTATAAACAAATTATCAATGCCACCGGTGATAATGCCCTTAGTGAGTTAAAACTCATTAGAAAGAACATTGAGAGTATGCAGAAAAGGGCACGGATGCACAGGAAAATTGTTGCACAACTCCTTAAAGGAACCCCGGAGCAGGATGCCGATCAGGCCTGGTATTTAATCAGAATGCAGGATAACCTGCTGGAAATAATAAATTGTATTGGCATAATAGCGGGTGCTACCTACAATCATATAGCCAATTATCATAAACCATTAAATCAGCAGCAGCTCTATGAACTAATGGAAGTGAGCGAAAATCTTACCCTTTTGCTAAGTTCCATGGCCAATGAGTTATCGCTGGTTGATGATACTTTTCAAGCAAAAACAGAAATATTGAAAAACTCCGCAGAAGCAGTCATCGAGGCCTGCAACAGAAATGAAGTAAAAAGAATTCGCGAAGAAATGACTGGCAACCGCAGCAGCATATTGTTTATGAGCATTTTGCAGGAAACCAGAAACATAGTGCATTTTTCTTCTCAGGTAATGAAAAGAATGGGGAGGTAATGTGTAATACCAATACTGGGTTGCTAAGTGCTCAACCTCGGATAATCAGCAAAAAAACATAACCACAAGCCTTCTCTATACCTCCAGCACATCGAGTTCAACCCTCAGGTTTTCGATGATGAAGTTCTGGCGGTCGGGGGTATTTTTGCCCATGTAGAAGTCGAGCATTTCTTTAAGGCTGTGGTCTTTCTGCAGCAGCACGGGGTCGAGGCGGATGCTCTTGCCAATAAAATTGCCGAATTCGTCGGGCGAGATTTCTCCAAGCCCCTTGAAACGGGTAATTTCTGGCTTTCCCTTCAGTTCGTCAATGGCGTCGCGCTTTTCCTGCTCCGAATAACAGTAAATGGTTTTTTGCTTGTTGCGCACCCTGAACAGAGGAGTCTGCAAAATGTAAAGGTGCCCGTTTCTGACAAGGTCGGGGAAGAACTGAAGAAAGAAAGTAATAAGCAGAAGGCGGATGTGCATACCATCCACATCAGCATCGGTGGCAATCACAATGTTGTTGTAGCGGAGCTCTTCCAGACCGTCCTCTATGTTCAGCGCGGCCTGCAGCAGGTTGAACTCTTCGTTTTCATAAACAATCTTTTTGGTCAGGCCATAACAGTTGAGGGGTTTTCCCTTTAAGCTGAAAACCCCCTGGGTATTCACATCGCGGGCTTTGGTAATGCTTCCCGATGCTGAATCGCCCTCGGTAATAAACAGGGTGGTTTCGAGCCGTCGCTCGTGGTTATCGCTGTAATGTATGCGGCAGTCGCGCAGTTTTTTGTTGTGCAGGCTCACCTTCTTCATCCGTTCCTTGGCCAGTTTTTTAATGCTGGCCATATCCTTGCGTTCCTTTTCGCTCAGCAATATTTTTCTAAGAAGAGCTTCAGCGGTATCAGGGTTCATGTGCAGGTAATTGTCGAGCCTGCGTTTTACAATCTCCTGGACATAATTTCGGATAGTGGCTGATTTTTCAGTACCATCCATATAAAGAGAGCCCAGCTTTGTTTTTGTCTGCGATTCGAAAACCGGCTCGTTTACTCTGATACTCAGGGCTACTATGATGGATGTTTTTATATCGTTGGCGTCAAAATCGCGTTTGTAAAACTCGCGCAGCGTCTTGTTAATAGCTTCACGGAAGGAATTCTGGTGGCTTCCGCCCTGAGTGGTGTGCTGTCCGTTAACAAACGAAAAATATTCTTCCGAATACTGTGTTAGACTGTGGGTAAAGGCAAATTCAAGATCTTCATCCTGCAGGTGGATGATTGGGTAGCAAATAGGGCTGTCGATGTTGCGGGTAAGCAGGTCATGAAGGCCGTTTTCGGCAAATAGTTTCTGTCCGTTGAAGTTGATGGTGAGCCCTTTGTTGAGAAAAACATAGTTCCACAACATTTTTTCAATATAATCATTGATGTAGCGGTACTTACCGAAGATCTCCTCATCGGGCACAAAACTTACCCGGGTGCCCCGGCGACCGGTATTGGGCTCTTCATCCGATTCTTGTATGAGTGTACCGCTTTCAAATACTGCTATCTTGGTTTTGTTGTCGCGGATAGATTGTATGGTAAAGTGGCTCGAAAGAGCATTTACTGCCTTTGTACCCACACCATTGAGCCCCACGGTTTTCTTGAAGGCTTTGCCCTCGTATTTGGCGCCGGTATTCATACGCGCAACGCACTCCACAACTTTACCCAGCGGAATTCCGCGGCCGTAGTCGCGCACGGTGATCATTTTATCGTTTATGCTTACATCAATGGCTTTCCCATTGCCCATGATGAACTCATCAATAGAGTTATCGATGATCTCTTTGATAAGAACATAGATACCATCGTCGGGCGAACTGCCGTCGCCCAGTTTGCCAATGTACATCCCGGGGCGCAGTCGTATATGTTCATCCCATTCCAGGGAGCGTATGCTGTCTTCAGTATAATTTGCACTCATAGTACTCTTTTGATTTAACTCGCAAATATAGCACAATCAACCCCAGCCAATCCGTGGTTTTGAAAAAGATTATCAACAGTAGAAACAGCATCTGACCAAAGCGCAATTATCATACATTCAATGTTTTAGCTTTGTAATTGGGTTTATTTTTTGTTTTTGTTGAAAAAATTTTGTGTGGATTTGATTTCGGGTTGGATTATGGGAGGTAGATGATGCTGATTTTTTGTTTATACCAGCTTTAAAATAAAAAGTAGCCGATAATGATAAAAAATATAATGGCTGAAGCGCAATAGGGTCAGTTTAATGAAGATTTTACTGGCGACATCGACTGAACTAATGTTGAGTGTGATTTGCAGGGATCGCATGCAACGAAAATTCAGCATTGTTATTGCAACTTTTTTTTAATTATTTTCTGATTTATTTTTGATATTCGAAAAATTATCTAATTTTACGGCTCAAACAAAAACAAAAACAACATGAAGAGAGCCCCTGTGAACCCAATTCACAGGGTTTTTTTATTACTTTTAAGCAGATTAAACTCTTAAATGTCCATATTATGCTACAACAGTCAACCCTTCAGTTCTACAGGGAACTCAGGGATAATAATCATCGGGAATGGTTTGATACAAATCGTCAGCGCTACCAGAAAGCTAAGGAAAATTACCTTGCAATTACCGCCGAAATACTTTCCGGATTACAGAAACATGATGCTGGTTTGCTGCCATTACAACCCAAAGACTGCATATTCAGAATTAACCGCGACATACGATTTTCAAACGATAATAGGCCCTATAAGACGCACATGGGCATATTTATGACCCCGGGCGGCAGAAATATGCAACGGGCAGGTTACTACGTGCATCTCGATGAGGCTGAAGGCTCGTTTGCCGGAGGTGGTATTTATATGCCCCCGGCCAATGTGTTGAAAAAGGTCAGAAGAGAGATTTCAGATTTCTACGAAGACCTTGATGCCATTGTAAATTCACCTGAATTCAGGGAAACCTATGGCGACTTTGACCGCGAACCCGGTGTGGTGCTTACCCGTCCGCCCAAGGGCTACAACGATTCAGACCCTGCCATTGAATTTCTTAAGCTGAAGTCATTTACGGTCACAAGCCCCTTGTCGGTTGAAATGCTCACCGATACCAAAGGGATTAAGAAAGTGACTGAAATACTGGTAAGGCTTAAGCCCTTAATTGATTTTCTCAACAGGGCTTTGCACAACGATTTGTAATGTTTTTCATCTGCTGCTGGTATGTCCTATCGGAATAAACCCAATTCAATCCCCAATCTTAAAGGAATTGTAACACTCGCCGATGCTTATGGTTATTCCTGCAAATTCCTTGGCAATTTGTATGAATTGTCCGAAGCAAGAGCTATTTCACTACGTTTGTTCGAAGACCTGTTGGGTTTTGGGCAAACTTCCGTTATACTGGGAAATGACATCGTTCTGAATGAGGAAAAACTAAACCTGCTTTGCGATTCACTGACGAACCTTGCCTTGCATTTGCCGGTTCAGTATGTAACAGGTAAGACTTTTTTCAGGGAAATGATGTTATGGGTGAACGAAAGTGTTCTCATTCCCCGGCCCGAAACCGAAGAATTGGTGCAATGGGTGCTGGATGATCTGAAAACCGGTCAGCTTAACAATGTATCACCTTCGATATGGGATATTGGCACCGGAAGTGGTGCCATAGCAATTTCCCTGGCCCGCGAATGGGGAAGTTCGGTTCTATTTGCCAGCGATATAAGCAATGATGCATTGCAGGTAGCACGCAGTAATGGACAAAATAATCATGTTAATATCCGGTTTTTTAGCCACGACATCCTTACTGATCCGCTACCCGAACATAAATTTGATATAGTGGTAAGCAATCCGCCTTACGTTATGGATGCTGAAAAAAAGTTGATGCAACCCAATGTTCTTGATAACGAACCTTCCCTGGCCCTTTTTGTGCCCGATGATGATCCTCTGGTTTTTTACAGGGCAATTGCACTGGCTGCTGCAAGGGTTCTAAAAAGGGGAGGGGCACTATATTTCGAAATCAATGAGAACCTGGGGCAGGATACTGTCAGTGTGGTTCAGTCAGCCGGGTTTTCTGATGTTGAGCTCAAAAGGGATTTCCTGGGGAAAGAGAGATTTATAAAGGGGGTGATTGGTTAATAATCTGGTAAGTTGGGTTTGATGGTTTATAGTAAATCAGAATTGCAGAAGGATGATAATATAATTTTTGTATAGCATAAATTAGTTTTGTTTAATTGATTAAATAAGCGTTTGTAAATCAGCGTTGTCTGCGTTCTAATTTCAATTTAATTAAGCAAGTAGTAATTTTTTGGCTTATGATAAATTAAAATACTAACTTTGCATCTCAAAGTACTTTTAAATATATTTAAACATGCCACAAGAAAACAAGCATTTGGAAGATATTAAAGAGATCCGCTCTATCATGGAGCGTTCCACCCAGTTTTTATCGCTGAGTGGTTTGTCGGGGGTGTTTGCAGGGGTGTTTGCCTTGCTGGGAGCGGGCGCGGTTTACGTTAAGAAGCTGAGGTTTTTACCCATCGACTACACTTCAGGACGCAATGCTTTGGTCAAGGAACTGTTTGCCGGCAGCGAATACTCAGGTTTTGTAGTGTTTACTTTCGTCACCGGGGTTATGGTGCTTATCCTGGCTTTGCTTTCGGTTGTTTTTTTCTCGGTACGAAATGCCCGCAAAAAAGGATTACCCATCTGGAACCAGAGCGCACGCAGGGTACTGATCAACCTGTTTATACCGCTGATTGCCGGTGGATTATTTTGCCTGATCTTGTTATACCACCAACTGGGCTATCTTGTGGCACCAGTTACACTGATATTTTATGGCTTGGCACTGATAAATGCAAGCAAATATACCATAAGAGATATTCGTTACTTAGGATTATCGATAACCATTGTGGGTTTGCTGGCTTCATTCTGGGTGGGTTACGGATTGTATTTCTGGGCATTCGGTTTTGGAGTGCTGCATATTGTTTACGGCTTTGTAATGTACCTGAGGTATGAAAGATCTGATAGCTAATCTTAATAGGAATTTTGAAAGCCGAATCAGACTTGGCGTTATGTCGGTGCTGATGGTCAACGACTGGGTGGAATTTACCACCCTGAAGGAGGTGCTCGACCTTACAGATGGCAATCTTGCCAGCCATATTAAAGCCCTGGAAAAAGAAAACTATATCGAAGTGAAAAAGCAATTTGTCGGCAATAAGCCTAATACAAGCTACGGCGTTACCCTTGAAGGACGAAAAGCTTTTGATGAACATTTAAAAGCTCTTGAGGAGCTCATCAACAAAGGCTCATAAAATTTTTTCCCTACAACTTTGAAAAACAAAGTACTTTTCGTTAACCCTTAAATAATTTTAGAAAATGATAGAAAAAGCGCAGAGCATTTTTGAGAAAAATGCCAATACCATTAAAGTATTTATTATTGGATTTCTTACAATTATCCTTCTTATCCCCATGGAGATGATCCGGTCGGTGATGAATGAACGTAAATCGAGACAAAGCGAGGCATTCCAGGAGATCAGTTCAAAATGGGGAAGCGAGCAAATGGTTGCCGGGCCGGTACTCACCATCCCCTACACCCGTTTCGATCTTAATGATAAACAGGAAAGGATCAATGTGAGGCAGGAGACCTTATTTGTTTTGCCTGGCCAGCTTGATGTGGATGCAGAAATGATCCCTGAAACCCGGTCACGGGGTATTTTCAGGGTTGCCGTTTACCGGTCGGCAATTCAACTCGACGGATTTTTCAGGATCCCCGAAATTGAGCCTGGCAACAGCCTTATTGCCGTTGAATGGGATAAAGCCAGGATTTCGGTGGGCATAACAGACATGAAGGGGATCAGCGATAGTATTCAGTTTTTGTGGAATGGAGAAAATATGGCCAGCGAGCCCGGGGTGCATGTTGCAGGCCTTTTTGCTTCTGGTTTTTCGGTGCAACCTTTTGCAAAAGGGATGTTTACCGGAAACGACAAACCTTTTTCCATCAAAGTGCAACTGAATGGCTCTCATAACCTGAGTTTTGCTCCGGTAGGCAAAGAAACCAATGTAAAGGTTATTTCTTCTTGGGCCGACCCCAGTTTCAGCGGGGCATTTTTACCCGGCGATCGTAATGTCACAGCCGATGGTTTTTCAGCCACCTGGAAGGTGCTCGAATTCAACCGTAATTATCCTCAGCAATGGACCAATCAGCAGGTTAATATCCCTGATTCGGCCTTTGGGGTAAGTCTTATTCTGCCTATCGACAATTATCAGGTGGTAGAGCGTTCAATGAAATATGCCATCCTGTTCTTTGCCTTTACTTTTATGGTGTTTTTCTTTATGGAAGTACTCAAAAATTACCGGATACATCCCCTGCAATACATCCTGGTGGGTTTCGGGCTAAGCCTGTTTTACCTGATGCTGCTGTCACTGGCAGAGCATCTGGGTTTCGGACTATCCTATTTCCTGGCCTCAGGTGCCATTATCGCATTGATCACTGGCTATTCCAAAGCCTTATTTAGAAATAACCGTCTTTCGGCCATTATGGGCAGCTTCCTTGTATTTGTTTATGGATTGCTTTACGTTCTGCTTCAAATGCAGGACTTTGCCCTGCTGGTGGGTAGCCTTGTATTGTTTGTGGTGCTTGCATTGGTGATGTATCTGACTTTGAAGATTGATTGGTATGGTACCGGAAAATAGCCTGCTCGACGGACAACTCCAAGTCTTTTTAACAATACTCGTCAGACGAATTAAAGTCGTCTGACGAGTAACAGAATTATTTTTAATTTCTTTCGATGTTTGTAGGGGTGTTTAAAAAAATATCTTAATTTGTGCCCTTAAAATATTATATCAGGATTGTGGAATGGTGGTTGTAGATGATTGACTAACCCGCCTTTAAATAGCTGATAATATGGGTGCCAAAAACAAAAATCCAAACGAAAATTTCCTTTATTTTTCTGAGTTACCTGGCCGTATTTCCAGCCTGAAGGTTATTTCGATACCCATGTTTGAAAACATTCAAATAGCTCCCGGGTGTCACATTTCGCTGAAAAAAATCGGAGAATCGATTGTGTATATAGAAACCATAGGTAATCTGACAGAGCACGACCCTGAGAAATACAACAAAGCAATTGATAATTTTTGTGTTGAAGCCAAAGTAAAGATGCCCTTTGTGCAGATAAGAGAGCTTACCCATACAACCGGCAGGATTTCTTTCAGCATATATAATAAACAGGCAAACCTTTTTCTGAAAAATCAGGATATAATGGTTGGTTTGGTAATAATTAATCAGCCTTCGTGGATGGGTTCATTGATATTTAAGGGGATAAGATTATTCAGACCAAGATTCAGAGTATTATTTGCTGATAATTTGCATGAGGCGGTTGATAACGCGCAGCAAATACTGGTTGAAAGGTCGAATGTATCAAGCGGGATATTGGCAACCAGAAAACGGAAAAAAATTTACTTTAAGGATTTGATTTTTAAGCCCCAATGGGAATATTATAATGAAGAAAGTGGCTTTAGGTGCATTTTGGGTTGTATTCCTGAATTCCTCTTATACTTAAACTATCAAGGTGCATTATCATACGATGATTTAAGAAGAGTATCTGATATTATAAGAAATTTTATATATGAGAATAAATTAATAAAGATTCCATACATACTTACTGACCTGTCTGGTTTCAATCCTTTAAGGTCGCTCCGCCTGCGACAACAATTTGCCCGGGAGGTAAAAAAGGGATTGGCAGAAAGCAATAATGACAAGGCTGTTCGCATAATAATTAACCCGCATAAGTTTAATTTTATTGCGATCCGGATGTTTGCCAACCTGTTAAAGGCAAATTTTGTTTTTGTTAATTCTGTTGAGGATGCCTTTAAAACAATAAATAAAAGTTCAGGAAACCTGAATGATAATTCAGAAAAAAGAAACATCTACATAAGTTCTAATGATTTGCAGGAGATAGGAGATGCGCTGGCGATGCTTCAATGGGATGAAACCAGGGAAAATCTAAGATTTAGTATTTCACCCGAAAACCCCCTTACCTATATTGCTGAGTCGCTCGAACTGGTCAGAAGCGATATCAATGAAATGCGCCAAAATGAGCGACGAATTCAGGAGGAGCGACTCAACGAGTCTGAAATTGCCAGAAAGGATTTGGAGAAGGAGCAGGAGTCAAGACGCATTTTGTTGGATAATATTCATACGCAAATATGGTATTTAAAAGATGTATCGACATACGGTTCGGTAAATAAATCCCATGCCGATTTTATGGGAATGCCCCAGAGTGCATTGGAAAACAGAAATATTTACGACTTTTTGCCAGTGCAAATGGCTGATGTCTTTAAAACATCAAACAACGAAGTTTTTTCAACAGGTAAGGTGGTAAAAACCGAGGAGTGGACACGCAACGGGAAAAGTGAACTGCGGTTGTTGTCAATAATAAAAACTCCTAAACATCGGAGTGATGGTAGTGTCGAATATGTGGTTTGTTCAGCGGAAGATGTTACAGAGCGCAAACAGGCAGAACAGGAGTTGCAACAAAGTGAATCGAGATTGCGGACTTTTTTGAGCAATCATCCCGGAGTTGCTTATATAATTGATAAAAACGGTATTTTTCTGCTTTCTGAAGGTCAGGGGCTGGCAGCATTGGGTTTAAAACCCGGGCAAGTAGTAGGGCTTTCAGTTTTTGATTTTTATAAAGATTTACCTGAGGTTGGGGAATCGGTAAGGATGGCTTTATTTGGCAAAGAACATATTTATAATGCCAAATTTGGAGATGTTATTTTTGAATCGTGGATTGGCCCTATTTTCGATAAAAGTGGCCAAATTGAAGGGGTTATAGGAATTTCAACCGAGGTTACATCGCGAATACATGCAGCCGAAGCACGGCAGCAGCTGGAAGTTGTCCGGAGAACTGCCCGGTTTAAACAAAACTTTCTTGCCAATATGAGCCACGAAATTCGTACTCCGCTTACGGGCGTATTGGGTATGATTGATATAATGGAACGAACCTGTTTGGATAATACCCAGAAGGAGTATCTAGCCATCATGAAATCATCAGGTGAGAATCTTAAGGAAATAATAAATCAGGTGCTGGATTATTCTAAAATCGAGGCAGGGAAAATCACATTGCATCCCATAGTGTTTGAATTTAAATCTTTACCGGTTGCATCAGAATTTTTGTATAAAAGCACCATTAAGAGTGGTGTTATTTTTGAAAATAATATCGACCCATTGATTCCAGAACAGATTGAAGCAGATCGATCCAGACTATCGCAAATTTTAAATAATTTGGTTTCCAATGCAGTCAAATTTACTTCAGAGGGTACTATTACAATAAAATCATCAGTAGTATTGATTGACAAACCCGCTGAAATGG
>JBBISA010000033.1:0-44398 GCA_037441525.1 Bacteroidota bacterium
AAATAGTTATTAACAAAAAAAGGCTGCCTCTACTTTTGAGACAGCCTCTTTTTTTATGATAGGCTAAAGTCTATCTCCTTTCTCTGCACATCTACATGCTTTATCCTTATTGAAATTGAATCGCCTAACTTATAATGCTTTTTCGAATTGAACCCTATTATCTGGTAATTTTCTTCATCGAGGTAGTAATAATCATCACTCATGTCTTTGAGCCTGATCATTCCTTCGCACTTATTGTCTTTCAGTTCTACAAAAAGGCCCCATTTGCTCACTCCCGATATTACTCCTTCAAATTCCTTTCCTATTTTATCAGATAGAAATTCAGCTTGTTTAAATTTAATTGAATCGCGTTCGGCATATTGAGCCAGCTTTTCACGATCAGTACTATGTAAACATTTCTCTTCATAAATTTCTTTAGGAAAACTTTGACTTCCGTTCATATAAGCATTTAAAAGCCTGTGAACCATCAGGTCTGGGTAGCGCCTTATTGGTGATGTAAAATGGGTGTAGTAATCGAATGCAAGACCATAGTGACCTATGTTTTGAGTTGAATATTCTGCCTTTGCCATACTTCTGAAGGCAATGGTTTCTATCAAGTTTTCTTCACCTTTACCTTCACTTTCTTTCAATAATGAATTAAGTGACTTCGATATGTTTTTACGGGTGTCGGTTTTTAATTTATAACCGAGTTTCGATACAAACTCTGATAATGAATTGAGTTTTTCAGGATTAGGTATATCATGTATTCTATATACAAAGGTTTTAGGAGAAGAATTTGCTTTAATCTTTCCTATTTTTTCGGCAACTGCCCTATTAGCCAAAAGCATAAATTCCTCTATAAGTTTATTGGATTCCTTCTGTATTTTATGAAATACCGAAATTGGTTTACCATTCTCGTCTAGATTAAACTTTATCTCTTTTTTATCAAAAGCAATAGCTCCGTTTTTCATCCGCTTTTCACGCAATTTTGATGCTATTGTATTGAAAATGTTAATTTCTTCGGAGAATTCACCTTTATTAGTTTCTATTACTTCTTGAACCTCTTCATAAGTGAATCTCCTGTTAGAATTGATAATAGTTTTCCCAATCCAGATTTCGGATACTTTTCCTGCTATTGATATATCAAATAGTACTGAATAGGTTAATTTATCTTCGTTTGGTCTTAATGAACATACGTTGTTTGAAAGTTTTTCGGGTAACATGGGTACTACTCTGTCTACCAAATAAACAGATGTTCCTCTAAAATAGGCTTCGGTATCTAATAATGAATTTTCTTTTACATAGTGCGATACATCCGCTATATGCACCCCTAAACGGTAATGGTCTTTTTCAATTAATTCAAGAGAAATTGCGTCGTCAAAATCTTTGGCATCATAAGGGTCTATTGTTATTGTAAATATGTTTCTTAGGTCTTTTCGGCTGCTAATTTCTTCAGAAGTAATAGTAGTGTCAATATTTTTTGCCTCATTATCTACTTCCGGTGCAAAAGAATAAGGAAGGTTGTATTCTTCAAGTATTGCATGAATTTCAACATTATTATCACCGGGCGAACCTAATATTTTGATAATTTTTCCAAAGGGATTTTTTGCGTGTTTGGGCCATTCTGTTAATTCTGCTACTGCCTTTTGTCCGTTTTTCGCTCCGTTAAGTTGTTCGAGTGGAATAAAAATATCTACGGGTGTAGATTTGTTGTCGGGGATTAAAAATGCATAGGTTCTTTGTTTTTCAATGACTCCCACAAATCTGGTCTTTTCTCTTTTAGTTATTTCTACTATTTCTCCTTCAAGTTTTTGGTCTTTACGTTTAGGAAAAAGACGCACAAGTACTTTATCTCCATGTAAAGCCTTATAGGTATTGTTTGGGTTAATAAGAATGTCTTCAGTTAAATCATTGGTAATTACATAGGCTTTTCCTGTTTGTTTCATGTCAACAACACCGGAAATTAAATTTTGCAACGACTTTGTTTTTTCTTGTTCCTTCGGATTAAGAACATATTTACCTTTATAAGCTTCAAGAATGAAATTTTCCCGTTGTAGCTTTTCAAGTATTGATGTAACATATTTTTTTTCATTTAAGTACTTATCAGTTAGCCGCCTGCTTATTTGTTTGTGATTATACTTTATCTTGGGGTTATTTTTGAAAAGATTTTTTATTATCTCCGTTATTTCGTGTTTTATTCTTTCTTTGTCCGTTTTCATTTTTGAAAATTAAGATGATTATTGGCTTTTTTAAAATTCTGTAGTTTTTTTATTGTGTAAATTTATGGGTTTAGATTATGTGAATCGAGATTCAAATTTATATTTTATGAATAATTCATTTCTGATTTTACTGAAGAAGATCGATGGTGTAGTTAGAAAAAGTATTTACCACAAATTGTTTAAAATTGTGGCTTCTTCAATAGTTGCTTTTTTGATTCTTTTTATTGTATTTGTTCTTTTTGAATATTTTTACTATATACAGGCTATTTACAGGAAAGCGATATTTTTCGGGTTTATTGGAGTTTTAGTTATTGGTTTAATATATATATCGTTAAATCTGGTTTTTTTAATTAGAAGAATCGGTGATGATAAGGAAAGAATTAGAGTGTCTGGAATGATTGGAAATGTTTACAAGAATGATATAGGCGATAAATTGATAAATATTCTTCAATTAAATAAGTTGTTAATTGACGATAACGATAGTAAAAGTTTAGTAAAAGCTGGAATTTTACAAAAGTCCGAAGCTGTTAGTAATATTGGTTTCGATGATATTATCTCCTTTAGGGATAGTTTTAGAATGATGGTTCTGTTTTTTGTTTTATCCGGAATTTATATGAGTGGGTTCTTTTTTATGCCGGAAATTTTTAAAGACCCTGCCACGCGGATTGTGAATTATAATACCGAATTTAATAGAATTGCCCCATTTCAAATAAAAGTTCTAAATGAAATGCCTTTAGTTACCTATAAAAATGAAAATTTTATTCTAAAGGTCAGGATAGACGGCGATGTAATACCCGAACTTATTGAATTAAGCTTTAATGAGTTTAAAACAAGAATGATAAAAGGTCAGGACCGGAGAATTTTTGAATTCGAATTTAGAAATCTTGAAAGTTCTTCTAATTTCTATTTGATTAGCGGTGGATTTAAATTTGGTCCTTATCAAATAAAAGTTGCTGAAAGAGCCCTTATCAAAAGTTTTGTTGTTGAGGCAGTTTACCCTGTTTATACTGGATTCGCTGCTGAAAGGTTTGTTAATCAAGGCGATATTAGCGTGCCAGAAGGTACCGACTTAAATTGGACTTTTTTTACCGCTGATGTTGATTCTTTGTATTTTATGTTGAATGACTCTGTTGACCTGATAGCAAAAGGTAACTATTCACCTACTTTTATGTTTCAAAAAAGGGCTTTAAGTTCTTTTCATTATTCTTTTTCGGTAATGAATGAAAGCTCAAGGGAGATGAGTTGGTTTAAGCATCAGGTAAATGTAGTTAAGGATTCATTTCCCTCTATTTCTATTGACCTGGTCCCTGATTCGGTTTTAAATACAATGCTTTTCGTAAGAGGTAATATTAGAGATGATTATGGTTTCTCGGATTTATCTTTCCATTATATTTTGGGTGATGAGGAAAATGTTCGATCTGAAAACGATTTCACAAGCCTAAAAATTCCTCTTGAAAAGGATTCAAAGAATCAGATTTTTTATTATTCTATAGATTTTCGTAATCTCGGACTCTCTCCCGGAAAACGATTAGATTATTTTTTTAAAATATCAGATAATGATGCTTTTAATGGGCCTAAATCATCAATATCTGAAATGTTTACCGTTTCTTTAGGAAATAGAAATGAATTGGTAAATGAATTCCTAAATTCCGACGAAATAACTAAATCTAAATTAGAAAGTGGATTGTCTGACCTGGAAAATATACAAAATGATATCGATAATCTGAGACGAGCCATGATGGATAATGAAAACGTTACATGGGAACAAAGAGAGGTTTTACGCAATTTGCTCGAAAAACAAAAAAGTATCGAAGAAAAGGTTGAGAAAGCAAGGTTAAATAATGAGATGAACAATTTTCGTCGTGAGAATTTAACTGAGACAGATAAAAAGATATTGGACAAACAGCGTGAAGTTGAAAAGTTATTTGATGAAGTAATGTCTGATGAGCTTAAAAATTTGTACAAACAAATTGAGGAGGAGCTACAGAAACTAACAAAGGAAAATGTATTGAAGCTTCTTGAGAAGTTTCAATTTGAGATGAATGATTTTGAAAACAAACTCGACCGGGCTTTACAATTACTAAAACAATTGCAGGTTGAACGCATGTTGTATGATGCCAAAGATAGAATTACTGAAATCAGGGATGATGTTGAAAAATTAAAAAGTGATACTCAGGAAAGGGATGATATTGATAATCTTAAGGAAAAAAATCAATCTATCAATGATTCTTTTAATTCTGCCAGGGATTTTATGGAAAGTCTAAGAAAATTAAATCAGGAGTTAATTCGGCCCTTCAACATTGAGAACACTGAAAATATTGAACGCGATGTAATGAACTCATTGAGAAATTCATTGAATGAATTGGGACGTAATAATAGACAAAGGTCTCTCAATCACCAAAATGATGCTTCTCAAAGATTACAGAATCTAAGCGAGTTGATAGAAGAATCCATTAATATGATGGAACAGGAGAATCTTGCCGAAGATATTAGAACTCTTCGGGAAATACTTGACAATCTCATTAAAGTATCTTTTACTCAGGAAGAATTAATGAATTCTACAAGAGATATTAACCTTCGTGATCCACGTTATATTCATTTCATTCAGCAGCAAAAGACCATAAAAAATGACCTTGAACTTATAAAGGATAGTTTAATTGCTCTTTCTAAACGGCAGATTCAAATCCAGGGCATTGTTACTCGAGAAATTACAGAAATTAATCTTAATATTGAATCGGCTATTGATAACCTTGTAGAAAGGAGAAAATTTAATGGTATATCTCGACAGCAATTTGTAATGACACATATAAATAACCTGGCTTTGCTGCTCAATGAGAGTATGCAGAATATGAGATCTCAAATGCAGGCGCAAAGCGGTAAAGGTGAACCTATGGAGGGCCAGGGAATGGAAGGTATACAGGAAATTAGAAAGATGCAAGAAAAAATGAATAATATGCTTGAGCAATTAAGACAGGGTATGATTCCAGATCAGGGTATGGGCGGTGAAGGTAATACTCAAATTAGTGAGCGTCTTGCCAGGATGGCTGCCGAACAGGAGGCTATCAGAAACAGATTGAATGAGTTAATAAAAAACCAGGGCAGTGGAAATGGCCTGAGCGAAATAGAACAGACTTTAAGAGAAATGGAAAGAACCGAGTTGGACTTAGTTAACCGAAATATTTCCCGTCAAACCATGATTAGACAAGAGAGGATTGTTTCAAGGTTGCTTGAACATGAACGAGCTTTATTAGAACAAGATAAAGAAGAAAGACGGGTTGGAGAAACTGCAAAATTTTATAATTTTAGTAACCCTGAGTCTTTTTTTGAGTATAAAAAGAGTAAAATTAAAACCGCTGAAATGCTCCGCCAATTCCCTCCAGGTTTCAATCCTTTCTTTAAAAATCTTGTTGAATCATATTTTCTTAATGTTCAAGAATAAAATAAAATGATAGAAAAAAAACGCACCCTGAGAATTAATTCTTCTCCTGATGGTATTCATGAACTTGAAGCCTTTGTTGAGGATATATGCTATGAGTATAATATTTTGAATACGTATTATAGCAATATTCAATTGGCTTTAAATGAAGCTTTTAATAATGCATTGATTCATGGAAATAAAATGAGAGTTGACTCAGTTATAGAAATTGACTTCTTTTCAGATGTTAAAGGATTACATTTTATAGTTAAGGATGAAGGCGAAGGATTTGATTATTACAAATATCTTGATTATGGAATAGAAAATTTGCCCGAAGAGGATGGTAAAGGAAAACGGGGCATCCTTGTGATTAAAATGCTTGTTGATGAAATTAATTTCTTAGGTAATGGTTCGTCCATTGAACTTATTTTTTACATAAGCAGCATTAATTATAATCTTACGTTAGAAAGAAAAAAATATCTTGAACAGTATTTCAAAAGTGTTACTCTCTATAAGGCTGAGTAATCTTACGCCATAGCATATTTATTCTCTCGTGAAGGATATAAGCTTTCATTTTAAGTATTATACATTAGAAAATCCATTTCCTGAAAAAAAAGCCAGGAAATGGATTTTGAATATTCTGCAAAACGAGAATAAGGATTGCGGTTCTATCGATATCATTTTTGTTGATGATGCTAATTTGTTGAATATTAACAAAAACTTTCTTAAGCATGATTATTATACTGATATAATAACCTTTGATTACACTGAAGATGATTCTATAAACGGCGATATTTTTATTAGTTTGGACAGGGTTATAGAAAATGCTCAAAAATTTAAAGTAGTTATCTTTCTGGAGTTAAAGAGAGTTTTAGCGCATGGAATTTTGCATCTATGTGGATATAATGACAAAAAAAAATCCGACGTTTTTCTCATGCGGGAGAAGGAGAACTATTACATAAATCTTGCAGATTTTTAGTAAATTCAAGATAATTTTGCAGATTAAATTGAGTTTATACGTATGTTTCCAAATTATGATATAATTGTTATTGGTGGTGGGCATGCTGGATGCGAAGCTGCCGCTGCTGCCGCCAACCTTGGTTCGAGTGTTCTCTTAATTACTATGAACCTGTCAACCATAGCACAGATGTCGTGCAATCCTGCCATGGGGGGCATTGCTAAAGGACAAATTATTCGCGAAATCGATGCTTTAGGAGGTTATTCCGGAATTGTTACTGATGAAACGATGATCCAATTTCGAATGTTGAACCGAAGCAAAGGACCAGCAATGTGGAGTCCCAGGGCCCAAAGTGATAGGGTTTTATTTTCTTTAAAATGGAGAAGTATTCTGGAAAGTATTAAATGTCTTGATTTTTGGCAGGATAGTGTTACTGCCCTAATTGAAAAAAATGGTAAAGTTGCTGGTGTTAAAACCCAATTAGGATTAGATTTTCATGCCAGGAGTGTTATTATTACAAGTGGTACTTTTTTAAATGGTAATATTCATATAGGTAAAAGTACCGTAACTGGCGGAAGGCTTGGAGAGGCCGCGAGCAACGGTTTTACCGAAAATTTAAAATCTTATGGTATAAGAAGCGAGCGATTAAAAACCGGTACGCCGGTTAGGGTAGATGGTAGAACTATAAATTTTTCAAAACTTATTCCGCAGTACGGTGATGAAAACCCACAGAAGTTTTCTTTTCTTAATACAAAAAAGCTTGAAGACCAAAAGCCCTGTTTTTTAGCATATACTGATTTATCGGTGCACAATGAATTACGTAAGGGTTTCGATGATAGTCCAATGTTTTCAGGAAGGATAAAGGGTAGTGGACCTCGATATTGTCCAAGTATTGAAGATAAAATTGAACGCTTTTCTGATAAAGAGAGGCACCAACTTTTTATTGAACCTGAAGGATGGAATTCCTTGGAGTATTATATAAATGGATTTTCTTCGAGTTTGCCTCTAAATGTACAGATTGAGGGATTAAAAAAGATACAGGGTTTTGAAAATGCAAAGATTGTAAAACCAGGATACGCTATTGAGTATGATTTTTTCCCTCCAACGCAGTTGGATTTTACATTGCAAAGCAAAATTATAGAAAATCTTTTTTTTGCCGGACAAGTAAATGGTACTACGGGTTATGAAGAAGCTGCTTGTCAGGGTTTAATAGCTGGAATCAATTCTCATTTAAAAATTCGAAATCAAAACGCTTTTAGTTTAAAAAGGAGTGAGGCGTATATTGGAGTTCTTATAGATGATCTTGTTACCAAAGGCACAAATGAACCCTATAGGATGTTTACCAGTAGGGCTGAGTTCCGGATTTTATTAAGGCAAGATAATGCTGATAGCCGATTGACCAGATTGGGGTATAATCTTGGCTTGGCTTCACAGGAGCGTTTAGACAGATTAATTGAAAAGGAATTTATCATTGGTAAAATTATTAGCTTGATTTCGGAATATAAGGTTCTTCCCGACAATATAAATTCATTTTTGAAAAAAAACAATACTCCATCCATCGCTCAAAAGTCTTTACTTAAGCAAATTCTACTGAGACCACAGGTTGCACTCAAAGATTTTTTGGCCTATGATGATACTTTTAAAAGCAAATTGAGTGCTTTTTATAACAATGATTTATTCGAGGAAGCAGTTGAAGCTGCTGAAATTGTCATTAAATATGACGGATATTTGTTAAGAGAGAAAGAAATGGCAGATAAAATAAACAGATTAGAGAATACTGTGTTACACGAAGATTTTGATTATTCCAAATTATCTGCAATAAGTTTCGAAGGGAGAGAAAAACTGCAAAAGATAAAGCCCAAAACTATTGGGCAGGCATCAAGAATTAGCGGCATTAATCCTAGCGATATATCCGTATTATTAATTCATTTAGGTGCATGAGTTCATGTTTCACGTGAAACCATGTTTTTTCTTAAGGTTTCACGTGAAACAAACGCAAGCTAATAGCGCTGACCCCTTTCCAACATGGTTACAATAGATACATGTCCATTGTGTGGACAAACACATCTGCAAAAAAAATTTTTGGCTGTTGATTTTTTAGTCTCACAGAAAGAATTTTTCGTCGAAGAATGTCGTTCATGTGGGTTATTACTTACAAACCCCAGGCCCTCAGATGAGGAACTAGAAAAATACTATCAATCAAATGATTATATCTCTCATTCTGACAAACCCATTGGTGTTTTTCAAAAACTTTATTTTTTTGCAAAAAATATAATGCTAAAATATAAAGTAAGTTTAGTCAGACAGCAGTATAAATCTCTCTATAAAAGAAAAGTTGAAAATATCTTGGATTATGGATGTGGAACTGGCTCATTTCTTGCAGTTGCATTAAAAATTAGCATTAAGCCTTTTGGTTTTGAGCCCGATAAAATTGCAGCTTCCTTGGCAAAAAATAAAGGGATAGAGATGTTTGAAACTAATTATTCATTATGTTCGTCGTCTGTTAATCAAAAATTTGATGCAATTACTCTATGGCATGTGCTTGAGCATATTCCTGATTTTGTTAAAAAAACAGACATGTTAAAAACCCTGTTAAATGCACATGGGATACTGGTAGTTGCAGTGCCTGAATACAAATCGTATGATGCAAGATATTATGGGAAAAATTGGGCTGCCTGGGATGTTCCAAGACATTTGTTTCATTTTTCAAAAAAAAGTCTTGATACCCTTTGTGAGGAACAGAACCTGGAAATAAGGTTTGTTAAGCCTCTTGTTTTTGATTCTTTTTATATCGCCTTATTGTCGGAAAAAAATTTGAAATCCGGAGTGTTAGGTAACTTAAGGGGTTTATTTATTGGCTTTTTGTCAAATCTTTTTGCTTTTTTAGGCTTTTTCCCATATTCCAGCCAGATTTATACCCTCAAAGTGAAGAAAAGTAGGTGATTCGTTGTTAGAGCTATTTATGCATTATCTTTTTACGATTCTGAATAGTTGGAACCTGTTGTAAATAAAACAGATAGTTATAATCAATGTTGGCAGATGTGCATTGGTTTTATTTAAGAGAAGACGGTTTCTTTTTTGATTTAATCATTGCTAAACTTTTAACTTAATCCCCAAATGAAGGTCAAAGGCGGCTTGTTTTTAATTTCTGTAATTACATTCCTTTTATCCTATTATCTGCCTTCTTTTATTCATAAGGAGCTGGATATTGCTGATTTGAGCAAGAAGTTTCAATACCAGTTTAATAAGCAGGAAGCAGAATTATTAACATACTTAAATTTAATAAGCTATGACATCGAAACCAACGGAATCGAGATAGTAAATAGTTCTGATTGGGTAAAAAAAACCAATAAACTTTATTCCACAAACGGATTAATATTCACGGTTAGTAATAATGATTCTTTAGTTTTTTTATCACACAATGCCTTGCCCATAAATTCAGTCTCCCTCGATAATACTTCAAAATTCAAGATTGTTTTATTGGACAATGGGTGGTATTTAGTTAATCAGTTTTGTGAAGACGGCCTTTTAATCACTGCTTATGGCCTTATTAAAAAGGAATATTCCTATAAAAATCAATTTTTAAGAAATACCTTTTTTAAGCTCTATGATGATATTCCTTCTACTGTTTCAATTTCAGTAAATTCGGCGAGTGATGGCTCCTCAATTTTTGACCTGGAAGAAAACTATGCACTCAGTCTTATTTTTCAGGAATCATCACTAATGATTGATTCCAAAGCTGTTAAGTCAATTGCCATCATTAGTGATTTGCTATTTATAATCTGTTCGTTAACTCTCACCCTAATCTGGGTTAATGTTATTGCTCAAAGAAATTCTAACAAAGCCCTTTTAATTTCGTTGTTTTTATTCCTTCTCTTAAGGGTAATTCTTTTCTTTTCGGGCTTTCCTTATACTCTCCTTTCCCATGATATTTTTAGTGCCACTCATTTTGCATCAAGTCTATGGGTGCCGTCCTTAGGCGATTTATTTGTTAATACTGTCTTTTTATTGCTGTTAGTAATCATTGTATATAATCATTTAAGAATTCCCTTTTCCGATTCAAGATCAAGGCGGTATTTAATATTGTTCTTATTTTTCGTCCTTTCAATCATTAGTATAGCGTTAGCTACATTTGCCACACTCCAATCTTTAAAAAATCTTGTAATAAACTCAAGTTTAAATTTTAACGTTAAGTTTATCTTTTCTCTTGATATTTATCATCTGATAGGATTTTTATCTCTTACAGGGATTTTCTTTATTCTGTTTTTCGTTTTGCTTTTAATTTCGAAAATCCTAAAATCGTTCATTGCCAATTCTGCTTTCAAAAAAAAAATCCTTGTAATACTGATTCTAGGCTTAAGCCTATTTGTGGGTTTATTGTTTTTTTATTTTATATTGCCTGATGATATTAAAGTTTTACAACCTGTTTTATTTATTATTAGTATCTCAATTTTCGTTGGAATTGTTTTCAGGAAGAAAACCCAGAATGAAAAAGCAACGAATATTCCTATTTCAGACGCTCTAATCGCTTTTCTGCTTTTTGCCATCATTGGTACTGTGGCATTGTTTAATTTTAATAAGGAGAAAGAAATTCAATTCAGACAAAATGTTGCCTTGCGAATTTCCAATGAGCAAGATCCCATAGCTGAATTTTTATTCAAACAGATCGAAGAATCTTTGTTCACTGATCTAAATTTCGCCGAGAATGTATTAAACAATCCCTATGATGAAGAAGGTGCACTAACCTATTTAAAAAGGGAATATTTTTATGATTTTTGGACAAAATATGATATTCAACTTACGGTGTGTGCTCCTGATGAAAAATTGTTTTTTAAACCTATTGAATCGCAATATAATTGTAAGGAGTATTTTCTTAGTTATCTGGAACAATTTTCAAGGCCAACACTTAGCAGAAACTTACATTACCTCGATAATAATACCGGACGAAATTCGTATTTAGCGATAATTCCTTTAAAAGATTTAAAAGGAGTTGTAAAATACAATGTCTATATAGAATTCGAGTCGCGCTTTATACCCAAAGAATTGGGGTTTCCTGAATTACTTATTGATGAAAATATTGACCTATCCAGAAATCTTGGAGATTATTCATACGCAATATATAAGAATGACCTGATGACTCATAAGTTTGGTGTGTTTGCATATAGCATATATGTGAATAGTTATCCAATTAATGACGATAAGAATTTTCAGCACTTTTACCTTGATGGTTATAGCCATCTCATATATGTAAGAGACAGAAATACAAAAATAATTGTTAGTAAGCCTGGCGAAACACTGTTAGATAAAATAGCCCCATTTTCTTACTTGTTTATTTTCTTTTTATTAGGAGTTTTATTTATTTGGATTATAAACATCATAAAATCTGAGAGAAAGCCCTCGTTAACAAATTTCAGAAGTCGTTTACAATTAAGTGTTTTGGCTGTAGTATTGGCGAGTGTATTAACTATTGGAGGTGCTTCGGCATGGTTTATTGTAAACATATATAATAGCAAAAATGAGAAAATAATCAATGAGAAGGCTCATAGTATTCTCATTGAGCTTGAAAATAGAATAGGAAGAGAAGCATCAATCGATAATTCTTATGGTGAATACCTGAATCAGATGTTAATGGCCCTGTCTCAGGTCTTTTTTGCAGACATCAACTTATTTGGCGTAGATGGGGTTTTAATAGCTTCATCCAGGATGAAGATTTACGATGAAGGATTGATTTCAAAAATTATGGATCCTGTGGCGCTCAATGCATTAAGGGCGAAAATGAAAAGTCTTTATATTGATAATGAAAAGATAGGAGAGCTGGAGTATATAAGCGCTTATGTTCCTTTAAGGAACACAAATGGCGATTTATTGGCCTATATCAACCTGCCCTATTTTGCACAGCATAGCGAACTAAGAAACGAAATATCATACTTTCTTGTTGCCTTTGCAAACATTTATCTATTATTGCTTTTAGCATCTGTTATTATTGCATTCTTTATTTCAAATCTGGTTACAAAGCCGTTGCAAATTATCAGGTCAAGTATATCGAGTTTGGCTATTGGAAAGGTAAACAAGAAAATTGAATGGTCGCGGAAAGATGAGATCGGACAGTTAATTACAGAATATAACAGAATGATTGATGAATTAGCAGTGAGTGCAGAATTGTTAGCTCGCAGCGAGAGAGAATCGGCCTGGCGAGAAATGGCCAAACAAGTAGCGCATGAGATTAAAAACCCTTTAACCCCGATGCGATTAAACGTGCAGTATTTGCAAAAAGCCTGGAATGATAAGGTAGATAATTGGGATGAACGATTAGAACGGTTTACCAAAGCAATGGTTGAGCAGATAGATAATCTTAGTTTAATAGCAGGGGAATTTTCTGATTTTGCCAAGATGCCTGCAACCAACAATGAAATTATCAATCTGGTTGATTTTGTGCGCGATGTTCCAGAACTTTATAAAGGCTTTGATAAGGTTATTATCAATCTTGAGTTGCCATTGGAAAAAGAAAAGCTTTTTGTGTTTGTTGATTCAAAGCAGCTGTTAAGAGTTTTTAATAACCTAATAAAAAATGCAGTTCAGGCTTACTCAAAAAACGAACTTGCCAAAATTGACATAGTTATTCAGAAAGAAACAAGTTTTGTAAAAATTGCTTTAACTGACTATGGATCGGGAATAGACGATAATTTGAAAGCCAATATTTTTCAACCCTATTTTACAACCAAAACCGCTGGAATGGGTTTGGGTTTGGCGATGGTTAAAAGCATAACTGAAAGCTTCAGAGGGCATATATCCTTTGATTCAACTTTAAACAGAGGAACCACATTTACAATTCGACTTCCATTATATGGCAACAATTGAAAAGAAAATGGCTCGCTGGACTGAATTAGGGATTATAATGGGCTTTATGAATACTCAAGTGGAATCGTTTCGCCTTTCATAACCATCAAACCATTCATGGCAAGGGCACGCATTTCATCTTCGCCCGGGTAAACATAGACAGGTGAAATGTGGCGGATCCTTTCGTTAAGTTTATCTACAAATGGTTTTCCATAGGCAATGCCTCCTGTTAGGAGAATAGCATCCACCTTTCCTTTAAGCACTGTTGACATTGCCCCAATTTCTTTGGCCACCTGATAAGACATGGCGTCGTAAATCATCAGAGCTCTCGTATCGCCGGCCATCGCTCTTTTTTCTACCTCATAAGCATCATTGGTATCGAGATATGCTACCAAGCCGCCACGGCCTGTAATCATTTTCAGAATTTCAGATTCGGTATATTTTCCGCTAAAGCATAGTTTTACAAGCGCTCCGGCAGGTAATCCTCCACTTCTTTCGGGTGCGAATGGGCCATCGCCATCAAGCGCATTGTTAACATCAATAACCTTACCCTGGTAATGGGCTCCTACACTTATACCTCCCCCTAAATGGGCAACTATAAGATTTAAGGCTTCGTAGGTTTGAGCAACGGCTCTGGCATGTTGCCTTGCTATAGCTTTTTGGTTCAATGCGTGGAAGATGGATACTCGCGCCACTTCAGGATGACCTGATATGCGTGCAATATCTTCCAGTTCATCCACCACAACAGGGTCGGCAATGAAGGCCCTTGCACTGGGTATGGAATCGGCTATATCGCGTGCAATTAGTCCTCCAAGATTACTGGCATGCTGACCAAGAATACCTACTTTCAAGTCGTGGATCATGGCTTCATTTACTTCATATACGCCTGATTTAATGGGCTTTATCAATCCTCCACGGCCCATAACCACATGGATGCTATTGATGTCTATGTCGGCATCTATCAATTCTTTAAGAATTATTGATTTACGAAATTCGTACTGGTCGGTTATTCTAATGAATTTGTCCAATTCTTCTCTGCTGTGTTTAATTGTTTTAAGGAATATTTCTCTGGTATTCTTAAATACAGCTATTTTGGTACTGGTTGAACCAGGATTTATGGCTAATAATAGGGCGTCGTCCATGGAAAATATTAAATAATGGTTATCCAATCTGTTAATTTACAGCTGCGGCGAGTGCGATGCTCAAAAGTTTAGTTTCATCCGAATCTGCTCTGCTGGTTAGTACCACAGGAGCAGCTGCACCAACAATTACAGCCGCGCACTTTGCCTGTCCGAAGTAAATAAAGCTCTTGTAGAGTGCATTTGACATGTCAAGGTCATCCCCCACCAACAGGTCAGCATCGCCAGCCACAGGGCTGGAAATCCCCTTTAACTGGGCACTTTTTTTACTTATGGCATTATCAAGGGCAAAAGGGCCATCTAAAAGGCAATTCGAAATTTGTCCGCGATCATTCATTTTGGCCAAAAGGGCAGCTTCTGTAGTCGATTTTAAATCAGGATTTACAGTTTCTACGGCGCTTAAGAGAGCAACTTTAGGGGTTTCTAATCCAAGTTTGTTTAGAAAGAACACAGAATTTTGAATGATTGAAATTTTGGCTTTCAGGTCGGGTTGAATGTTCATTGCCGCATCTGTCAATCCAAGAATTTTGTGATAGGAGGGCATTTCAAAAAGCGCCAGATGGGATAGGAGTTCTCCACTGCGCAAACCCCATTCTTTATTCAATATTGCCCGTAGTAACGTGGATGTCGAAAGATGGCCTTTCATAAGAATGTCAGCATGTTTGTCGCGAACCATTTTCACCGCAATAGATGCAGCCTTTTCATTATCTGGTTCATGGATAATACTTATACCGGAATTATCAAAGCCAAGTTGATCCAATATCTGGAATATCTTTTCCTGATTTCCCAAAAATTGAACATCTACAATGCCTTTATTCATGGCATTAAGGACTGCTTCGAGCGCGTTCTGATCATGTGCAGCTGCCAGGACAAGCTTCCTTTTTTTTTGCTGCTTTGCAAGATTTAATAAATCAAATAGATTTTTTACCATTGGTTTGTGTTTAATAAATGGAAGATATAAGGAGTAATATTGGCAAAAATACGAACTTAGTAGCATTGCCTTCTAATTGGTGTTTAATTAATCTGTTGGCAAATTGCCAAAAATGCAATGAATCAATTTATTGACCTGTGGATATGAAATATTTGTTAACGAATGTTTTAATTAAAAATAACATGGCAATAAAAACCAAAGGAAGATTTCTTTTTACATTTACCGCTCAACAATACAGCAAAATTGGGGTTAAACAAATAGTTTGATATCATTTTCTAATTGTTCAGCTATAAAAATTGAGATAAAAATCACGTTACTTTTTTATGGATAAAAGCCAGCTTAAAATCATTTCATTTTTCCGATTGCGCCGTTTGATATTGCCCATATTGCTTGGGTTAGGTGTTGCAACTTTCTTGCTGGCACGAAATTTTGATGCTGAGGCATTTAGAAGCATAGATTGGAAATGGCAGTCCTTTTTCTATATTTTCATGGCGATTTTGATGATTGTATGCCGGGATTTTGGCTATATGTACCGAATCAGGGTATTGACAGATGGGCAGATAAGTTGGCGAAGAAGCTTTGATGTAATAATGTTATGGGAATTTGCTAGTGCTATAACTCCTTCAATCATAGGTGGTTCTGCTATTGCCATTTACATAGTTAACAAGGAAGGTGTAAATATGGGACGCACCACTGCAATTGTTCTTATTACTGCATTTCTGGATGAACTTTTTTACATTTTAATGGTGCCGATAATTATTCTTATCGTGGGTACAACAAACCTTTTTACTACCGGAGGAGAATATGTGTTCTTAAACACCAGATTTGGTACTCAGGGTATTTTTATACTGGGTTATCTATTTATTCTGGTGTTAACCAGCATTATAATATACGGAGTATTCATAAATCCAAGGGGATTTAAAATGATACTCCTGACGATTTTCAAAATTCCTTTTTTAAGAAAATGGCGCAATAAGGCTGCAGAAACAGGGAATGAGATAATTATTACGGCAAAAGAATTGCGGGGCAAACCCTTTTCTTTTTGGCTCAAAGCGTTTGGAGGTACGTTTTTATCATGGACAGGAAGATACATGGTAGTTAACTTCCTTATTCTTGCATTTGCCAACGGCGGCGATCAATTATTGATTTATGCCAGGCAGCTTGTAATGTGGGTTATTCTTCTAATAAGTCCAACTCCGGGCGGAAGTGGCGTTGCGGAGTTTGTTTTTACCCGGTTCCTTGGAGAGTTTATTCCGCAAGGTTTGGCTCCGGCAATGGGTTTAATGTGGAGGCTAATAAGTTATTACCCTTATTTATTTATTGGAGTAATTGTATTGCCCGGATGGTTGCGGAGAGTTTATGCGAAAAAGGATAAACCGGGCCAGATTATTAATTAACTATAAAAAAGGGATTTGAAAATTGTAGTTTTCTGCTGTGCAAAAAAGGTAAATGTATGTATGCCTGATTGTTATAACTGATGGTTTCGATTTTATTTGCTTCGGGCACTCCGAAAAATGATATTAAATGCTGCCTTGCAGAAATACTTAAAGTCTGTTAGCCAACCATATTTTGCGTATGCTTGGAGGTAGCACCTTTCAGATTCAAGAATTTCATCAAAATTTTTAGGTAAATCGGCATAAAAGGGTGGTATCAATCCCGGTTTGAATTGATTTCTTAATTGGAGAAGCGACAGAGGATAAAGACTTTGATACTGTTTACTTAGCGGACGAACGCCTACCAGTTTTAGTTCCAGTTTAGCTAAATTGTAAAGCATGGGTATTTCATCGAGCCAAAACCGCCTCATAAACTTTCCAAAGGCTGTAACCCTAAAATCGTTCCGAAACTTGCCACCATCATCCAGGTTGTTTATTTTGTAAACATAGTCTTGCAAATATTCAGAAAAAGGGTACATAGTGCGGAATTTGAAGACTCGTATAGCCTTTCCATTTTTCCCGGTTCGCTCCATCCCGAAAATAGGACCATAAGATGGCGACATATTATATGCGGGTGGTTTTGTCTTTTTGGCAACAAAGAAAAAGTTATAACCTATAATTTCTTCATGAATTAGTTCAAACCCACATGAATAAAGTCTGCCAAGTGTTTCGGCACGACTTATTATTCGGTTTCGTCCTCCGGTTAGTTTAAAATAGGCTTGCTTGGTTAAAGGCAGTTTGGGGAAGACCCGCTTGAAAATGTAGTCTCCTAAAAGATAAAGTCTATTTACTATGCGTGGAAATTTCTTAAGAAGTCGTTCTTTTCTAAGTTCCAGTGTTTCAGCACAACCAATAAATATGGTTCCATAAGGGATGTTTTCATTTACGGCCTCAAAGAATTTGTTGATTCGGCGTAAATCATTTATTCTTTTCAAGTTAACTACGGCAGAAATGCTTTTCTTTTCAAATTTCTCAATATTAAAAACCGTAGAGGTACTAAAAACCTGAGTGCTTGAATTATTTACATCTACATAACGCGAAATAAGCGACAACACCCCCGAACCAACTTCTTCCCTTATTTTGTTTTCCAAATGACTTAATTGAGCAGAATCTTTGTATGTGGATTGCGTCAATCTGTCATGTGCAATTAGAATCTTATCAGTCATTTTCCTGTTTTTTCGCTGAAAATCAAAACGTTAATCTTGTTTTACTTTCGTTTGGTACATTTTTCTGCACAATTAATGTACGGAAAACAGAAGTATATGGGTTTTAATATTTAATCAACGGCGAAATTAAATATTAAAGTTGTCGACATTTTCCGTGTAACACTGAATTTTAACAACCAACTTTCTGCTCTACAGCGGGTGTTTATATTAATTTGAGATGAGTTCTTGGAACTTGAATTTCAATAGATTTATCAATATTTTCGAGGCGCACTACTATCCTGTGTTTGTTATTTTGTTCAACCATTTCGGCTATCAACCCCCTTAGAGGCCCTTTAATTATTTCAACTTTGTCACCCTTCTTAAATACTTCATTATGAGTTGAAACTTCAATGCCGGCATCTAATAGCCATTTTATCTTCGCAATTTCTTTTTCGGAGATTTCTACAGCTTTTCCTTCAAAAGAAATAAACTTTACGGTACCCGGAATATTCAATATCGTGTAAAACAATTTCTCATTTGTTTTAATAAAAATATATGATGAAAATAAAGGTATTTCAACTATTTTTTTTCTATCGCTCCATTGCTTAAGTGTTTTAATAACAGGCAGATAAGATTCAATGCCTTTTTTTCGCAAACTTTCATTTATTTTCTTTTCATAGCGTGGCTTTGTATATAAAACATGCCATTTTTCTTCAGACATAAGACATCTTTAGCATGCAAAATTATCGAGTTAATAGGTTGCAAAACGAAAAAATTTATTCATAATGATAATTTAATTTGTCATAGGGGGTATTTTTAACACACAAACCATAAAGTTAGCGAAAAATTTTCACTGACATCAAATAATCTTACTTTTGTTGCCCTATTATGCATTTTTCAGAAGTATTTCTTACTCCAATTTATTAGTTTAAACATATAAGAAAAATAATTAAGGGACATGAAAAAGGCGATTCACTTTGGATTGATAGGTGCTGCCGGGTATATTGCACCAAGGCACATGAAAGCCATTAAGGACACTGGTAATATTCTTGTGGCAGCCCTTGACCCATTTGATAGTGTAGGAATAATTGATAATTTTTTCCCCAATGCTTCTTTTTTTACTGAGCCTGAGCGATTCGACAGACACATGGATAAACTAAGGAAATCAGGTGATGGCTCAATTGATTATGTAAGTATTTGTTCTCCCAATTATCTGCATGATTCGCATATACGAATGTCTTTGCGTAATCAGGCGCATGCAATATGTGAAAAGCCTCTTGTTCTTAATCCCTGGAATATTGATGCGCTTGCTCAAATAGAGGAAGAAACCGGTAAAAGAATCTATAATATACTTCAACTAAGACATCATCCGGCAGTAAGGGCTTTGCGTGAAAAGGTTATGGCGAATCAATCAGGGAAGATTTTTGATATTGACTTAACATATATAACATCAAGAGGGGCCTGGTATTTCTATTCATGGAAAGGAAAGAATGAAAAATCGGGAGGAATCGGAACCAATATTGGCATCCATTTTTTCGACATGCTATGTTGGATTTTTGGAGCGGTTAAGGAAAATGTTGTGCATGAGAGCAAACCCGACAGGGCGGCTGGATACCTTGTTCTGGACAGAGCCAGGGTAAGATGGTTTTTAAGTGTCAATGCGGATGACCTTCCTGTTGAATTGAAAGAAAAGGGGCAAACAACCTTTCGTTCAATTACCCTGAACCAGGAAGAGTTCGAGTTTTCGGGCGGATTCACCGATCTTCATACACAAACATATATTAATATATTGGAAGGAAATGGTTTCGGATTAAATGACGTAAGGCCAAGTATTAATATTGCCTATGAAATACGTAATGCCAAACCCCTTGGACTGAAGGGAGATTATCATCCTTTGGCGAAATAAGCAATTTACAGGGAACTCAAGCCCGATTCAATTTCTTTTCTTTTCGACTCTAACCAGGGAGGAAGTTTTAGTGCTTCGCCCAATTGTTCAATACCCTCATCTATAAGAAATCCAGGATTGGATGTTGATATTTCCACCATTATACCGCCGGGTTCGCGAAAATAAATGGATTTAAAATAATTTCTATCCATTACTGCCGAAGGTTGAAATCCGGCACGAGAGTAATAGTTTCTTAATTGTTCAAGCATACCCTCATCGGTTGTTGTGAAGGCGATGTGATGAACTGTTCCTGCCCCTGGCAGATGATTTGGGAATGAAGGCCTTGAGATAAGGTCAATATAATTTCCCGGTTTGTTCTCACCTGAAAAAAGCCTCAACCGGTCATCTGATTCAATTAATAGAGTATGCTCAAAATGTTTGGTTAAAAAATCGAGTGTATGCTCTGCTGATGCATAGCTCAGGGTTGCAGAGTAAAGGCCTTTAATGCCGTGTTCCTCTGGTATGCCCGCTGTTTTGCATCCGGCTCTTTTATCCGTTGAATTAGCGATCAGTTCAATGTGAATTCCATCAAAATCATCAAAATGAATATATTCTTCATTGAAGCGAGAAAAAGGCCCCCTAAATTCAATCTGATGTGTTTTAAGACGTTTTATCCAAAATCCAATCGATTCAGTACCAATTGAATACATAGTAGAGGTAACCGATTTGTTGCCAGATTTACCTCTTGTTATACCAGAAGATGGAAAAAAGGTTGTTAAACTTGAAGGACTGCCGGTTTTATCTCCGTAATATAAATGCCATGTATCGGGACTGTCAAAGTTAACAGTCCGTTTTACAAGCCTTAAACCAAGAATATCTGCATAAAACCTGTAATTGTTGCGAGCACTTCCTGAAATGGAAGAGATGTGGTGCAACCCTTTAATCAGACCTTTAAGCGCTGCCATATCTGTATTTTTAATTTAATGTCAGGAAACAATTCTTTTAGGTTTTATGTTCAATTCCAGGTCCTTTGTTGCTAACATGAAATATTTCTGATGGTAATATTATATTTGACCATGCGACAGATCTCAAAATAGAAATAAATAATAAAGGCAAAAATGCTATATTAAAATCCTGGGGAATGAGAGACCAAAAAATCAGCAGAAGCAACCCCAATATCGCGTTAAGAGCAAAGTAAGCCTTCTGGATGGTTGTTGATTTATTCGATTGTACTGACCAGATGAAATACAAATGAGTGGGCAATGCCCATAAAATATTTAGATTTGATTTTGTTGTATTATGATCGGTAAATGCCCAAAGAAAAATGATCACCACTCCTGTAATTCCCAAGATTGTAAAAAAAGACAGATCGAATATTTTTCCCCATTTTTTGTTGATAAAACAGGCCAAAGAAAGCAATAGGACAATAGAAGTCGCCATCCATGGTTTAAAAAAACCTGCTGGGGTAAGTTCAAGGGTTTTTGGCAGCACAATTCTGCTTTCAGCAACCAACGGTAAACCATCTGGTTTTTGGGCCAGGGCAAAAGCAATAAGCATTTCGTCTGGCAAAAACATACTTGTTTCAGATGTTGCTATTCTATCGGCAGGCAACCCCAGTGCCAGATCAATTCCAAATTTACTCCACGGCATGGTCATTAAATAGGATTGCAATAGGTCTCTCAACGTTCTGTCCTTGCGTACATCTGGTTTGTAATCAAATTCATAATTGAATAATAAGCTAATTGATGGAAGTTGTTCCTTAATTATTTCGGGGTTGTTGTGCCAATGCGGGGCTATTAATGCATCAGCCAAATCCCTTATCCGTGTGGCACAATTATCATAAAAAAAATCATAATGATAGTAAGCATTTTCTGGTTGTTGATTCCATAATAGAAACTCAAACATTTGTTGCTTTTCGTTGAAGTCAAGGTTTAAGACCTGCTCAAAAACAGCCCTGCCATCGAAACGGTATTCGGCAATGAAATATTCCATTGACGAAACAGACAATTTATAAAGAAGTTTTCCTCTAACAAACTGAAAGTAAAAGTAAGGAGTGTTGAAATCGAATGTACCGTAATTAAAAACAAGGTCGATGGAATTATCTGGGTCATATACCCTTATGGCACTGTGGCCAAAAATTGAATAAAGTTCATCGCCAGGACTTGCAATAAGTAAGCTTATTTCTGCTTTATCAGATAAAGAAATTGATTGAGAGTAAAGGTTTTCAACCCCACAAATCAGAAAAAAGACAACCAGCAAGGGCAAGAATGATTTCATATTATTTACGATAATAGATGGTGTATCGGCAATTATAATTAACTAACCGAAATAATTAACGTGCAAAATTAAATAATTGGCACCATTTAGTTCGAACCTTAAATTAAATATGTGTTAATTACTGATTTATAGGCACAATAATTTTTTAGCTTTAGTAGAATTAGGAAAGAAAATAATTTCTAACTTTGCAGCCTCAAAATTTAGCCCGTTTTGTCAATAAGTAAATAACAAATTTATCAACAATTAGCTGTTAATAAATTTGCCCGGATTAAAAATAAGTTTTAGCTTTGCAGCCCCTTAAGCCAAGGGGGTTTTGTGTTATAAAAAAATCAAATTCAGCAAATTAACCGAATAATGGATACATTAAGCTATAAAACAGTTTCTGCCAACAAGGATACCGTTACAAAGGAATGGGTACTGGTAGATGCGGAGAATGAAATTTTGGGTCGTCTTGCCAGTAAGGTTGCCAAAATGGTTCGCGGAAAATACAAAGCCAACTTTACACCACATGTTGACTGTGGTGATAATGTAATTATCATTAATGCCGAAAAAATTGAACTTTCAGGCAACAAGTGGGAACAGAAAGAGTATGTTCGGCATACGGGTTATCCTGGAGGTCAGCGTTTTACCACTGTTAAGCAAATGCTTGACACGAAGCCCACTGAAATAATCAGGAAAGCAGTAAAAGGGATGTTGCCCAAAAACAAACTTGGCGATGCCCTTATGAGAAATGTTTTTATTTACGCAGGAAGCGAACACCCTCATCAGGCTCAGCAACCTCAGAAAATCAACCTTAATACACTTAAGTAAGCATGGAAGTTATTAACACAATAGGAAGAAGAAAAACTGCTGTTGCGCGGGTATATCTTAAACCTGGTAACGGACAGGTTACAATAAATAAGAGAGATGTAAAAGACTATTTTACTACATCAATTTTGCAATATATTGTTAATCAGCCATTTCAGATTACAGGTAACGAAGGAAAATACGACCTAAAGGTGAACCTGGACGGTGGCGGTATTACCGGGCAGGCTGAGGCACTAAGATTGGCAATATCCAGAGCATTGGTAGAAGTAAATGCCGAATGGCGTAAAGCGTTGAAATCAAGGGGATTACTTCGCCGCGACCCGCGAATGGTAGAGAGGAAGAAGCCCGGCCAGAAAAAAGCCAGGAAGAAATTCCAGTTTAGCAAACGTTAATTTCACTTTTTGGAAAATAAATACAACATGGCAAGAACCAATTATAATGAACTTTTAGATGCAGGTGTGCACTTCGGACACCTGAAACGCAAGTGGAATCCCAATATGGCTCCGTATATTTTCATGGAAAGAAACGGCATCCATATTATTGACCTTAATAAAACCATTGCCAAAATTGATGAAGCAGCTGCTGCAATGAAGCAGATAGCAAAATCGGGCAAGAAGATACTCTTTGTTGCCACCAAAAAGCAGGCAAAAGATGTAGTCGCTGATTTGGTTAAGAAAATCAATATGCCTTATGTTACTGAAAGATGGCCTGGTGGAATGCTCACCAATTTTGCCACCATCCGCAAAGCAGTAAAGAAAATGACTACGATTGACAAAATGTCAACCGATGGAACTTTCGATAATATCTCAAAAAAGGAAAGACTTCAGATTACCCGCGAGAGAGCCAAGCTGGAGAAACAATTTGGTTCAATTGCTGACCTGTCAAGGCTTCCTGCAGCTATTTTCATTGTTGATATCATGAAAGAGCACATTGCCGTTGCAGAAGCACAAAAGTTGAATATTCCCACCTTTGCGATTGTTGATACAAACTCAAACCCCAACGAAATTGATTTCCCAATTCCAGCCAATGACGATGCATCCAAATCAATAGCAATAATTGTGAAAACAATGGTTGATGCAATCATTGAAGGTTTGGCAGAAAGAAAGCTTGAAAAAGACAAAGCAGCCGAGGAAGAAGATGACAGAGATTTTGATTTGGATTCTGACAAAGTTGTAGCTGGGGTTGCAATAAGGGATGCTGAAGAAATGGATGAAGATGAACTTGAAGCTGCCAAAAGGGCCAGAAAACTTAAGCTGAAAGAAGAAGAGGAAGAAGATGATAGCATGAAGAAAGCAGCCAAGGCTCCAAGAGGTGCAGTTGCCAAAAAACCCAGAAAGTAAAAAAGGTAATAATAATTAAAATTAATCTACAATGGCAAATATTACTGCTGCTGAAGTTAACAAATTGCGTCAGCAAACAGGTGCAGGTATGATGGACTGTAAAAAGGCGCTTGTTGAATCGGACGGCGATTTTGAAATGGCAATCGATATTCTTCGCAAAAAGGGGCAGAAACTTGCAAGCAACCGGGCTGACCGCGATGCGAATGAAGGGGTTGTTTTAGCCAAAACGTCTGCTGAGAGTAAAACTGCAGCTATTATAATGTTTAATTGCGAAACCGACTTTGTTGCAAAAAACCAGGAAGTAATTGATTTTACTAACAAATTGCTTGATCTTGGGCTCAAAAACGGATGCAAAAATGCTGAAGAACTCAATAACCTGGTTGCGGAGGGCAGAAGCGTTGCAGAACAGGTTACTGATATGATTGGAAAAACCGGAGAAAAACTTGAGCTTTCTAAGTTTGCTTTGATTACCGGCGAAAATGCCTTTGCATATATTCATCCTGGCAACAGGGTAGCATCGATTGCTGTTTTCAATCAGAAAATTACTGATATTCAGACCGGTAAGGATGTTGTAATGCAAATAGCTGCTATGGCTCCCGTGGCTGTTGATAAAGACAGCGTATCGAAAGACATAATAGAAAAGGAAATTGAAATCGGAATGGAGATTGCCCGCCAGGAAGGTAAACCTGAGGAAATGCTTGAAAAAATTGCAATGGGTAAACTAAACAAGTTCTATAAGGAAAGTACCCTTTTGAACCAGGATTTCTACAAAGATTCAAAGAAAACAGTCCAGCAGATGCTTTCAGAAGCTCAAAAAGGGCTAACAGTAACCGACTTCAAACGTTTTGCGTTGGCAAAATAATAATTCATCAAGATTTTTAGAGGGGCTTTTTAGCCCCTTTTCTTTTGCCCTTGGGCTCATCAAGTAATTATTTTCTTAGGTATGCAAAAATAAAAGATGTAAACTTGCAATCGGTTTTAAAACAGAATCAGAATGAATAAATATAAACGGATATTGCTGAAACTCAGCGGAGAATCGCTCGCGTCGAACAATGGACACGGAATTGACTCCGGCATGTTACAGGCTTATGTTAACGAAATACGTTCGGTTTATAATGAGGGAATTGAAGTAGGAATTGTTTTGGGAGGGGGAAATATATTCAGAGGGATGACAGGGGCCGGAAAAGGATTGGACAGGGTGCAGGGAGACTATATGGGTATGCTTGCAACGGTAATTAATTCCCTTGCATTGCAATCGGCTCTTGATAACGAAGGGATTAAATCGATAGTATTATCAGGTGTAGCCATAGACCCGGTATGTGAAAGAATGAGCCGCAGAAGAGCTGTTGAGTATCTTGAGAAGGGCTGTGTAGTTATAATTGCCGGGGGTACAAGCAACCCATTTTTTACAACCGATTCGGCGGCAGCATTAAGGGCTGTTGAAATAAAGGCTGATGTACTATTGAAAGGTACACGGGTAGATGGTGTTTACACCGCTGACCCGGAAAAGGATCCAACTGCTACCCGATATTCCGAGATTACTTTTGCAGAAGCATACAGGAAAAATCTTAAGGTTATGGATCTGACAGCCTTTACTCTATGCAGCGAAAACAATGTTCCTGTAATAGTTTTTGATGTTAACCGCAAAGGCAACCTAAGGGAAATTATTATTGAAGGAAAGCCCAATGGTACACTTGTGAAAAATTAATACTATCACCTTTTTGCATAAAAAGTTTATTTTTGCACACCGTGAATTCAGTTTTTAACCTATAAGCAACCCAACTATGAGCGAAGAAGTTGTTTTTTTATACGATGAGGCTGAAGAAAAAATGGAAAACGCCATTAAACATCTTGAGCGCGAGTTTGTAAAAATCAGAGCCGGAAAAGCAAGCCCGCAAATGCTTGATGGTGTTAAGGTTGACTACTATGGAACCGTGAGCCCCCTGGCTCAAATCTCAAACATTAATACCCCAGATCCGAGAAGCATTGTAGTGCAGCCCTGGGAAAAAAGTATGCTCGGACCGATAGAAAAGGCTATTATGGCTGCTAACTTAGGGTTTAATCCTCAAAACGACGGTACTATAATACGCATTGTTGTGCCCCCTTTAACAGAAGAAAGGCGCAAAGAATTAGTAAAAAAGTCGAAAGCTGAAGCAGAAATAGGTAAGGTAAGTGTAAGAAATGCCAGAAGAGAAGCCTTGGATGCCGGAAAAAAACTGGAAAAAGAGGGTATTCCGGAGGATGAAATAAAAAAATTTGAATCTGAAATGCAAGAATTAACGAATAAATTTATTTCAAGAGTAGATAAGATATTGGAAGCCAAAGAGAAAGACATAATGACCATTTAGGTTGAAACCGGGGAATCCCGGTTTTTTTATTGAATGCAATTTGTGCAGATTGCAGGTTCTTTTATATTTTGAAGGGCGATTTTCCTGAAGCGATAATACTTATCTGAAAGCCACATTTCCTTAATTTGTTGTTTTTGAAAATGACCCAATATATAATCCGGCTTTTTATCATAACAGCAGGGTACGGTATATCCATCTGAAGTAATCACTATTGAACTCCACAATCTGAAACATCCCATCCGGACTTTTCTTATTTTTTCACCATAACGATTATACTTGTTGTTTTCCGGTAAAAATACCCCGATGCCTTTTTCGCTGTAAATCTGCATACTTTTAAACTGCAATATATCTGCTCCCAGCCCTTTAATGAAATTTTCAGCATCTTTTAATTGATGTTCATTGGTTTTATTGACTAAAAACTGAATTTCAACCAAAGGATGAGACTTTGCCATTTTTTTTCGACATTCAGTTAACATTTTTATTCCATTTACAACCTTATCGAATTGACCATTTATTCGATATTGGTTGTAGGATTCTGCATCCATGCCATCAAGAGAAATTATTATACGGTCCAGATTGCTCTCTATAATATTAATACAATTTGCTTCAGATAAAAAATGCCCATTTGAGGAAATTACAGTGTAATAATTGAGTTGTTTGGCATGCCTTATTAAAGAAAACAGTTCTGGATTAAGAAAGGGTTCGCCCTGAAAATATAAATTGCAGTAAAATGAATACTTGCGAAAGTCATCAAGGACTGAATAGAACATACCTGGGTCGGGGAAATTTCTTGTGCGGTTGGTTGCCCCAATACCTGCAATACATTCAGGGCACTTAAGATTGCATACTGCTGAGGTTTCGAGCTGAATAGCGAATGGATAGCCCCAGACAGTTACTTTGTTAAACCGAACAGACCATTTGTATCCAATCCAGATTTTTATGATATTAATTAACCGGTGAAAACTTAACTTTCGAATCAAGGAAGTTTTTTCTCTGATTATGGGGCGGTATCTGAAGATCATCGTTTAAGTGTTCTTCAGTTTGAAGGATTGTTGATAGAATTGCGCAAACCTTGTACAAGCCTTGATTTGGTGAAAAACTGCTTTCCAAATATTCGAAGTACTGAATATGCCGGAATGGCTGCAATCATACCAAAAACCCCACCTACCATGCCGGCTATCATAAATACAATAAATATTTCCAATGGATGCGATTTTACACTTTTTGAATAAATAAATGGCTGTAACACCCCTATATCAATGGTATTAACAATAATAAATGAGGCAGCGATACTTAGCATAAGAGGGAGCATTTCCGAGTAGAAATCCATATTCAGATTCACAGATATACCCAGAAAAATCCCTATAAATGTTGCTATAATAGGACCCACATAGGGGATAATATTCAATATTCCGGCGAAAAACCCAATTACCAGGGCATTCGGAAGGCCAATAAGCCACATGCAGAAACTAATCAACAGGAAAACCGCAAACAAATCGGTTATTAATCCGGCAAAATATCTTCGCAGTAGTACTTTGCTTTCGGATAATATTTCAGCCGCTTCATCACGATGCGGTACTGGTGTAAAAAACAATATGATGCTTGAGAAAAGACGCCTTTCCTTAAGAAAAAAATAGGTGATAAAGCTGATAGCCAGAAAACCAAAAAAAACTTCAATTGCAAAATTTATAACAGAATTAAAGAACCCTGAAAATCGTTCAAATGTTGCTATGGCAGATAGTTCAGCCAAAATTTTTCCGCTTATAGTTTCTTCTGCTTTTAGTAAGCTCCAGTTATGAAGAAAAGATTCGGTTTTAGTTATGGGAACTTCAATACTTTTAGCGATGGCTTCCATTTCAAGATCGGCCATAAAGGCGGCCTGAGATGCCAGAAGGGGGAAAAAAAAGGATACAAAACCAACAAAAACCGTTATAATTACCACAAGGGTAATAAATGCCCCTAAACCTATAGGAATTCTTAACCGAACTATTCGAACACGTTGCAGAACATTAACAAGGGGTTGCCCCAATAGCGACAATACGGCAGACACCATCACATAAAGAAATATCCGGAAAAAATACCAGATGAATAAACCTGAAATAATTACCAGGATTATCAGAAGTACATTTTTAAAGGTATCGTTCATTTTTCCTTGAATGGATTTAGAACATTAACTATGTAACATGTATTCCATATTGGGAGCTGGTGAAAACCCTGTATTGTCGAGCAGGTTTAAAGCACTTTTCTTATCTGCATTTAATTGAATTTTAAGAGACTCGAGCGAAGGGAAACGCATTTCTTCTCTTATCCATCCGGTGAAATGAAGGGTGACATCATCGCCATAAATTTCTTCGGAAAAATCAAATATGTGAGCTTCAATAGTAACTTTCGTAAGGTCGAGGGTAGGTCTGATACCAATATTGATCATGCAGCGAAACCAATCGTATTTGTGTTTGGCATACCCGGTATATACCCCCATTGGCGGGATGAGTTTTTGGTTGTCCGTAGGTTTCACATTTATGGTAGGATACCCAAGGGTGCGACCAATCTTGTTGCCATAAACCACGGTTCCTTTTAATGGGTAAAAAAACCCTAACTCTTTATGCCATTCGAAAGAATTACTTTTCTCAAAAACTCTGGAAAGAAATTGTTGTAATCGCGAGTAATCGATGCCATTTTCTGTTAATCCGCTGACCAGGAAGGGCCCTTTATAAATTCCGTTTTTGCAGTTCTGAGCGTCTTTAATTTGGGTTTGAACATCTTTCCAGCGAATTTCAGCTACAGACAATATATGGTTTGCACCAAGCTGAGACAAAAGGTTGATGCGTTCCTCTTCGCAAAGGATCAATTGCCGATCGGCGGCCGGGTAAACATCTATATACAGAATATCACCGGCGATTAACTGGTTTATCTCCTTTAAACGCTCAATGCAATAAGATTGCATTTGAAAGAAGGCACCTGCAATAATGTGTCGGAACGAATGAATGTCCGTTTCCTGTATATCAGTATATCTGTTA
This sequence comes from Bacteroidota bacterium, assembly GCA_037441525.1. Lineage (GTDB taxonomy): Bacteria > Bacteroidota > Bacteroidia > Bacteroidales > UBA7960 > SKVR01. The sequence goes on from JBBISA010000033.1 coordinate 29,731, forward strand.
ATTGATCCTGTCATGTTGATTAATATTGCATTAAGTGCAAAACTATGAAAATTTAACGGACATTGGAAGTCTCAAATTACCCATATCTCCAAAAATAGATCAGATGGGCAGGCATCTTTCAATGACAGAGTTGGCAAGGGTTTTAATTTTGCAACAAACATTAAAATTAAGTGATTTACCGTGCCGATTCTGTTTAAATTTTATTAATATTGTGTTTAAATAAACCCAGTTTACTTCAAGAATTCAATTTTTTGGGCTGATGGAAATTATATATGGAAAAATCTCGCAGGTAATCGGGCCTGTGGTAGATGTATCATTTGATTCTACCGATAAATTACCCGCCATTTATGATGCTTTGGAAGTTACAAATGACCAGGGTGTAAAAATTGTACTGGAATGCCAGCAACACATGGGAGAAGATACTGTTCGAACTGTTGCCATGGACTCCACCGATGGTTTGTACCGTGGCATGGCAGCAAAATCGACCGGGGGGCCTATAACTGTACCTGCCGACCAGAATATCAGAGGGCGCCTTTTCAACGTAATTGGCGAACCCATTGACGGACTTGGCGAAGTGAAGGCATCAAAACGATATAATATTCACAATGAGGCTCCACGTTTTGAAGATCTTAAAACCGAAACAGAAGTTCTTTACACAGGCATTAAAGTAATTGACATGTTAGCTCCTTACCCAAAAGGTGGCAAGATTGGTCTTTTTGGTGGCGCCGGGGTGGGAAAAACAGTACTTATTCAGGAGCTTATTAACAATATAGCAAAAGCTTATCAGGGAATGTCGGTTTTTGCAGGAGTAGGCGAGCGAACAAGAGAAGGGAATGATTTGCTTCGGGAGTTTATCGAGTCAGACGTTATTCGTTATGGTGCCGAATTTAAGGAAAGCATGGAATCTGGAGGATGGGATTTAGGCAAGGTTGATCATGCTGAATTGTTGAAATCACAAGCCACGCTGGTTTTTGGGCAAATGAATGAACCCCCGGGTGCACGTGCTCGGGTTGCATTATCGGGTCTTTCGGTTGCCGAGTATTTCCGCGATGGAGACGACGAAACATCTGGTGCCGATATTCTTTTCTTTATTGATAATATTTTCCGCTTTACTCAGGCAGGGTCTGAGGTTTCGGCTTTGCTGGGTCGAATGCCCTCGGCGGTGGGCTACCAACCTACACTGGCCACAGAAATGGGATTAATGCAGGAAAGGATTACTTCCACAAAACGGGGTTCAATCACATCGGTGCAAGCTGTGTATGTTCCTGCCGACGACCTGACAGACCCTGCTCCTGCAACTACTTTCTCTCACCTTGATGCTACCACAGTATTAAGCCGCAAAATATTTGAACTTGGTATATATCCTGCCGTTGACCCGCTCGACTCCACCTCCCGCATTCTTAGCCCCGAAGTAGTTGGTCAGTTGCATTACAATACTGCCAGGGAAGTCAAAATGCTTCTTCAGCGGTATAAAGAGTTACAGGATATCATTGCTATTCTTGGCATGGATGAATTGTCGGAAGAAGACCGTTTAGTGGTTAGCCGGGCCCGCAGGGTACAACGATTCCTTTCGCAACCCTTTTTTGTTGCAGAACAGTTCACCGGTCTCAAAGGAACCTTTGTTTCAATTGAAGATACACTTCGTGGCTTTAGAATGATTATGAATGGGGAAGTAGATGAATACCCTGAAGCAGCCTTTAACCTTGTTGGAACCATTGAACAGGCAATTGAAAAAGGGAAAGCAATACTCGAAGAATCAGTTAAAAAATAAACTATGCACCTGAAAGTACTTTCGCCAATCGAATTTCTGTATGAAGGCAATGTGGTGCTTGTTCAGTTTCCGGGCACAATGGGATCGTTTGAAGTGCTGAACAACCATGCCCCTCTGATTGCCAGGATAGACAAGGGTCAGCTTAAGGTAATTGACGAAGGCCGGAATAAATTTTTTATTGATGTTTCGGCTGGAATAGTTGAAATAAAAGACAATCATATAGTCGTGCTTACCGAATAGTTTTTTTCAGGTAAACAAGTCAAAAAGCAAAGATCCGGAATTGTCCGGATTTTTGCTTTTTATATAGCTAAATTTCAGTAAGTTAATCTCTTATATAAATTGCCTAAAGCGATATTGACAGGGAATTATTATCTTTACCGAAACAAATAACGAATGGAAAAACGCTGGGTAGTAAAAGAGCAATCCAATGACGAAATAATCACCAAACTTTCAGAAACCCTAAATATAGACCCGGTTCTCGCCAATTTACTGGGGCAGCGTGGCGTTAGAAATTTTATTGAAGCCAAGGATTTCTTCCGTCCATCTCTTGACAGCCTTCATGACCCCTTTTTAATTAAAGATATGGACAAGGCAGTGGAGAGAATTGCTTCAGCAATTCAAAATGGCGAAAGAATAATGGTTTATGGTGATTATGATGTTGACGGAACCACAGCAGTGGCTCTAACCTATTCTTTCCTAAAAGATTTCTATAACCATGTTGATTTCTATATTCCTGACCGTTATAAGGAAGGATATGGAATATCGTTCGATGGTGTTGATGCTGCCCAGGCCAACGGAGTAAAACTTATTATTGCCCTCGACTGTGGTATAAAAGCTCTTAATCAGGTTGAGTACGCGGCTAATAAGGGGATTGATTTCATAATTTGCGATCATCACCGTCCTGGTGAAGTATTACCCAAAGCAGTGGCTGTTATCGACCCTAAAAGAGATGATTGCACATATCCGTTTAAAGAACTCTCAGGTTGTGGTCTTGGATTTAAGCTTGCACAAGCATTCTATAAAAAAAACCGGCTGAGTTTTGAGAAGCTTGAAAAATTTCTGGACCTTGTAGCGGTGAGTATTGCAGCCGATATAGTTCCCATTGTGGGAGAAAACCGCATTCTGGCCTATTACGGGTTGAGAAAGCTGAATTTTAACCCCCGGGCCGGATTCGAATCTATCTTGTTTTACAGTAATATTATCAGAAAGGCTACCCCTTGCGAGAATACAGTTTTTACGCGCGAAATCACCATAAACGACTGCGTTTTTCTAATAGGACCACGCATCAATGCCGCCGGCAGGATTGAATCGGGTGAGGCAGCGGTAGAGCTTCTTTTGTGCGAACGCATGGGCGAAACACACATTCTCAGCCAGAATATTAACAACAATAACAACGAACGCCGAAACCTTGATGCTGAAATAACCCGCCAAGCCCTTGAAATGATTGAAGCAGATGCATTCCTTCAGGAGAGCAAATCTACGGTGCTATTTAACCCCGAGTGGCACAAAGGGGTAATTGGGATTGTTGCATCGAGGCTAACGGAAGCCTATTACCGACCAACAGTAATTCTAACTGAATCGAATGGTGTAATAACCGGCTCGGCGCGCAGTGTCAAGGATTTCGATATTTATGATGCTATTGATGCCTGCAGCAGTTTCCTTGATCATTTTGGCGGGCATAAATATGCAGCCGGATTAAGCCTGAAGCCTGAAAATCTCGATAATTTCAGAAAAGCCTTTGAAAATATTGTGGCAAGTACCATAACCGAAAATATGCTGGTGCCTGAAATAGAGATTGATGCGCAATTAAATCTATCCCAGATTACACATAAGTTTTTCAGGATTTTGAAGCAATTTGCCCCCCATGGTCCAGGCAACATGAGCCCGGTATTTTTAACCACTGGCGTAGTTGAGAGAAATTCAGTTAAGATTGTTGGCAGTAAGCATCTGCGGTTCACGGTTTCTCATCCCGATGAGCCTGGTGTTAATATCAACTGTATTGCGTTCCAGCAGGCACACCATCATAATGCCATTTTATGGGGCAAACACTTCGATATTGTTTACCAGATTGAAGAGAACGAATGGAATGGAACCCGAACCCTGCAGCTAAACATCAAGGATATTAAAACATATCTCAAATAGGCTATCTTTGCAGGTCGTAAAAATTTAACCAGACATCGCTCATTATTCTTTAATTTTCAAACATTTACTTACTTAATGGAAACTGTACTCAGTGGCATCAGATCCACCGGAAATTTGCATTTGGGAAACTATTTTGGTGCGATTCGCAATTTTATCAAGATGCAGCATCAACATCGTTGTTATTTCTTTATTGCCGACTATCATTCCCTAACTACACATCCTACCCCGTCTGACCTACACCAAAATGTGAAGCAGGTGCTTGTTGAGTACCTTGCAGCAGGCATCGATCCAGAAATAGCCACACTTTATATACAGAGCGATGTGCCCGAAGTAACTGAACTCTATTTGCTTCTTAACGTAAATGCCTACATGGGAGAGTTGGAAAGGTGTACAACCTTTAAGGAAAAGGCACGAAAACAACCCGATAACATTAATGCCGGATTGCTCACCTACCCGGTGCTCATGGCCGCCGATATTCTGATTCACCGTGCCACTAAAGTGCCTGTTGGAAAAGATCAAGAACAGCACCTTGAAATGGCGCGCACTTTCGGCAACCGGTTTAACAGGATGTATAATACTCCTTATTTTCCCGAACCCCACGCTTTTAACTTTGGTGAAGACTTAATAAAGATCCCCGGTCTTGACGGCAGCACCAAAATGGGAAAATCGGAAGGGGAGGGCAATGCTGTTTTCCTGGCCGATAACCCATCTGTTATTAGGAAGAAGGTGATGAAAGCCGTTACCGACAGTGGTCCTACGGAGAAAAATCAACCGAAGGCCCAACCCATCGAAAATATATTTAATTTACTCAGGGCGGTTTCATTGCCCGAAACCGTAGCCTATTTTGAAGAGAAATACAACAATTGCGAAATCCGATATGGTGATTTAAAAAAACAGCTGGCCGAAGATATAATTGTTTTTACCACTCCTCTCAGAGAGCGAATTCTTGAGCTTTCTGCCAATGATGCATACCTTTCGAAGGTTGCCCGCCTTGGAGCTGAAAAAGCTCGCGAAAGCGCTTCAAAAACGGTGAGAGAAGTGCGGGAGATTATTGGGTTCAAACCCTTCTGAAAAAGCCATAAAAACAGTTTCAATACTTAAATTAATTGCTGCCTATGAATCCTTGGAAGAAACTTACCGGTGTCGCCTCCTGGCTTATTCGGTTATCGCTTATTCTGGTAATTTATACCCGGACGTTTGGAATATTTATGCAATTAGATTTTGCCGACACAGATTTTTATATCGCAGCAGGTTTTATTCTTGCTGCGGTACTTCTGCTGGTTGGAGGCTTTTTTAAACAAGGCCTGACTGTTGTGGCCGGGCTGCTGATTTTGATCCTTTCGGCCATTCAAATTACCATTGCATTTGATGGGATTACCCCAACACTTTCCATTTGGGCTCTTACCGGCTCAGCAGGATTATTTTTCCTATCGTATGGCAATAAATAACAGTTTAACCTGACATGATCAAAGGAATTAAAACCGCAAGGGAAAAAGAAAAGGTAGTTTTGGTTGGGGTAATCATGGGCCGTCAAACCGAAGAAATAGTGAGCGAATATCTCGATGAGCTTGATTTTCTTGTTGATACAGCCGGTGGAATAACCCTTAAAAGGTTTACACAAAAGCTCGACCGACCCGATAAAGCCACCTTTATCGGAAAAGGGAAGCTCGAAGAAATCACATCTTACATAAAGGATAATGAAGTGGATATACTCATTTTCGACGATGAACTTTCCCCTTCTCAGCAACGCAATGTAGAAAAATCAGTGAAATGCAGGGTACTTGACCGAAGCAACCTTATTCTCGATATTTTCGCCCTACGTGCCCGCACTGCCAATGCCCGCACACAGGTTGAACTGGCACAATATCAGTATCTTTTGCCCAGGTTGGCTGGTATGTGGACCCACCTGGAAAGGCAAAAAGGGGGTATTGGTCTTAAAGGTCCGGGTGAAAAAGAGATTGAAACCGACAGGCGGATTGTTCGCGACAAGATTGCTTTATTGAAAAGTAAACTGGAACAGATAGACCGGCAAAAAGCAACACAACGATCAAACAGGGGAAATATGGTAAGGGTGGCCCTTGTAGGTTATACCAATGTGGGGAAATCGACAATTATGAATCTCATCAGCAAATCGGATGTATTTGCCGAAGACAAGCTGTTTGCCACCCTTGATACCACCGTAAGAAAGGTTGTAATTGAAACCCTGCCATTTTTGCTATCGGATACAGTAGGGTTTATCCGCAAATTGCCCCATCATTTGATAGAGTCTTTTAAATCAACTCTCGACGAGGTCAGAGAAGCTGATATATTATTGCACGTTGTTGATATTTCTCATCCTGGATTTGAAGAACAGATTCAGGTGGTGAAAGAAACCCTCTATGAAATTATTGGCAATCAGGAGAAGGAAACCATTATTGTTTTCAACAAAATGGACAATTACTCATTTGTACAGAAAGATGAAGATGACCTGACACCCTCCACCAGAGAAAATATTAGTCTTGAAGAGCTCATGCAAACCTGGATGGCAAAGGTTAATGCTCCCTGTATATTTATTTCGGCTAAGCAAAGGCAGAATATCGAGAATTTCAGAAAGATGCTTTATAACAGGGTTCTTGAAATCCATCGGTTACGATATCCATACGATGTCCCCAATTACAAGCCATGGTCATAGCATTTGATGCCAAACGGATTTTCAATAACTTTACCGGCCTGGGGAACTATTCACGAACTCTGGTAAAAAACCTTTCAGAGTTATACCCCGATAATCAATATCATCTTTATACTCCCAAAATTAACAACAAAGAGGAACCAGCCTGGTTTCTCAACAACAGGCAGTTTACCATCCATACCCCCAAACAACGGCTAAAGGGATTATGGCGAACTTTTTTCATCTCAGGGGAATTGAAAAATGATAAACCGGACATTTACCACGGTCTTAGCCACGAACTTCCGGTTGGAATAAAAACTGCCGGGGTAAAATCTGTAGTAACCATACATGATCTTATTTTCAGACAATATCCTGAAACATATCCTTTTTTCGACAGGATGGTATACAATGCCAAATTCAGGTATGCATGCCAACAGGCGGATAAAGTTGTTGCCATCAGCAAAAGCACAAAAACAGATATTGTGCACTTTTACAACATTGATCCTTCACGAATAGAAGTGATTTATCAATCGTGTAATCCGATTTATTTTTCCCTTCAAACGGAAGATAATCTTGCCATTGTAAAAAGAAAATATGCCTTACCCGATGACTATATTTTGTATGTTGGCAGTATTGAAGAGAGGAAAAATTTAAAAAGTGTTCTCCACGGTTTAGCAGGTTTGCCCGTCGATTTGAAGCTGCCTTTGGTAGTGGTAGGAAAAGGGAAAAGCTATAAACAGGAGTGCCTGCAACTTGCAGAAAAACTGGGCATTTCTGGTCAGATTTATTGGTTTACCAACCTGCAAAGCAACTCCGACTTACAGGCATTTTACCAGGCAGCAAGAGTTATGGTATACCCGTCGTTGTTTGAAGGATTTGGACTACCTGTTGCCGAAGCACTTTTAAGCAACACGCCGGTCATTACTTCCGGAATTTCTTCTTTACCTGAGGCAGGTGGACCAGCCACCTTGTATGTTGACCCAAAAAATGTTGAAGAAATAAAAAATAGCATTATCAAGGTGTTAACTGATTCAGAAATGGTTAGAAAAATGAAAGCAGAAGGAAGAAGGTATGCGATTAACAATTTTTCTCCTGAGGTTGTTACCCGGCAAATGATGGATGTTTATTCGAACCTGGTGAGTTAGGATATTCACAAGAGTGCACTATTGGTCTGTTGTATTTCACATCAATGATTGATAAAAACTCAACAATTCTGCAACTGTTTTATCAATATGATAGTTTTCTTCAATATGTTTTTTGGCCTCAAGGGCAAATTTTTCCTTTAATTCCGGCTGATAATACATTTTCAGAATAGCCTGTGCCATCGACAGGGGGGCTGCTGCCGGAACAACCAGACCACATTTTCCATCAATTACAAGCCCCTTATTACCGGGAATATCAGTAATAATTGGAGCGACTCCCAGGCTCATGGCTTCAATAACCGATTTAGTAATTGCTTCTCCAAATAATGACGACAACACAAACACATCGAGCGATTTTACCAGATTCAGGCTATCACTGCGGTAACCGGTAAAAATTATCCTTTCGGCCATCGGGCTTTTTTTCACAAGCTTCTTTACTTCCGCAGTTTCCAGACCATTGCCAATTAACAGCAGATATACCGGAATATTCTCAGGAATATGCCAGGTTGATTTTATCAGGTATGGGATTCCTTTCATGCGACGATTGTTGGCAACAATGCCTGCCACAAATGAACCGCCCGGTATCCCGAGGGAATCCAGGCCGGCCTTTTCAATGCCCCTATACCATTCAGGATTGTGTCCTTTGGTGATGGTTTTAGCTTTTTTCTTTCCCCAAAGGGTATTAAGGTTAATCAGGTCTTCAACGCTTTTTGCAATGCACCAAACGGCATCGACCCGTGGGTGCAGGTACTTAAAATACATGGCCGGATCCCACCACGAAATGTTTCCGGTATAACCCCGGTATAGTACCACTTTAATCTGTAGCCCCCGGGCAGCCTGTAAGCCATTAATTATTGCCTTGCCATTGAAAAGATGAAGAAAATCGTATTTGCCATCAATCAACTCTTTTCTTATAACCTGAATTTCATGTTTGTTAAATTTCCGCTGTGGATGAAAAGGAATTACCCTGATTCCTTCTTGGGTAAAAATGGGCGTGTAGGCTGCATTGGGCATTGTCATTATGGTTATTTCAACACCTAACCTGGCTAGCCCAATCAATGCTTCTGCTTCAGGGCGCGCAGGGTTAATATGGCTGTAATCGCTAATTACCAGTAATTTAAACATGCGGTTTTGATGTCTTGTTTATGGTTTGCAAACCTGATTTCTTCTTTGTGTGGCATCCATCAAAGGTATTACAATTCAATTATTCAAGCTGTAATAAACAATGGATGGTTAAATAAACTACCCTAAATTTGACATGCCTTTTTTAATGCAAATAAACAAAGTAGCTTTGCCCTCCGGCTGCACATACTCAGAAAGAATGATCCGTTTTAATAAAAGAGATTAGTATTCATGCTACCCAACGAAATCAAACCCGGGATACTGTTTGTGTCAACCCCGCATAGCTGGCGTGGAGGTGAGCAGCAACTCATGTACCTTATGGAAGAGCTATCGGTGCACCGGTGGCCATTTGCTTTGGTGGCACCAAAAAATTCTCATCTTGCCAGATGTGCAAATGAGCTAGGGTTTCGGATTTTTCCCTTTCAAAAAAGGGGCTTTATGAATATCTCTCTGGGGTTGTTTATAAAAGACCTTTGCAGGCGTAATGAGTTTAAGATTATTCATGTAAACGATTCGCATGCTCATGGAGCTTCGGTTGTTGCTTCGGCGTTGGGATGCAAAACAGATATAGTGCTGCATCGAAGGGTCGATTTCCCAATTAAGCCCAATTTTCTTTCGAAGATAAAGTATAACTGGAGTACCATAAGGGTTATTATATGTATTTCCAATGAGGTGAAACGGGTGCTGATGCCTGCGATAAAAAACAAGGAGAAAATCAGGGTGGTATATGATGGAATTGACTTAAACCGCTTTAAGAATATAAAATCGGGGTTCAGCGTGCGAAAGCATTTCAACATACCGGATGAAATTGTTTTGGTTGGCAATGTTGCAGCCCTTGCTCCGCATAAGGATTACCCCACCTTTGTTAATACCGCTTCGGTTGCATTGAGTAAAAATCCAAACCTGTTTTTTATAGCTTTTGGCGAAGGAGATTTAAAAGCACACATTCAGTCTTTGATTGACCAGTCGGGGTACCGGGATAAAATTTTATTGGCTGGTTTTTACCGCAATATTCCTGAGATTTTACCTCAGCTTGATATTTTCTTGTTCACATCTGAAACGGAAGGGTTAGGTACTGCAATTCTTGATGCTTTTGCCTCAGGTATTCCGGTAGTGGCCACCAGGGCAGGAGGGATACCTGAAATAATTGACCATGGAGAAAATGGCCTGTTGTGCAACGTTAAAGATTATAATTGCTTAGCATTAAACACATTAACGTTGATTGATAATACCAATCTCAGAAAAAAAATAATCGAAAAAGGATTTACAACAGTTGCTGATTATAGCAAAGAGTCGATGGCATTGCAGATAATGAATGTTTACAAAGCGATGGTGAAAACCCCAAAAGATATTTCCAATGGATAAAAGAAAAAGTAAACCCAGCGAGTACCTTTCGTATACGTTAATAGGGATTTTGAATGTTTTTGCACTGCTGCCGCTATCGTGGCTTTATGTTATAGGTGATTTTTTACGATTTTTTGTTTACAAGGTTTTCAGGTATCGTGTTGATGTAGTAAGGGTCAATCTCAAAAATTCTTTTCCCCATAAAAGCGATGAAGAACTCAGGAAAATTGAACAGGATTTTTACAGGAACTTTTGCGATGTGATGGTTGAAGTAATAAAATTTAAAACCATACGCTTTGATGAGCTTAAAAGGAGATGTTATTACACCCCGGAGACCATAAATGAACTCGATGATTTTTTTCGCAATGGCAAAAGTATCATTATAGCAATGGGGCATAACGGCAACTGGGAATGGGCAGGCGCTTCGTATCCATTGTACAATCGGCATCAGGTGATTACTGCATACAGGCCCTTGCGCAATAAAGTGATGGATGCCGATACTCTCAAAATGCGTGTTCGTACAGGCAACATAATGATTCCGATGAAAAGCGTTATGCGTGAAATGGTAAGACACAAAAATGAAATTACTGCAACGGCGCTTATTATAGATCAGAAACCACCCAAAGAAAACGCATTCTGGATAGATTTTCTAAATCAGGAGACTCCCTTTTTCAAGGGCTCCGAGGTTCTTTCGCAGAAATTTAACCTGCCTGTTTTTTGGGGAAGTGTAAAGAGGGCCAGAAGAGGCAAATACATAATTGACATAAGATGTCTTATTGAAAATCCTGGGGAATATAATGACGAAGGAGCAATAACAGCCATTTTAGCTGCCCGGCTCGAAAAAGATATCATTGAACAGCCTGAGTTGTGGCTGTGGTCGCATCGCAGGTGGAAAGACAAAAGGCCCGATGATGGCCCGGTAATTCCTCGGGTTAACCCGGCTCATCGAACTGAAAATTAACTTCTGCTTTCCCAATCCCCGATAACTTTTTCTTTTGGCATAATAAAGTTGAACAACAGATAAAAGAAGATAAAAAAGGTGAGCCCGGCCTGTGTCTGCAATGTGTCTTCAGAAATCATTGAGAGAAATAATATAATCAGGAAGATGACATTTGGAAACAAGGACAAGTTTCTGGTAGCCAATGGAATATAGATTAGTAAGCCTAAAATTACACATGTTGCCGGGATTCCGAAAATAATCGCCCACAACAGATACTGATTATGAGGATTATGCCAGTATTGCGGGCTAAGGATTGTTTTATTGGTATTAAATCCATAATGCATTGCAGTTTTCAGGTCACCGGCGCCCCATCCGGTAAGAGGTTTCAGCCGAATGGCGGTTATGGAAGCTTTCCAAAACTCAAAGCGTTTGGCCAGTGAGTGTTTATCGAGATTCTGCCCGTCCTGGTAATTTTCAATTTCCCAAATAGTCTGATGAATACGAACCAAAACTCCTGGCCACTTCAGGTATAGATAATTTGCAATACCATTTTCAACTGCTTCAATATCTTCCGGGGCTAATTGTTGCATTCCGTCAAGGTCTTTTGTTAATCCTTTGGATGCCATATATCTGAATAGGGTAAATCGCAGGTGTTGCCCTAATTTATCATAGTGGTCATAATCAATTGAACTTCTTCTGTTCCATTCGCTCCTTAATTCATCTTCGGCAATTAAAACTAATACAAGGTGTCCATTTTCTCGGGCTTTATGAGTAGTATCATGAAAATAGAAATTCCCATGGGGTGTATATAAAGGCAGTTTTTCGAGATCAACAGGTTCTTTAGCAATAATCATTGAATGAAACCATAAAATAATGGCCAATAGAGAAGCTATTGAAATAAAACAGACAGCAGATAATGACCATAAAACCCAACGGACACTATATTTTTTGGTAAGATAAAAAACAGAAAATATAAGGCAGACCCCTAAAAATACAAATGATGACAATGCCTGAAGAAGTATCAGATAGAACAGAAGCCAAAGAATAACAATGACAGTAATTAAAACGGTAACAGTTTTATTTCCAACCAGAAAACCCTTAAAATCAGCTCTTAAACGCCACATAAGCCAAGGCGTTGTAAAAATTGTCATCACCACCATCATCCCAAATCGTATATGCGAAACAAATGGAGAATATTCACGGCCAGATTTGGCTGTTTCGGGGTTATAAAGAACGAAACCTATCAGTGATGTTACCACCACACTGGCTAAAAAAAGCAATAAAAGTATCCTAACTCTTTTCTGCCGGGCAATTGCCGAACTGCTTGCCACCAAAAAGGTGAGGGTAAGAATTGGCACTTTTTTACGAAGTTCTGTAAGGAAGGCATCGGTGCTTTCACTCCAAAACCCAGAGAAAAGATAAATAAAGAATATGGAAGAGAGAATAACAGCAGGTTTATTGGACCAGAATTGGGATATTTTTTCCTTGTATTTCCCTTCGATGAGCCAGTTTCCGGCGATTACAAACTGGCCTACACTCATAAAAAAAACAGAGTTGGGAAGGCTTGATGCAATGATTGCCAGACCACCAAAATATATCCACTGGTGAATGTCTGGCTTAAAAAGCGAAGGTGGGTTAGGAAAATTCATGAAGGATTATGATGTTAACGGTGTCGGTTCAAATATTTGCAACCGAAGTTAAATCAAAATACCTTAAATTGGTTGTGCAATCTACAATTTATGGGTTCCGGGTGCTATCTTTAAAACGAATATTCCCAATACCGAAGGTGGTAATTCGTCCGTTTTCATCGCGGGCTTTGTCTATTGTAAGAGATGTACCGGTTAATTGGGCTACACCAGCAAGACCATAACCGGCAATGTCCCAGAAGCCAATATTTCGTTCAGAAACACGTTTTTCGATGTTCTGCACATAGTTTGTGGTAGTTTGTTCTATGGAGCCATAGGCAAGGTTTACAAAGTTTGTAACTCTTCCGGGCAATGATATAACGGGTTCCTGTTCTGGTTCATCGTCATCTAAAAGGGCCAGGGCTTCATCAGAATAAAGGGAAGAAAAAGAGAACCCCAGAAAATCGTGTTTTAGCTCAATTTGAGCAGGCCTTGGTGTGCTAAAATTTAGGTTTTCAATCCTGATAGACTCAAGAAATGCGATAGCATTGGTTCTGGTTACCCTGGGGGCTGGAGTAATGACCGGGGAAGGAGTTTTGTTTTCCGACTCCTGCTTTCTGATATTTACCGGTGGTATGATGTTTTGAGAGGGCTTTCGAGGATCAATATTTTGTGGTACTGATGAATCGGTATCGGGCAGAACGATGGTAGAAAAATCTTCGTTTGTTATGTTTGGGTCGGGTTTAAGTTCGGCTATTTCGGGCCCTTTGTTCATTTGCGGGAGATAAATAAATATACTGACCAAAAAGGCAATCACTGCGGCTGCCACAGCCAATTGGCGCAAAATAACCGGATTGAGACCTATTCTGAAATGCTTAAGAGATGATTTGCGTGGAAATAGTATTCCCGATTCTGGTAGTAAACGAGTTTTACCATAAAGGTCAAAATCACGTTTCAATGCTTTATCAGATTCAACCCTGGCCAATAATTCCAACGATTGTATATCTGTAAGGTCACCTTCAAAATGGGCTATCAACAGATAATCGGGCAGTTCTTTTAAGGACTCTTCACCAGCTACTTTTTTAAGTGATGATTTACCGGGCATTTCCATCCTGTTTCCGTTTTCAAGCATCACTAACTCAAAGGAGTCAAGTTCCTGCCTTAGGTCAGGATTTTCCACAAGAAAATCCTGCAATTCAGCTTTCAGGCTTTCGCTTAAATTCCCCTCGTGGAAGTCGAGGAAGAAAGCTTCGTAGTTTTCTCGTGTTATGTTCATTGTTGTAAGTTTTTTGGTTCTTTTTTTTCGAAGAATTTCGATTCTTCCTTTTTCAAATAACCAGATCAGGTTTGCCGATGTAGTTTTTCAGAAAGTTTCTGGCTCTGAAGATATATACTTTTACCTGCGATTCATTAAGCCCTGTTATTTCTCCAATTTCCTGGTATGAATAGCCTTCATAGTCGCGCAATAGTATTACATGTTTCTGTATCTCGGGGAGCCTGTTTACTGCCTCATTCAAAATTTCTTTCAAATCAGAATAGTTATTATGAACTGCATTGTTATTAAAATCTTCTTCTTCAATAGATATAAGTCTTTTTTCCTTTCTGATAGCATCAATCATAGTGTGGTATGCTGTGGTAAAGAGGTAAGACTTTGCTTTTGCAAATGCAATATCTGACACCTTATTCCACATTTTCTCGAAACTGTCCTGCACGATATCCTGTGCTTTGTCTTCATCCTTAATGTTTTTAAGGATAAAACGGTAAACACCATCGGCATGATCATCCACACATTGATTGTATTGCTTAACCGTCATTTAATTCTGTTGATTTTGTTTTGTTTTCTGATGATGGGACGCACCTGTTTGCCCGAATGTTACAGCCCAAAATGAAATAATTACATAAATTTAGCAACATGGCAAGGAATAAACAAAAAAA
>JBBISA010000034.1:0-42512 GCA_037441525.1 Bacteroidota bacterium
GATACGCCAAAATAAGTCGTTTGAAAATTTACTTGCAAGATTGCGGATAATCATACTTTTTATTAATCTAAAACCTATTTTTATACGCTAAAACAAGTAATAATTATGCCAAAGCCAATTTATTCCGATCAAAGCCGGAATTTGTCCCAAGAAATAACAATTCTGGTTATTGATTGAAATTCAAAACGATGGGCCATGATGGTGATAACCGTGGAAAATTTCTACAATTATGATTAAAATATCCCCAAATATCAGAATTGCGGGAAAAGTTTAAAAACATTCTACATTTGATAAGGTTTCAGAATATAGTAAAAAATGGACAGAATCAGTATCATATACTCAAAGTTTGCAACACGTGGCCATTTACAGATACTTTTCGGGCTTTGGATAATATTGTATTTCTCTTTTGGAAAGGTTTTCTCTGTGATTGAGGGCAATATTCCCGACATAATGTTTCATTATTCGCCCGAACAACTCTACTACATTTTCAACGATCTGGGAGAAGAAGGCAGGAACATATATGTTAGAGGTTCACTTTTGCTTGATTATTTATATCCTCTGGTTTATGGAGGATTTTTATCATTAAGTCTATTTGCTTTGTCAGCCGGAATGAAAATATCGACACTGCCCTGGGTAGTTTCATTCCTTGATTACATTGAAAATATAAATCTTTTGCTATTGATCCGAAGTTTCCCTGATTGGGACAGGAACCTGGCTTTTTTAAATGGGTTTGTAACATCTGCAAAATGGATTTCAATAATTGTTGTGATTTCTATCCTGGCAGTTTTTGCCATAAAAAGGCTGGTTAAATCATTGTGGCTGCGAAATCGGGGAAATTGTATTTATTGAGTGGGTTAATAAGTATATGCCCCCCAATGCTCCCCCTGAGATAAAATGTAAACGTGTTCGATAAAATAGACAGAACGCGAAAACTAACTTTTACCTCTGTAAACCAAAATAAGTGAAAATTCGAACCTCGCTTAACTTGGGTTTTATTACAAACGCCTTCGAAGGAGACCGAAAAAAATACATGGAATAAGCCTGGATGAATACCTTACCAAACCTTTTGGAGAAGACGACTTTAGGAAGCTTCTGATAAAACTGAATTTGGGCTGATTCCGGCATTCATTTAGTAGGCAAAAACACCTAAGCCCCGACTTTTTGAGCCAGGGCTTAGGAGCAGGTAGCATTAAAAAACTGCTATCTCAATCTGGTGTTGCTATCGTCGGAGCGCTCGCGACGGTTGTTGTTCTGATTTTCGCTACGACTTGGGGATGGATTGCTATCTTGCTGGTTTTCTCTGCCTGACGAGCGTACCTCCTGGGCGGGCCGGCTCTCTGACCTTGCGGGTTCAGATCTCTCAACCCGCGTAGGTGGTGCACTCTCTGACCTTGCGGGTTCAGATCTCTCAACCCGCGCAGGTGGTGCACTTTCTGTCCTGACAGGTTGCTGCCTTTCTATCCTTACAGGTTGACTATCCTCTGTTCTAACAGGTTCCTGTCTGACAGTCCTCTCGGCAGGTGCGTTGGTGCGGCCTGAATTATTTTCAGGATTACTATTTCCTTCACTTCGGCTTCTTTCCACATTGGCAGGCTGCGATGGTCTGCCAGATGTTTGGTCAGACCTTGATGGAGCTGGGGAAACCTGTCTTTCATTTTGCCTTTGTGCAGGTCTTTCGTTAACCCTTACCGGCGGATTGTTGTTGGGGGCATCATCTCTGCGGGTATCGCGCTGCGGCTGGTTAATCCTCTCTTCACGGCGATTGGTTTCAGTTTCAGTTCTTCCAACCTCACCCGAAGTAACTCTGCCGCGATTTTCGCGTTCTGCACCTTCAATACGTTCTGTTCTTCTTTCAATGGCCCGGTTGTTATTGTCATTGTTCTCAATTCTGCCAGAAGTTCTTCCTTCAGAACGGCGGGTCTCGTTTCCATTCTCCTGGTTTACAGGAGCTGAGCCCACTTCTCTGCCGGGAGTTTCGCGATATCGTCCTTCGGCACGACCACTATTGTTTCCTGATGGGGTGTTGCTATTCCGCGAAGGATTGCGCTCTGAATAATATTCTTCACCTTGCCGTCTGGTCTCAGGTCGGCTGTAAGTGCTCCGGTAGTGTCCGCTATTCACATTTACGATCACTGTCGGGGAGTAGGTTCTTATACGGGTATGATATACAGTGTGATAGTGTACTGAATGGAAATCTCTGCATGGACGGAAGTATGTATGATAATGAACATCCCAGTTGTAGTGATAACCATAGTAGAAGTGCCAATAGTGGGGTGTCCATGGGGTCCACCAAACCGGTTGGTAGCCCCAGTACCATACTGAACGCCATGGGCGGTAATCTGGTCTGCGAATATAAACGATGATGGGCCAGCTGGCAGTTTCGTAGTAAGTCGTTCTCACAACCGTAACGTTCCTTTGCTGTGGGGCAGGTGTATTACCACGGTATCCGGGATTAGGCCGCTCAGCATACTGTGGTTCAACAATGTAGTTGGGGCCGTAGAGTGCTTCGTCTCCAACCAGTTGAATCTGAACTGAACCATTCCGAAGTTTTTCTACAGTAAATACAGCTACATCCTGAAAATCATTGCGATTAAGGGCCACTCTGAGCACAATGCTGTGAACATTGCCCTCCACATAGTCATAAACCATGAGATAATCAACAACATTGTCTTCATTCAGGTCAAGGTTGTTGATCATACGGTTGGGGTCGTTGAGACCTCTTTCAAAGTCTTCCAGGGTTTCAGAATCTCTGAATAGATTCATCACGGCGAAAAGATTCAGGTTATCTCCTGGCAACCCGAGGTATTCCTCCTGGTTGGTTTGAGCCGTGAGTATGCTGCTTCCAGCGAGGAGAATAGCAATTAGCGGAGTTAATATTAGCTTTTTCATATCATGAAAATTTAAGTGATTAGTCTGTTAATCATTATTTAACAAAAGCTATGCCGCGAACCCTGTTCTGAACAATTAAAATCAGATAATTTTTATGAAATGAATTAATAAATGAACGCCAAGTTGTTTGCTGTTGATTTTCTTATGCTTACATCTGCATTATCACAATCCTGTTTATCAAATTATGACTCAACTTAAACCCCCCATGATAACTGATTAAATTCTAATTACTACTTTCGACCAAAATTTTGAAATCATTGTTTGATGAACTCTGCCCGAAAACATGAAAATTAAAATTGATCGGTTTGTTTTATCAATTATTGTTGTAATTATCCTTGCCTGGTTTTTCCCGCAATGGGGAAGTAAAAACAGCGCCATCCCTATCGACAGGATCAGTAGTATCGGCATTTCGTTGATATTTTTCTTCTACGGGTTGAAGTTGAGTCCGGAAAAAATGAGAACGGGCCTGCAAAATTGGAAACTTCACATCCTTATACAAGCTTCCACATTTTTAATTTTCCCCGTTATTATCCTGTTTTTCTATCCGCTAATCAACAACGAAAACAGCTATTTTCTCTGGCTCGCATTTCTATTCCTCGGGGCATTGCCTTCAACCGTTTCCTCATCGGTGGTAATGGTTTCCATTGCCAGAGGCAACGTAGCGGGGGCAATATTTAATGCAAGCATTTCGGGACTTATTGGTATTGTTATTACGCCGTTGTGGATGGGAATTTTCCTGCAAAAAGCTGAGGGTGACTTCAACCTTGGAGCAGTTTACCTTAAGCTGATAACTGAAATCCTGCTACCGGTTATTCTTGGGCTTTTCCTGCACAGGTTCTGGGGAATGTTAGCTTTAAAGTACAGCCGTCAGTTATCTACCTTCGATAAGTCGGTTATTTTGCTGATTATTTATAAAAGTTTCGCCGTTTCCTTCGATGAAAGGGTTTTCATGTCGGTAAATATTTCAGCCTTAGTAATTATTTTTCTGGCTTCCATCGTTCTTTTTCATCTGATTTATTTCATCACAGGCTATTTATCAAAACGTCTTAGATTCAACACTGAAGACCTTATCACGGCTCGTTTTTGCGGCACCAAAAAATCACTGGTACATGGCACTGTGTTCTCGAAAATTCTTTTTCCACAAGCATTCCCAGTGGGTATCATTTTGTTGCCACTGATGGTATTCCATGCCTACCAGATATTTGTAATAAGCATATTTGCATCCAGGCTTTCAAAAAGAGATAGTGGAGGAATTTAGCTTTGATAAAAAAGCTCAGAGTCGGGGACTGATGGTTTGGATTTGTGCACAACGGACAAAAAAAAATCACTCATAGAAGTGATTTTTGATGTTTCTACTTTATGTTGACCGACCAGGATTCGAACCTAGACAGACAGAACCAAAATCTGTAGTGCTGCCGTTACACCATCGGTCATTGTTCTTTTAACGGACTGCAAAATTATAAAAAATAGTTTTCTCCAAAAATATTTTTTTAGAATTCTGGAAAAATCCCTGAACAATCAATCATTGTTACTACTGTACCTGATTACCTGATGGGTTCGCCTGGTTGGCGCCATTTTACATCGAAATATCCTGGTCTTTCTTCCACTGCTTTTCGCTTGAACTCTTCAGGATAACCTACCCCCCTCACCGAAGGCCTGGCGGCATTTTCGCCACGGATGTAGCGGTCGTTATACTTGGCAAAAACATAAAAGCCCAGTTGGCGCCATCGCTCAACAGTATATTCAGCATTGTTTACACTGAAATCGGTAAGGTACTCGTGCATCATGGCCCGATTGGTGTCGTAAAGTGCTTTGGCAGCAAGGTCCACAGCTTTTGTCATGGTAATGGAGCGATTCTCCAGTTCAACCTGTACTTTCTGAATATCTTTTATGATAGGGTCATAAAGGCCATAAGCGTAGTTTGCCACGAGGTTAAACACCCAAAAAGCCGAATTCCAATCAAATTCATTAATATTGCCTTTGATGAGGGACGCTGGGGCTTTTTCCATGCCCATATATAAAGGCATATAAGCATTGGAATAAGTATCATCGAGAGCATACCAAAAAATACCGCCAATAGCATCGGGCAACCATTTGCGCGCTTGCGAAACAAATGAAAATCCGGTTTGAGGCTGCGAAATTGTGCGTGGCCAGGCGTATTTCTGTCCATCAAGCTCAAAATAAATTGGGCGCCACCGATAGGGATTGCGGTGTGGGCCGGCATCAAACCCTTCAGCAGTATAATAGGGCGAATCATGGAAATGATCGCGCACGAGTCCGATCATATCCTGAAGTGTAATTTTGCGATCGGGTTTAATAAACAGAGGATATGGTGTTGCACCCTGCACACACCGCCAATACTCCGCAGGAAAATTCTGACTTGGTGCAGCCCTTCTGAAAATGCTCCATACACGTCCTTCGCAAAGAAGGAGCGATTCGCAATCGAGAGGGTTGTAGGCATCAACAAAGCTGAAATCTTCTCTGCGCTTTCCGGCTTCGAACCATCCCATCTGCACGGCAAAATCAACCACATCGGGCGACCACATCCAGTTTTGTGTGTCGCGCCAGTTTATTTTTCTGATACGGGCCTGGTTGGCATGAGCAGCTATATATCCGTCGGGAACCCGGGCTGCAACCCAAACGGCACCTTTGCCGTGCTCTCCTTTTCCGATTAGTTCGAGTATCCAGGCTTCATTTTTATCTGCGATGGAGAACGACTCTCCAGAACTACTGTATCCGAATTCATTAACAAGGCCGGTCATTATTTTGATGGCTTCGTGGGCGCTCCTTGAACGTTGAAGGGCAATGTAGATAAGCGAACCATAATCGAGTATCCCGTTGGGTTTCGATAGTTCGCTCCTGCCACCAAATGTGGTTTCACCAATGGAAACCTGGTGTTCGTTCATGTTACCAATAACTTTGTAGGTGCGGGAAACCTGCGGAATTCTTCCCAGGAATTTTGCGGTATCCCATTCGTAAATATCAATAAATTCGCCAGACTGATGCTCGCCTCCAGGGTAAAAATAAAGAGGGTCCATGAAACCACCTGCATCAGCAAGGTATGATATCATAACACTACCATCGGCACTGGCACCTGCTGACACCAAAACATTGGTGCAGGCATTGGCTTTTGGCATAAAAAAAATCGTGGCAAGCATAATTGCCGCGACAAATAAACTATTTGAATACTTCATTTTTAGTAGGATTTAAATTTTCTGCTGCAAAAATAACAATTTGGCGAAATTGGAATCTGAAAAGCGTTTATATCGCTTAAACAGACTTTGCTTTCAAAAGTAAACACCATTTTTAAGGGGATATTATTCTCATAAAAGCATTAGGTTTGTAAAGCAATTTTTTTGAGAAGCCGATAGTAATTATAAAAGCCCTAAAACATGATAATTCGTTGTAAACCTGCAAGATTGATTTCTTTTCTGATAATTGTTCTTGCATCAACCCATTGCCGGCAACCACAACCTTCATCAAAAGCAGACGGCACTGATGAGATTAACTCATTTATGAAATCACTGGCAGAGTTGTGCGACAAAGAAATCAGGGTATTTATGATAAATTCAGACCAGAATGTCATTGGCGAAAGGATTAGTATTGCTGCCGTGTGGGAAACCTGCAATCGCAACGAATTCAGGATTGCATTAAAACTGAAGGAAAACGAAACCGTTCATCTTGCCCTTACCCTTGTTGGCGATGACCTTCTGCTGAAACATGATGTAAGAACGGACGACCTGGCTCCGGCAGAATTTACAATGTACGGAGGATTTGCCAGCCCTACAGGCACCCCCGTGAGACAATCATTCCCGATACACAATTTTGGCAGTCATCTATGGCCAGGCTATGAGAGTTATTCATGGGAATTGAGTCTGGAAACCCCTGCCGGACCGCTGCATTATTTTGAAAAAAATGATGAATCCATCCAAAAGCATCTTATTATAGTTTTTATTTCTTCGCCCGAGGAGTAATCAATATAATTGAACAATGACCTGAGGCCAATATTGGCCATAATTTTCATTCCGAAAGTTAATGTTTTTTAGTACCTTCAGGAAAACCATATATTAACCAATATGAACAAAAACAAAGTACGCATAACCAAACAATTTCGTTTCGAGGCAGCCCATGCATTATGGGGATACGATGGAGCCTGTCGCAATATTCACGGTCACAGTTACATACTATACGTTACCCTGTGCGGCTACCCCATCAGCGACTCTTCCCATCCAAAGTTCGGGATGGTGATGGACTTTTCTGTTTTAAAAGAGATTGTTAATGAGCTCATCGTTGAGCCATTCGATCATGCTTTGATGATACGGAAAAATACCCCTCACCAGGAGTTAGCCAATGCTGTTGGGCTTATTGGAAGGATACTTGAACTCGATTATCAGCCAACCTGCGAAAACATGGTAATAGATTTTGCCCGCTTAATTTCTGGCAGCTTGCCCGAAGGTATATCTCTATACAGCATCAGGCTGCACGAAACAGCTACATCTTATGCCGAATGGTTTGCAGATGACAATTGAGTCATACAGGCATACAAGAAAAAACTTATCGTTCAATTACTTCACCTACAATTCTAAAGATAGATGTGTTGGGATCGGCGTTGGTAGAGGCAGTAACTGTACGACTGATGCGCTGGGGAACAGGACTTAGTCTGAATTCAATTTTAATAACACCCTGTTGACCAGGCATTACAGGTTGACGGGGCCATTCAATTACTCTTGTTCCGCAGCAAGCCCTTACATTTGATAGTATAAGTGGTTCGGTGCCATCATTGGTGAATTTAATGTCAATCCTGGTTTCGGGCATATTATCTACGGTAACTGTACCATAGTCATACCTTTCCAATTCCCACTTAAGCTGTGGTCCTTTTTTTTCCTGCGATGCGGCAACTCCGGCACCCAGAAGAACAAACAATATAACAATGATTGTATTTTTCATAATTGCCTAATTAATGTGATTATACTTTAACTAATATTATTCTATAGTATAACAACCTGATGATTTTCGGTATTACGAACACAAATATAAGGGGTTTGTTGAAGTACAAATTATATTTTTACCTAAAAACACTACTTCAACAGGTGATTAAACAATAAAGAAAAAGCAAAATTCAGGAAAATAAAAAACCCGGCAAAAGTTTTTTGCCGGGTTTTTTTGCTGGTAGTCAAATGGTTAGTTATGACATTTGTTGATACATTCTGCTATTTGACTAACAGCATCACCTTTAAGGTAATAGAATGTTTTTTTACCACTGCGCCTTGAATCGAGCACCCCTTTTGTCTTTAGAATATTAAGGTGGTGAGATGCTGAGGCCTGTTCAATTTTCAATGCTTCGTAAATCTCGGTTACGTTCATTTGCTCTTTTTCTTCAAGCATGTCAATAATGGCAATACGCATCGGATGGGCGATTGCACGAAGCTTACTGGCTGCTTCTTCCAACTTCTTGGGATCTAGTTTACTTTGTGCCATAAAAATTTATTTTAAAAGTTTAAAAATCGGTAATTGAAACACTAACCACTCAACAAATATATGAATATATTTCGCAACAAAATGCATTTCCTTCGAAAAAATTAATCTTTTTCACATAAAATAATGACCTTAATTTCAGAATTTTATACATAATTGCATGCCTAAAAATAGTCATAAATATCTATATGTCAATACACTTATTAAAAAAAATCAATATCGACAATGGTTTGGTGAGCATAGTCATTTAGGGGAGAATTTACTGGAAAATATTTTTCAACAATGGTTAGTTTATTTTTTTGGACTACATATTTTGGCAGAGAAGAATTCCCGGTTCATTTGGGCAATAAATTCAACAGATATCCCTTTTGGACAATCATATTCGCATGCATAAGTATTTGAGCAGAAACCAAAACCCAATTCATCCATTTTTTCAACCATCCGCTCCACTCTTTCATCAGCTTCTACTTTTCCCTGGGGAAGCATTGCGTATTGCGAAACCTTGGCCGAAACAAACAACATAGCAGATGAGTTTTTACAGGCAGCAACACAGGCACCGCAACCTATGCACACAGCAGCATCAAATGCTCTGTCTGAAATATTTTTGTTGATAAGAATGGTGTTTGCATCTCTTGCCACCCCGGTATTTATATTAATAAATCCGCCAGCATGCATAATTTTATCAAATGCGGTGCGGTCCACAATAAGATCCTTTATAATTGGAAACGCTTTGCTTCGCCATGGTTCAATAACTATGGTACTGCCATCTTCGAATTCGCGCATGTGCAACTCGCAGGTTGTGGTATTGCGCAGAGGCCCGTGTGGCCGGCCATTGATGTAAAGGCCACAACTACCGCAAATGCCCTCACGGCAATCGTATTCAAAGTTCACTGGTTCCTGACCTGATGTTATCAATTGCTGATTGAGATAATCAAGCATCTGAAGAAAAGACATCTCGGGAGAAACATCGTTGATAGGATAATCTACAAATTTTCCTTTGGTTGCACCATTTTTCTGGCGCCATATTTTGAGTTTAAAGTTCATGATCGAATAGGGCTTAAGGTTATTTATAGCTTCTTTCTTTTAGTTCTACATTTTCGAATACGAGTGGTTCTTTGTGCAGAGCAGGTCTTTGCTTGTTTCCGGTATATTGGTAAGCCGATACAAATGCGAAATCGGTATCATTTCGTTTTGCTTCGCCCTGTTCGGTCTGATATTCTTCGCGAAAATGAGCACCACACGATTCATTGCGGTCTAAAGCGTCGTAGCACATAAGCCGACCCACTTCGAAATAGTCGGCTACTCTGAGTGCTTTCTCCAGTTCGTGGTTATATTCCTTGTCAGTACCTGGCACCTTTACTTCGCGCCAGAACTCGTCTTCCAGGTCGTTGAGCATTTCAATTGCTTTTTTCAGCCCTGCTTCGCTACGAACCATTCCGCAATGGTCCCAAAGTATTTTACCGAGTCGTTTGTGAAAAGATGATGCAGTTTGTTTTCCGTTAATGGCCATAATCCTGGCAATACGTTCCTTAACCTGCTTTTCAGCCTCATCGAACTCTGGGGTTGAAGTTGCAACCTTTGGGGTTCTGATTTGGCCGGCCAGGTAATCGCCGATGGTATAAGGGAGGATGAAGTACCCATCGCCAGAGCATTGCATAAGTGAACTTGCGCCTAATCGATTGGCGCCGTGATCTGAAAAATTGCTCTCGCCAACGGAATAAAGTCCGGGTATTGTGGTCATAAGGTTATAATCTACCCAGAGACCTCCCATTGTATAGTGTCCGGCGGGGTAAATCCGCATGGGTTCTTTATAGGGATTGATACCGGTAATTTTTTGATACATATCGAAAAGGTTGCCGTACTTGTCTTCAATTACTTTTTCACCCTGTTTTGCAATGGCATCCTTGAAATCGAGATAAACAGAAAGGCCGGTTTCGCCTACACCATACCCTGAATCGCAACGTTCCTTGGCGGCTCTTGATGCCACATCGCGGGGGACAAGGTTGCCAAATGCGGGGTAGCGACGCTCAAGGTAATAGTCGCGTTCATCTTCCGGAATATCGTTTGGATTACGTTTATCGGCCTGTTTTTTAGGGACCCACACCCGGCCATCATTTCGCAGAGATTCTGACATAAGGGTGAGCTTTGACTGATAATCATTCAAAACGGGTATACTGGTGGGATGTATCTGAATAAAACTGGGATTGGCGAACAAAGCTCCTTTTTTATGTGCCGCCCAGGCGGCTGATGGGTTGCTGTTGAGTGCAAGAGTTGAAAGATAGAAAACTGTACCATAGCCACCGGTTGCGAGTACTACGGCGTGCGCCGAGTGCCTTTCAATTTCGCCTGTTAGAAGGTTTCGCGTAATAATGCCTCTGGCTTTTCCATCTACTATTACAAGGTCGAGCATATCGCGCCGGGCAAGTAATTGAACATTTCCCTTGGCAATTTGCCGGTTGAGGGATGAGTAGGTCCCCAACAAGCATTGCTGACCTGTTTGTCCCTTGGCATAAAAGGTTCGTGATACCTGCACACCGCCAAAGGACCGGGTTTCGAGAGCACCGCCATAATCGCGGGCAAACGGAACACCCATGGCTGTAAAGTGGTCAATTACGTTAACACTTACTTCGGCGGCACGGTAAACATTGGCTTCGCGGGCTCTGAAATCGCCTCCCTTAATCATGTCGTAAAACAGCCTGTAAACACTGTCGCCATCGTTCTTGTAATTTTTTGCGGCGTTTATTCCTCCCTGGGCTGCTACTGAATGGGCACGGCGAGGGGAATCCTGAAAACAAAATACTTTTACATTGTATCCGAGTTCGCCAAGGGTGCTGGCTGATGAAGCACCCGACAAACCGGTACCTACCACAATTACATCAATTTTGGGCTTATTTGCAGGGCTTACAAGTTTTAACGACGATTTATAGTTGCTCCACTTATCGGCCAGGGGGCCGGCAGGTATTTTTGGATCGAGTTGTATCATGGGTTTATTAATTAATTGTTCCTGAATTTATTAGCATGGGTAAAAAAGCAGATTATCTGATGGCTAACTTGCCTTCGCATCATTATCCCTTATAAATAAAAAGGAAATAAACAGCAATTGCAATAAAACCAAGGCTAATGGCTGCGGCATAAACAGCGCCGATAATCTTTAGGGCCGGGGTGTATTTGTTATGATTTAAACCGAATGACTGAAATGCCGACTGGAAGGCATGCTTCAGATGAAGGCCCAGAACAATAAAAGACAAAATGTAAACCCCTGCAACAAGCGGATTCTGAAGCTTATAAACAATCATGGGGAAAAAGTCATGGGTTGTGGAAGCATCGGCATAGGGTTCTACCAGCCCTATTTTCACTCCAAAAAAGTGATATAAATGGAGTATCAGAAAAACGAAAATTACTACACCGGAGTGAATCATAAAACGTGAAAAGGCAGATGTACCAGACTTGCCCTGCACATAATAGCCAACGGGTCGGGAGCGCCTGTTATGAATCTCGATGATAATACCTATAATGATATGAATAATGAATCCGGCAAACAGAAAATACTCCACAATTTTTATCAGTGGATTGGTTAAAAGAAACTCAACAGCCGCATCGAATTTTTTACCTCCATCACCGGCAAGCAACAATAGATTGGTGGTGAGATGCGATATGAGAAATAACATAAGAAAAGCTCCGGCGGCAGCCATTACGTATTTGTGGCTGATGGATGCGATAGTGAATCCTTGTTTAGTCATAAACTTACAATTTGATTTTGAACTGATTTATTTTGGATGGTTTAAACCCTGGCAACGCGGTTTTTCTTACGAAGATACCATCGGAGCTGCTAATTATAGGAGAAAATAATGTGTTTTAAGAATGAGAAAACCGTGGAATAAATTACCTGAGAAGTCAGGTTCAATTCGCCTGAACTTATTTCAATAAACTTAATCTGCACCAAATGTATATTTTAAAACACTCATTTGCAAATTATTGCATAATTTGAAAACATTATAAATAACACTGCAAAACACTAATTTAAAACAGGTTAAAAAACACATCATAGATAGATATTTGGCAATGAAGCCCATAAACATAGTTCATCTTATTTTGAAAGCCGTTTGCAATGCAGGGCAGAATCACCTAATCAAGCAAAATCTATCGGAAATACATCAACTGCTGGGTTGCAGATCAGCTATTCGGCACGGAGGGTATCGGCAGGGTTGATGGCGGCCGATTTAAGGGTATGATAACTTACCGTAATTAATGCCACTGCAATAGAAATAAGTGCAGCAAAAAGCATGGGATAAATATTCATGGATGTGCGATAAAGAAAAGTATTCAACCATTGATCAAGCAAAATCCAGGACACAGGGGCTGCAAGAATTATAGCAACTGAAATAAGTAAGGCAAACTCGCGATAGAATAACCTGAGAATTCCCCAGCCCGAAGAACCCAACACCTTTCTGATACCCACCTCGCGGCGACGTTGCTCGGCAAGAAATGAAGAAAGACCAAACAACCCCAAAAATGACAGGATAATACACACCGCGGCAAATATGCCAAATATCCGGCCCAATCGCTCCTGGTAACTAAATGCATTAAAATAACCTTGTCGTAAGTAATAGATATTCGGAACATTTCCGTTATCAAACTCACGGGTAATCTTGTCGAGGTAATTTGATATTTGCGATGAATTACCTTCCCCATAGCGAACTAAAACATTAAGAAGCCTGTTGTTCTGGCCAGGCAATACCATCATAAGTGGGCTTATGGGTGTATTGAGATTCATGAAATGATGATCCCTGACAACACCAATCACTCTAAGACTGCGGGTGGGTTTTCCTGTTTCGTCAAAAAACCATCTGATTGTTTTTCCGATGGGTTCATTATTCCAGCCAAAATATTCAACCGCCGACTCATTAATAATTACTGCATTTTCCTGGTCGGAAACCATGGCAACATCAAAATTGCGGCCTGCCAGTATTTCGATTTCAAAAAAATCGATAAAGTTTTCATCAACTACATTCATAGCAATTTTTCCGTCAGAAAATCCAGTTTCGCTTTCGGTATTCACTGCAATAACATTGAACCATCCACCGGGCACAGACTGGCTTTTTGTGGTAGATAATACCAGAGGATTGAGTTTTATTTCATTTTCGAGCAGCTTCATCCTTTCGTTGTTCATTTCCCTCGAAGGGCTTACCACCATTCGGTTTTCAGTATCAAGGCCCAAATCCCTGGTATGCAAATAATTAAGCTGCATTCGTACGGTAATTGTGCCTGCCACAAGCATGATTGAAATTGCAAACTGAAAGATTACAAGAAGTTTTCTTAATCCGGCAGGTCCGGTTCTTTTTCTGTAACCCGACTTCAGGATAAGGGCAGGATTGAGCGACCCCAGGAAAAAGGCAGGATATGAACCGGCCAGAATACCTGTGGCCAGGGAAATAAATAATATCTGAAGGAAAATATTTCCGTGGAAAAGGTCCTTTATAGTAAATGTTTTTTCGGTCAGGGTATTAAAACCAGGCAACAGTATTTCAACCAGCAACAACGAAATCAGAAATGCCAGTAATACCATAACAAGAGACTCTGAAAGAAACTGCGCAACTACCTGTTGTGCAGTTGCGCCACAGGCCTTTCGTATACCTATTTCACGGGCACGAAGACCTGCCCGTGCAGTTGCAAGATTGGTATAATTTACCGCTGCAATAACAATTAAAGAGATAGCAACAAAAGAAAGTATGGCCAATGACGATCTGCTTGCAATGGGTCGTGAGAGCATAATACGGTAAAACCGTGCAGCGCTCAATGGAACGGCGGTAAATTTGGCTGATGCTGAAAAAAGACTACCTGCCGGAGTAATGTATTTTTCATGAAAAGCATCCATGTTTCCAATTATATCCTGAATATCCGCACCATTGACCAGCTCAATAAAAGTATAATTTGGATTAATATTCCAAAAAAGAATAGGCTCTATGGAATAAGCAAAATCGAGGGTGGCAATTGACATAAGGGCATCAAACTTCATGTAGGAGTTTTCAGGAACATCATCAATAATGCCAGTTACCTGAAATGGCTCCCTCATTATTCGCAGGGTTTTTCCGATGGGGATGGAATCGCCAAAGAATTTTTTTGCAGCAGACCGGGTTAACACTACTGTTTTAGGTTTGGATAATGCGGTCTTGGGGTCGCCTTCGATAAACTTGAAAGTAAAAACACTAAACACTGTTGAATCGGCCATAAAAAACCCTTTTTCAAGAAATTCTGATGTTTCGGTTTCTACATCGATGTTATCAATATGCCTGAATCTTACATAATTTTTAATGGATGTAAATTCCTCCTTTAAGGCGGGGCCAAGAGGAAGTGCTGTAATGGCAAGGGTTTCTGAGCTTCCGCCAACATTATATTCTCCTGTGATCATGTAAATATTATGAAAATTTTCATGATACCGGTCGTACGACAATTCCTGGTTAATAAGCAATGCAATAAGTATGGCACCGGTTATACCAACCGAAAGACAGAAGATATTGAGAACAGCATATAGCTTATTGCGCATTATATTGCGCCAGGCAGTAAGAATATAATTCCGAAACATTATTTAGTATCAAATCATCAAAATCTTGATATTTTATTCACTCTCAGCGGGAGAAAGTACCACTCCTGAAGTTTTATCTTCTGTTACAATCTGCCCGTCGAAAAGCCTTACTATTCGCTGTGCATAAGATGCATCGCGGTGGGAGTGTGTAACCATAATAATGGTGGTGCCGTTTTTATTGAGGTCTTCGAGCAGCGACATTACTTCATCGCCGTGGGTTGAGTCGAGGTTTCCGGTGGGTTCGTCGGCCAGTATTATGTGAGGTTTGGCAACTACTGCCCTGCAAACAGCCACACGCTGCTGTTGCCCGCCTGACAATTGTAAGGGGAAATGATTTTTGCGATGCATAATTTGCATGTGTTTTAAAACTTCTTCCACTCTTTTTCGTCTTTCCGAAGCACTATATCCCAGGTAGATTAAGGGTAATTCTACATTTTCGTAAACACTGAGCTCATCAATCAGGTTAAAGTTCTGAAAAACAAATCCGATGTTTTTCTTTCGCATATTCGCCCTTTGCTTTTCTGAATATTTCGAAACTTCATTCCCTAAAAAATAATACTCCCCACTGGTTGGATTATCAAGTAGACCCAGGATATTAAGCAGTGTTGATTTGCCACATCCCGACGGCCCCATAATGGCAACAAATTCGCCCTGGTTAACTTCAAAGGAGACTTTATGCAGCGCGGTGGTTTCAACTTCTTCTGTTCGGAAGACTTTTATTAATTCTGCTGTTTTAATCATGTTTCGCTGTTTTTTATTGAAAATTTCTTTTGGTTTAAGACAGCTCATTCGTGTTTGAGTAAGACCTTATCCCGGGCACCAAAGGTATCGTAAGATGATACAATAACTGTTTCTCCGGGATGCAAACCTTCAAGAACTTCATAGGAGTGAATATTCTGACGGCCGATGCGAATAAGACGTTTTTCGGCAAAGCTTCCGGAAGGGTCAACCACATAAATCCAGTTGCCACCTGTTTGTTGGAAAAAACCACCCCTTGGAATAATCAAGGCGGTTTCGGATGCGCTGAATTCGAGCCTGAGTTGTATGGTTTGCCCTCTTATTAAGCCTTCGGGTGTATCGCTAATAAAAAAAAGATCAACTTCAAACGTGCCACTCGTAATATTACTATATATTTTGCGAACCTCGAGCAGATAATCTTTACCCCCAAGCACAAATGTGGCCCTTTGCCCCGGATGGGTGCGGGTTATATAACGCTCGTCGATGCGTGCCTTTAGTTTAAACCCATTCAATACATCAATCTGACCCAGGTTTTGGCCAGGTTGACGTGTTTCACCAATTTCGGCTCTGAACGACGATAGTTGTCTCGCGATGGGTGCAGTAATGGTAAGATTCTTAAGGTTTTCACTTAAAACACGGATATTGTGTTGCATTCGGTCTATCGACTCTTTAATCTGCACCATTTGAGTGCGGGTATAAACAGAATCGTATTGCAATGCCCTGAATGAGATGTCGAATCTGCGAAGGGCAATTCTGTAATCCCGTTGGGCATTTTCAAAATCCTCCTGTGAAATATGACCCTGGCTGAACAGGTTTTTTTTTCGGTTAAAGTCAGCTTCTGCAAGGTCTTTCTGGTATTCGAGATCAGCCATTTCGCGGTCCAGGGCAAATTTGGTTCGCTCTATGTTTAATCGCGTATTTTGATAATTATTACGAACTTCCAATGCCTGGTTTTCCTGAAACATGTATTCTTTTTCAACTAATGCATTGGATAATCTTGAAATAGGTTGCCCTTTTTGGACCATGGCCCCATCGCGAAAAAAAATTTCTTCTACCTTGCCCCCATAGGCTGCATCAATAAAAATGGTAAGGATTGGTTGTACAACCCCATCGACCGGAATAAACTCCTGAAAATTACCGCTTACAACTTTGCCCATAGTAATATGGTCTTTATGGGCTATTATTGTACTTCGGTTATCGCGAAATATAAGCAACCATGTGGCCAAAACAGGCAATACACCAAGGGCAGATATAGTTGCAATACGGCGGGGTGGCCATTTTTTCTTTTCAAGTATTCTGTCCATTGGAGGTGTGAATGAATTGATAAAGTTAATCCAAAAATTTGCTAAATTTATGCCATGCTTCATATAAAATTTACATTCAGCAGATTACAATTACAATTATAGACCTTTTTTGCAAATTGTGTTCGGATGCGTGCAAATATGTGTATGATTCCGAACAGCAATCAGGCAATATTACACCCTGAAAATCAGGTAAAAACTCCTGCAAATCAATTTATTTAAACAATTATTTTTGCAAATTGGCAGAACAATCTCGTTTAATTATGGGTTAATTATTGCTTTTGGCATAATATGACGTTGATACTTGGCACGAGAAGTGCATAAATCATGTCTCTAAAATAAAGATAAACATTGCTGCAAAACGAACCATTTAACAAGCTTATCCTTGAATTGTCGGAAGCCCTGGCCTTGCGAAAGGCTGATGACCTTGGTTCTGTTGTGGAAAAAGCTCTGGCGGCAATATCGGAGCTTATGAGCGCCAATCGTGGCTTTTTGTTTATTATCGATGAGGATAATCTTAGTTTCTCAGTGGCCCTGGAATGGCAAAAAAACGGCGATCCATCCTTAAAGCCCCCCCTTCAATCTCTGAATCTTAAAAATTATATGATTTGGGGTAAATTCGGGAAGCAGCAAAATTGTCTCCAGATTAGCAATACCCAAAACATTCCTGAAAGTTATCCATTCGACAGCAAATTATTTCGCGATACCGGTTGCAAGGCCTATATCCAAAAATCGTTAAACAATAAACATCGCTTACTTGGCTTTCTTTCACTGCTAAAAACTGATACTTCCTACGTATGGGATTCTGAAAGCACGAAATTCCTTGATATTGCCGGGGAACTTCTTTGCCCAATAATCGAAAGAATCTATCAACAAAACACACCATCAACAAATAAAGCAAAACCAACAAAATTCGAAGAACCACCCATTTCAGGTTTTACCAAGCATCATCAGATTCTTGATAATCTGCAGTATGGGATCGCAATTTTTGATACTTCGCTTCAAAAATTCGCCTATACAAATTCGCGGTTTTGCTTTCTTTTCAACATCGAGAATCAAGCGTCTGATCAGGAATCTGAAGTTTTTCAAATTTTCAGGGGAAATGGTTACGATACCCGAGATTTTTTTTCTTACGAAAAGCACCACATAACCAAGGATTTTACCCTGAAAAACAGGGAAAAGGTGCTCCATGGAACTGTTATCCCCCTTGATGGATTGGCTGGCATGGTGATGCATGTAAATGACATTTCTCCCATTGTTAAATATGAGAAAACTGAAAAAATTTTCAATAGTCAACTGCGGGTGATTAATGAAGCTGCTATTGAATTGATTGTAAGGGCTGATACTGCCAGCGATATTTTTCAGTTTATTGGTGAAACTGCGTTTAAGTTTACTGGAAATTCAGTAATTATCGTAAACAAATACTTTGAAGGCGAAGGATTTCTGAAAACAGTATATGTTAAAGGAATCGGGTTTGAAATGGATACGGTAGCCAAATTGCTTGGCAAACATCCTATGAATAAAACCTACCCGCTTGAAAAAGGCAGCCCGATATATAATGAGATAATTGGTCTTCGGGTTAAGGAACATCATGGAGGCCTTACGGAAATCTCCTTTGGCTCAATTGCCGAACCCATAGCCCGTAAAATTGAGAAAATACTCAACGTTTCAAAATTATTCACGTGTGCCCTTTTTTCGGATGGCGAATTATTTGGCACCATAAGTTTCTTGTTGCGACCAGGAGAAGAGATCAACAGGTATGTACTGGAAAACTTTTCAAGGCTCGTTTCAGTTGCTGTTGGCGAGTTTGGAACCCGCAAAATGCTTCTTAAAACATCGCGGGTATTAACCGACGCTGCAAAAATTGCCCGAATAGGATGGTGGGAGTACGACTTTTGCACCAAAAAATTCACAGTCAGCGACAGAATAATAAAAAGAATTTCAAGAGAACCTCTTAACACAGGTTTGGGCTCCGAAATAACCATTGATGCAGAAGCATTTTTATTGAAGCATATAAAAGAGGATGATAGGGAAAAAATTCGCGAACAGCTCGAAAAGGCAAATCGCAACAAAAAAAGGGAAAACTTCGCCGTGGAGCTCGATTTTGTTATGATGTTGCCCGATGGTAAGCCTTTGAATGTTTATACCAGGGGGGTTGTAACCAATGGAGGAAGAATTACAGGAGTTGCTCTGGATATCAGCCCGTTGAAAACAGTTGAAAACAACCTTTGGGAGAGCGAATTGAAATTTAAAAACCTTGTGGAGCAATCACTTGATGCAATTGTTGTAGTAAAGGACGATGGTGCTATTACAGAATGGAACCCACGGGCAGAGGCCATTACCGGGCTGAGCGCAGAAACTGTGATTGGGAAAATGGCATGGGAAATTGAATCCGCACTTATCCATGACCCTGAGATCAGACGTGAACATCCGCAGCAACCCCAGGATAAACTAAAACAAAGGTTTTTTCGCTTCTTCAACACCAGCGATACCGGCCATCCCAAGAATATTGAAATTACTATAAGAAACAATAAAGGAGAAATAAAACATCTTTCGGTGACCAGTTTTATTTTTATTGCCAATCAAACCCGCTTCCTTTGCCGTATTTCTAAAGATGTTACCTATGAAAAACAAAAGCAGGAAAAGGAAAAGCAAATAGAAATTCTTCGAAAAACTACCCAGGCAAAAGACTTGTTTCTCGACAACATGAGCCATGAAATGCGTACCCCGCTAAGTGGTATTATTGGCATGACCGACATGCTTATGCATACCCGCATGACGAGCCAGCAAATGGAGATGCTTAAGGTTGTAAGGGAATCATCGGACAGCTTGCTTGAGCTTATCAGTAATATTCACGAGCTATCGCGCCTGGAATCTGATGGTATTGTGCTACAGGCGAAACCTTTCAGATTGGCCATAATGATGGAAAAGGTTCTCAGTATTTTCAGGGCTTCGGCTATTCAAAAAAGCATTCAGCTTGACCTTATCAATCATACACCGGCAAACTTTTTATTTACCGGCGATGAGTTCAGGCTAAGACAAATACTTGGAAATTTGGTAGGCAATGGAATAAAGTTTACTCCGCCGGGCGGAAAAGTGGAAGCAGTTATAAGTATGAAACCTGTTGATGTTAAAAATGCTGAAATCACAATTGAAGTTTCTGATACGGGCATTGGAATTGAAAAGAGTAAAATCCCATATCTTTTCGATAAGTTTACACAGGCCGATAGTTCGTATACCCGCGAATACGAAGGAGTTGGTATTGGACTTTCCATTTGCCGCGAACTGATAAGATTGATGGGAGGAGATATTGGCCTTTCGAGCGAACATCGCAAGGGGTCTGTTTTCTGGATTAAACTTGTTCTTCCTTTCTCCGAATCGGATCTGTAAAATTCTGTAACTACCAGCAATTTATCAATAATATTGAAAGAAGACTAAGCTATTTCGCAGATTATTACCTTTGCGAAAACGTTTTTTTATGGATAACCCCCGGCTTGCTGCCTTTGCCAGATTACTTGAAATAATGGACGAACTGAGAGCCAAATGTCCCTGGGACAAAAAGCAAACCCTTGAAAGCCTTCGCCATCTTACCATTGAAGAGACCTACGAACTGGCCGATGCCATTATTGACAACGATTTACAGGAAATTAAAAAGGAGTTGGGAGACTTGTTGCTGCACATTGTTTTTTATGCAAAAATAGGTGAGGAGCTGGGAGCCTTCGATATAAAGGATGTGCTCGATTCTATAAATGCCAAACTAATAAGCCGGCACCCGCATATATACGGCGATGTAAAGGTTGAAAACGACGAGCAGGTTAAAGAAAACTGGGAAAAAATTAAGCTTAAGGAAGGGAAAAAAAAGGTATTATCAGGTGTGCCCCTGTCGCTTCCCGCAATGATTAAGGCTTACAGGATTCAGGACAAGGCCAGGGGGGTGGGTTTTGACTGGGAACAACCCCACCAGGTTTGGGACAAGGTAATGGAAGAACTCAACGAGTTAAAAACCGAAGTTGAAAACAACCAATCGCAGGCTAAAATTGAGGAAGAGTTTGGCGATTTGCTGTTTGCGCTGATCAACTATGCACGATTCATAGATGTAAACCCGGAAAGTGCTCTTGAACGAACCAATAAAAAATTTATCCGCCGATTCGAATATCTTGAGCAAAAGACCAGGGAAAACAACCAGGATATGCGTAAAATGACCTTAGACGAGATGGATGTGTTCTGGAATGAAGCCAAGAAAAAAGAGGGCAGTTAGTTTCAGAAAGCCAGTTTTAACCCTGCATCAATTGCTATTTCACAATATGCCCGAAGAACAAAGGTGTATTGAATTGATTTTCCTTTAACACAAATACGAACGGCCTGTTGGCAATGAACTCCTTTATCTGAGGCGGGTGGACAGGCATAGATGTGGTAACCAATGCAATACCAGTAGCAGCAGCGGCTTCCGAACCCTTTTCATCTACTTCCATAAATACCTTCTGAACAACATCACTTATATATAATTCTCCGTCATTCGAAATGCCTGAAAAGTTTGCGTTCCTGTCAAATGCTTTAAGTATGCCCGCCTGTTTAAGCGGATAGCTCACCGAAAAGGACGTTTCAAGGGTAAAAGATGGGATTTCCATGTACACCTCCTCTGCCCTTAATCCTTCCAAAATAGAGTAATACTGATGGGCTGCAGGCATAACAAATTCTTCGGTTTTACCAGAAAAAGAAGCAGGAAGAATGAAGACCATTGAAATATTTGACGACTGATAAGGCAACTCAATGGCAAAAAAATCATTATTCTCAAACCAGAGAATGTCTTTTCTTTTGGCAGTCATAAAATTCTTTATTACTTGTTTGCCACTGAGAGTTGAATAGGCTTTTTCCTTGGAAACAGATTTGTTAAAGGGCTCCCTCCAATTGGACTTAATGTATATTGCATTTACCAGAACCAGCCTGGTTAATTCATTGACAGAGCCCGGAATAATCAGCTCCCTGATTCGGTTGCGTGTGCGCTCACTTACCCAGCCATTGATAAGTGATTCGGCTTGTCTTGGTTTCGAAATAAAATCGACAGACTCAAAGGCTCCGCCATGCCAATGTTCAACATTTTGAACATATTCGGGTTGCAGGGCAAAGGTTTTTTCAATGAAAAGACGATTGCCCAGAGCAAAATCAACAAGAGAATCAGCCTCTGTGGCAGAAAAAACCTTGTAGTAGGGTGCCATTAAAGTATTGAAGTTTTCGATGCGTGCATCAAATCCAAGCGTATTGCTTATCTGTCTGGCAGTTTCTTCTCTGGCCCCCACATAGGCAAGACTCATGGCAAGGTGCAGTGATGCAGGCGAAAAGGCAAAGTTTTCGCCAATCCTTTCCCTGCTAAAATCGCTGAACAATCTGAATGATGCACCAGTCATAGTTTTCAACATTTCCTGACTGGTATCAAATAAATTAGTCGTTGGTAAATCGTTAGTAATTGATGATGTTTCCCTTGCAGATTTACAACCTGTTAGCGCAAGTAAAAGAAGTGGGACAATTTTTATAAATTTATTTAGCATATCAACAAATTGCATAAGAAGTGGCAGATAACGTTGTAGTTTCCCGCTCAACTATTACCAGGATTGAGCGGACTATATGTCTTCAAATTTAGCACTTTCCATGCCATTGCTTATACAAAGTGTTTTATTCTGTATGAGATTCAGGGCAATTTATACGTATCTGTTTTATTCAGAATTTTTCAGTCGGTGCCTGTCCTGGGGATGTCTGAACTGATTGACGCCTTATGGCAGATGTAAACCAACCTAAAAATTTCTCATATCAAAAATCTCCCATCTGCCTGAGTTGGGCATTACCACCTCAAACTGCAGTGCAACATGATATCTGGGCCCTTGAAAATAATCAATGATTATAGGATATATACCGGCTTCCAGCTTAATACTTCCGGAAGCTGCGTTTGTTCTGTGCAAACCATCATTATTTATCACCATATTTCTGTCAATAATCAGCCTTGAGCCATCATCGCTGGTAAGCTTAAACTGGTAGTTGCCGGGGATTTTAATATTTATTTGTCCGTTATATCTGATTGCAAACCACTCAAAGCGATTGGTAACACCCGGGAATCCCGAATCAAACATGGTTTCAGGTATGTCCAGCTTTGTTGCATAAATCTGGCCTTGGAGTGATAGGGTGTCGAAATTTGGAAGCTCAGCAGTGCCCGGATTAAGAAAATATATGTTGCCGGTGAGCGAACCTGGCGTCCAGGTTGATGCACCAAACACCCCCTGCCCGTAATCGGCGGGCAAATTTCCCTGCGCCAAATCTGCCATATTGGGATAATAGGAATAAAAACATTGCGCATATTGCAAATCAGGTGTTTGCTTGTACGATCCGGTAACCTCCAGATAAATATTCCAAAGTTTGGTTGGATCGAGAGGAGCCGACCATTTGGTAATCGTTTCCTGTCCAAACCCTCCTGCCGAAAGGCGGGTAGGGCTGATTTGCTGAAAACTGCCCCCTTCAATATTGACAGCACTGAATTTAACACCAATGTCTTCGCAATTCTCGGGCGCGAAATTGACAAGGTTCATTTCAACAATCAGGTTTCCTTTTCTCGATGGGTCAGGATCTGGATATGCGTTTAATACTGTTGGGTAGAGTGCAGATGTTGTGGAACGCAGAACCGTATAAACAGCCTTAATTGTTTCCTGGATACAATCTGCCGGATTCATGTAATTTTCCTGAAGGTTTCTTTTGCTCCTTGAAGCTATATCACCTGCAAATTTTTCTACCTGCCTTGCTTGTGATGTCAAATAAAAGCCTGTAAAATTATAGTCAGGATAGGCGTTTTGCCAAAGCTGGTCGTAGGTTATACCAGGATTTTTATCATAATACCTGCCCCCGAGAGCCATCCACTGGTCGTGGGCGAATGATTCCCATGATGCGTGGCTCGAAAAAGGAACCTTGAAAAAATAACCGTTCCAGTACCAGGGGTCAAACCAATCAATGGGGTTGCTCCTGCCAAACTGGTTTGCTTCGCCATGGCTTTGCAAAAATGCCTTGTAGGTGCCCTGAAAGTTTCCGTTATAGCCCCAAATCGATTCAGTCATGATATTGATAAACGATTCATTTGGCAACTGCAACGAAAGTTTCCTGTTAAACATGAAAAGCGGACCGGATTGCAACGCGTTCAAATAATAGTTTCCGTTATTGGCAAGGTATAAGGCTTCTTCCGCCGGAATCCCGTTCAAGTGGTAAGGAACAAACATATCGGCAACGAAATGCGATGCCCATGTTAAACCTTTTATCCCTTCAGCCTGGATTAAGGAGTTTCCAAGTATAAATTGCAGATAATCCCAATAAAACTTTCCTGCTACCACATTAGCGTTGCCTTTACCGGTGGCAGGATTGTAATAATGCCACGAATAAGGAGATGCTCCATCGGCATCAGGACCAGGACCTATTATGTTTATTGAAAGACTCATTACGGTTTGCAAAACATCGGCTTCGACGCCTTCATGCTGCATCAAATCAAAAATACTCAGTTTGCTGCCGTCCGGTTGCCTGAGAGCAGATGGATTCCTCATTACCGGATCTTTCAACAAAAGTGCGAAGGCCTCAGCCAGTATTCGTTGGTGAGTATTGGCTATCAGGCTTCCACCCACCCCACGAAAAGCACCCCAGGAGCCTGCCTGCTTTGCAGGAAAAACGGAAAGCAATATTATGCTAAAAAAAAATACTGCCAACGGGGCATGCCTGATCGTTTGAATATTTCGAAACAAACCAGAAAAGAATCTTTTTATCATCACATTTTTTTTAGTCCGACCGCCCGATATCAGGAATTGACCTGAATAAATATATTTGTTCAGAATATAGCAGGCCTCTTCAGAGCTTGCATAAATAATAAACCAATAACATTGCTGTTATGAAATGCAGTGCGACAAGCTTCTTCCGGCTTAAAACTGCAACACATTTTATTCGATGATTTAAGAGTGCCGTGGGCCTTAAATGTAACCTTTTTTTGTGCTTTTGCAACATGTTGTATAAAAAAACTTCAAGAAATAAACCCAAATTTGTCTTTAGCCGTTTTTTCTAAAGGGGGGTTAAACCCGGCTAAGTCATTAGTTCATTGCATTTCTAATGACTAAATCAGGGTTAAAATATTCCATCTAAAGGATAATAAAAGGATTTTGCTTCTAATACTTTAAATTAAACCACCTTTCAGACTTTGACACCAATATCATAATTATTAACAGATTAGTCAAAATGAAAATTAAGTTAATCAAACCAGAAACAAAAAGCAAATTCAATTTTTAATATGGATGTATCATTGTTGGGAAAAAGATTGTACTTTTGGCGCATTAACAAAAAATTGTATCAACACCCCAAAAAACACAGTCATGAATATACCCAATAACCTTAAGTACACCAAAGACCATGAGTGGATAAGAACCGAGGGCGACACAGCAATTGTAGGCATAACCGACTATGCTCAAAACGAATTGGGCGACATCGTATATATTGAAGTAAATACAGTAGGTGAAACACTTGAACAGGAGGAAACATTTGGCACCATTGAAGCCGTAAAAACTGTATCTGACTTATTTATGCCTGTATCAGGCGAGGTTCTTGAGTTTAATGAAGAGCTTGAAGGTAATCCTGAGCTGGTAAACAAAGACCCTTACGGAGCAGGATGGATAGTAAAGATTAAAATGACCAATAAATCCGAAACCGATAAATTACTCACTGCAGAAGCATACAAGGGAATAATCTGATAATTGTATATAACCAGAGCCATTGGGGGGATTAAAGTAAACCAAGATCAGACAAAGACAATATGAAGTTTCGCTTTATTATTCCTGCGTTTATCTGGTTTCTGGTAATATTATGGCTGGTAAGTATTCCGGCGAGTAGTATTCCCAAAACACACTTTTTGCAAATCCCTCATTTAGATAAAATTGCACACGCCTTTCTTTTCGGGGTTTTTGTTGTTTTGCTCAATTATGGTTTTTACAAGCAAATAAATATAACCTTTAAGCGGCACTATTATACTATTTCGCTTATATCTGCCGTTTTAATGGCAATATTAACAGAGTGGCTGCAGGATTTACTGGGCAGAGGCCGAACGGCCGAAGTTAACGATATTGCTGCCGACTTTGCTGGCGCACTTTTAGGAATGGGAGGGTTCTGGATTTGGAAAAGATTTTTTAAGGGTTTTTTACTAATTTAATATTGTTTTGAGTTCGAAATTAAAAATTTGTATCTTAGCAACCCTCAAGCAACCGCATCAAAACAAAGCTATCTAATTCAATATCAACATTAACAAACAACATGGAAGCAAAAAAAACCGCAAAAGCAGACCTTGAAAACAAGAAACGTATTTTTCTGCAAATTGGATTGGTCGTGGCATTGGTAATTGTTTGGTCAGCTTTTGAATATAAACAGTATGACAGAACCTATGTAGACCTTGGCAGCCTCGAAGTCGAAATAATAGAAGAAGAGGACATCCCTATCACAAGGCCAGAAACCCCACCCCCTCCTCCTCCCCCAGAACAATCCATGGAGCTGATTATCGTAGACGACGACGTTGAAATCGATGAAGAATTCATGATTGACACTGAAGCAACTGTA
Organism: Bacteroidota bacterium; assembly: GCA_037441525.1. Classification (GTDB taxonomy): domain Bacteria; phylum Bacteroidota; class Bacteroidia; order Bacteroidales; family UBA7960; genus SKVR01. The sequence continues at coordinate 26,602 of JBBISA010000034.1, forward strand.
TTTACAGAGGTTCAGGAATTTCAGCCCGTTTTAGTAGAGGAAGCAGAAGTTGCAGAAGAAACCATCTTCACCATTGTTGAAGATGATCCTGTATTCCCCGGTGGTCAGGCTGCATTGATGCAATACCTTCAGTCTAATCTGCGTTACCCCACCATGGCTCGCGAAGCAGGTATTCAGGGTACAGTTTTCGTAACTTTCGTTGTAGAAAGAGATGGTAGCATTACCGACGTTAGAGTATTAAGAGGTGTTGGTGGCGGTCTTGACGAAGAAGCAGTTCGCGTTGTGCGTGGCATGCCTCGCTGGACTCCGGGCCGTCAAAGAGGTCAGGCGGTAAGGGTTCAGTTCAACCTGCCTATCCGATTCGTTCTCAACTAATCCTTAAATAGTATAATTGCAAAAAGCCATCTCTATACAGGGGTGGCTTTTTCATTTGAACTTTACTCCGGGAAAGCATGGCTTCTCCTTTAACCCGGATTAGTCACTATCTGTTTTTTCTATTAGCTAACCCAGGTTGAATATTTAGATGAAAGGGGGCAGGCCTTCCAGCTCCCTGCCCATCAGGGATTTGTTTTCTTTACAAAATATTTAGCTGATTTTGCTCCATCTTTCACTCTGTTTTTCCTTATGATGAAGTACTTTTGCCAGAATAATATTCTCGGGTTTTGCCAATCCTGGATCATGATCAAGGATTTCCTCTGCCTTTTTTCGGGCAAATTTCAGAATCTTTTCGTCCTTTATTATATGGGCTATCTTAAGATCAAGCAATCCACTTTGGCGGGTGCCGTGGATATCGCCCGGGCCTCGCAATTCCATATCGGTTTCGGCAATAATAAATCCATCGTTGGTGCTTACCATTGTCTGTATCCGCTTTCGTGCATCAGAGGAAAGCTTATGGCCTGACATCAGAATACACCATGACTGATCTGCTCCACGCCCTACCCTGCCGCGCAATTGATGCAACTGCGATAAACCAAACCTTTCAGCGTTTTCGATTATCATTACACTTGCATTGGGCACATTAATCCCAACCTCAATCACAGTTGTTGCGACCATTATCTGGGTTTCACCCCTTACAAATCGTTGCATTTCGTAATCCTTGGCGGCAGGTTTCATTTTACCATGCACAATACTGACTGCATATTGGGGAAGTGGAAAATGTCGGACAATACTTTCATAACCATCATGGAGATCTTTCAAATCAAGAGCTTCCGACTCATGAATTAGCGGATAAACCACATAAACTTGTCGCCCCTGTGCAATCTGGTCGCGCATAAACCCAAAAACCTTCAGCCTGTTTGTATCGAATTGATGAATGGTTTTGACCGGTTTACGACCTGGAGGCAACTCATCAATTACAGAAATATCCAGGTCTCCGTATAGTGTCATGGCAAGTGTACGTGGAATGGGGGTAGCCGTCATTACGAGTACATGCGGAGATATTGCGCTTTTTTTCCAAAGTTTGGCCCGTTGTGCTACTCCGAAACGATGTTGCTCGTCAATAATTACCAACCCCAGGTTATTAAACAACACATTGTCTTCAATCAGGGCATGGGTGCCAATGAGGATGTTAAGAGATCCATCACCAAGTTTTTGCGAAATATCTCTGCGAACAGCCATACGTGTGGAACCTGTAAGAAGCATAACCGTAGCATCGAGCCCGGCGAGCAATTGCGACAGAGATTCGTAATGCTGATTGGCCAGGACTTCTGTTGGCGCCATAAGGCATGCCTGAAAACCGTTGTCAATTGCAATCAGCATTACCAAAAGGGCTACAATGGTTTTACCACTACCTACATCGCCTTGCAACAACCGGTTCATTTGCTTACCGGTAGCAGTATCGGAGCGAATTTCTCGAATTACCCTTTTTTGGGCATCTGTAAGCTGGAACGTAAGGTGATGGTGATAGAAATCATTGAAATACCTGCCAACCAGTTTAAAAACATGCCCCTTGGACTGGGAGGTACGAACCAGTTTAAGCCTCAGCAACTGTAACTGCAGGTAAAAGAGTTCTTCAAACTTCAATCGGGCCTGTGATCTCAAGAGTAAGGTAACATTCTCAGGGAAATGAACATTTATCAGTGCATCTTTTAAGGAAGGAAGTTTATATTCCTGGCGAATGGAAACTGGTAATGTTTCACTGATAACATCACGAACCTGAGGCAACAAATTTGACATCAGTCGACTAATGGCCTTGCTGTCGAGAGACCTGGCTTTAAGCATTTCAGTAGAACTGTATACAGGGTGCAGGGTTGATTGTTGTGTAAGTGCCGCCGGACTGACAGGCTCAATCTCAGGGTGTGCAATATTGTATTTCCGGCCATATAAGCCAGGTTTCCCAAATACTATGTACTCCTGTCCGGCGACAAAATAGCTTTTAATAAATTTGAAACCATTGAACCATATCAGTTCTATTGAATTTCCTTCAGAATCGGTAAGCAGGGCAGTCATGCGGGAAGTACGTTTGGCGCCATGCAACTGCAAATTAGAAACATAACCCCTTATCTGAACATAGGGCAATTCTTCGTTTATTTCGCTTATGGCATAAAACCGGCTCTTATCAATATAGCGAAAGGGGAAAAAATAAAGCAGGTCTTCAAAGGTGAAAATCTGAAGTTCCTTTTTCAGTAAATCAGCCTTTTGAGGACCTACTCCTTTTAAAAATTCTATGGGAGTTTTCAGAATATCAACCTGCATATCTGTTGCCTGTGTTGCGGCGTAAAGATATGGATAGATGGTTGAAATGCAAAACGGCTTATCAGTTAATAGTTATTCGGCTATTTTCTTGGCATTTATTTCAACCTTTAGCAAAAAGAACTGTGAATGTTCATCGTATGGTAAAAATTGATAAATGAGCCTGTTGCGTGTTTTGCGGGCAATTTCGATAAGCCCCAGGCCTGCACCCCCTTTTTCTGAAATGCGGCCTTCTGTGATCTGCCGACGGTACATCTCTTTCAACTCTTCCTTGCTTGCACCATTAACCTGTTTGATAGCGTATTCGAGGTCGTGCATTTTATCGTTGGTGACTTTGTTGGAAGTTATGATATAGTAAGTTTCATCCTTCTTCCCAATCATGAACAGACCCTTACCGATGTTAAACTTATCGGCTATTTCGTCAGAATGTTTGGCCATATTCTGAAGGGTTTCAACCATTACAGCATATACTTTTCTTATAATCGATTTTTCTTCATCCTTACGGTCCATGTCTTCCTCAGCCATTGAGGTAAACATCTTGGTTATCTGATGGTGAAATTCTCCAAGGTAAACAATAGAAATCCCATTCTCCGACATTTCGTCATAAACATTGAGAACCGACTTAATAAATCCTACATTTAGCTTCATAGATAAAGCGTTTTATTATTTATACTTTTCAAGTATTATAAAGGCTGCTAAATTAACAAAAAAAAACTATGCGGGATTGCGTATTACGCCTAAAGTTAATTCCCTAAAAATCAGAGAAACACTTATTAAAGTTGTCCGCTTAGGTACAAAAATGGTTTTAATCGCACACCTTTTGCGCTAAACAATACCTGCTTGACTCGGCATTACCCCCTATATGTTTCAGATTTTGTGGAATTTATAAAAAATGGCATACAATTGGAAACAGAAATTGCATTTTTGTGTTACTCTAAAAATAATAGTTCAAATGGCACACGCAATTATTCAAGCGGAAAAACTAAAGTACATGAGGATTGTCGAATCAATAATCAAAATCTTTCTTGTTGCTATTACCATTTTTCTGTTATCATGCTCCAATAGTAAATCTAATGATAGGCTTGAGGCATCCCTAAAGCCTGAAAACCCGAATAAGGCTTTGATGAGTGTACGGTAATAACCGAATATTTCGCCCAATATGCTGAAAAAATATTGTTATGGTAAATTTTGGACCATTATCAAATGGAACATTGCAAGATGGATGGCTGTATTTTAGCCACTTATTTTCCATAAATTTGTTTTCTGTTTTCAATATTATTATTCAATGACCCTCAAAGACATAAAGGCTCCGGTGGAGCACCATATAGTTGAGTTTGAAACCCGGTTCAGGGAATCGATGAAAAGTAAGGTTCACCTGCTCAATAAAATAACTCATTACATCGTAAAAAGAAAAGGGAAACAAATGCGCCCCCTTTTTGTGTTTTTTACGGCCCAGCTTTGTGGGGGAATAACTGAAAAAACCTATCGTGCCGCATCACTTATCGAGTTATTACATACAGCAACCCTGGTTCATGATGATGTTGTGGATGACAGTAATGAGCGGCGTGGATTCTTTTCGCTTAACGCCTTGTGGAAAAATAAAATAAGTGTTCTGGTAGGTGACTACCTGCTTTCAAGGGGTTTGCTTCTGTCGCTCGATAACGATGATTTTGAACTTCTGAAAATAGTATCGCGCTCGGTAAAACAAATGAGCGAAGGGGAATTACTTCAGTTGGAAAAGGCCCGTAATCTTGACATTAAGGAAGATATCTACTTCGAAATTATTACCAAAAAAACAGCTTCGCTTATTGCTTCGTGTTTCGAATGTGGCGCATCTTCGGCAGGAGCTAATGCACAAACCCAGGAAAAATTAAGGCAAATTGGAGAATTTACAGGTATAGCATTTCAGATAAAAGACGACCTGCTTGATTTTAGCAATGGAAAATCAACCGGCAAGCCCACAGGCGGAGACATAAAGGAACGTAAAATGACATTGCCCCTGATTTACCTGCTCGACAAATCGACCTATTGGGAAAAGCGACGTATTATAAATACTGTAAAGAATCATGGCAATGATCCTGATAAAGTAGCCGAACTCATTGAATTGGTTTATGCCAGCGGCGGCATTGATTATTCTCGGAAATTGATGCAGGACTATCTTGACAAGGCCTATGAGTTACTTGAAACTCTGCCTGAAACAATGTGGAGGAAATCATTAAAAGACCTGATCGGGTATACTATTGAAAGAGAAAAGTGACTATTTTTTATGTATCAGATTATTGCTCACCTGCAAAATTTGAATCAGCCCATGCTGCTTTGAATAGTATGCCTTAAAGAGTTTCTTTTCTAAGGATGTATTTGTAAAGCCGGAATGATTTAAGTGTGGTGGGCGTTAAGAAAACCCGGCAATAAAAAAACCACTTACAAAGTTCAATTTGTAAGTGGCTGTTTTTCTGGTGGGCCCAGCTGGGCTCGAACCAGCGACCAACTGATTATGAGTCAGCTACTCTAACCTACTGAGCTATGGGCCCGTCAAAAACCTATGTTTGGCACCTTGTTTTTGAGGGTGCAAAGATAAAAATTAATATCTATTGCCATCAGAATTTCTTAAAAAAATCGGGAATATCGCATTAAATAAGGGAACACAACTCAAATGGCAAGTGAAAAATGCCTGCTAACCAGTGGTTTTCTGCGTCCTGTAAACCTGTCGGTGAACGTTGGGATAGAAAAATTCCATGAAGAGTTCAATAGTTAAGTCTGCGGGCCAAAGTTCGCTGGGGTGCCATTCTGCCAGCTCAGATTCAAAAAGTCCAAGATATTCTGATTGCAAAAATTCCTTCAATTCACTGGCCGTAATAACATTTTCTATCAGGTAAACACCATGGTCGCCCGGATAGAAATTCTCATCCCTGGGAGCCTTTTTGTTGGCTACAGCAAGCCATTTATAAAACTTATCCTTTCGCTCTAAAACCAGGGCAGAATATTGAGTAGGTAATATCTTCATCTTGCATGTATTTATGAGAATATTTTCGCGACATAATTCAAAGTTAATCCCTTTTTTGGCCTCCAAAAAATCTAATACCTTATTTTTGCCCTTTCAAAATTCGGTCCATGCATATTAAAAACATTATTTTCGATTTGGGAGGAGTGCTTATTGGTATTGATTACCATGCTACCATCAATGCATTTAAAAACCTTGGGGTTGAAAAGTTCGATGAGTTTTTTACCCAACTGAAACAACATCACCTGTTTGATAAATGGGATATAGGGGGTATAACACCTGAGCAATTCAGGCACCAGCTGCGCGAAATAAGCGGATTGCCGATGAGCAACGAACAGATTGATCATGCCTGGAATGCAATGCTTGGCATCATGCCCAACAACCGAATCCCTTTGCTTGAGAATGTTTCAAAGAATTACCGGATTTTTCTTCTGAGTAATACCAATGCTATACATATCCCCTACTTTAAGCGTTACATCACCGAAAACTTTGGCTACGATGGTCTGGACAATTTTTTTGAGAACCTATACTATTCGCACGAAATTGGCCATCGGAAGCCCGATGCCGGAGCATTTAATCATGTAATAGCGCAAAATGGGCTCAATGCGGCCGAAACACTGTTTTTTGACGATACCCACATGCATGTGGCAGGGGCGCGCAAGGTTGGAATCCATGCCTATTGGATAGACCTTTTAAAGGAGGATGTAACTGACTATTTTGATGAATCGGGTAAGTTGACCAACGATTTTTTCAGCTTGCTTCAAAATCAGTATGTGCAATCCGGTCAATAATCCTGTAAACCTCTTCAGCCTGAAAGGTTGAAATAAGTTTCATTCTGAAGGGCTTAAAATTCCGTATTCCCTTAAAATAGGTGCAGTAATGGCGCCGCATTTCCAGCACTGCGGTTCGTTCACCTTTCCATTGAACCGACATTTCAAGATGGCGCCGGCACATGGCAGCCCTCAAGGCAATAGTGGGGGCGTTAGGTTCATGACCGGTAGATAAAAAGTGTTTTATCTGCCCGAACACCCAGGGATTTCCTATAGCAGCCCTGCCGATCATAATCCCGTCGACACCAGTATCATTAATAGCTTTGATAGCCGATGCTCCATCCTCAATGTCACCATTTCCAATAATAGGAATATACATTCGCGGGTTGTTTTTTACTGCCCCAATGAGCGTCCAGTCGGCAGTGCCGGTATAAAACTGGCTTCGGGTTCGCCCGTGTATAGTGAGTGCGGCAATACCAACATCCTGTAATTGTTCGGCAATAGAAACAATATTTTTCGAGTGTTCGTCCCACCCCAAACGGGTTTTCACTGTTACGGGAGTTTTGACCGCATTTACCACCATACGGGTCATTTCAATCATTTTGGGTATATTTTGCAACATTCCGGCGCCAGCCCCCTTAACCGCAACCTTTCGAACCGGGCAACCAAAATTGATGTCGATAAAATCGGGTTTAGCTTCCTCTACTATTTGAGCGGCCTTAATCATTGAAGGAATATCCGAGCCAAATATTTGAATGGAAACAGGTCTTTCGCCAGGGTAAATATCGAGTTTAACAAGGCTTTTTGAAGCATCGCGGATAAGACCATCGGATGAAATGAATTCTGAAAACACCCAATCTGCACCCTCTTCACGGCATAGTACCCTGAATGGCGGATCAGTCACATCCTCCATAGGAGCCAGAATCAGTGGAATATTTTCGAAAGTTATATTGCCGATGGTTACCTTTCGTGAATAGTGCATTTTTTATATTGTTTTGTAAAACCGGACAGTGAAAAATAGCTTAGGTTTGCATGGCCTTGTATGGCAGGGATTCAGTAACAAAACAACCAATAAACCCAAAAACATTTCCCATCAAGGAATTGCAAAAGTACTATACACCATGGAAAAAAGGGCATTATTAGGCGATATTCATCCTTCGGCTCAATTGGTAGCTACCTTTGGAATTGCATTATTTATAACGATAATATTAATGATCACCGGCTATATTGCCGCCCTGCCGTTTGTGGATAAAACTCTTTTTCAGCTTCTTGAAGGGATTGACCGCAATGACGGTTTGTATACATATTTCATGAAGTACCTTCAATTTATCAGTCATCTTGGGATGTTTATCATTCCATCGCTGATAGCTGCCTGGGCATTTGGCCTGAACATAAAAAAATACCTTTTTCTGCAATATATTCCCTCTGCAAGGATATTATTCCTGTCAATAATCTTACTTTTCCTCTCCCTTCCGTTTATCAATTTTCTCATAGAACAAAACCTTCAGATGCATTTCCCGGAGAGATTAAAAGGGATTGAAAACTGGATGAGAAATACTGAAAAAGCTGCCGAGGAGCTTACCCATACTTTCCTTACTGTAGAAACTATATCAGGGTTACTGTTTAACCTTTTTCTAATTGCCATCATACCGGCAATTGGCGAAGAATTCATGTTTAGGGGGGTTTTGATGCGGATATTTCAACGTTGGACCGGCGATAGTCATGCAGCAGTATGGATTACAGCTATCATATTCAGCGCCATTCATTTCCAGTTTTTCGGGTTTTTCCCGCGTTTGGTTCTGGGTATATTTTTTGGTTACCTGGTGATATACACCAAAAGCCTTTGGCCTGCAATGGTGGCACATTTCGTCAATAATGCAGTTGCGGTTCTTGCTTTCTATTTTTATAAGAATAAGATTTCAGAAACCGCCATAGAGAATATTGGAAAAGGGAGCGGAGGTTTTTGGGTTGCCTTGGTAAGCCTCGTTGCAGTTGTAGTGGTGCTGTATATAATTCGCAGATTAGCAGCCCCACACCCCCCCCTGCCAAAGAGTTTTTGGAACAATAAATTATCAGGGTTCGACAACCATTCCTTCCATTGACTCCCTCAGTTCGCGGGCATGGCTCAGGAACTCGTCCACACTCATTTCTTTTAAAAAAAGCAGCCCATGGCAGGCTCTTATTCTGGGGTCATCATTCAAATAGAAATAATTTTTCCCCAGCAGCAGCTGAACGTCTTTAAGTTGCTCCACCCATATTTTTTGAGCGAGGGCGCTAAATTTGCCATTAAGTTCGTGGCTTGGGAAAGAAGCATCAACCTGGCTTACATAGCAGTTTGTAAATGAATCGTTTAACTCGGCCAGTGCATTGAGCGAAACGGGGAAAATAATATTGGCGTCGGCAGGATTGAAACGATACCAGACATTGCGATAGCCCCAAATACGCAATTGCGAAAGATCTTCTTCCTGCTTCCAGAGTCTGAGAGCTTCGGCCGTTGCCTGAAGAACCTTGTAATGGGTGTCGGGGCCACTCCCCTCAGGATCGAAGGTAAGGCTGAGAACGGTTGGCCTCACGTCGCGAAGCAGTTTCAGCACCGGCTCCACGTCCCGGTTAAGTTTGGGTTGTTCAGTAAATATCTCTCCCTTATAAAATCCCAGTCTCAGGTGCTCAACATTCTTCACCTGAACACCAAAATGAGCCCAAACAAGTTCTTCCTCGAATTCTCGGATCATCCCCTTGAGTTGTTGAATTTTTGGAGGGTTCTTTTCTCCGTCGTAACTTTTCTTCAGGATTACAATCACCTCATTGAGGGTATCACGCAAATGGTCGATACTTTTAACATTAAAGGTTTCGACCAGGGCTCTTACTATCCGGTGGCATACTCCCCTTCGACATTCATCGGCATTGCCCGATGCAACGTTGTTGAGGTAATGATAAACATCCTTATCGCTCTTTAGCTTATAGCCTGCTTCAAAAAAGTCAGGATAATTAATCATCTGGATCAAGCCTTTGTCAATAAGGCGTTTGGTATCGGCCAGTAAATCGATAACAAAACGATTGGTAACAGCAGTAAAACCACTTGTAAGCACTGCAAACTTAAACCTGTTGGTGGGGTTGCTGATGTGTTTGGTAATAAAAGGAAGAATACCCAGAGGAATGTCGTCGTGGTGCGGGCCGGTATGCAGAAAAACCTGGTTTTCTTCAACCCTTAGTCCACGATGAATTTTCGCTTCAATGCTATTCATTACCCCCTGAACAATGGATTCATCTATATTGGGTATCATTTTGGTGATGGGGTCATTTACAAGGTCGTCAAAAATAAGCCTTTGACCAAATTTTCCGATTTTCTTGCAAAGATCAACTACCGCCTTTTCGCTTTTTTCATGGCTCCATTCCCCCGACCTGAAATAGCGATTGACCATATCAGTTAACTGACAGGCAGCTCCCTGCGTAAGATAAAACCTTCCGTTTCGCAATTTTGTAAGCACAGATGCCGGATACAGGTTTGACATTTTGTTTTCGAGGGATTGCTTCACAACCCCGGCTTTTGCTTCGCCGGCGGCAATGATAATTGCCACTGCATCAGGATTATAAGTAATGGTTTCGAGTCCGATAGTAATAACCAGTTTGTTTTTACTGATTTCGATACCCCCGAGGTCGCCTGCAGCCACAGCCTGGGTTTCGAAGTTGGTTGCTGTAAGGCGGGTGGTACTGAATTCGTCAGAACCCCTTACATTAAATGCGATATGGCCATCGGGCCCTATACCGCCCAGGAAAAACCCGATCCCGCCTTTATCGCGTATTTGCTGCTCGTAATCGCTACACCAGTCATCAATCAAAAAAACAGATTTCTGCTGAATCTCCTCCATTGGCGAGCGGGCTTCGCGGTATCTCAACGAAAGGTCGATTACACCGGTTGGGAACACATCGCTGAAATGCCTGTTATCGACAAGGGGTATATTGTCGCTGTTGATTAGCAGGGCCTTGGACTTATCCAAAGCAAATTCCCGTATATAGAAATTGTTTACATAATAATAAAAACTGTTGTGTTGGTGGCTGCTGACAGGATAAAATTCATCAATCTGAACAAACTGCAACCCCCTCAAATCGGGCTTTTTTTCAGTTTTTAGCCCGTATTGCTCTCGCAGGGCAGCACCCTGTTTATTCTCCCAGTTTTTAAGCATATAATCGGTCCACCTGATGAAAAACTCGGGTGTTTTTCCTGTTGGCAGACTGATTACACCATCTGGGTTTTCTGCAACCCACTCCAAAAATCTAAGAGATGTAATAAACCCAAGTTTCGGAAAATTATCCACGATGATATAAGGGATGTCGGTGGTAATTTCCGAAATTCCCGATTTTTCTATGAAGGATTTTTCGACGCTTGTATAATCAACTGAAGCGCGGTCGATTTTAGAGATTTTTCTGATCATAACACTGTTTTGATAAATATTAACTTAATGGTGATGAAGAGACAAAAAGAACCTGACTGACTAAAGATAAAACCACTATCAAAGAATATTATACAAAGATAAGCTATTGCGCATAAAGCGATGTGGTTCTCTTCGAACCACATCGGAATTCTTTTTTCTCTGATGGTGCTTCACTCTTACAATGACCGGACATGAAGTGACTTGCATTATATAGAGCCAAAATAAAAGCAAACAATGTACAATGGCAGCGATGCCAGATACCATTTCGATAAAGGCAATATCGAACGCTTAAAGAGCTAAGCTTTCAGGCTTGTTAAAAAGGTAACCATTTGAACTTTATCGATTTTTGTGTTTAATTTTGGCTTACACCCTAAAAAATGACTATGGGCAGGTTTTTAGCCTTATCGCTCCGGTATTATTATTGATTAAATACATTCGCTAATTACCAATATTAACAACCAAAATGAACAGATTTATTATTTTTCTGCTTACAGTGATGCCATCCATTTTTTCGCAAGGGCAGGTAATTGCGGGAATTGAGGTATTACACGAAATGAATTTTGCCCCCCTGCAAGGCAAAAGGGTCGGTCTTATTACCAATCCTACGGGTGTTGATAGCCGGTTGCAGTCAACCATTGATATTCTGGCTACAGCGCCCAATGTTAGATTGGTTGCTCTTTATGGCCCCGAGCATGGTGTAAGGGGCGATTACCCGGCCGGCGAGTATATCCAAAACCAGAACGACCCAAAAACCGGTATTCCCATGTTCAGTCTGTATGGCCGCACACGAAAGCCCACACCCGAGATGCTTCGTGGCATAGATATACTTGTTTATGACATTCAGGATATTGGATCACGCTCCTATACATACATAAGCACCCTTGGGTTGGCCATGGAGGCTGCCGGTGAAAACGGTATCGAATTCATGGTGCTCGACAGGCCTAATCCCTTGGGGGGGAAAAAGTTTGAAGGCCCCCTGGTGGAAGAAAAGTTTGTTTCGTTTGTAAGCCAGTTTCCTATTCCCTATGTGCATGGTTTTACCGTTGGGGAGCTTGCCAGATTTCTCATTGGTGAAAAACTTCTTGCCAATGAAGTACAGCCCCGATTAACAGTAATTGAAATGAAGGGATGGAATCGCGAAATGCAGTTTCAGGATACAGGATTACCCTGGGTTATGTCGTCGCCACACATTCCCCATGCCCATTCTGCGGTTTTTTACCCCATTTCGGGTATTGTGGGCGAATTGTACATCATCAGCAATGGGGTGGGATTTACGCTGCCTTTCCAGCTTTTTGGAGCTGAATGGATTACCGACCCCCAAATGCTTGCCAGCCGTTTAAACACCCTTAGATTGCCCGGGATTATTTTCCGGCCTATCCATTTCCGACCCTATTATACCGACATGAAAGATAAACGCATGTGGGGGGTTCAGGTGCATCTTACCGACGCAATGGCAGCCCCTCTTTCCCTGATTCAATTTTATGTGTTGCAGGAAATCCGAAAAATGCATCCTGACAAAAACGTCTTCCAGATGGCCCCCACAAGGCTCGATATGTTTGATAAAGTTTGCGGAACCGATAAGGTGAGAAAGCAATTTGAGAAACGATTTTTGGTTGAAGACATTCTGCCATTGTGGAATAATCATATCCCGGCATTTGTAGAAAAGGCAGCAAAGTATTTTATTTACTAAACGTTGGCTGCAAATTACCTGAAATAATGCCCTGTTGTGCTGTTTTGTACCGAAAGCTTCATAACCCGGACAGGTTTAACCCTTGTTTTGGTTATTACTTGCAATGATTTATCTTCGCTAAAAATTTCACCCTATGATAAAAAGAACTCTGATGATTCTGTTCATTTTTCTAACCCTGTTCTCTTGTCGCCAGCAAAGCAGGCATGTTGAGCACCAGGGCAGGCCCGATATGCATACATCGCAACTTGCCCTCGACTGGCAAGGGATATATACAGGAGTGCTTCCTTGTACTGATTGTGAGGGGATAAAAACTATCTTAAAACTTAATGATGACCTTACTTTTAGTCTGAAGCAACAATATATTGGTAAAAGCAATGAAGTATTTGAAAGGTCAGGTAATTTCCGCTGGAACGATGATGGTAACACCATTACAATATATCCAGATGAAAATAGTGCCTTAAAACCTGTGATATACTCTGTGGGAGAAGGGTTTCTTTTGCAGCACGACCGCAAAGGGAAACGGATTACCGGTAATCTTGCGCAGTTTTACCGGCTCGAAAAATTTTATACCACTCTCACAGGAATCGGCTGGCAACTTATTGAACTCTATGGTGAAGCAATACCTGGCAAAAAACATCTCAATTCCGAGCCCTATATTGAGTTTTCGGCAGAAGGAAATGTTTCAGGCAACAGCAGTTGCAACCGTTTTTTCAGCACCTGGGCAACGGGCGCAGAAAACAAGCTTTCGTTTGCACCTGTGGGTGCCACAAAAATGGCCTGCCCCGAAATGGAAACCGAAACAATGTTTTTTAGAGCCATGGAAAGAACAGCGGGGTTTATTATTACAGATGATATACTGGTGTTTGTAAGCGAGAGAAATGCTCCACTTGCAAAGTTCAGAGCAATCCAAAGTCAGCAATAATTTATTTTTGCGGAAGTGATCTGATTTCAACCGGATATTTTAATTTACTGCACGCACTGAAAAGATAACAGAAAATTTTTAGTGCATTTTGATGGCTCTAAAAGCAAAAAAATCATGAAAACTATTCTTCTTATTTCTGGAATTATTATTTTACACTCGTTTTCAGGTTGTTCTGACCATCTGCCGGTAAAAATCACGATTAATACCGGAGAATTTAAAAGGTTTCAGACAGTGATTTCGGTTGATCTTGATTCCATTAGCAATATCAACGACAATAAACTGGTTCTGTACCTAAAGGATGGTTCGGAAAGAATACCTGTGCCCATTCAGATTGTAAAAACCAAACGCAGAAGAATGTACTGGCAATTGCCTGATGAGGTATCGGCAGGGACACAACTTATTTATGAGCTGGTAAACAAACGCGACCTGAAAAAGGGGAAAAGTCAATCAGTTTTCAACAGTGATGGAGCTTTTATTCTGAAGAAGAGCCATCGAAATGTGCTACGCTATAACGCTTCAACCCTAATGCCACCCCCGGGCGAAGATGAAGCCTTTAGGCGCAGCGGCTTTGTGCACCCCCTATTTGCTCCCAATGGTGCTGTTCTTACCGAAATTCAACCCAAAGACCATATTCACCATTATGGTATCTGGAATCCGTGGGCCAAAACAACCTTCCAGGCTGAGGAAGTTGATTTCTGGAACCTGAAAAAGCGGCAAGGGACTGTTCAGCATGCCAGGGTGCTCAATACCCGGCAAGGTGATGTTTTTGCCCAAATGGAGTTTCTGCATAATCATGTTGCCTGGCCCGAATCGACCCGCCAGACGGTAGCCATGGCCGAAAGGCACATTATCCGTTCCTTTAATATGGATAAGGATATTTTCATGGTTGAATTTGAGTTTCATCTTACCCCTCGCGATAAAATTACCCTTGAAGAATACCGTTATGGTGGATTTGTATTCAGAGGAACGGCCCGCTGGACCAACCAGACATCTGATTTTATCACCTCAGAGGGGCTCAACCGCGACCAGGCCGATGGCCAGAGAGCGCGATGGTGCATTGTTTCGGGCGAAACCCCACAGGGAAGAGCCGGCATACTCTTTATGGGAAATCCTGCCAATTACAACCACCCCGAACCATTGCGTGTATGGCCCTCTGATGGAAACGGTGGCCGGGGAGATGTTTTCATCAATTTTTCTCCCACCCGCAACACATCCTGGGAGTTAAAACCTGGCAATACTTATGTTTTGAGTTACAGACTTATAGTGTTTAATGGCCAGATGGAGTCCGAAACCGCCGCCGCTTACTGGAATGATTATGCAAACCCGGTAACGATAAAAGCAGGAAGAAGATGAAACTGGCATTGGGTATTTAATAAGCCACCCCGCAAACATTAAAGCCTTTCGCTGTTTTCCATAGCTGCTTCCAGCGATGATTCACGGCTGAAATAGAAGGAATATCCCGGATAATCATGGTTTCCCTTTGCGATAATTTCTTTAAGGATTTCCTTTTTTACGGGACCAAAAACCTGGCTGCTGGCATAAAGCCAAATCCGTTGGGTGGCTTCATCAATGTGCCACCACCCACCACCCAGAGTGCTATTGTGGTTGCGTGCCAGCATCCGGTGCTGAAATGCCATGCCTATGATCAGCCGGTTTTCATTTACAATAAATTTTGGATACATATTTTGCAGCGTTTGAAATTATATTGTCAATATTTAGCTTTTCTTCAGTTGCAGCAATTACTCAACAATAAGTTGCCTTGAGAATAAACCCTGGCTGGTAACCACTTTAACTAAATAACTACCCCCCGGTAAACCGCCAAGTTGAACCGAACCATCAGAAACC
Source organism: Bacteroidota bacterium (assembly GCA_037441525.1). Lineage (GTDB taxonomy): Bacteria > Bacteroidota > Bacteroidia > Bacteroidales > UBA7960 > SKVR01. Next base: position 41,954 of record JBBISA010000034.1, read on the forward strand.
TCATCAATAATCATTTTTCCATTCATGTCAATAACCTGAACCGATTGAACCGAATAAGGAGAAAAAATATGAACCACATCTTTTGCCGGATTTGGCGCAAGATAAATAAACCCTGAAGAACCCCTGATAGATGCAGAATTAAGATAAAACTGTTCCTGCTCCACTACCGCACTTGTTTTACTTTTTATACGCAAGGTAACCTCGCCCGATACCTGGCCGGCACTACTGACCGAAAACCTTAAGTTTCTGCCAACATGTAAATGCTGCAGGTGATTTTCGGTACGAGCCGCATTAATCCAAACACCAGGATTCCAATTGTAGGTGAGGCCTTTAATAGGCTCAAATGAATAGGACCATATCCAGGCTTCTTTTGTTTTTTCCAGTCGCCCGCCCTGCAAGCCATTATACATGCCTATCCAGTTTCCAGCCATGGTACCGGGGGGCATATTGTTGAGTGCAGCCCAGGTGGTGGTATTTCCCATCCAGGTGTATACAGACTGGTCGGTGTCTTAACCCCCTAATTAGCTGGACATAAATTAACATTTTAATTTTGTACAGT
>JBBISA010000035.1:0-42112 GCA_037441525.1 Bacteroidota bacterium
AATTACAGCATTGAAACTCCATCTTGCGATGTAGTTTCATTCAGAGCACACGGCTCGCGCAACGATGGCTCGGAGAAGGACACCCTGCGCAATGCACGCGAAACCGGCGAAGTGGTGATTAACCTTGTAAACTACCCCATGGCACGGCAAATGGCTATTTGTGGGGTTCAATATGATGCCGGTATCAATGAGTTTAATAAATCCGGGTTAACCCCCCTTCCCTCTCAAAAGGTGAAGCCATACAGAGTAAAAGAGTCGCCGGCACAATACGAATGTAAAGTTCTGGAAATAAAACCCCTGGGCGATGAAGAAGGTGAAGCCACCCTTATCATTGCCCAGGCTGTTTTGATGCATATCGACGAAAATATATTTGGTTCTGACGGGTATGTTGACCCTGCAAAAATTGAAATGGTGGGCCGACTGGGAGGTTTTAACTATTGCCGGGCCGATGTGGGAAGTATATTCTCCATCAAACAACCCCCGGCCGAAATTGCCATTGGTTTCGACAATCTTGCTGAGCATTTGCGGCATAGTACCATACTAACGGGCAATAATCTTGCAATGCTGGCCGGTGTAGCGCAATTGCCCGATGAAGCCACGATACATGAATACATGAGTCAACCGGAAATAAAAAACTTCTTAAGTAATCTGCGTGCTGCTCCCAGCGATAAATACTTCGTTATTCTTCATACCCGCACCAAAGAATTGCTCGAAAACCATCAGGCAAACGATGCCTGGAAACTGATCCTTGCTGCGGGCAATGATGTCTGAACTGTTCCTGGCAATTATCACTGAACAGCCGGGATATTCCGCAGTGTTTCAAGGATAATGGCCCAGCTTCGTTGCACCGAGGCAATGTTTAGTTTTTCGTCGGGCGAATGAACACCCCGCATGGTAGGGCCAAAGGATATCATATCCATACCAGGAAATTTTTCACCAATAAGGCCACATTCCAGGCCAGCATGGATAACAATTACCTTGGGCTCTTTGCCAAAGAGTGAAAGGTAGGCATTCTTCATGACCGCCAGCATTTTCGAGTCGAGGTTGGGAGTCCATCCCGGATAACCATCGCCATGTTTTACACGTGCACCGGCAAGGGTAAAAGCGCTGCCGGTCATATCGGCAACGTCTCTTTTAAGGGTTGCAATGGAACTGCGCTGACTCGTGGAGATGATAATCTCGCCCGGGGTCATTTTTACTGATGCAAGGTTGGTAGAAGTTTCAACCAGTCCGGGTATATCGGGCGACATACCCATTACCCCATGGGGGCAAACATACAATGCCGACAACAAACGGGTTTGAGTCTGAAAATCGAGCAGGCAATCGGGCAAAGCCGTTTCCTGACGGGAAATTTTCAGTCCCGGCTCGTTGGTTTTTTGTTCGAAGGCAATATCATGAACAAACTCGTCAAATTTTATTTCGAAGTCTTTCTGAAACTTTCGGGGGATGGAGATCAGTGCAAATGCTTCACGTGCAATGGCATTGCGCAGGTTTCCCCCATCAATTTGGGCAAGGCGCATTTCAAACATCCTTTCGAAACTCCAGAGTAGCCTGTTAAGTATTTTGTTGGCATTACCGCGCCCCTTATTGATATCTTCACCCGAGTGGCCACCCTGCAATCCACTAATCCTGATCCGATAGGCAATATGATCGGGTTCTGTACTGACCCTTTGAAACCGGAAAGTAGCCACGGTATCGAGTCCGCCGGCGCAACCAATGCACAATTCCCCATCGTCTTCTGAGTCGAGGTTCAGCATAAGCCTGCCTTGCACAAAACCAGGTTCCAGTTTAAAAGCACCGGTGAGTCCGGTCTCTTCATCCACAGTAAACAGACACTCAATGGGGCCATGCTGAATATTGGTGCATTGCAGTATGGCCAGGGCGAATGCCATACCAATGCCGTTATCGGCACCAAGGGTGGTGCCACGGGCCTTCACCCATTCGCCATCTACCCATGGGGTAATAGGGTCGTTGTCGAAATCGTGCTTCACATCGGCATTTTTTTCGCATACCATGTCTACATGCGACTGCATTACCAGAGGCTGAATTTGCCCCAGTCCCTTAGTGGCGGGTTTCCTGATTACCATATTCCCCACGGTGTCGCGCGAGTATTCGAGGCTATGTTCAATGGCAAAGCGGGTAAGCCATTCAAGGATTTTTCCCTCTTTTTTGGATGGACGGGGCACTGAACAGATCTCCTCAAACAAACTCCAGACTGCTGCAGGTTCTAAATGGCCGAGTATTTTTCCCATGACTGAAAATATTTTACTGTTGACGGTTTGTAAATTTAAATCAAATTATCATCATCGCAATACATACGTGCCTAAACCGGGTAAATTGTTTTGATTATTTTTGTGCCGCCTTACCTAAAAACATCAATTGAATAAAACTTTATGAAAGTTCTGGTAATACGTTTCAGTTCAATCGGCGATATTGTTCTTTGCACACCAGTGTTGCGCTGCCTGAAAAAAATCCCTGGCCAGGAAATTGAAACACATTTTCTTACCAAAAAGCAATTCCTGTCGTTTGCCCAAAATTATCCTTACATTGACAAAATCCATGTGCTCGACAACAACCTTGCTGAAGTAATTGAAACCCTGAAGCAGGAGAACTTCGATTTTGTTGTTGATCTCCATAAAAACCTTCGTTCGCTGAAAGTAAAAAGGGCATTAGGAAAACCTTCCCGGTCGTTTTTTAAACTTAATCTGCGCAAATGGTTGCTTACCAACTTTAAAATGGATGTAATGCCCGGAATACATATTGTTGACCGGCTAATGGAAGCTGCCCGGCCACTAGGCATAAGCAACGACGGCGAAGGGCTCGATTTTTTCATTCCTGCCATCGAAACCATCGACATCAGAACCTGGGGAGCACCTTTTAACAAAGGTTTTATTGCCTTTGTAATTGGCGGCACCCACTTTACCAAGCGGCTTCCTGCCGAAAAAATTGCGGAAATTTGCAGTATGATCAACAAACCGGTAGTTTTACTGGGAGGCCCTGATGATATGGAAGCCGGCCAGATGATTGAAGCCACTTCTCCTGAAAGAATATTTAATGGTTGCGGAAAATTCTCCCTGAATATGTCGGCATCTGTTGTGCAGCAAGCCATTGCTGTAATTACCCACGATACAGGACTTATGCATATTGCTGCAGCATTTCGCAAACCCATTGCTTCGGTGTGGGGCAACACAGTACCAGAATTCGGCATGTATCCCTACTTCCCCGGTTACCACAACCGCCACCGCAGCAGAATATTTGAAGTGCCCGACCTTTCGTGCCGCCCATGCAGTAAAATAGGATATAAAAAATGCCCCAGAGGGCATTTTAAGTGTATGCGCAATATTTCTTCCGAAAGTATAGCCGATTGGGCCAACAGGTTTGATTCCTATGTTTAATTTTTTTAAAAGCAGGAAGCTATAATACTATAAGAAAGGATTATGTGTTTTTTCGTAACCGATGGTAGTAGATGGTCCATGACCGCAATAAACGGTGGTTTCATCGGGCAACGAAAATAATTTTTTGCGGATGGATGAAATTAAAAGATCGTAGTTTCCGGTAGGCAGGTCGGTGCGGCCTATGCTGTTGCTGAACAGAACGTCGCCAACAATCACAAACTTTTGTGCTTCATTGTGGAAGCAGATACTACCTGCGGCATGACCGGGGGTTTCAAGTACTTTTAGAATATTGTTCCCAAAACTTACAGTATCGCCCTCGGCCAGAAACTGCTCCGGCATTACCGGCTTTGAAACCTTAAACCCATAAGTTTCGGCATAACCAAGGGCGGCATTGAGAAAATTGGTGCTATCCGGGTGCATTACCGGCTTCAGACCCCAGGTATCATATACGTAATTGTTGCCCAGAATATGGTCGATATGGCAATGGGTATTCAACAGAATAACCGGTTTAAGATTTTCATTTGAAATAAAATGCCTGAGTTGTTCATGTTCTTTGGGCGAATAGCAGGCGGCATCTACGATGGCACATTCCAGAGTATCGTTGTATAGCAGATAGGTGTTTACCTGAAAGGAATTAAATGTAAATATTTTAATTTTAAGCATGTTGTGGTGATTTTATTAAATCATTGAATTATTGTAAGCAAACCTAAGCAAATTTTTTCAAATATGTAACTTTACAGCCGGTAAGAAAAATGCAAATCCCCAAAAACCTTTCCCATGCAGATCAGTGTTGAACGAATTAAGCAACTGGCAAAAGAATATTTCAGCGAAATTCAGGCAATAAGAAGGCATCTTCACATACACCCCGAACTATCCATGCAGGAGCACGCCACTTCGGCTTTTATAAGGCAGAACCTTGAAAACTGGGGAATACCTTACAAGGCGGGCATTGCGGGCACAGGAGTGGTCGCTGTTCTGACAGGGGAAAAGCCCGGCAGCAAAGTATTTGCGCTCAGGGCCGATATGGATGCCCTTCCTATAGAAGAAGCGGGGCAGGCACCATATAAATCTATAAACCAGGGCACCATGCATGCATGTGGCCACGATGCTCACATGGCATGTCTACTGGGGGCGGCACGCATTCTTCAGGCTACTTCTCCTCATTGGGGCGGTACCTTAAAGCTTGTTTTTCAGCCATCGGAAGAGAGCGTACCCGGTGGCGCCAGCCTGATGATAAAGGAAGGGATTCTGGAGAACCCCAGGGTAGATGGAATTGCCGGACAACATGTGGCGCCAATGATCCCTGTTGGTAAGATTGGGGTGCGGAACGGAATTTATATGGCATCAGCCGACGAGATATACTTAAAGGTAATAGGGAAAGGGGGACATGGCGCAATGCCTCAAAACATTATCGATCCGGTGCTGATAGCATCGCACATTATTGTTGGTTTACAGCAGATTGTAAGCCGCAACGGCACCCCCTGGATACCATCTGTACTGTCGTTTGGAAAAATTTCTGCCGATGGTCGTACCAACGTTATCCCATCAGAAGTAAAAATAGAGGGCACTTTCCGCACCTTTAACGAAGAATGGAGGGCTCTGGCGCATGAGAAAATTGAAGCCATTGCTAAAGGCATTGCCCGTTCTATGGGTGGCGATTGCGATGTTAATATCCTTAAGGGGTACCCATTCCTTATCAACCACGCTTCACTAACCAATAATTTCCGTAAGTATGCTGCTGAATATGCAGGTTCAGAAAACCTTGTTGAACTCGAACTTTCGATGACTTCAGAAGACTTTGCCTGGTATTCGCAGCAGGTACCGGCATGTTTCTATCGCCTGGGTACCCGCAACGAAAAGCTGGGCGTTGTTTCCAATATCCATACGCCCACCTTCGATATAGATGAAAGTGCTCTGGAAACCGGCTCGGGACTGATGGCCTGGTTTGCCCTTTGCGAACTTACAGGTAGTTAATTTCGGGTTGTTCCTATGATTTTCAGGGGGCAGTATTCCGGTAGAAAAAAAGTCGTGGTGTTTCTCCCGCAACCGCCTCACTAAGGGTATAATAGCCTCTCTTATCGGGGGCGAAGGCAATGGCTTCTCCCTGGGGTTCTTTAACATAAACCAGTTTTACCGGTTGCCGCAAAAAAGCATCTGCGAGAGTTTCGCCTTCGTTGCGGGTCCATAAGAATATATGATCATAGTTTTTGATGATAATCATTTTGCCATCGGGCGATATATCGCCCCCAACAGCCATGGTGAAGGGCAAGGTGCCATATTTTTTGGCAGTAATTCTTCCGGTGGTGGATTGCGGGAAAGGAAGATGATAAACGGTTGCTGGTAATTCTCTTTTGGTTACCACAAAAATATCACCCGTCCAGGGATCAACAAGCAACGTTTCGGCATCCATTTTCACATCACCCTGAAAAACAAATGATATGCGCTGAGCGTCTTTAACTTCAATACTTCGCGAGGGTTCGGCAAAGGTACGAATATCGGGCTCGGGGAAGCGGTATATATTCTTCACCCTGTATTGGCTGTGATTATCGCCAATATCGCCAACATAAACATAATCTATTCCATTAGTGGGTCCAGGCCCAATGGCAATGTCTTCCCAGTCGCGGTTCTGAGCGCCATCAATAGTAGCTGTTCCTTGATACTTACCGTCAGTACCCATCAGGAAAATGCGGTTAAGGTCGCCACTGTCATTTTGCACCCATAGAAAATTTGAAAACTGACGGCTAGCAACCATCCCCGATGCCTCGTTAATTTGAAGATTTGAAACCGGGCCAAAATCAAAAGGACCGATAAAAGTATATGTTACGGGCAGATTTTCCATATCATAATCTGCAACAAAATAATTCTTATCATCTCCTGGAGGGTCGAACAAAGAACACGATATGGACAGCAAAACAATTACGTATAAAACCATTTTTCGTAAAAATGAGATTTGAATTATTGGGTTAGTATTTTCTTCTTTTCTATTTACCATTTTCTTTTTCCTGTTGCCAGACTATCTGAAGATAATCCGCACTGATGAGTGTTGATATTGAAAACTTTCTTTTGGGTGAATACAAAAATCTTTGTTTTCCAATCTGGCATTTTGCATTTGGGAATATTTCCCAAAAGGCAAAACAACCTTGACCAAAAGATCACTTGTAAAAAGCATCCTGACCTGCCTGGAGAAACTCCAGATAAGACTGCACATTGAGATCGTAACCCCGGGGAGCCACAAGCATCTTTTCATCATGATCAAGGATCACATAGTAGGGTTGAGTATTAATGTTGTAGCGCTCTGCCTGAAACAGGCTCCACTTCTGCCCTACCGTTTTTATGGTGCGTTCGCGACCCATGGCAGACGATACGAACTGCTCCGATTCAGGAAGTGATGTGCGATCATCAACAAACAGGGATATCTTTATGAAATTGTTTCTCAGGTAGTCCTGTACCTGTGGATCAGACCAAACGTTGGCCTCCATTTTACGGCAATTGGCACAGCCAAGCCCGGTAAAATCGAGAAATATTGGCTTCCCTGCTTTACGGGCGGCAGCAAGGCCTTCCTGATAATCGGTAAAGGCGAGCAGGCCATGAGGGCCGGTTTTAACACTGCTACCCACATAAATACCACTCTCATTTGGGGTTGCCGGTGAAACAACATTACGGCTAAGGTCAAAATCCTGTGTTACAGACGATGGTAAAAAGGAACTGACCGCTTTCAGGGGCGCGCCCCATAAGCCGGGCAAAAGGTAAAACACAAAGGCAAAGCTTACTATTGCAAGCATAAGCCGGGGCACACTCAGGTATTTAAGGTCGCTATCGTGAGCAAATTTTATCTTTCCGATGAGATAAAGCCCCAGAAGCAGGAATATTGCTATCCATAATACGATAAATACTTCACGGTCGAGAAAACCCCACTGGGCTACTGCATCAGCTGTACCCAGGAATTTAAGGGCGAAGGCCAGCACAATAAAGCCCAGGACTACTTTTACTGCATTCATCCAGCCCCCCGATTTGGGCAAAGATTTCAATGCTGTGGGAAAAACCGCAAAAAGGCTGAAAGGAACGGCAAGGGCAAGGCTAAAGCCCAACATACCTATTGCAGGGCCGAAAATATTTCCGCCTGTGGCTGCATCTACCAGCAAAGAGCCCACAATGGGGCCGGTACAGGAAAATGATACCAGCACAAAGGTAAACCCCATAAGGATAACTCCCAGAATACCCCCGGTTTTGTCGGCTTTGGAATCGAGGGCTGTAGACCAGCTGGCAGGCAGGGTAAGTTCGAAGGCGCCAAAGAATGAGGCAGCAAAGAATAATAGAAGGGCAAAAAAGAACAGGTTGAACCAAGGACTGGTAGCCAAAGCATTGAGGGTACCGGCGCCAAAGATTACCGAGATTGCCAGCCCTAATACCACATAACTGAAAATAATGGTAAAGCCATAGAAAAAAGCGTCTCGTATGGCACTCGACCTGTTTTCTGTATTGCGTAGAAAGAAACTTACAGTTAGCGGGATCATGGGGAAAACACAGGGAGTAAGCAGCGCCAGCAGCCCGCCAAGTAAACCGGTTATGAACATACTCCAGAAGGAGCGGGCAGCAACCGTATTGCTTTCTGCACCTTCAATCCTTGCTTGGTTCTTCTGTTCCCCGGGCATTCCATCAACCATGTCAGATGGCTGAACTTCATCTTGTTCTGCTACTAACTGTTCATCTCCACCACCGGTTAAATTGTCTGACCCTGCGACTAAAACACCGCGTGCCGGCAAACCAAAGGAAAAGGGGATATAGTCGGGCGGAAGACAGGAGGTGGCATCGCAGCACATAAAAACCAGCTCTCCGCCAACGGTTCCAGGCCTTTCGGAGATTACTTCAACCCTGCGGCTAAAGGTTACCTGCCGCTCGCTGTACATCGACAGCTCCATATTAAAGTTGGGGTCGTACTTCACTTTTGCTTTGGGAGCCTTCATTTCGCCCAGAAATTTTACCCCATTAACAGTTTTGAACTCAAAACCGGTAGCAATAGGTCCACCTTCAGGAATATTGAGCCCGTAAATGGACCAGCCCGGATCAATGGTGGCAGTAAACTTAATGTCGTAAACATTTTCGCTTACCTTCTCCTGCGAAAAACTCCATGTTACCGGCTGCAGTATTTGTGCACCAGCATTATGCAGCAATAGCATCAACCCCAAAAGGGCTGTAAAAAGTGTTCTTAATGTATAATGCATAGGATAGATATGTATTTGATTAGATGTGATGATGATTGCAATGGGTAATTCTATCTTTAGTACGATAAAAATGATTCTTATTGTAATGATTATAAAGAATATCTGTTTATGATGGATTCAGTATTTTCTGAATGGTGGTTTTCTCTTATTTGTAACAATATAAGGGGTTTAAGCAGTATTTTTTACATAGCAGACATTCGATATTAAAATGTAAAAGTATAAATAGATTAATCGTTAAAAGGTTCATATCGCACCACCAGTACTTGTCGTGTTGAACTCCTTACCTTAAAGCGATCGTCGGGGCGCATGCCAGCTACCCACATGATGTCGTCATGGCAACAAAGCAACCAAATTGCCGACTTATCAGTGCGGGGGATTTTGCGATCGATAAGAAAATCGCTGATCTTTTTTTTCCCCGACATGCCAATGGGATAGAAAAAATCTCCATCGGCAGGGTGTCGCAACTGCAGGGGGAACCTAATCCTGTTCAGATCGAAAAAGGCCTCATGTGAGTCCCCCGAAAGGTTTTCAAGTAAAAAATCGTTATGAACAGTAAAGAAAAACTTGCCTCCCGAGCAAACAATTTCGTTCGTAGTGTCGGTGATTTCAACCTTTTCATCCAGGTCGGTTTCCTTTAGCGGTGAGATGAGCAAACTATCGCGGTTGAGCAAACAAACATGTGTTGGAGAGAAAAACATTTTGCCGGTTTGTCCATCGATATTTCGTGCCAGGTTCTCAACTACTGCCGGTTGAAACCCATATTCCTTGAGTAATTCGTAAAGTATCAGTTCACGGGCTGGATAGGTTAGCAAGCCGTCGAGATTGATCCAGGTACGGGTTCCTTCCTTTTTAATGAACTCTTTGAGATGTTCGCGGGTAAAGTGGTTTAGAAGCTGAATTGTATCCTCAGCAATACGCGAAAGCTTTGTTATACTTTCATTAAAAGCAGGATTGATCTCCCGGATGATGGGTATTACCTTGTGTCTTATCTTATTGCGAATGTACCGGGTTTCCGAATTGGATGAATCTTCGCGGAATGAGAGATTATTCTTCAATGCATAAACTTCAATATCATGCCGCGAGAAATGCCAAAGTGGCCTGATCACGCAGTCGCGTTTGGGACGTATGCCCTGAAGGCCATAAAGCCCGGTGCTGCGGATCATATTAAGGAGCACTGTTTCAGTATGATCGTCGGTGTGGTGGGCGGCAGCGAGATACTGGAAATGGTGTTCGGTTCTTACCTGCTCAAACCATTGATAACGCAGAAAACGGGCAGCCATTTGTATGCTGAGCCCGTTGTCGTGCGAATACTCAACAGTATCAAACGACTTCACAAAAAACTCAACGCCCAAAGATTGGGCAAGCTCTTTCACAAATGCTTCATCCTGGTCGCTCTCTTCTCCTCTGAGCTTGAAATTGCAATGTGCAATACCGAAGTTATATCCCGCACTGGCAAAAAGATGAGTCATAACTATCGAGTCGAGCCCACCACTTACCGCCAGCAAAATGCGGTCGCCGGGTTCAAAAAGATTGGTTTGTTCAATATTTTCAATAAAACTTTTGAGCACTGTGGCAAGGGTGATGTTAGTAAAAATGCAACTGCATTGAAGGCAATATAGCGTGGTGATAGAGCCATTTATCAGCAGTTACGATACAAGCCATGAACAATTTATTGTTTATCAACAGCTTGTATTTGTTAATAGGGTGCAAAAATATTAAAATCCCGGCAATACCCTATCCTAAAAAACCAAAAAGGGGTTTTACATTCATTGGCAAATCCTCTTGTAACATCGAGGCTGGCAGCACCGTCTTATGCATGTATAAGGAGCCACAAAGAAGTTAACTGGTTGCCCGATTTCATTGCGCTCCATTTACACATAAATAAATTATCTGATTTTACCTTATAAACCCGATCATGAAAACAAATATCACTCTTTCAATGATGGCTTTAATGCTGCTATTCACTACACAAAGTGCACTTGCCGGCAAGCCCGAGATAAAATTAAGTTTTACTGACATAAGCGGTCATAATATCGAGTTCATATCGCATCCTGAGCAACCCATTGAAGAACCGCTGCCGGTAGCAAATGTTCTCATAAAAAAAACTCCTACCCAACAGGTAGTTACGCCTGCCTTGCTGATGCAGTTTACCCGTCAGGAAAAACTGGCTTATGAGCCCGAAGTTGACCAGTTGCTTTTACAATACTCACTACACCGGGCAAATGTACCGATGAAGTAAGTTCAGATTTTGTTGTTTTGTTTTTGTTTTTGTTTGAAAGGCTCCGTTGCAAAACGGGGCTTTTCTTTTGAAAAACACACCCCTGAAAAAGCTCACTTGTTTGGTTGAGAAGATGAAGCACAGCTGAAGATCAGCCACCTGGTGAATTACTAAGTGATGAAGGAAACCATATAATAGTAACCTATGGTTCGTAGCAAAAGCATCGTTGAGATTAGAATAGAATTAAGGGCTAATGACCTGCAGATTAATTCTTTCAATTATTTTTTGGAAAAACTTTACTACTCCCTGATAGTTTTTAACAATATTCTTTCGCCCGAATGGGTATAAATCACCAACAGATATACTCCGGGCACCCATGTTGAAGTATTGATGCTAAATTCGTTGAATTGGGGGTTGATGAGTTGTGAATAAACCCGCCGGCCATCGTGTGAATAAACATCGAGGCTTTGCCAGCCGGGGTTTCCGGTAGCTGAAACAACCAAACGATCATGAAAGGGTACAGGATAAGCCTTTATGATTCCCTCGGAAACATCATTTTCAAGACCTGTAACAACTGCAACCAGCTGACAGAGCTCGGCAATACAGCCTGCTTTTGTAGTTACTGCCAGACATGTATTGTATTCACCGGGGCTTTGGTACGTATGCACCGGGCTCTTCTGATCAGAAAACTTGCCTTCACCAAAAGACCAGTAATACTGTGCTTCCGGGGTGCTCAGGTTACTAAAACTAACAGTATTATTCAATACCTGAAACGAAAAGGCAGACTGGGGGAATGGGCTTACGGAAATATACCCTGGCTTTTCCAGGAAACCAACCTGATTGTTTCCCTGAAGAGTTGCTTTCAGGCTAACAGTATAATTGCCTGTTGAACCATAAAAGTGAGCCGGGTTTATTTCTGTGCTGGTATTGCTATCGCCAAAATCCCACAAATAAGTATCGGCATCTACGCTTCTGTTAATGAAAGTTGCCGTACCTTCTTCGCAATACTGGGTTTGAAGGGCAAGAAAGGCCGCATGGGGGAGAATATATTTTTCGATGGCTTCACTCAAAGCTGGGCTCCATTTTCCCCTGGAATCAAGAAAGCGCACCACCAGAAAATACTCCCCGGCAGGAATCATCCTCAGGTCAATATCCATTTCAAGCAATAATGGATCAGAAAGCTCATCCAGGTAATGGGTATTGATGCCAGAATTGCCATCTTCATTAAACCTGTTTCCCTGGGCATCTTCAACCCAGTATTGCCATGCAGTGATTCTAATATTACCTGCCAAGGATAGTGCGGGTGTTTTAAAAAATAACCTGGGTAAAGGAGCACTCCAGGTTCCCCGGTTGTCAGAAAAACGAACGGTTATCATATTGATCCCATCGCTCAGCTTTGAAACATCGAAAATTTCCAACTGCGAAAACTGCGCGGCAGGAGTTATATCAACTTCATTTATAGCTGCCGGGTTGTTATTGTACCAATATTGGCAGCGGGTAATAAAATTACCTTCACCGAAGGCAACGGGTTGTTTAATAAAATAGCGCACCACCGGAGCGACCATTTGCCTGTATTGTTGCGAAAACGCATGTAAACTGCATTTAAACCCACCGGCAATGCTTCAACATTGAAAGCATCGTCAATGGAGAAATCAGCCAGCGATGCAACATATACCGTACTGAAACTACCTGAATTAAACCTGTACTGATAGGCAGTAATTTTTCGCTGCATATCGGCAGGCGTTGTAAACATTGGTATTTTAAGAAAAAAATGTCCTTTAACCGGCGACCACCATCCACTGTTGTCAAGAAACCGTATGTTCAGAACATTTAATCCATCGGCCAACCTTGATATATCTGCCACCTCATCGAGATGAAACACGGTGGTTCCTTCTGCCGGGCTAAAAACCATTTTGCCCTGGTTAAAGCCATATTCGAAACCAACGATTTTTTTCTCCTGCTGACCGGCAAGGGCTACCTGCGGTATTTTATAGAAATATCTCTGCAAGGGCGACGACAATTGCCCCTGGGTATCGCCAAACCTGAAACCAAGCACATTGAGCCCAACAGGAAGGTCATTTACAATCAGATTTAATTGCAGCAACGATCCGGATGATGGGGCAACGGAAACCTTTTTCCTTACATCAAAATGTTGGTTGAACCAATATTCATAGCGGTTTATCAGAGGCTCCTGGGCAGCAACTGAAAAACTGATGAAAAACACGATCAATACCGTTAATCTTTTCATAATCAGCAATTTTTAATGTTAAATGTTTCGATTGTCAGAAGGGATAAAACCTATTATCTCTCCTGAGCCTTAACATTAATGCTGATGTTGATTTTACCGGATGGATCTGATTCACTTGAAATGCTTTGTGATGTAATATGCGGGGTGTATGGCACTGCACCGTCTTTATAAGGAACCGGACTTCCATAAATGCCAATATTGAACCCGTCACTTCCGGCACCAATACCGCCCGATTCGGGTTTAAGCCGATTGTTGTGGTCATAACTGAAAACATTTCCGCTTTGCTGAATAAAAATATCACCCTGGGGCTTATTTACTATATTGCCGGAACCATAACAACCCGCGGGAATGGTAAACGCCCCTGAAAAAATGTTGTTGTAAAACCCACTGCCTGATATTTCGCCACCGATGTAAGAGCCTGAAGCAATTAATATATTGTTCTGAAACATGCCTGACTGCACGTTTACGATTACCTGAGCCCAAATGTTAGCTGCCTTGAGAAAAATATTGTTGGTTATAAGTACCCCTCCATTGAAATTAGCAATATAGTCATGGATAATATTTTTTGTTATCGAAACCTGTTGTGCATATCCGCCTCCAACTGAGCCCCTTACAATATTCTCCTGAATGTTTATGAACTTTGAGTTGGACGCCGAGGTAGCGTTTACGTCGTGGCTCATCCAGATGTTGTTTACGCAACACCTGATAATATTGATATGATTTACGGTACTATTTGAGGGGATAGTACCCCACCTGATATCGCCCGAAAGATAGAACCCCTGAAGAAGGGTATTATCGGCCCCGGTGCGCAGATAAATAGTCCCCGACAGGAAGGTAAGACCTGTGGCCTGGGTATGCGATGGGTAATGTCCTGCCCCGACAATGGATAGTTTTTTATCAATATAAACATTGCCAATATTGAAGCTTCCACCCGAAAGATAAATATGTCGCCAGGTTTTGCTGCTTCAAGTGCATCGGAGAATTGGTAAAACATGGTGGCTGTTTCTCCGCTTTGCAGAATTATACTTGTCTGGGCATTTAAGTTTACCGAAATGAGGTTTAATAACAGCTATCCCAATAGATACATCCTGTTTTTCTTAAGGCAGATGGATTAGTTGTTAATTTCACCAAATTTATATAAATTTTTAAACCGTTTAGGGTTGGCATCGATTATTTCCAGCCAAATAAAAAAAGCGATCTGTTTCGCAGGTTGTTGATACCAACAAACCAATATAACGAAACAGATCGCCTAATAATTTCAGAAATACTCCTGCAGAACCTAGTCCTAAACTGTTCCTGACACAGGGATTACAGCTTTGATACCCACTGGTCCAAAGGCAATGTTTTCAGGACCCAGCTTCAGGGTTGAATTCATCATCTCTTCGTAGGTAACCTCTTTGCCGGTATAAGCCGAAATACGGCCCATAATGGCCACCATGGTAGAAACGGCACAAGCCTCAGCCTCATTGAGCGGGGTATTGTTACGGATAGCCGCCACCAGGTCGATAATCTCCTGATCGTAGGGACTCTTGTTCACCACACCGGCACCCATGCCTTCCACATTCGAACCCTCTTCAGAATAGGCAAATTCGAAGGTTGCATTCCCCTTGAGATCAAAAATGGTGTTGCTGCAATTCGACTGGCCTTTGGTACCCACTATCCATTCAGAAACATTGTTGGTACAACCGTTGATCTGTCGGCACATGCTGTGCATGTGAGTTCCATCGGCATAAACATAATCCACGCTGAAGTTGTCGTACTGATCGCCTGTGGGGCGGCGCTGACGGCTTCCGAAACCAACAGCCTTTACTGGAATTTTACCGGAAAACCAGTTGATAACATCAATGTTGTGCATGTGCTGTTCCACGATATGGTCGCCCGAAAGCCATGTCCAGTTCACCCAGTCGCGCAACATGGCTTCCATTTCGGTCCAGCCCGGCTGTGGGTTCACAAACCACAGTTGCCCCTGATTCCAGTAAGCATTTGCAGCTACTATATCGCCAATGGCACCAGCCTTAATATGCTCGTAAATAGTAAGATAATCTCTCTGATGATGGCGCTGTGTACCGCAAACGACTTTTAAGCCGGCTGCATCGGCCATCTTAGCTGATGCCATAATGGAGCGGGCACCTACCGGGTCAACCGCAATGGGTTTTTCCATAAAAACATGTTTGCGTGCTCTTACAGCTGCATCAAAATGCAGTGGTCTGAAAAACGGTGGTGTAGCCAGAATTACTACATCAACCCCCGAGTCAATCACTTTTTGGTAAGCGTCGAAACCCACGAAGCATTTTTCGTCAGCCACCTCTATTTTTTTTTGCTCCTTGAGTTGTGCCCGACACCGAACCAGTTTATCGGCAAATACATCGCCCAGTGCGGCAATCTCGATGCCCGGGCCGGAATCG
Organism: Bacteroidota bacterium; assembly: GCA_037441525.1. Classification (GTDB taxonomy): domain Bacteria; phylum Bacteroidota; class Bacteroidia; order Bacteroidales; family UBA7960; genus SKVR01. Next base: position 15,489 of record JBBISA010000035.1, read on the forward strand.
AGGAAATTGAAAGCTGCCCCGGTGCCACGACCTCCACAGCCTATAAGTCCAACTTTCAGCACCTTGCCATCGGGTGCCTTATCAAGGAATGTGGGCACTACCACTTTCCCCTTTTTATCGCTGCTGCACGCATTGAGCAACATACCTGATCCCAATGCGCCTAAGGCGGCAATGGATGCCGCGTTTTTCAAAAATATCCGGCGGCCGCTTTGATTAGATTGATCTTCCATGTTCTATTATTTGAGTTATCGGTTTAAAAGGTTGATATCAATTTGGTTCTTTCCATTCCAGTACCACCCTGAAGCCTACATCGTAGCTGTCGGAGTACCACCAGATACTTTTGGGAATCTGCGGGTCGGTAACCAGCCAGCGGGTGTGCTGTGTTGATGCGCGGGTTGCTGACCTTACATCGTAGGCATCGCTGTTGAAGGCGCCTCCCCTTATCACCCTTTCAGTGCCGGCAGTGGGTCCTTTAGGATTCTTTACTACCTGCTCTTCAGGATATTGGGCAAAGGCATCATCAGCATAATAGTCGGCAGTGAACTCCCACACGTTGCCCATCATATTTCTGAGCCCAAAGGGGTTAGGTTTGATGGAGTCGGGCACATGGGTGCGCAGTCCGCTGTTGGTCTCATAGATGATGTAGCGGTTTATCATAGTTGTGTCTGCACCAAACAGGCGGTTGAGCCAACGGTTTCGGGTAAATTTCCTGGGATTTCCTTCGAAGAAATAGGGTGTTTGGGTACCCCCCCGGGCAGCGAATTCCCATTCAGCTTCGGTTGGCAGGCGGTAATTTTTTCCTGTTTTCAGGCTCAGCCAGCGGCAGAAAGTTTCGGCAGCATGGTAGGTCATGGTAATGGCAGGCCGCTGGCCAAAGCCCCATCCCTGGTCGGGGTTGCCCCAGGGTGGTGTTGGGCCTGAAATGGCGTCGGCCGATGTAATGGTTTGGAGCGACTGCGCATAAGCACCCGCATCCTTGCGCCCTTCTGAACGGGTTTCAGTAAAGAAAGCCATGTACATTTCCCAGGTAACTTCTACTTCGGCCATGAAGAAAGAGCTTACCTCCACTTCCCTGGGGGGTCCTTCGGTGGCCGAACGGCCTGGTTCGCCGGGCAGGCTGCCAAGGGTAAACCGGCCACCGGGTACTGGTAGCATGTCAAAGCTCACCGGTGTACCGGGTATAGTTTCTGTAAATCTTTCAAATCCTTTTAGTTCAGATGCTTTTTCATAAATAACCGACGGGCGGGCCACAACGCCAAAATCGACCCGGTGCTCATGTTTGGCATCGGAGAAATGCCCCACATGCAGGTGGCAGTTCAGACAGTTGAGCTGCTCGCGGTTGTTGGAATAGTAGAGGTGGGCATCCATCCCTTCGGGGGTAAGCTGCCGCGGGAAAAGGTTCTGATGGCACATCATACACGATTTCTGGTAGGTATGTTTCACCGCAGCCGAAAGCCTTCGCTTTGCCTCCCAGTTTATTTGTTCGGTGTCTTTGAAAAGCATTGCATACACATCGCGGGCACCCGTCACCGCCTTGGCTGTAAGATAGTGAACAGTACCTGGCGGGGGCAGGTGGCATTGAACACAGTGCACCACAATGCCCGACTTATTGTCGTAATGGGTTGACAAACGCCACAGGTCTTCAGCATGGGGGTGCACATGGCAACTCATGCAAAACTCGTCGGTGGATGTGTATTTAATGGCCTTACTCGAAAGGATAATAAATGTGGCGCCAAGAAAAAAGGCAAGAAGAACGATGTACTTGTGTCTTTTTTTTCTTTTGGGATTAATGTTGCTCATGAAGAGATTAAAATGGTATTGGTATGTGGTGTTAAAAAAATTCGGGAAACGGATAGCACCGCACCAGTCGGCACAATTTCAATCATCTGAAATATAACTAAATAGCAATCAATCACATTTCAAGATAGCACTTTCACTTCTAAAATTCTGTAAATTTAAAACAATTTCCGGTTTTACCTTCACCTATACGATAATTACATGGAGGTAATTTTGTTAAAATCGCAACAACTCTTTTTGAAGTAATTTTTTTTGCGGTATAACCCTTACTTTTGCCGCCGCAAAACTGTTGTTATGGCTCTGATAGAACAGATTACCGCTACCGGATACAGTGCTGTCACTCTGTGGAGTGTACTTATAATTTGTGCTTTTATTACCGGCATGGCCAAAACGGGGGTATACGGGCTGGGCACTCTTGTAGCACCCATCCTTGCCAGTTTTTTCGGAGGCAAGGTTTCCTCGGGTCTGTTGTTGCCCATGCTTTCCATGGCCGATATGATTGCTGTTATTTACTACAACCGCCACGCCAGCTGGAGCCACCTGTGGAAATTGTTTCCCTTTGCCGCCGCCGGCGTCATTATTGCCATTTTCGTAGGAGAGATCATCAGCGATGGCACCTTCAAAATTGTGATGGCTGTTTTTATCCTTGGCGGTATCCCAATAATGATTGCCCGCGAACGGATCAAAGATATTGAGCCCCTGAAAGGGAACTGGTTCTGGGGAGGTTTCTTCGGGATTACGGGTGGATTTAGCACCATGATTGGCAATGCCGCAGGTCCGATAATGAGCCTTTACCTGCTGGCCATGCAGCTGCCCAAAAACGTGCTGCTTGGCACCGGCGCCTGGTTTTTCCTGGTAATTAATTTATTCAAAATGCCTTTCCATGTCATGGTATGGAAAACCATTACCTTGCAATCGTTTACCATAAACCTGATGATGATACCTGTAATCATTGCCGGCGGTCTGCTGGGAATAAAACTGGTAAAACATATACCGGAAAAACCCTTCCGATGGCTCGTTATCATTTTAACAACCGTGGCATCGGGGAGGTTGATTTGGTCGGTGTTGTAATGGGGAGTGGGGACTGGGACGGGTGATTGGTAACTGGTGATTGGGGACTAGAACAAAGTACTTCAACCCTTTTTCTCAACCCTTTTCTCAACCTTTACCTAAACCTTAATCTCAACTTCACATGAACCTTACCCCTGCTTTTTTTAATACAATGGCTGCAATAATCAATACCATCCAGCCCCAATTGCTGAGAAAGCTGGTAATATTGTGAAACAGGGTCATAGTTGGAGCTGCATTACTATTAGGATTGCCATATTCTATCTTTTCAGCGTCAAAAAGTTCCATAATGTCTGTTCCCGATGCAACTGCAAAAGAATATAAATAAGCCTGTTCAATGGTTTTGGGTTGATTGGCCAATTCTGCTGCACTAAGGGAGGCAAAGCCCAAAAAAGAAGGCTTGTAGCTCACATCATGAAATTGCCATACTCCATTTATCAACACCTCGGTACAGAAATGGCCCGGAAGCAATACCGACCTAACATCAAAACCCTTCTGGCGCAATACTTCCTGAAAAACTATGGAGCTTTGGCTACAGAAGGCCTTTTGCCCCTTTAAAATATGGTCGGGAATTACTTTGGCGCCAAAATGAAACCAAACAGTGCGCCCCAGAAGATTGGCAATCCAGTTTTCTTCGAAACGGTAATTTTGTAACCCATGATAAAAGCGCATCCTGATAATACTGTCGATAAGATTTACATACTCAGGAAGGCTGTCGGGGTTAATATGTCGGACATACGACAGGCTATCGATATAATCGATAAGCAGTTCCATTGAATTAAGGCGACTAAGAGAAGGGTCCCACTTATCGTTCGGATGGGCAAATACTGTATCTTGTTTCCTTAGTTGTACAAAAGAAACCTGAATTAAACTGCCTGCTCCTAACAGGACAAAAAAGGCTATATATGTTGCTTTAAGTATTCTTCGCATAAAGAGCGCTAAATATACGACAAAATAATTATTATTAATAGATTAATTTTGTGTTAACTTTTTTTGGATCATACTGGAGATGGTACTTGCACTTTTGTATTTTTGCGTTTTAAATAACCTACATGCAACTTATACCCAATATCTGGGGAGAACCACTTTTTCCCAACCTTTTTCAGAGCACTGTTCTGGGGGTATATCTTATGGTTATGTACCTGTGGGCAAGGCAGGTACAGATAAGAAAAGAATCTGAAACCCCGGCCTACCAACTATACACCCTGGGTTTGTTTGCAAAGGTACTGGGGGCATTGGCTTTATGCCTTATCTATACCTTATATTATGACGGTGGCGATACCACCGGATACTTTATAAGCTCAAAGGCTCTGGTGAATCTGTTGCTCCAAAACCCCGCCGATTACCTTAGGGTTATTATCATGCGCCCTTCAGCAGAAACCTATTCTCTTTTCAGCCAGTACACAGGTTATCCAATGTATATCCATGATGCCAATTCTTTCATTGTAGTAAAGTATACCAGCTTTTTTACCCTTCTCGGATTTAAGGATTATATAACCACCAGCATATTGTTTGCCTGGTTTTTTTATACTGGATACTGGAAATTTTATCTGTTGCTTGTTAGATTATATCCCAAATATTATAAAGCTTTTGCCATATCGGTGATTTTTTTCCCCTCGGTATTATTCTGGGGGTCGGGTATTTTAAAGGATACCATTGCCCTATCAATGACCGGCTGGTTCCTCTATGCCTTTTACCATGCCTTTGTGATTCGTAAGAGGGTATTTGCGAATATACTTGCCGTAATGTTTACGGGGTTTATTGTAGTTTCTATAAAGGCTTATATTTTTGTAGCCCTGCTGCCAGGGGTAATGATATGGCTTGGATGGAGTTATATACGCCGATTCCAGAATCCGGTGGTACGTTTTATTTTGACACCAATTGTAACCCTTCTGTTTTTGGGGCTCGGTATCGGGGCTCTTGGGGTTTTTGGCGGATTCGTGGGAGAATATGGGACTATTGATGGAATTCTGCAGAAAGCTATTATAACCTACGAAGACCACACAAGGGCAGCGGAATACGGATATAATTTCTACGATCTGGGAACCTTCGATGGCACCCTGGGCAACTTTCTTTCCAAAGCACCCGCCGCCATAACAGCCGGATTGTTTCGCCCATTCGTGTGGGAAGTGCGCAACCCGGTAATGCTTCTGGCTTCCTTGGAGAATATGGCCTTTTTTATTATGCTTATGGTGATCCTGTGGCGAACCGGTCCGGCGAAAACAGTAAAAATCGCCTTCGATGAACCCCTGGTTATTTTCGCCCTCTCCTTTGCCCTGGTGTTTGCATTTGCTGTGGGAGTAGCCACTGCCAACTTCGGTGCTCTGGTAAGGCTCAAAATCCCCTTAATCCCCTTTCTGGCCGCAGGCCTTTTCATTCTGTTTTATCGCTCCCAGGAACTTAAAAATGAGAACTAAGATGTACATCAAACATCCGGCTCACCTTAGCATCCTGGCATTTTCATCCAATCTTCTCAAACAACCCTTTTAGGGCATTCCCTTTTTTTGTGATATTCAATATAAAATTCACTACTTTTTTCATGTATAGGATAATACCCCCCTGTTCAATTTTTTGCCTGAGCTTTTCATCAGTGCTGTGGGGCGTGAATGGATTTTCTTTGGCTGAAAAAAAAGCATTTTGAGATAATGAAATGCTAAAACCTGTGCACACGATTTTTTTTACCCTAAAGCCATTGTTTACTATTAATCGCTTCAAGGTTTTCGGCGTAAAATAACTTAAATGCTCCGGATAGGCAACTTCATTATATTTTCCCCTTTGCCAGTAACGCATCAACGCATCAAAATTGGGAGTAGTAAGGTAAAGAACACCTCCCCTCCTTAGTTTTTCCCAAATCAGCCGAACTTCATCTACCGGTGATTGAATATGCTCGATTACCTCGATCGACACCACCACATCCATTATTGGCAGGTCGGATGCCAGTTCCTTCAAAGTCCCCAGCCTTACATCCAGCCCATTGGTCTGGCACAGGGTTACTGCCTTTGCCGAAAATTCAGTTCCATAAACCTGCCAACCCATTTCACGAGCCACCGATAAAAAAATTCCACTTCCGCATCCCACATCGAGCAAAGTATTCAGCTTCCGGTATCTTTCAAAACCAGCAAGTATTTCGCGGTAACGCTTAAGAGTTATGGGAGAAATATGATACTGCTGGTCGTAAGAATAGGCTGAATAAATTTTTTCCAATTCCTCGCCCGATGGTTGCAATCGGGAAAAAACAAAGCCACAATTGTCACACCGGCAAAGATGATCCTTGCGGTAGGCAGCCATATCCCTTATAAGCGGGGAATCGCAAAGAATGCAACGGGCAAATAATTGAATCATAAATAGGTACTCAGCAAAGAAAAAATTTTACCTGATTTTGGTTATTCAAGCCTGCAGGTTTTGTTTCATAGATGTTCCTAACCCATCCATTTCCTGTAAAAAGCATACAACTTTTCCAGAAATCGATAGCCGTTGGGATAATCAAGGTAACTCAGAGGTTTTTCCTGCATAATGGACTCAAAATCGTTGACTGTAATCCCAAGTTTTTTTGCCAGGTATTCGCTTTCGCGTGCAACCCCTTCGGGGGTCCAGGTTTTGGCTTGCAATGCTGTGAAGGCTTCTTCCCTGGTCATTGCTCCGGCGCATATCTGGGTGGAAAAAGTGGCTTTGCGGTAATCGAGGTGAAACTTTTCAGGCAAAATATAGGATTGTACAAACCCGGTGTATTTCGATTCGTAATGCTTGCCGCCGTAATATTTCCATCCCAGCCGCTCTTCGAGAAGTTTCATGGCATCGCTCTTCCGGTAGGGAACATAATTGAGCAGGTAAATAATGCGGATACCCCTGACCAGTTTGTACCAGGCTTCATCGCGCCAGCCAAAGGTGGGGAAACTCTTCAGTTTTACCCTGCCAAAACGCCGGTGAATGGCTTTCAGGTACTTCATGTCCTTGGCATTGTAGTGCCACATGCGGGGAAGGATACCTTCGGTGGCAAAATTTCCGCCGCTGATAATGTATTTTACCCCAAATTGGGCTGCAACCTTGTGCAAAGCTGCCGGAATGGCCATATCGGTGGGTGTCTCCATTTCGGGCACCGATGCCCTCAGAAATGACAGCTGAAGGTCCTTGAACTCTTCATAATCAAGAACATAGCTCTGGTAATCAATCCCCAGTTTTTTGGCCACATTGATAATATTACGGGTGGCCTCCTCCGAATTCCAGCCGTTATCCATGTGCACGGCCAGAGGTCGCAATCCTTGTTGTACCGCCACCCAGGCAGTGTAGCTGCTGTCAATACCCCCGCTTATGCCAATAACACAATCGTACTTTTTCCCCTTCCCTGCCCTTTTCATTTTTTTTACCAGCAGTACCAGCTCCCGGTCGCTCTCCTCTCCCCGATAAATTCGGTGCGAGAGCCGCTCGTAAAAACCGCTACAATGATTACAAACCCCTTTTTCATCGAAGATGATCTCAGGATCGGTGGTGTCCATTACACAGCGGGTACACTGCTGATAAGGGCGGCTGGGGTTTACATAGTCCATAGAGATTTTCGGATTTTCGGATTTTCGGATTGAGGATTTTCGGATTAGTGGATTGGTGATTGGTGATTGGTGATTGGTGATTGGTGATTGGTGAGAATAATGATACAAGGAGATACAAAATTATAGCTGAAACAATTACAAGTGGTTAATCAGGTATTAAAAAAAGAGATTTCGCACAATATTTTTATCGGGATAATTGATGAGCACCCCACGATTGGGGCCATGGAACACAAACAGGCTGCCTGCTGCAAGTGCGCTGGCGCCGGAGTTGAAGCCCTGCTGAAGGTGAACCAGATTGCCTGCACCTCCCAGGGCTACCACCGGAATGGTTGATTGTGAAGCAACCTGACTGATAAGCTCCAGATCATACCCAAGCATTTTACCATCGCTATCAACCGACTGAAGGATCAGTTCTCCGGCACCCATATCTTCCATAAGCCGGGCAAATTCCACTGGTTTGTAAGGTGTATCCGATGTTGCGTTAAGTGTAAACACTCGTTGTCCTTTCAACCAGTGTTTTTTCACATCCATGCAAACAGCAATAGTGCTGGAGCCGAAAGTGTCGGCCGCCTGACGGATAAACCGAGGATTAAGAGCTGCCTGATGGCCTATGACCACTTTTTCAGCCCCGGCAGCCAGTATATCTCTTATCTGCTCCATGGTGGTAATTCCTCCTCCCACACAAAAAGGCATCTGGGCTTCTTCTCCCACATTGCCTACAAAATCAAGACTGATTACTTTGCCCCGTCGGGTTGCTTCAATATCAAGGAAAACCAGCTCATCGGCCTGCATGTCGTTAAATATGCGCACCGCATTGATGGGATCACCTATATATTTATACCTGCCGAACTGAACCGACTTTACTAGTCCGGCTCCTTTTAACAACAATACAGGGATTACTCTGGGTCTGAACATGGTTTTTGATTTTCGGATTATCGGATTTTCGGATTGTCGGATTATCGGATTATCGGATTATCGGATTTGGTTAGGATGTGTTGGTGAGATATTTTATAAAGGCTGAAAGTGATTTGGAGATGACTTCTGTTTGATCATGAAGATTTTTATGCTGATCATTTGATATATACCCCAGATCCATTGCCACATAAAGCATACTTCTTACTTCTGCGCATGAACCTTTCGATATATACAGGAAATGAACAAATTCTTTATTGGATTTTCGGTCAAAACCTTCGGCAATATTGTTCATTACTGAAAGGGCTGCCCGTTGCAGCTGGTCTTTAATACCAAAATCCCTGGCAAGCTTTCCATCCCCACTTAACAAATAAATATCCCGCACCAGCAACCTGGCCAATTGCCATATCTCCATTTCCTCAAATCTCTTATACCTCATATCCCAAATCTTAAATCAACAATCCGATAATCAACAATCCGATAATCAACAATCCTCAATCAACAATCCGATAATCAACAATCCGATAATCGTAAAAAATTTCTCAATATAATCTCCCCAGCATCATGGCTTTTCTCCGGATGATACTGCACTCCCCAGATATTGTTTCGATTTACAGCCGATGTAAAACTATATTCATATTGGGTATCGTTGAGTATATCTGATTTCTCATTACAATGAATGTGATAGGAGTGGACAAAATAAAACTCGCTCTTGTCGGGTATATTTTGCATTAACGGGTCATCTTTCTTTATATCGATGGTATTCCAACCCATGTGGGGTACCTTATGGTGCAGGGTATCGGTAATTCTAAACCTCACCACACTGGCATCGAACCAGCCAAGCCCCTGTGCATCGCCCTCTTCACTGTGACGGGCCATGAGCTGCATGCCTAAGCAAATGCCCAGCACCGGCTTTTTCTTTACCAGCACCGCTTCGTGCAATGCATCCAGCAGACCCCTGTTTTTTAAGTTTTCCATGGCCTTGCCAAAATGGCCCACTCCCGGCAGAATGATTTTACCGGCAGCCATCAACGAAGCCCCATCCGACACCACGGCCCCTTCAACCCCCATTCGCCTTAGCTTGCGCCAAACCGTGTAAAGATTCCCCATCCCATAATCCAGTATAGCTATCTTTTCTTTCATGATCAACAATCCTCAATCCGATAATTAACAATCCGAAAAACATCTAATCCGAAAATCAATTAATCATCAAGAACCCATTTCCAATAACCCACCACCCTTATAAAACCGGCCTCAACGTTAATTTCATCCTCTTCATCCCAGGTAACGATTGTAGCTGATGAAACAGACAATTCCTTCATTGCCATGGAAACAGCTTTTACTTCTCTTTCGCGGGTTTCAAAGTCCATTACTGAGTAACATGATTGAATAAGCATATTTCTATCGGGTATGTAAAAATCGGTTTCCAGATTTCTTTTAAAGTAAAAAACCGGCAATGGCCACTTGCGCCTTATAGCCAGAAACACCATGTTTTCGAGGAGTTTGGTCTTTTGGTCGAACAGAAACAGATTAAGAATGCCGGTATCGCCAAAATAGAACTTTTTCTTCGACTCCTTTTCTGAAAACTTTGCTGTAAAGTTGGATATGCTGAAGATGAGAAACGAATCATCCAGATAGCCAGCATATTCTATAAGGGTGGCGGTGCCAACCTTAATATTTGCCGACTCAATGGTATGCCTCAATCGTGTAAAGGAAGTTTCGTTGTTAACAGATTCAGCGATCTTTTTTATTAATAGTTTAAGGGCAAAATCGTTTTTTAATTTATGCCTGGTAACAATATCGCCAAAAAACACCTTCTGGTAAATATTGCTGAGGTAGGTGCGTTTATCGGTGTATTTCAAACTTTCGGGTAGGCCGCCATAGTGCATATAGGTATCCTGCAAACGTATGATCTCATTTCTCTGACTCCCGTAGGCAAATCCTTTTTTTAACCTTAGCCGGTTAAATTTTATGAATTCAGAAAAAGAGAGTGGATGAATCTCAAGGGTTAAAAAACGACCTCCGAGGGTTGTGGCGATTTCTGATGATACCATTTTTGCATTGCTGCCGGTTACATAAACCTGGTACCCCAGATCAACCAGGCGCCGGCAAAATTTTTCCCAACCTGCTATAATCTGAACTTCATCGAGCAGTACAACAGGTTTGGTGGTATACAACTGATAATATGCATTTAAAAGACTGTCAAAGTCATCTTTGATAAATTCAATTAAGCGCTCATCCTCAAAATTTATAAACAGATAGGGCGTATTTTTGGAAATAAACTGCCTTATGAGCTGATAAAGAAAAAATGTTTTCCCCGCCCTGCGCTGACCGGTAAACACATAACTGGCGTTCGACTCAAGGTCAATATCACGATTGATCAGCTCAACGGTTTCAATATATTCACTTCTCTCGACAAGTATTTTTTTTAAACTTTCAACCGGGATCATAACTCAGGAATTCATTTTCACCAAAAATATACACGAAACACCCACTACACAATCTATTTTTATTCTACAAGCAAAACAAATATAAACAATTTTGCTCTGTCAACAAAACAAAATTCACCCACAACCATCAACCAACAATCCGAAAATCATCAATCCGATAATCCCTTCACAATCTTCGCAAGCCTCTCCACCTGTTTGTTCCTTGCGTATTTCTCTATCCCATGCGAATTACAAACAATACGTCTGTTTTCTTCAAATTCTTCATGCAACTTATTAATAGCACCCTTAAGACCCTCTTTAGTCCTCAATATTATACCTGAATTTGTTTTTCGAATAAGGTCTTCCTGCAATTGCCTGCTATGATGATCAGATTCTTCAATCAAGTAATATTTTCCCTTTAGCTTCATGGCTTCAGGATCGTTGCTGAAACAAAACAGAATAATTCGCTTTAAACCCAGATAATCAAAAATTTTGGTTCCCATAAATGAGTAATAATTAAACAAAAGCAAAACATTGTGTTTGGCAAGTATCGGAAGAAGTTTATCATTAGGTATTCGGGAATAAATATTTACATTGGGTTGCAAGGCAATACATTCGGAAACAATAGATTTGATCCGATCTTCGGCATTTGTACCATAAAAGTTTATACGAATTCTAATTTTTGGATTTCCATTAAGAATTTCATTCATCTCCTTAAGAAATATTTCCAGAGGATTCCATTCATAGATGCTTCCCGCAAAAGCGATTGATAGAACATCATTAAACTGATCAGTTTCTGTTGCAGTTTCTGTAATCTGGGGGTCATAACCATTTTCGATTATCTGAAACTGGTGCCCAGGCATTACGGACGCAACTTTTTCTCTTACAAATTCAGATACCGTAATTATTTGGCCAACAGTGGAAAGATATTTTTTTTCAAAATACCTTGACCACACTCTCCAAAGGTATTGCCAGGGTAAAAGAATATTTGCTGACCAGGGATCACGGTAATCGGCAATCCATGGAATCTTAAATTCTTCACTTAAGGCTGAAGCATATTTAAACAATACGAAAGGGTCGCCGGTAGCAATAATTGCATTTACCTTATTCTTTTTAATATAGTCCCGGGCACCAAAATATAAGTATGATTTAGGACCAATAAAGAGGGGATACTGCATAAATTCATACCAGGCGGTAATAATTTTGCGCAGCAGCACAAACCTTTTGTCACCGTATTTGAGCATGAGCCGGTTGGCCAGGTTGGGCTTATAGGGGGTGCGGATCAAGGTGCCAAATTCAGTTTCTTCAGTCTCTGTATTATCGGATGAACCCGGCGCCACATAGTCTAATTGGTTGCCATTGCGGTAGGCCCACTGCCGGGTTACTACCACCGGGTGCACACCATACTGTTTCAGGTATTTATACCAACTCCAGGGGCGTAGCCCTCCCACCGAAACATAGGGTGGAAAATCGTAGGCGAGAATCAGGAGTTTTTTCATCTTACTTTTTTATGCCTAAACGATTTTTAATAAACGATCCTAAAGCAAGGGTGAATTGCTGCCAGGAAGGAATTAACAGCCAGTAATAAAATAAATGTGGAGATAACCTGCATGAATAATAAAAACCTGCTCCTTTGCCAATCATCCTGAATGAAAACCATACAAGATTAATTTTCCTGATCCAATATGCAAGGGTCTCCTGTATGGCATTATTTCTTCCTACCAGTTGATGATGAGTTTTTCTCTCTGTCTTAACCCTTTTAAAAAACAATGGAGGCCCATCAACAAGCACATAATCACCTTTTGTAAGGTAGTAGCACAAGGTGGGATAAATATTATTGTAAGGAGTCTTGTTATTGGGCCACCACCAAACCGGAAATCTCACGTCCTTGATCTTTTCCCTTCTAAAAACCCCATATCCAAAATAATCCGTACTGTTTTTTATATAGTTTTTCAATCGTTTGATCCTGTCAGTATGCCCATAATTGATCATTATCGGCTTGCTAATTGTGTTTCCTGTTTCATCAATCAGTTCACAACCCCCAAAAGCAGATACTGCTTTTGGGTTTACCTTTAATGAATCAATATGGAATTCAATAAAATTGGGGTCATACAGATCATCATCCCCGGCCCACATAAAAAACTCCGTATCGGCCTGGGAAAGCAGGAATTGCATATTCCGGGATATCCCCAGATTTTCCTCGTTTTTTATGTATTGTATCCTTGGGTCCTTTTCTGCATATTTTCTGCATATTTCAGCGGAGCCATCCGTAGATGCATCATCAGAAATAATAAGATGATAATCCCGGAAGGTTTGACTCAAGATGCTTTCCAGTGATTCTTCAATAAAATCCCGGTCGTTATAAACCGGCATTCCAATAGTTAAAGATGTGGTATGTGTTTTGTAATCACCCATTTTTTGTAATAAACCATTGCAGATTGTTTTCATCAGCATACAGCAACCGGTAATTGTGCAATTCCATAAACTCAGTTACTGCCTTAAATACACCATGATGCCTGTGACTAGGATCAGGCCGCCAATCATCGCCGCAGATTATACCCTTTGATTTTATTTTTTGGTGCAACAATTCAAGTTCTTTTACCGTGTGATCATACACATGGCTTGAGTCAATATAAACCCAATCGAAATAATGATCTTCAAAAGACTGCAATGCAACCAGATCGTCCTGAACATGAACCATAACCCTTTTTTCGTTGATTTCTTTTTTGTTTTCCTGCAGAACCTTGCACAAAGCATCCACAGTACTGGGATTATCCCCGGCCCAATCCCAATGTGCATCAAGAAAATACCATGGATCTATCAGATGAAGTTCCTTTGCCTGAGAGAATTCAATCAAAACTCTTGAAAAATTATCTTTCAAAACCCCAAGCTCAGCGCCTATTGCATTTTTAGGAAGGTATCGGTCAATAAGCGGCCCTCTTACTATTCTATTTCGTTCAATCTCCAGTCGGGAATTTCTGGCAAAAAGGGCATCCTGGTATTTTTCATACAGTAGGCTTCTCTTGACAATGTCCTTTAACCCTCTTGGTATATTTTTCCACATCTTTGTTTTGTGATTTTGTTTATTATGAGATTTAATCACTACTGTTTTCTTAATCTTCTAAAGTAAAATAATGTCCCCCATTTTACATCACCCAGATTCTTTGGAAAATATGAAAAAGAGTAAAAAATAAAACAAATGTAGTGTTTTAACAAGGGAAAAAAGGGTATCCTTTTCCCATAAGTGTAGCAGCACAAATGCAGAAATGAACGGAACCGGGAAACCGGGAATCTCGCATCCAGTCCCTTCAACCAGGGCAGCATGGCAAAATCAGTTTCCAACTCTTTGTGAGAAATCCGTGAACTCAGATTTGCCCCGCTCAACCTATATACGCACATGGGTTCTTTAAAATACCTGATCTTACCAGCCAGGGCGATCATGGGGTACATAGCCCGCTCATTGGAAGAAATACCATGAGGAATCCCACCTGCTTTATCCCAAATCTCTTTAAGGTAAACCAACGATGAAGTATGAAATTTTCTGTGTGTTATCGTATCATTTAGAATATAATCAACATCACACCTTTCGCCAAATAAAATCTTTGGAGATCCGTCCTCATAAATTTTCCATGCCTGGTGCCCTGTGGCTGCATATCCAGGTTGATTTTCAAGGAACTCAATCTGTCTTTGAAGTTTACCAGAGTCTGTCCAGTAATCATCCCCATCGAGCAGGGCAATGTATTTGCCCCTGCATGCATTCTGGGTGGCTATGCTGTTGGGAGTAAGGCCAAGATTCTGTTCATGGGTGAGCACCCTGATTATTCCGGGGTATTTTTCCTGGTATTTAAGTGCAATGGCCAGGGTATTGTCTGTGCTGCAATCTTCACCAATCACCAGTTCCACCCTGAAAGTTGTTCTCTGGCTCAAAACACTTTCAATGCATTCTTCCAGAAACAATCCCACGTTATAAGCAATAGTTGCAACACTAACCAACGGGGCCTGATCATCATTATGTGACTGGTTACGGATTTCTTTTAAGCATTCGCTTTCCATTGCCTGGCTTTGGTGAATAGAGAAATGGGATCAACAAATAATGCCCAAAATTACTAAAATAATACCGCTGTGTATTGAAATAATCTCTTCTCCAGTTCCTGTCAAGGAACCACATAGCGAATAAATTGGTCAGTGCATTAAACACAAAAAGCATATGGTACAAAAGATAACCGGAATATCCACTCACTTTCAGAAACAACAGTGCAGTGGAAAGATACCGTTGTTTCATGCCCCACTCTTTGTTTGTGGTGCTGCCCCCATGCTTGTGAATGGCAGTTGCACCATCAAAATATTCAATTTTGTATCCTTTTTTTGCAATCCGATGACATAGTTCCAGTTCCTCACAATACATAAAAAAATCAGCGTCAAACATACCACATTCATCCAGTACTTTTCTTGGTATCAGCATAAAAGAACCCATTACTGCGTCGGCCGGCTCTTCACCCATGGGCCAGAGTTTGTTTATTATCAGGTTTTGATCAAGAAGTTTTCGAAAACTTGCCACAGAAAAAGTGGACTTCTGGTGGGTGCCGTCTTCGTTGAGAAGCTTGCAACCCAGAACACCTAAATTGGATGATTCTTTATATTTTTCAATACATATTTCTATTGTATTTTCGGGTATAATGATATCAGAGTTTAATAATAAAACCAGATCAGACGATGATTTCCTGATTCCCTGGTTGTTGGCACGGCCAAACCCAATGTTCTCATTATTATCTATAAACAAAACATCTGAATAGCAGGTTGTAATTAGTTCCTTTGAATTATCACATGAGTTATTGTCAACTACAACCATTTCTACTAATCCTCTAACAGTGTATAACAAACTTTCCAGACATCTTTTAGTGAGGCCCGGTGTTTTATAATTAATTATTATTATTGATAATTTCACTACTCCTAATAAAATGATTTGATTTTTTTGGATTTTAAGACTTTAAAAAGAAGGTTTTCTTGAATCAAATACCTGATATTAAATGGGCTGTCCAGAAGAGAATAAAACACGTGTTTTGAAAAATTCGATATAAAAAAAAGAAAGGAATATTCCTTCGGATACCAAATTCTAGTATAAAAAAGAAATGATAGAAATCTCTTTACTTCAAAATTTGGATATAATGATTTGATCCAGTATCCTATCTTAATGTCATTAATAAAACTAGAAAGCATCAAATTATGTGAAATGCTACTTGTATTTCTTCTGTAAACACCCATTGGTTGATCTAAAAATTTAATATTGCCCTTCCCGGCAATATACGTAAATAAAGATCTGTCTCCTGATGTAATTCCTTCCGGTGGTAAAAAACCATTTAATAAGACTTTCCTGAATAAAAAACTACTCGTATGAAATGGCAAACTTCCAACAAAATCATTTAGAGCTAGTTTATCTTTGGTATTAATGCGGTAAAGATGCGTATTAATCAATATGTTATCATATTGCACATATACTTGATTTGCGATGCCTGCATATGCATCGTTTTTCTCCAAAAACTCCACCTGTTTCTTCAACTTCAATGGGTCAGTCCAGTAATCGTCACCTTCGCAAAGGGCAATGTATTTGCCGGTGCAAGCTTGTAAGGTTTTGATAAAATTGGGCATAATGCCAAGGTTGTTGTCTGAAGGCAATAACCGGATAATTTCAGGGTGTTTATCCGCATATTCTACGCATAAGGCCCGTGTACTGTCGGTTGAGCAATCTTCACCAATAACCAATTCAATGGGGAAGTCAGTTTGCTGCATCAATACCCCTTCAATTGCCTGACGGATAAATTTTTCATGGTTGTAGGTGATCATACAGACCGATACGGTGATGTCGGATGTTTCCTGAGTCATATAATTACTTCAGTTTATTTGAAAGTTCGACAAGAGTTTTCTCCCTTTCACGAATCAGCTTCACAGGTACACCCGCGTAAATGCCCCAGGGATTAAGATCTTTAGTTACCAGGCTCATGGCACCGGTTACGCTGCCTTCTCCAATCTCTACCCCCGGCAAAACCATACTGCCGGCACCCAGTTGCACAAAACGGTTTAATTTAACCCTGCCCCCCTTCACGTTGGTCAGTTCTAAGGGTACCATTGGCCCGATGAGCCATTCCCCGCCAAAGTCATCGCTGGCACTGAAAATTGTGCATCGCGGTGATAAACCTGTAAAATCACCCATCTCTATACCATTGGCGCCATACAACGCACAAAAGGCCGAAATATGAACATAGGTGCCGGTTTTTATTTTCCCTGACAACAGACAGAAATCGTCTATTCGCACGTGGTCACCCAGCTCAATATTTTCAATTCCATAAAACCGGGCAAACCTGCTAACCAACACATTACTCCCAATTTTTTTAAAACCCATTGCCTTGAGTTCATCAGCAGCCAGAAAAGATTGATTAGCGGGTACATTTATTTCCATTCCTATCCTTTTCTAATGTAGTTAATAATTGTATCCACCACCTCTAAATTCAGATCTGGATAAATTGGCAAACATAGAATATTTTCTGAAATCTTGTTTGCCTGCATTAGGTTTATTGGATTGGATGAGTTCAAACCTGAGTAAGGTGGAAAATGGCTGATCAACGGGAAGAAATATCTGCGGGCAAAAATCTCCTTTTCACGCAAAAATTCATATAGATCGTCTCTGCTCTTGCCATAAGCATCTTTGTTAACCAATACCGGGAAATAGGAATAATTATGCTTTACATCAGGCAAATCGTTAAGAAAACTAATGCCGGCTATATTTTTTAAACCTTCACGATAATTCTCTGCAATTTCTTTCCGGCGCTCAATGGCATCACCCACATGGTTAAGTTGTAATAATCCCAGGGCGGCCTGGAATTCATTCATTTTGGCATTGATGCCCGGCTCCACCACGGTGGTTTCTCCCCTGAACCCAAAATTCTTCAGGTTGTCGATATGCTCTTTCATTTCGGCACTTTGGCACACAATGGCGCCCCCTTCGAAGGTATTGAACACCTTGGTGGCATGAAAGCTCAGAATGCTCATATCGCCAAAACTGCAGATACTTTGCCCCTTATAGGTTGCCCCGAAGGTGTGTGCAGCATCGTACAACACTTTTAAACCATGCTTTCGGGCAATTTTCTCAATTTGCTCTACTCTGCAGGGATACCCATACACATGCACAGGTAAAATGGCGGTGGTGCGGGGGGTAATGGCAGCTTCTATTTTTTCGGGATCTGGGGTAAAGGTATCGGGTTCAATATCCACAAATACCGGGGTTATATTGTTCCACCAGAGAGCATGGGTGGTGGCTACAAAACTAAAGGGGGTGGTGATCACTTCCCCTTTCAGTTCAAGCGCCTGTATGGCAGTAACCAGGGCGAGAGTACCATTGGCAAACAATGATATATATTTTACCCCCAGGTACTCGCAAAGCTTTTCTTCCAGTTGCTGATGAAAGGGGCCGTTATTGGTCAAAACTTTTGTATTCCATATCTGCTCCAGATACGGAAGAAACTCCTCTAATGGGGGAAGGTAAGGTTGAGTTACATATATCGATTTCTTTTTATTTTTCATTTTTCTGATTATTGGCAATTAATGCAGCCAAATTAGTCTGTAATGGCAAATAGAATAGTTTCCTCCTGGTGTATTGTAAAATGATCGAGGTAAAACTTGTAACCAAGGTTTAATTCGCTGATCCAAAGCGGGATTCGTGAAAAGTCTTCAAGGTCATGATAAATAGCTATGGCAAGTTTTGGCCTGAACCTTCTGATTGTTTTCATGGCACCCTGAAGGGCATTAAACTCTGCTCCTTCAATGTCCATTTTAATTAAGTCTATTCTTTTTACATCGTTTTCCTCTACCATTTTATCAATTGTTTGGGTTTCGGTGCTTCCCGTTGACCCGTCAAAGTCGTTAAATGAAACAATGCTCCCAGGGCCTTTATCCTTATAAAAAACTTTGACGCCGGCTTCCCCCCACAATGGTTTATCTATCAATTCTACGATGTCAGAAATTCTTTTATTTTCCATAATGTTCTTTTCCCAGATCCGGATATTTTCCGGGATAAACTCAAATGAAAAAACCCGGCCTGTACTATCTACCTTTGAAGCAAAATACAAAGCGGTATCGCCCCAACACCCACCGGCATCAATTACAAAATCCCCCTTTTCTGCCGAAATATTTACAGAATTACTTCGATATGCGTATTGCTCAAGGAGAAAGTCGGTTACAATACCTTGTGGGTTATAATAAATGCTTACATCTGCCCCAATCGGTTTAAGATCATAATTATATAGTCGCTGTTTATTAAAAGCCGTCTCAACAAAATCAGATTCTTCAATTTTCAATTTCTCAATTTTCTTAATACTTTCCCAATAGTCTTGTTTGTTAGTTTTCAGTTTAACAAATGAATGCCCTAAAATTCTGTAAGCCAGCACATCCACCAATAGGTTTCTGGACGGCTCATTTTGCAAAAGATTGTAAAGTTTATCAAGTTTGTCAATGTGGTTAATAAAAATATCAGTACCCGTCAACCAATGACTTTCAGTTTTCCACCGGGCAATGTAGTTTCTCTCAATCAGAAATTTTCTTAAAATATCTTTCAGGTTAAATCCAACCTTTTTATATCCAAATCGATAATAATCATAATTATCTTTATGATTATTTCCAATGGAAGAAACTATCTTACTTCTAATCCTTTCCTTAAATTCAGTTTTCATTAAAGATTATGTCATTTTTATCTTATTCCATATAAAATCCTGGGGCCTTATCAAACCAGGGAATTTTCCAAGCCAGTTTATACTGCGTCTGTTTTCGATACCATGAATCGTTAATACACTTTTCAGATAGTGAATTGCATAATTTTCGTTTCTAACTACCATTATGTCTAATGAATAAGCGATATCATTAAGTAGGTTTGATGGTATAAAACATTCAAACAAATAATCCCCTTTTTCCAGTTTTTCTGCCGATGAAAGTGTTACGAAAATCAGCCCCCCCTCTGGCGCATTAAAAAAAAGATTAACATTGACCTTTCCAATTTCTTCAACACAACTCAACATTACAGAAATTTTCAGATTATCTTCTATGTTAAAATTTCCGGGTGTCCCATTGTCAGAAATCTTAATGTGCTGAAGGAAAATACCCTCTTTCATTTTTTTTATTTCAACAAAAGATGAAAAGGCATTTAATGTAAGATAATTATCAACAACACTATCAATTTTTCCGGTATTGCGAATGAGCCCGTTTTCCAGCAATATACCCATATTGCATAATGTTTTTACTGCAATCATATTATGGCTCACAAACAGCACCGTTCTTCCCCCTTTCTGGCTTACATCCTGCATTTTGCCAATGGCTTTTTTCTGGAATTCGGCATCGCCCACGGCCAGCACTTCGTCAACTACCAGAATGTCGGGTTCGAGGTGGGCGGCCACCGAAAAGCCCAGGCGAACGGTCATACCGCTGCTGTAGCGTTTCACGGGGGTATCGATATAGCGCTCCACCCCTGCAAAGGCAATGATTTCGTCGAGCTTGCGGGTTATCTCATACCGGGTCATCCCCATTATGGCGCCGTTCATATAAATATTTTCCCGGCCTGTCATTTCGGGGTGAAACCCTGTGCCTACTTCCAGCAGGCTTGCCAGCCGCCCCCGGTATTCTATGGTGCCGGTGGTGGGCTTGGTTACCCGGCTCAGTATCTTCAGCAAAGTACTCTTTCCCGCCCCGTTCTTGCCGATGATCCCCACCACATCGCCCTGTTCAATTTCAAGATTGATGTCTTTGAGGGCCCAGACGTATTGGGAGTTGGGGACTGGGGATTGGGAAGTGGGAACTGGGGATTGGGCCGTGTCTCGCCTTTTCGGCGAGAGATTGGGGACTGGGCCGTGTCTCGCCTTTTCGGCGAGAGAGTGGGAATTGGACTGTGTCTCGCCTTTTCGGCGAGGGATTAGGAAATGGGATTTGGAAGAGAGGATGTTGGTTTCGCCTATTTTAAGATACGGATCTTCTTTGCCTTGTATGTTCATGGTCCACCACCGCTTCAGGTCGTGGCTCAACGTGCCTGTACCCACCAGCCCCAGGCGGTATTGTTTGGAAAGGTTGGTGATGCGGATGGCGGTGTTGGGGTTCATATCTGGGGATTGGGGAATGGGGATTGGGGATTGATTCTATTTAACAAATTTTCAGGGTTATGGTTTGCATGGCTAAGTTCTTTATATCCTATCACAAAAATAATAATTTAAGTCATCTTTTCCATTGGTTAAAACCAACGGCAATAGATATCCTGTCCGATCCGCACCCTGGCAAGGGGGAACTTCGCACATTCTGACAATCTGGTGCAGGCCCCCAAAGTTATTATTGTTGAAAAATGATCAAATTATCAAACCCGCAGCGGCCGGCGCCCCCTGCCAGGGGGTCGGGGTGTCCTTAGAAAAATCATCAATCCGAAAATCAAAAAAATACCAACTGCCATTGCGCTGCCATAGCATTCAGGCACATTGGATTACTTATTGTGCGCAGCGCTTTTTTTTTTGTCATACTTAACCCCGGGTTAAAACCCGGGGCTATTGATATTAAACCCTTTCAGGGTAAAAATTAATCCTTCCTGACACCCGATCTCGTCTAAGGCCGAGACACAGAACCTGAAACCCGGTAATCCGAAAATCAAATAATCAACAATCCGAAAATCATAAATCAACAATCCGAAAATCAAATAATCTAAACCGGCACCATGACCCGTTACCAGGTACCAGCCATAGATGATAAGGAAAATGATCAGGTGAAATGAAAATTTTTTTAATAGTGATCAGGAAATTTCAGCAACTTAACTTCATCAATCCTTTCAAAATCATCAGTGTTAAAGCTGGCAAGAAAATCCATATTATAGGATGCAGCAACAGATGCAATTTCAAGATCATATACACGATTACCTTTTGGTTTGTATTTGAAAACCATTTTTTCAAAGATTGCCAGGCTATCAGCATTCGGAAATATCACTGAAGTGTTTTCCCTTATATCTCAGTAAAAACCCAATGCGTCTGAACTTTCCATTTCCAGCTTTGAACAAACAGCAAAATATTCAGAAATAACTTTGGATGCTATATAGAGGTGAAAGTTTGAATTTTCGATGATGTGAACAGATTCTTTATAGAATGCAGATGATCTGTCCAGAGCATAAATCAGGATGTTCGTATCCAATAAAACTTTACTCATGCGCGAAATCTCTTACATTCATTGTATCCAAACGGCCCTTCAGGTCAATACTCCCGGCAAACTTCCATTTTCTTTTTTCCCGATCCTTGCCGGAATCCTGTTCTATAATGACAATCCCCAACCTTTCTGCAATCTCCTTAAGAAGATAATAATCTTTCTGATCTTTAATTTTCAGGGTTATGGTTTGCATGGCTAAGTTCTTTTTATCCAATCGCAAAAATAATAATTTAAGTCATCTTTGCCATTGGTTAAAACCAACGGCAATAGATATTGAAACTATCCGGGTTAAACCTTGATTCTCACATTATCAAATTTTCCCCATTCTCTCGTCGAAAAGGCGAGACACGGCCCAATTCCCAATCCCAAATCCCCATTCCCCACTCCCTAATTCCAAATCCCCAATCCCTAATCCCCAATCCCTAATCCCCATTCCCCAATCCCCACCTACACCGTATCCATAAACCCCTTCTCCACCTTGTTGAACACTATGATGCCCAGTAGCAGCAGCACCCCCATAAACCCGGTGCTGTAGCCCAGGTGCCACCACGAGAACACCCCCTGCCCTATTACACCGTATTTAAAGGTTTCGATCACCGATGTCATGGGGTTGAGCAGGATCATCCATTGCTTGTTGGCGGGGATGGTGTTGAGGGGGTAGATGACCGGGGTGATGTACATCCACAGCTGCACGGCAAACTGCAGCAGAAAGGTAAGGTCGCGGTACTTGGTGGTGAGCGCCGAGAAGATGATGCCGAAGCCCAGGCTCAGCCCGGCGCTGAGCACAATAAGAACCGGCAACAGCAGTGCATACAGGTTGGGTTGCACGGCACCATGGCCTGAAACCAGGTACCACCCGTAGATGATAAGGAAAATGATAAGCTGGATGCCCAGCCGCACCAGGTTGGACAGTGTAACAGATATGGGTACCACCAGCCTGGGGAAATAAACCTTGCCAAACACCTGCTGGTTTTCGGTGAACACTTTGGAGTTGCGGGTAAGGCAGTCGGCAAAGTAGTTCCACAGCACTATGCCCGAGAAATAGAACAGCGGCTGGGGGATGCCATCGGTGCTGATCCCCGCCAGGTTGCCGAAAATAAACATAAACATAACGGTGGTAAGCACAGGCTGTATCACAAACCACAGCGGCCCCAGGATGGTTTGCTTGTAAAAGGTAACAATATCGCGCTTCGTGTACATATACACCAGGTCGCGGTAGGCCCAGAATTCGTCCAGATGTAGGTCGAGTAGGGAGGATTGGGGGCGGATGGTCGTAATTGGGGAGTGGGGATTAGGGAGCGGGGAATTGGAGGGAGGGGATTGGGAATTGGCGACTTGGGAGTGGGGATTAGGGGCTGGGGGTGTTGGGTTCATATTTTTGGGGATTAGCGAGTGGGGAGTGGGTTGTTGCTTAATTATTTATTTTGAGGTGTTGTGGCGGATCATTCCCTGGATCATCCGGGAGATGGTATTCACCTTTTCAGAAAAGGCTTTTTCTTCTTCTTCATTAATAAATCCAAGTCTGAAGGCAATCAGAAGCTGGGTTTCCAGTTCTGCCGCAGACCCAAGAGAAATATACAGAAACCGCACATAATCCTTTCTATGATTTCGTGCCGACCCCTCAGCAATATTGGATGGAACAGAGATCGCTGCCCTTCGTATCTGGGATACCAACCCAAAAAGCTCCTCCTTCGGAAACCCTGATGTTAGTTGATACAACTCCGTAACCAGGTCAATGCTTAGCTTGTATACATCCAGTTGTTTATGTGTCAGTATTATTTCTAAATTGGTAATCCCCAAAATTAACCAAAACTTCCATATAACCCTCATCTCCAAATCCCCAATCTCTCGCTGAAAAGGCGAGACACGGCCCTTACTGCCGATCTCGTCTAAGGCCGAGACACATTAACTGAAATCGAAAATCATAAATCAACAATCCGAAAATCCGCATTCCGAAATTCCCCAATCCCCATTCCCCAATCCCCAATCCCCAATCCCCATTCCCCAAAAAATTCCGTATTCCCCTTACCCCTACCTCCCCAAAATAAACTAATTTTACCCCAAATCGTTGACCCATGCGAAAAAGTACCCTGCTCATTTCCCTTATTGCCCTTTTGCCCCTTCTCTCTACGGCACAGCCCCTGAGTGCCGTATGGCCCAAACCGGGGCAGACGATTTTTAAAAATCAGGTCGATTTTCTCTGGAACGCATACCCTGGTGCGCAATCATATGAAATTGAAATATATTCAGAACCAGAATTAATAAATATTGCATTTCAAAATGAAGTTTTAACTAATCAGGTTGGCTGGACCATACCCCAGCATCAAAATTACTACTGGAGAATTAGGGCTACATTAGATGACGGTTTAAAAACAGAATGGTCATCAGTTGTTTCATTTTCAATTTTCCATCCTTCAGCCATAAATAATTTAGTATTCTGGATATCTGCCGATAACCTTATACAGGCAGATAACAAGGTTAGCCAATGGACCGACCAGAGCGGCAGCAACAACCATGTGCGCCAAATCACCGAAGCAAACAAACCCACTGTGGTGCAGAACGTGATCAATGGAAACCCGGTAGTCAGGTTTAATGGTACATCACAGTTCCTGGATGGGGGCGATATACTCGACCTGGGTACAAACAGCCGGTACATTGCCATTGTTGGACAGGCAGGAGCAAATGGGAATTTTATTTCAAAAGCTCGTTTTGGCGGCGACCCAGGAAGGTTTGCAATATGGAAACAGAACAATGAATTATTGCTTCTTTATGAAGATAACATCTATAGGCCTGTTTCCGCTGCGTTTGCGTCAACAAGTTTTAATTTATTAAGCACTTTAACCAGCAGAACAAAAGGCCGTAATGAACTTTTTGTCAACAGCCTTCTAATTGGCTCAAATAGTTTAAATGCTTCGTTTAATATGAACACAGGTTTTAATTTTCTCATTGGTGCTTATAATAACACAACTGGCAGTATTCCTCCTTTATTATTTCATCATGGAGATATTGCCGAAATCCTTATTTATAATAAAGATATTACACCAGAGGAAAGATTAACAATAGAAAGCTACCTGCGCTTAAAATACTTCCCATCCCAGTTTGTTGAACCAGTCAACCTTGGGCCGGATAAAAAAATAAACTATGGTTTTTGCCCCATTACCCTGGATGCTGGCGACCGCTTTGTTTCTTACCTGTGGAGTACAGGGGAGACTACCCGCACAATCAATGCAGTCAAAGCCGGGCAATACAGCGTAACGGTTACTGATATATTTGGATTCATATCGCGCGATACCATTATGGTAAATTACCCTGCAACAAGGCTCAACAATATACACCCCTTTTTATGCCAGGGGGAAACCCGCAATATATTCCCGGTTATCAACAACCCGGAATTATATACCTACCTGTGGTCGACCGGGGCCGAAAGCCATAGCATCGAAGTGGGCGAGGCCGGGAAATATTGGGTGAGGATCACCGATGACCAGGGGTGTTTTGCATGGTCGGACACCCTTGATCTTGCCATTGATACCTTCGCTTCCACGGTGAGTTTAGGCACCGACCGGGAGTCCTGCTCAGGCAACCCGGTATCACTGGTGTCCCCGCCACAGGGAATCGTAAGTTATCTCTGGGGTACCGGGGCAACTACCCCTGCCATTGTAGTTACCGAAAGCGGAAATTATTCCCTTACCGTTACCAACGCCAACGGGTGCAGCGCCACCGACGATATCAACATTACCGTTATCGGCACCGCCCCGGTGGTGGATTTCTCTGCTACCACCGTGTGCCAAGGGATACCCACGCAGTTTACCGATCTGTCAGTACCGGCAGCAGGGGATCAACTGGTGGCCTGGCAATGGGATTTCGGACAGGGCACTGTTTCTGACCTGCAACACCCTGAATTTTTATTCAATGCCCCAGGCACCTTCCCGGTAACCCTTAGGGCAACTTCCCTGTCAACCTGCAGCAACCAGGTTATCAGGACCGTGGAAGTAAAGGCAAACCCCACAGCCGCTTTCACCGTCAATACAACCTGTATCGGCCTGCCCTACCAGTTCACCGATGCAAGTACGCCACCCCAGGGCGGCAGCCTGGAAGCCTGGCAATGGAATTTTGGCGATGGCAACCTGTCGCCGGGACAAAACCCTTCCCATATCTTTGAAACCGCCGGTACATTCAACGTCTCCCTCACGGTAACTGCACCCAACCGGTGCAGCGACTCCATTACCCTGCCCTTGACCGTGGTTGCTGAAGCCCCGGTACCCGAGCCATTTACAATGATACTGCCCAAATCACAAAATTTCTATAACCCAGGCGAGGTTCTTTTTGTATCAAACCTTTCTCAAAATGCAAATCAATACAAGTTGCAAATAGCCCAAGACCCAGGGTTTGACAACCTGGTAAGTGTTTCTGCTTATGATCCGGGGCAAGGAGTCAAAATCAAGCTCCCTGCCGGGAAATATTACACCCGAACTGTTGCTTCCAACATCTGCCTTAATACTACCATTAGCCCTGTGGTGCCCTTTACGGTATTTGCGCCAGACATCTTCGATAGTTTAGTATTCTGGACCTCTGCCGATAATCTTATACAGGCAGATAACAAGGTTAGCCAATGGACCGACCAAAGCGGCAGCAACAACCATGTGCGGCAGCTGACAGAAGCAAG
>JBBISA010000036.1:0-41713 GCA_037441525.1 Bacteroidota bacterium
GTACTTTCAAGCCCCCTTTTTTCTTCCCATCACCTTGGGGGTTACGCCCAATGCCCGCATACCGTCACATACTTCGCCCATTGAATCACAACGTGAGAAAATGCCAAAAAGCATCACAATGAGTTGATCCCAGGAAAAAAAAGACTTGTAATAACGGTCGCTATCACATTGCTTTACTAATAAATCAAATTTTTCCTTTGGAAGAATTTTCATAACGTGTTTGAATATCGGCTGACCGACTAAACTCTTTGCTGTATCTTTGCCCATGTTGTAATTTATTTTTACCAGAAGCAAACTTACAACTATGGGGCGAAACCTTAATGGCGCAGCCCCTTTTTTGATATTATTTTATCCGGTCAGTAGTGTTTATTTTTATATGTTCAGATAGTTTCAAAAGGGTTATATTTGTCAGTTAAAATTTTGAAACTTTTTTCACTAAAATAAAATTTCAGAATGAAGTATTTGGTTTTACCTGCATTTGCGCTGATTTTTCTAATGGTTTTACCTGAGAAATCAGAGGGCCAAGGCAGAGCCCCCGTTTACGGGAGTAATTCAATGACGCAACCGCGCCCCATAAGTCGTTCACAACCACCCGGAGGATCCCGGCGACCCCTCACACTTACACGACGACAAATGGCTATGCAACAGTTTGGATGGGAGATTGGAGGAAACTTTGGTTCTTCCTATTCCTTAACTGATGCCAGCGGGACATCCATTGACCGGCGAGCTTCATTCCTGAATACCCAGTGGAGTACCATGAGTGTCAATGCAGGTGTTTTTGGACGGTATAAATTCCATGAATTATATGCCATTAAGGCATCTTTCAATTACGGCCGGGTGCATGGTGCTGATTCTATCGCCGGCCGGGCCAGGAATTTCTTTTTTCACAACAATATTTTTGAATTAGCCGTTTTGTACGAAGTTTACATACCCAAAAGGTCTCCTCTTTTCCCCTTTAACTTTTATGGATTTGTGGGGATGGCAGCCTTTTATCATTATCCGTCCCTCACTGTACCTGAGCCACCTCCATTCGATTTTACATGGGATGAGTATAACAAAATTCAACCAGCCATACCTATCGGGTTTGGATTTAATTATTCCGTAACCCGTGAATTTAAAATAGGGTATGAAATAGGATGGAGAAAAACCTTCTTTGATTACCTTGATGGTTTTACCCGACCCTGGAGCCGGGGCAGCGACAGCTATTATTTCGGAACCGTAAAATTATCATATTATTTTCCGCGTCAGATGACCCAGCAGCGAAGATGGTAATGTCAATTTCTGCGTGTTATATAATAAGATATAGTGAAGCCGGTTGGCCAGAGGAGAACAACCAAAATTTTATCGCGGATTAAATTTACATCAAACAGTGGTATGGTTTTTTTTGGTGAAAAAAATGCTGAATGATATATAATGTAAGCATGAATCAAATAATGAAAATAAAAAAGATTATTAGTGTTGCATTTACCGTTGCTTTTTTCTCCATGGTATTTGCAGAAAAATCTAATGCAACTCAATTTGAAACTACTGAAATAGATGATGAGTTGCAAATTACTGCTTCGTTAAATGGTAATTTAAACCTGCGTTCTGCCCCTTACAATGAGCTCTCATACGGGAAATTCGGTTATAAAAAAAATCATAAGGCACAAAAGGCAACCCAATCTGCAGAACATCAATCAAACAGACCACGGCCTTATACTCCGCCACCATCGGGTAGCAGAAACCCTCAACCACAGGCCGGAACCAAAGATAAATTGCCAACCAGTGATATGAGTGCTGTGGCCAATACTCCCAAGCCACCTCTTTTTAATTCGCTCAAAAATCAACACCACTCTTTTGGATTTTGGGAGATGGGCGTAGCGATAGCAACCAGTCATAGTTTAACGGATGTGGAAGGTAGTAAGGGATTATCGCCGGGTGATTTTACATCCCAACATTTTTCAAGTTATAATTTTGGTGGTGGTTTTTATGGCAGATATGTGATGAACGATTGGTTTTCAGTGAAATTAGGAATGAATTATGTCCGCTTGGATTATACAAGGGAATCCCCGGTTCAAATTGGGAGTATTTTTGTTAAGGCTTTCAAAAATGATATTTTCGAATTTTTTGGTACCACCGAATTCCACCTGCCATTACTTGCCAATACTCCATGGGATTTATACACCTTCACAGGAATTGGCGTATTTTTTAGTGATGTTTCACTTAATGACCAGAATAACAGATTGATAACCATAACCGATGATTTTAACCAGGTACAACCATTTATTCCGTTGGGAGTTGGCTTTTCTGTCAAACTAACCAATTCGGTGAAACTGGGCTATGAGTTTGGCTGGAGAAATACCATTTTCCATTACCTTGATGGGGTAAAAGCTGACGAAAGGTATGACCACTATTTTCTCAACTCCATTAAAATCGGATTTTTATTCTGAAGAGTCTCTTCATCCGAAAATCAGATTAAGCCCGAGAACAGTCTCAGACTTTTTTGATGGCACTAAGGGGCTGAGCAAAGTTCTCAACATCCTGGCGGGTAATAAGTTTGTCGCACAAAATTGCCAGCCTTTCCACTACATTTCGCAGTTCCCGTATGTTGCCCGTCCAGGTAATTTGAGTCAGGGCATCGAGTGCCTGGGAATCGAACTCCTTTTTTGCCATTCCGTGTTCTTTAAGTATTTGTTCGAGGAAGTAATTTGCCAGAATCGGAATATCTTTCTCACGTTCATTTAGCGATGGTACCTTTATCAGAATTACACTCAGGCGGTGATAAAGGTCTTCACGGAAGTTGCCCTGATTTATTTCGTGTTGAATGTTTTTATTGGTTGCTGCAACAACTCTTACATCAACAGGTATTTCCTTTTCGCCTCCAACACGGGTTATTTTGTTTTCCTGAAGGGCGCGTAAAACTTTGGCCTGCGCAGCCAGGCTCATGTCGCCTATTTCATCCAAAAACAGGGTTCCGCCGGTAGCAAGTTCAAAATTGCCTTTTTTCTGTTTGATTGCCGATGTGAATGAGCCCTTTTCATGCCCAAACAGTTCACTCTCGATAAGCTCAGATGGTATTGCCGCGCAGTTAACTTCCACAAAAGGCCCTTTAGACCGATGACTCATTTCGTGTATCCAGCGGGCTACAAGTTCTTTTCCTGTTCCGTTGGGGCCGGTAATAAATACACGTGCATCAGTTGGTGCCACTTTATTTATCATTTCTTTAATCTGGCTAAGGGCTTCCGATTCCCCAATCATATCGTAGGTTTTGCTTACCTTCCGTTTCAGAACCCTGGTTTCTGACACCAGCTCAGTTTTATCCATGGCATTGCGGATGGTTATCAGCATGCGGTTGATGTCGGGTGGTTTTGAAATAAAATCGTAAGCCCCTTTTTTAATCGATTCAACGGCAGTTTCAATAGTACCATGCCCCGAAATCATTACTACTGTATTATCAGAGTCTTTTTCGAGAAGTTTTTCAAGAACCTCCATTCCATCCATCCTGGGCATTTTGATATCGCAGAGAATTACATCGTATTTCTTACGCGATGCAAGTTCAATCCCTTCTATCCCGTCTTCAGCAAGGTCTACCTCAAATTTTTCATATTCAAGAATGTCTTTCAGGGTGTTGCGAATGCTGCGTTCATCATCAATTACCAATATAGATGGCATGGGGTTTAGTTTTATAGTTAGATTTTTAAATGGAAATTTTATTGGCAATCAAATCGGCAAGAATACCTTCTTTCAGAGCATAGGATGAATAACGAATGGTATCTATCTTGAATCTTTTAACAATGTGTCTGACCAGAATGGTGGCATAAACAATGGTATCGGCCCGGTATTCTACCAACCCCGGAATTGTTTTTCTTTCGTCCTCTGTGGTGGCAATAAGTCTTTGATACAGGCTTTTTAGTTCATCAACAGAAAATTCATAGAAACTCCCCGAGTCGGTGGTATCTCCTTTATGTACTTTTATCATTTCGGCCATCGATTCAAAAGAGCCTGAGCAACCAATCAACAAACCCACGGGATATTTTTTTAACCGTGTTGAAAGTGGTTGCAACATTTCCCTGAAATGGTCTTTTATTTCTTCAATTTCGTGGGGTAAGATGGGGTCGTGGGGCTTAAATTCCTGAAGTAATCTTGATGCGCCAAGGTCGAAACTTCTTTTCCAGATAACATTATCTTCTTCTGCAATAATAAATTCGGTGCTTCCACCACCAATATCCATTATCAGGGCAGGTTGAACAATTTTTTCCAATGCCAGATTAACCCCTTTGTAAATGTATTGTGCTTCGGTGTCTCCATTTAATACCTGAATAATTATTCCGGTTTTTTCGAGAATCTTTTTAACAAAGTCGGGTCCGTTGGTGCTGCTGCGAACAGCCGAAGTTGCAAAAGCCTTGATAGTGTTGGCTTTGTAATCATGGGCAATATCAACAAACTCGATAAAAGTTCTGATGCCTCTTTCGAATGCCTCTGGAGCAATCAAATTATTAGCCAGACCTCCTTCACCAAGTTTCACACTTTTTTTGGTGTTTAATACCACTCGGTGTTTCCCATGGATATGAAATTCTGCAATAAGCAAATTAAAGGTATTCGTCCCGCAATCAATTATCGCTGCTACCATCGGTGTAATGTTGGTTTGTTTGAAATGATTTAGGATTGTACAAAGATATAAAACCCTGAATTTTAAAAAATAAATTAGCAACTATTAAGTTCTGAATCTGTGGGTTATCCAGTTTTTGTTTTGGGACTTCAACTGTTGTACCTGAGCCATTTGTAAAGTTCTTTCCACGAAGGTTTTTTGCCATACATAAGTATACCTGTTCTGTATACCTTTGCTGCAAGCCAGGTTGTTGCCAGAAAGCCCAGAATAAGCAAAGCTGCTGAAATCCAAAGCTCAATATAAGGCACTCCGAATGGAATTCTAACCATCATTATTACCGGCGATGTGAATGGAATCATTGAAAGCCAGACTGCTACCGGGCCCGATGGATTGTTCATTACAAACTGGGCCATAATCAATGAAAAAATCATTGGAACCGTTATGGGCAACATAAACTGTTGTGTATCGGCTTCATTATCAACAACTGAACCAATGGCTGCAAACAGGGCAGCATAAAGCAGGTACCCCCCCAGGAAGTAAAAAACAAAACTGAGAATCATTACTGTGAAATTGATTGCCCCCAATGCATCAAGAATTTCACCTGCTGCGGTATTGTATTGTTTTACCTGCTGCATTTGTTCTGTAAGGTCAGCCTTGTTCAATGATTGTGCGGGACTAACATATATTTGCTCCTGTGGCGTAAAACTGAAAACATCGGGCATTAGAGCTCGTGCCGAGCCTATTATTGCTAGTGTTAGCAATACCCATATTCCAAACTGAGTGAGACCTACCAATGCGATACCAGTAATTTTCCCCATCATTAGCTGGAAAGGCTTAACGGAGGAAATAATGATTTCAACAATACGGCTTGTTTTTTCTTCCATTACCCCGCGCATTACCTGTGCCCCAAAAAGGAAAACGAAAATGTAAATGAGTATTGCGCCAAAAAAACCCAGAGCCATGCTTACCTCGGGATAATCGGTTTGCTCATAACCATCTTGTAATAGCCTGATTGCCTGAATGTTGATTTTTGTTTCAGTAGCTCTTATGGTTTCCGGGTCGATTCCGGCAATAGCCATCTTCATACTCTCAAATTCATTCTTTAGAATATTCTCAACATATAGTTTTGCATTCACATTAATGGCCTTCATGCTGAAAAACCTAAGGGTTGATGGCGCCTGAAAACCGGTTGCCGGGATATGTACAACAGCATCGAATTTTCCGTCTTTTAAAAGCCCGACGGCAAGGTCAATGTCAACATTCAGGTCGGTAAATTTTACTTTGTTGTCATCTTTGAACTCGGTGTAGAAAAGCCGGGTATCGTCAACAATGGCTATTTCATAAACACTGTCAGACATCCGGGCAACAAAAACCGGGACAATCATCAACGCTGCCATAAGCACCGGCCCAAGAATAGTCATGATGATAAACGATTTCTTCCTTACCCTGCTCAGGTATTCACGTTTTATAATGGAAGTTATTTTGCTCATTTTCTGATGATATTTTTTGTCAGTTCCTATGATTGACCCGTAAGGGCAGAGGTTGGATATGTACCGGTTACCGTTTTAATGAATATATCGTTCATGGTCGGAAGCTCTTCCCTCAATCCGTGTACTTCGCAATTGGGTATGATATGGCTGAGCAGTTCGTTGGCTGAAAAACTATCATTTATCTGAACCTTTATTTCTGTTATGCCCTCTGATTTTTTCTCTTCCTTTACCAACGATGCAATGGGTTTAACCAGGGTTTCAATACTGGCCATCTGATTGTTTCGAAGCGAAATAGTATAATTCCTGATTGAATATGATTTGCGTATTTCATCAACTTTACCATCCAGTATTTTCTCTGATTTGTTTATAAGAGCAATATGGCTGCATAATTCTTCCACCGAGCTCATGTTATGGGTCGAAAAAATAATACTCGTTCCCTGCTCCTTCAGGCGAATTATTTCATCTTTAAGCAAGTTTACATTAATGGGGTCAAAACCACTGAAGGGCTCATCAAAAATTAGCAAATCGGGTTTGTGCAGTACTGTTATGATAAATTGCATTTTTTGTTGCATCCCTTTCGAGAGCTCTTCAACCTTCCGATCCCACCAGGGGGTAAGGTCGAATTTTTCAAACCAGTATTTCAATTGCTTTTTGGCATCGTAGGGTTTAACTCCCTTTAATTGGGCCAGATAAATAGCCTGTTCGCCCAGCTTCATTTTTTTATACAGCCCTCTTTCTTCGGGCAGATAACCAATTTTTTTTATGTCATCAGCTTTAAGCTTGTTTCCATTAAAAAACAAATTGCCCTCATCGGGGGCAATAATCTGGTTAATTATCCTGATAAGGGTTGTTTTTCCTGCACCGTTTGGGCCCAGTAATCCAAAAATGCTTGCTGCCGGTATAGAAACCGAAACATTGGTTAATGCCTGATGGTTGTCGTATTTTTTTGAAACGCCAAGGGCTTGTATAATGTACTCCATTAAGGTTGCAATGAAATTAATATGTTATGGGTGTATAATAGATTTTTCATCAACTTACTGGAAATAGTCTTTCATCCGTTCAAAGAAACTCTTATCACTTTTCTGTGGTGAAGGTTTAAAATTTTCTGATTGAGCGAGTTTTTCCAGAATTTGCTTCTCTTCTCTGGAAATATTCTGCGGAGTCCATACATTTATATTTACCAAAAGGTCGCCCCGGCCATAAGAGTTAACTGATGGTAATCCTTTGCCTTTAAGTCTGAGTACCTTACTGGGATGAGTGCCCGGGTCTATTTTAATTCTTGCTTTCCCTTCGAGCGTGGGTACTTCTATAGTGGTTCCTAAAGCAGCTTCCGGGAAACTGATATAGTGGTCGTAAAGCAGATTGTTCCCATCTCTGATGAGGTTTTCGTGCTTTACTTCCTCAATAAGTACAATAAGGTCGCCGGGAATTCCGCCACGAGCGGCGGCGTTGCCCTTACCACTCATCGACATTTGCATACCCTCGCCAACACCTGCCGGAATATTGATGGTGATTACTTCTTCATCTTTAACAATACCATTTCCATAACATTCGGTACATTTTTCGGTAATTATCTGACCCTCTCCTCCACACGATGGGCATGTGCTGGTAGTTTGCATTTGGCCCAGAAACGTATTGGTAACACGGGTAACGCGTCCGCTGCCGTTGCAGGAAGAACAATTTCGGTATGAGCTTCCATTTTTTGCGCCTGTACTGTTACAACTGCTGCAGGATACATATTTGGAAACTTTTATTTTCTTTTCAACACCTTTTAGTATTTCCTCGAGGTTCAGCTTAACTTTTATCCGGAGATTAGAACCTTTGTTTACCCGGCGCCCACGGCTACCTCCGCCGAAACCTCCGCCAAACCCACCGCCAAAGGCACTCCCGAATATGTCGCCAAACTGGCTGAAAATGTCTTCCATCGACATTCCGCCTCCAAAGCCACCACCATAGCTTCCGCCATTTCCTAAACCGGCATGTCCATATCTGTCGTAGCGCGCTTTTTTATCGGGATTGCTGAGAACTTCGTAGGCTTCGGCTGCCTCCTTAAACTTTTCCTCAGCTTCTTTATCTCCCGGGTTTTTATCAGGGTGAAATTTCAAAGCTTTTTGCCGGTAAGACTTCTTAATTTCTTCGGCAGTTGCATTTTTTGAAACTTCTAATACTTCGTAGTAATCTCTTTTTGTCATTGTTTATAGGTTTAATTGCCAACAACCACCTTCGCAAACCGGATTATTTTGCCATTCAGCAAATAGCCCTTTTGCACTTCATCAATCACTTTCCCTTTTTCCTCGGGGCTTGGGGCGGCAATATGGGTTATGGCCTCATGAAAATCAGTATTGAAATCCTTTCCCAGGGTTTCTATTTCTTCTAACCCCTTATGTTTCAGAATTGTTTTTAGTTTGGTATAAATTAGTGTTATTCCCTCTCCTAAAACGTCAATATCGGGGTTTTCATTAAAGGACTTATTGGCTCTTTCAAGGTCATCAAGAATGGGCAATACCGCTTCTGTCATTTCTGCCGAAGCTGTTTTGGTCAACTCCATCCTTTCCTTTATGCTTCTCTTGCGGAAATTGTCAAATTCTGAAAATAGTCTCAGATACTTATCGTTAAGCTCTTTATACTTTTCTTCCAGTTCCCTTATTTGAGCATTCTTAGAGTCTGCAGAATTCTTTTCCGGGCTCGCGGATTGTTCTTCATGGTTGGTTACCTGGCCAGCCAGATGGTCTGTTGGTTCTGGTTGTGGCTGTCCATTGGCAATGTTATTCTGATTTTCTGACATTCCGTCAGGTTTCACTTCTGTTGTCTCGTTGGTCTCTTTATGTTTATCCTTCTTTGTCATATCTCAACTGTATGTTTTATTTAAATTGCCCTGAAAAAAATTCATGCACCTTTTACAAAGTCTTTGCCATAGCTGCCTTGTAGGTCAATTTGTCAGCGCTGCCTAAATCCTGTTAATTTTTGCTCCAAGGTTTCTCAATCTCTGGTCAATATGCTGGTAACCCCGGTCAATCTGCTCTATGTTATTGATAATGCTCTTTCCGTCGGCACTTAGTGCAGCTATAAGCAAGGCTACTCCGGCCCTTATGTCGGGCGAGGTCATTTCTATGGGTTTAAGTGAAAACTGCCGGTTTAGTCCAATAACCGTTGCCCGGTGTGGGTCGCAAAGAATAATCTGTGCCCCCATATCGATAAGTTTATCCACAAAAAACAACCTGCTTTCAAACATTTTCTGGTGTATGAGTACACTCCCTTTTGCCTGAATGGCAGCAACCAGCAATACACTCAACAGGTCGGGGGTAAAACCTGGCCAGGGGGCATCGCTTACGGTAAGTATGCTTCCATCAATATAATTTTCTACCTGGTAGCAATCCTGTGTAGGGATATGAATATCGTCGCACACCACATTGAATTTTATGCCCAGCTTTTTAAATACATCCGGAATGATTCCCAACTGGTCGAACCCTACGTTTTTAATGGTAATATCGCTCTGAGTCATAGCGGCAAGGGCTATAAAACTACCGGTTTCAATCATATCGGGCAACAGGGTATGAGTGCAGCCATTCAGTGTATCAACCCCTTCAATTATAAGAAGGTTTGACCCAACACCGCTAATTCTGGCTCCCATATTGTTGAGCATTTTACATAATTGCTGAATGTAGGGTTCGCAGGCTGCATTATAAATGGTGGTTGTGCCTTTGGCCAAAACGGCTGCCATTAAAACATTGGCAGTTCCGGTAACTGATGCCTCATCGAGCAGAATATAGTTGCCTTTTAGTCGCTTACTGTTAATGCTGTAAAACCCTGTCTGTGAATCGTAATTGAATTCAGCCCCAAGTTTCTGCAGTCCAATAAAGTGCGTGTCGAGTCTGCGACGGCCAATTTTATCGCCTCCTGGTCTGGGAATAAAGGCTTCCCCAAAACGCGCAAGCAAGGGTCCCACTATCATTACCGAACCCCTGAGCTTCGAAGCCTTTTTGCGGAAGTTTTCCGACGAAAGGTAACCCAGGTCGGGATTGTCGGCCCTGAATGATACACAACCCGTGGATAGCCTGTTTACTGTTACACCCATATCAGCCAAAAGGTCAATTAGGTTATTCACGTCGATTATATCGGGAAGGTTATTAATTGTTACCTCGCCCGGGGTAAGCAATGTGGCACAAATAATTTGAAGGGCTTCGTTTTTGGCCCCTTGCGGAGTTATTTCTCCTTTCAGCTTTAAGCCTCCATAAACTTCAAATGAACCCATAGTATTCAATATTAAACGGTTACAGATATAAATTAAAAGGGGAACACATGGTTACCCCTTAATTTTTTATTGCCTCTGGTATTGCTTCGGTCTAATATAATAAAGCTGAAAACTGGCTTTTCTACCCTTGCTTTTTTTGTTTCTTTCTGAAGCCACCTTTATTGGATTGTTTTTTATACTGAAAATTCTTCTTTTTCTGGCTTCCACCCGATGAGCCAAGGTTCATCTGGGCATTTTTGGCAAGAATTTCCTGTGTATTGCTCAGTTTTACACCTTCATCAAGGGTAAGTCTGCCGTTTGATAATAGTTCCAGATGAGCAGCAATTTCTTCGTCGGTAACGGCATCGCGGTTCCAGGTCAGATATGATTTTTTCAGGTAATTGGCAATCATTTTAATGAGGGCCTGTTTTTCTTCGCCATCTTCAAACTCACAGGCTTTTTCAATTATTCTTTCGATATGCTTGCCATAATGCCGTAACTTAATATGATTAGATGGGTAGTTTAAATTATCAGGTTTGCGTTGCAAAGATTCGCGCGAAGGGATAGGGTAGGGGGAATCAACATCCAGCTTAAAATCGGACATTATAAAGAGATGGTCCCAGAGTTTATGTTTAAAATCATTGATATCTCTTAGATGTGGGTTTAGCTGTCCCATTACCTGTATGGTGGCCCGGGCAAGGCAATTGCGCTTTTCCCTGCTTTCGAAAGACATTATATATTCAATCATTTTCTGAATATTTCTGCCATATTCAGAAATACTCATTTTGGAGCGTTGTGAATTGTATTCCATTCAGATTGTTTTGGGTAGACTTTAAAACTTTACTTTAAAACCTTGTAGTTGGTTGTGCAGATTATTACCAAAAGAATTTTGTAAAAGCAACCTTGTAATTTCAGGATTGTGACTTGAACCATTTTTTCAACCAAAAACCAGGAAAATTCCTTTTGCCCGGAAACACTTTCAGGGAGCATTTGAAGAGGCAAATTATTGTTTCTGAGGTAAGAGAACAATAGTGGGGCAAATATAGCCATTTTAACAGACCTTTTGTATGCTAATTTAAAATTTTGAGTTTTGCAAACTTCAATAGTAATTGCTTCTTTCCAAAATTGCTGAACTGGATGGTGGCTTTTGCATTTTCCCCTGTTCCATCAATCATTTCAACCTTTCCCATCCCAAAACGCTGATGCTGTACCAACAAACCAGGATACAATTCGCTTGCATTTACGCTTTTAAACATACTGTCATCCTGCAAATCGTTTCCTGAGGGTGCCTTTGGGGATTCAGTTTTTGTTGCCGAAAAGCTATTTCTGCTATCAGCGAAACTCTCCTTAGCCCATGCAGGTTTTTTAAATTGTGGATTTGTAGCAGTGTTGATTACAAAAGCCGGTTCAAGTTCATCAACAAATCTGCTTGGTTCACAAATAGTAAACTGGCCAAATCTGAACCTGGTTTCAGCATAGGTAATGGTTAATTGTGTCATAGCCCGGGTTATAGCCACATAAAACAAACGCCTTTCTTCTTCAAGTTCGGTTCTTGATGTCAGGGAAAGTTGTGAAGGGAAAAGGTTTTCTTCAACTCCTACAATATAAACGTACGGAAATTCAAGCCCTTTGGCGGCATGTATGGTCATAAGCGACACTTTGTCTGCATCGGTTTGGTCTTCCTTGTCAAGGTCGGCATCTGTCATCAAAGAAATATCCTGCATAAAAACATCAAGGGTCAATATGCTGGCTTCACCTTCCACGTCGCTTTTAATTTCAGAGAAGTCCTTTAATCCACTCATCAATTCCTCAATATTGTCTTTTCTGGTTTCAGCCTCAATACTTTCTTCCTCAGTGTAATGCTTTAGAATGCCACTGGTATAAAGAATTTTCGAACCCATTTCGAATGCATTGTACTGAAAAATTTGTGCACCAGCGCTTTTAATTGATGTAGCAAATTCGTTCAGTTTTTTCTTCACCCCGGCATTTACATCAAGCCTAAAACGGTCGGGGGCTATTGCAACATCTATAAGGGGAACCTGGTTGTCGTTTGCAGCCAAAACCAGCTTGTCCACACTGCTTTTACCTATTCCTCGTGCGGGGAAGTTTATTATACGCAGAAAAGCATCTTCATCATTGGGGTTTAATACCAGTCTGAAATAGGCAAGCACATCTTTAATCTCCTTGCGCTGGTAAAACGAAACTCCCCCGTAAATTCTGTAAGGAATGTTGAGTTTTCGCAATGCTTCTTCCAACGACCTCGACTGGGCATTGGTTCTGTAAAGGATGGCAAAATCTCTATTCATCCTTTGGTTGTTCATTTTGGTTTCAAAGATATTATTGGCCACCCAAAGGCCTTCCTCGCTTTCGCTTACCGCTTTTACTATCCTGATTTTTTCTCCCGTATCATTCTGTGTCCAAACGTGTTTTTTTATCTGGTCTTTGTTATTCTTTATTATGCTGTTTGCCGCATTTACTATGTTTTGCGTCGAACGGTAATTTTGCTCCAGTTTAAATACCTTATTGTCAGGATAATCCTTTTTGAAATTAAGGATATTCTGAATATTAGCTCCCCTGAAGGCATATATACTCTGTGCATCATCACCCACAACACAAATATTTTCGTTGTTGGCAGCAAGTTTTTTTACAATCAGGTATTGCGAGAAATTGGTATCCTGGTATTCGTCGACCAGGATATATTGAAATTTCAGCTGATACTTATATAATACATCCGCAAAATCGCGAAGCAATACATTGGTATTAAATAGAAGGTCATCAAAATCCATTGCCGAAGCCTTCCTGAGCCTTTGTTGGTATAAACTGTAAAGAAGTCCCATTTTGGGTCTTTGGTTTTGCAGGTCATAATTTTGGATTTCAGTATCCTCATTATAATCAACCGGAGATATAAGATTGTTTTTCGCATTGGAAATCCGGCTTAACACAAAACCTGGATTATAGGTTTTATCATCAAGTTGTTGTTCTTTAACAATGGTCTTAATGAGTCTTTTTGAATCGTCGGTATCGTAAATAGTAAAATTGCTGGGATACCCTATTTTATCTGCCTCAATCCTGAGAATTTTTGCGAAGATGGAATGAAAGGTACCCATCCAAAGCGATTTAGCTTTTGTAGCGCCCACCAGGTCAGCGATTCGCTCTTTCATTTCGCGGGCAGCCTTATTGGTAAAGGTTAATGCAAGTATGTGAAACGGATCAACACCTTTACTGAGCAGGTAAGCAATACGATAGGTAAGCACTCTTGTTTTGCCAGATCCGGCTCCGGCAATTACCATTACGGCACCTTCGGTGTTCTCTACTGCCTGTTTTTGAGCATCATTCAGCTCGTTAAAAAAATCAATCATCCTTATTCTGAAACTTGTTGCCTTTAATAGGCTGCAAAGATAGACTATTTGAAACGTTACTTTTTTATCAGATTGAATTCTTCCTTTAAGTTCTGTTAAGTCGCTTGTAAAATGGGCTATTCAGTGAATAAAATTGCGGTTTTGCCGATTCTTAATTTTTAGGTAAGGGTAAAAATGAATTAACCGGCAAATAATTAATCATCAAAGCATTTTTAACCGTTAAAAATTAATATATAATACCGTATTTGGTTGCCGAAACTTTTCTATCTTTGTGCCCCCGAAAATGGCGAAAAAAATTTACTGATAATCAGATTCTTTTTATCCCACTCCCCGGATACTGATTATTGATAATTCGATTCTGTTCGGACATGGAATTGCAAAAAGCGAAAATTTTGATAAGCCAGACTTGGTTAATCAAAATAACTTTGTACCTTTGCACTCCCTAAAAAACGGTGAAAAATTTATAACCTAATAATAGAGAAGTTTTTACATAATAATTTTAAAATCAAAGTATGCCAACAATCCAACAATTGGTTCGTAAAGGACGCCAAAAGGTGACTTACAAGAGTAAATCACCCGCTTTGGACTCATGTCCCCAAAGGCGCGGAGTTTGTGTTAGGGTTTATACAACTACCCCTAAGAAACCCAACTCTGCAATGAGAAAGGTGGCCAGGGTAAGACTTACCAACAGCAAGGAGGTAAACGCTTACATTCCAGGTGAAGGACATAATTTACAGGAGCACTCTATTGTGCTTATTCGTGGTGGTAGGGTAAAAGATTTACCAGGTGTCAGATATCACATTATCAGGGGAGCCCTTGATACCAGTGGTGTTGAAGGCCGTAACCAGAGAAGATCAAAATATGGCACCAAGAAACCCAAAGCAAAAGCTGCAAAAAAATAATATATAATCATTGCGATTAAATCTTTTGGATAAATGAGAAAGTCGAAACCAAAAAAAAGAATTCTGCTCCCTGACCCAAGGTTCGGTGATACTTTGGTTACCAGGTTTGTAAATAATATTATGCTGGAAGGTAAAAAGAACCTTGCCTATAATATCTTTTACGGAGCAGTTGATATTGTTAGCGAAAAAACCAAGGAAGACGGTCTTGAAGTTTGGAAAAAGGCGTTATCAAACGTTACTCCCAACGTAGAAGTTAGAAGTCGCCGTATTGGTGGTGCTACATTCCAGATACCATCCGAAATCAGACCTGAAAGGAAAATGTCAATTGGCATGAAAAACCTTATCAGATTTGCACGCAAGCGCAACGAGAAAACTATGGCTGCAAAACTGGCCGGTGAAATCGTTTCTGCTTACAAAGAAGAAGGTGCTGCCTTCAAAAGAAAAGAAGACACTCACCGTATGGCCGATGCCAACAAAGCATTCGCACATTTCCGCTTTTAATTTTTTAAAAAATACAGATTTTACTATCCCATACTTCTTCATTTAATGGCCCGAGATTTAAAATATACACGTAATATAGGCATTATGGCTCATATTGATGCTGGTAAAACTACCACAACTGAGCGTATTTTGTACTATACCGGCCTTACTCATCGCCTGGGTGAAGTTCATGATGGTGCCGCCACCATGGACTGGATGGTCCAGGAGCAGGAGCGTGGGATTACAATTACATCAGCAGCAACTACAACTTATTGGACCTACCGCGATAAACAATACAAGGTTAATATTATTGATACTCCCGGA
Organism: Bacteroidota bacterium; assembly: GCA_037441525.1. Lineage (GTDB taxonomy): Bacteria > Bacteroidota > Bacteroidia > Bacteroidales > UBA7960 > SKVR01. The sequence goes on from JBBISA010000036.1 coordinate 15,375, forward strand.
CACGTCGACTTTACTGTTGAAGTGGAACGATCCTTACGGATTCTTGATGGTGCAATCGCATTATTTTGTGCTGTTGGTGGTGTGGAACCTCAATCCGAGACTGTTTGGCGTCAAGCCGACAAATATAAGGTGCCCAGATTAAGTTTTATCAATAAGATGGACCGTTCGGGCGCCGATTTTTTTGCTGTAATTGAACAAATCAAAGAACGATTAGGTGCCAATGCCATTCCTCTGCAAATTCCCATTGGTTACGAAGAATCTTTCAAGGGGGTTGTTGACCTAATCACCAACAAGGCCTACGAATGGGAAGAACAATCCAACGGGATGGTGTTTGTTGAAGTGCCAATTCCGGCCGATTTAGCTGATACAGTTTCCGAATACCGGATGAAACTCATTGAAGGTTGTGCCGAAGAGAGCGAAGACCTTTTGGAGAAATTCATGGATAATCCTGATGCCATTTCCGAAGACGAAATGATTGCAGCCATCAGAAAAGCCACTGTTGAAATGAGAATTACACCTGTTTTATGTGGCTCAGCTTTTAAAAATAAAGGTGTTCAGCTCCTGCTTGATGCCGTTGCAAGGTTTCTTCCCTCACCTGTTGATATTGATTCAGTAGCGGGTATAAACCCCAAATCCGAAAAAGAAGAAATAAGAAGGGCAGACGCCAATGAACCTTTTGCTGCCCTGGCATTCAAAATTGCCACTGATCCTTATGTAGGCAGGCTTTGTTTTTTCAGAGTTTACAGCGGAACCCTGGAATCAGGATCATATATCTGGAACGCTTCTACACAGAAAAAAGAACGTATCAGTCGCATCCTTCAAATGCATGCCAACAAACAGAATCCTATCGAAAGAATCGAAGCCGGAGATATTGGTGCTGCAGTTGGATTTAAGGAAATACATACCGGCGATACCTTGTGCACCGAAAAACACCCGATTCTGCTCGAAACAATGTCATTCCCAGACCCTGTTATCAGTATTGCCGTTGAGCCTAAAACACAATCGGATGTAGACAAACTTTCGATGGCACTGTATAAACTCGCCGAAGAAGACCCTACATTTAAAGTGCGGATCGACGAAAATTCTGGTCAAACTATCATAAGTGGAATGGGTGAACTGCACCTTGAAATTCTAATTGACCGACTGAAACGCGAATTTAAGGTAGAATGTAACCAGGGTGCTCCTCAGGTTGCTTACCGCGAAGCAATCACTTCAATTGTTAAGCATCGCGAAGTTTACAAAAAGCAATCGGGCGGTAGGGGTAAATTTGCCGATATTGTATTTGAAATGGGCCCTGCCGACGAAAATATTGTCGGGTTGCAGTTTGTTGATGAAGTAAAAGGTGGTAATATTCCCAGAGAATTCATCCCATCCGTTGAAAAGGGTTTTAAAAACGCCATGCTCAATGGGGTATTAGCTGGTTTCCCCGTTGAAAACCTGAAAATAACCCTGTTAGATGGATCATACCATTCGGTAGACTCCGATTCGCTTTCATTCGAACTGGCTGCAAGAATAGCATTTAAGGAGGCAAGTAGAAAGGCCAATAAGGTTCTTCTCGAGCCTATTATGAAACTCGAAGTAGTAACCCCCGAAGAAAATCTTGGTGATGTGGTTGGCGATATCAATCGCCGCAGAGGTCATCTCGAAGGAATTACAGGAAGGGTGAACATGCAGGTTGTAAAAGCTAAAGTGCCTCTGTCTGAGATGTTTGGATATGTAACTTCATTGCGTACCCTTACCTCCGGACGTGCAACATCTACCATGGAGTTTTCACACTATCAGGAAGCTCCCCGAAATATTGTTGATGAAGTAATTACAAAAGTTACTGGTGTTAAAGCATAATCATTAATAAAAAAACAAATACCGTGAGTCAAAGAATTAGAATTAAACTGAAATCATACGATTACAACCTGGTTGACAAATCAGCCGAAAAAATCGTAAAGACCGTAAAATCTACCGGTGCAGTTGTAAGTGGTCCTATTCCGCTTCCCACCAACAAGAAAATTTTCACTATTCTGCGGTCAACCTTTGTAAATAAAAAATCAAGAGAGCAATTCCAGTTGTGCTCGTATAAAAGACTTCTGGATATCTATTCTTCAACATCAAAAACCGTTGATGCGCTTATGAAACTTGAGTTGCCCAGTGGTGTTGAAGTTGAAATAAAGGTGTAAGTTGTTATAAATAGAAATTTCACTTAGAAAAACTCCTAAAAATGTCAGGATTAATTGGAAAAAAAATTGGTATGACCAGTATGTTCGATGTCGCTGGAAAAAATATTCCATGCACAGTAATACAGGCTGGTCCTTGTGTTGTTACTCAGGTCAAGACTTTGGAGAAAGACGGTTATGAAGCAATTCAGCTAGCTTTTGATGAGAAGAAGGAGAAACACACAAGCAAGGCTTTGCAAGGCCATTTCGCTAAGGCAAAGACCACCCCAAAACGAATGGTAGCTGAGTTTACCCGCTTCGAAAAAGAACATCGTAAATCCTTCGGTCAGGTAATTGGTGTTGATGTATTCTTTGAAGGTGAATTTATTGACGTTGTTGGTATATCCAAAGGCAAAGGATTCCAGGGCGTTGTAAAAAGACATGGCTTTGGCGGTGTTGGGCAGGCTACTCACGGACAGCACGACCGCCTTAGAGCTCCCGGTTCAGTGGGGGCTTCTTCATGGCCTTCAAGAGTATTCAAAGGAATGAGAATGGCCGGCCGTACCGGTGGCAAACGGGTTAAAATGATTAACCTCCAGGTTATAAAAATTTTCACCGATCAAAATCTCATAGTTGTTAAAGGATCTGTTCCAGGTCCTAATGGTTCATTTTTAATCTTAGAAAGATGGAGTTAGCAGTATATAGCATAGACGGAAACAAAACCGCCAAAACCGTCGAGCTCAATGATAGCATTTTTGGTGTTGAACCCAATGACCATGCTATTTATCTGGATGTAAAACAATATTTGGCGAATCAGAGGCAAGGCACCCATGCCACAAAGCAACGCAATGAAGTATCGGGTAGTACCCGCAAATTGCGCAGACAAAAAGGTACTGGTGGTGCCCGTATCGGTGATATTAATTCACCCCTGTTAAGAGGCGGTGGACGCGCATTTGGTAAGAAACCCAGAGATTATTCTTTCAAAGTAAACAAAAAGGTAAAAAGGCTCGCAAGAAAATCAGCCATTGCCTACAAATTGAAAGATAACAACGTTTTGGTACTCGAAGATTTTACCTTCGATACTCCGAAAACCAAACAGTATGTTGAAATTCTCAAAAAATTCAACATGGAGAATAAGAAATCGTTGCTGGTTATACCGGCATCCGATAAAAATGTGGTACTTGCATCACGAAACATTCCCAAAGCCAGCGTTGCAATCGCATCTGATATTAATACCTATCAGATATTGAATGCCCAACACCTGGTGTTTGTAGAAAGCTCTATTAAAGAGGTTGAAAATACCTTAATGTAAATAAATCAATTAATATCGTTGGGTTGGAAAAAGATCGGCCCTAAAAAAAAGAAAAAAATGAACGTTTTAATTAAGCCACTTATTACCGAAAAGATGACTGCGGTAACTGAAAAGTTCCCTAATCGGTATGGGTTTGTTGTTGACCCCGATGCTACCAAAAACCAGATCAAAACTGCTGTTGAGCAGATGTATGGTGTTACGGTGGTTGATGTTAACACAATAAACTATCTTGGAAAACGCAAAATGCGTTACACCAAAACCGGCCTTATGACCGGCAGGAAAAATAGTATTAAAAAGGCTATCGTAACTGTATCTGATGGCCAGGTAATTGATTTTTACAGCAATATTTAAGCAAATGGCTTTAAGAAAATTCAAACCAACCACCCCAGGTCAACGCTTCAAACTTATCAACGCGTTTGACGAAATAACTGCCTCAACACCCGAAAAGAGTTTGTTGGTTGGGAAATCTAAATCAGGAGGCAGGAATAACAGAGGTAAAATGACCATGCGCTACCTTGGTGGCGGACACAAAAGGAAATTCCGTTTCATCGATTTCAAAAGAGATAAAGACGGAATCCCCGGTACTGTAAAATCCATTGAATACGATCCCAATCGTTCGGCACGTATTGCATTGGTTTTTTATGCCGATGGTGAAAAGAGATATATTCTTGCGCCCAACGGATTACAGGTTAATCAAACCATCATGTCAGGAGAAACAGCTACTCCCGATTTAGGTAATACTTTATTCCTTAGCAAGGTTCCCCTGGGTACCATTGTGCACAATGTTGAATTGAAACCTGGCCAGGGCGGAAAAATGGCCCGCAGTGCCGGAACCTATGCTCAATTAATGTCCCGCGATGGTAAATATGCCATTCTAAGACTTCCCTCTGGCGAAACGCGTATGGTGCTGGTTACTTGTAAAGCCACCATTGGCAGCACCTCTAACCCCGACCACATGCACGAAGTTAGCGGCAAAGCCGGAAGAAATCGCTGGTTAGGCCGTCGCCCACGTACCCGTCCTGTTGCCATGAACCCCGTAGACCACCCAATGGGTGGTGGTGAAGGCCGCGCTAGTGGTGGTCACCCAAGAAGCCGCAAAGGTGTTCCTGCAAAAGGTTACAAAACCCGCAACAACCGCAAGGCGTCGTCCAAATTAATTATTGATAGAAGGAAGAAGTAATCATTAACTGAAAATCAACATCCCCATGAGTCGTTCATTAAAAAAAGGACCATATATACACTACAAGCTGGAAAAGAAGGTTCTTACCATGGCCGGTAGCACAAAAAAAACCGTTATTAAAACCTGGTCAAGAGCATCTATGATTTCTCCCGATTTTGTAGGCCAAACCATTGCAGTTCACAATGGAAACAAGTTTATTCCGGTTTATATTACTGAAAATATGGTAGGTCATAAACTTGGTGAATTTGCCCCCACACGTATTTTTCGTGGCCATGCGGGTAAAAAAGATAAAGGCAAAAAATAAATATTCTGAAAAATGGGATCTAGAAAACATTTGAAGGCTGAAGCAGCCAAAGAAGAAAAAAAGTCTAAATATATTGCCAAATTAAACAATTGCCCCACTTCTCCAAGGAAAATGCGCCTTGTTGCAGATATAGTCAGAGGGAAAGAGGTTGACAAAGCTTTGGCAATATTGAAATATACCAAAAAAGAAGCTGCAGAAAAATTAGAAAAGCTTCTGTTAAGCGCAATTTCTAACTGGCAAGCAAAAAATGAAGGAGTAAGAATTGAAGAAAGCAATTTGTTTGTTAAAGAGATATTTGTTGATGGTGGCAGAATGCTCAAGCGTCTGCGCCCTGCTCCCCAAGGTCGTGGCTACCGGGTTCGTAAAAGGTCCAACCATGTTACCATCATTGTAGATAGTAAAATAAAAAACAATTAAATCAGCTATAAATGGGACAGAAAACAAATCCGATTGGTCTTAGATTAGGTATCATCAAAGGATGGGACTCTAACTGGTACGGTGGAAAAAAATACGAATCCAAACTCGTAGAAGACGATAAAATCAGGAAATATCTCCATGCACGTTTGGCAAAAGCCGGCGTTTCAAAGATAATTATTGAAAGAACACTCAAACTTATAACGGTTACCATCAATACTGCCCGTCCGGGCATCATTATCGGTAAAGGTGGCCAGGAAGTAGACAAACTCAAGGAGGAATTGAGAAAAATTACTCAAAAGGAAGTGCAAATCAACATTTCCGAAATTAAAAGACCTGAGTTGGATGCTGTTTTGGTAGCCAATACCATTGCAAAACAGATTGAAGGCAGGATTTCATTCCGACGCGCCGTAAAAACTGCAGTATCAGGTACAATGCGTCTGGGTGCAGAAGGTATTAAAGCGACAGTATCAGGTCGACTTGGAGGTGCCGAAATGGCCAGGACTGAAACCTACAAAGAAGGACGTATTCCGTTACATACCCTTCGTGCCGATATCGATTATTCTACCGCCGAAGCTCATACCACCTATGGACGCATTGGAGTAAAGGTTTGGATTTGCAAAGGCGAAGTATACGGTAAAAAGGAATTAACCCCATTTACCGAAGAAACTACCAAAGCAAAAACGGGCGTAACCGCTGCCACAGGTGGCCGAGACCGTTTCAGAGGTGGTTCTGGTGGCCGTCGCAACAATAATAATAAGAAGTAACGGTGTCATTGACCTATTGTTAATCAATAAAAAGAACTGAATAATGTTACAGCCAAAGAAAACCAAATTCAGAAGGCAGCAAAAGGGCAAAATGAAAGGCAACACCAAGCGTGGAGCCGAACTCGCCTTTGGAAGTTTTGGAATTAAAACTTTAGAAGAAAGCTGGCTTACCAGCCGTCAGATTGAAGCTGCCCGCCAAGCCATTACCCGTAGAATGAAACGTGAAGGTCAACTGTGGATCAGGATTTTTCCCGATAAACCCGTTACAAAAAAGCCTGCTGAGGTTAGGATGGGTAAAGGTAAGGGAGCTCCCGAGTATTTTGTAGCCAGAGTTAGCCCGGGCCGTATTTTATTTGAAGCCGAAGGCGTTACCTATGATACCGCAAAGGAAGCAATGCGCCTTGGTGCTCAGAAATTACCTGTTCAAACCAAATTTATTGTAAGAAGAGATTTTGTTGTTGAACAGTAAAATTAATTTAAAATTAATTCATAACTTTGCAGCCTTTTTAGAAGGGTTTCCAAAATCAAGCATTTAAACGGGTGCCGCTGATAAAAACGAAATCCTAAAGCAATAATAACCAATTGCTTACTGCTGTTATTAACGATTTAAATTCGTTTATTAGATGAAGCCAAATGTAATTAGAGAAATGTCAACCTCTGAGCTGAAGGAAAGGTTGGAAGAAGAAGTAAAACAACTTCAGAAACTCAAGCTTAACCACGCTGTTTCTCCCCTGGAAAACCCAATGAAAATTCGGGTTTATCGCAAAACAATTGCCAGGATTAAAACAGAACTTGTGCAAAGGGTTAGTGAACAATCAAAAAGTAAAGTTTAGATACATGGAAACAAGAACCCGAAGAAAAGAGAGAATCGGCGTTGTAACCAGCAATAAAATGCAGAAATCCGTTGTCATTAGGGTTTCACGCCGGGTTAAACACCCCAAATATGGGAAGTTCGTTAAAAAGTCATCCAAGTTTATGGCTCATGATGAGAATAATGATTGCAACATTGGCGATACCGTTAGAATAATGGAAACAAGACCTCTGAGCAAAAGTAAATGTTGGAGATTAGTAGAAATCATTGAAAGGGCTAAGTAATTATGATACAGCAAGAATCAAGATTATCAGTAGCAGACAACAGTGGTGCCAAAGAAGTTCTTTGCATCAGGGTATTGGGCGGAACCAAAAGAAGGTATGCCGGTATTGGTGATAAAATCATTGTTACAGTTAAAGATGCTATCCCCAGCGGTAACGTTAAGAAAGGTGCCGTTTCCAAGGCTGTTGTTGTCAGAACCAAACGTCATGTCAGAAGACCAGATGGGTCTTACATAAAATTCGACGACAATGCCGTTGTTCTTCTTACAGCCAACGAAGAAATGAGAGGTACACGTATTTTCGGTCCTGTTGCACGCGAGCTTCGTGAAAAACAATTCATGAAGATTGTTTCATTAGCCCCCGAAGTTCTTTAAAACTTTTAAAGTTATTTAGTCATGCAAGTTAAATTACATATTAAAAAAGGCGATACAGTAAAAGCAATTGCCGGAAACTCAAAAGGCCAGCAAGGAAAAGTACTCAGTGTCGACCGTAAAAGTATGAGGGCATTGGTCGAAGGACTTAATATTATCTCCAAGCATACAAAACCCAATGCGAAAAACACCCAGGGAGGTATTGTTAAGCAGGAAGCACCAATTCATATTTCCAACCTAATGGTTGTTGACAGTAAAGGTAATGCCACCAAAATTGGCAGAAAGTTAAATGATGAAAACCAGTTTGTGCGGTATTCAAAAAAATCAGGGGAGGTAATAAAATAATGACCTACATTCCAAGACTTAAAGTAAAGTACGAAAAGGAAATTATTCCTGCTCTTACATCAGAGTATCAGTACAAAAACCACATGGAAGTACCTAAACTCGTTAAGATTTGTCTTAACCAGGGACTTGGTATCGCCATTACTGATAAAAAACTCATCGATGTGGCAGTTGATGAAATGACAATGATCTCAGGGCAGAAGGCCGTTGCTACCAAATCCAAAAAAGATATCTCCAACTTCAAATTACGCAAAAGCATGCCAATTGGGGTAAGGGTTACACTCAGAGGTAGCAAAATGTATGAGTTTCTCGACAGACTTGTAGCCGTTTCACTGCCACGTATTCGCGACTTTAAAGGAATCAATGAAAAAGGATTTGATGGCCGCGGCAATTTCACCCTTGGTGTATCTGAACAGATTATATTTCCTGAAATAAATATTGACAAGATCAATAAAATTACAGGGATGGATATAACATTTGTAACAACAGCCAAAACTGACAAAGAAGCCTACTCACTTCTGAAAGAGTTTGGTATTCCATTTAAAAACATTAAAAAATAATTTAACCGGTCATGGCAAAAGAATCAATGAAAGCCCGCGAGAGAAAAAGAGAAAAACTCGTGGCCAAATATGCCAAAAAGCGCGCTGAACTGAAAGAACAAGGTGACTTTGAAGCTTTGCAAAAACTACCCAAAAATGCATCTCCTGTCCGCTTGCACAACAGGTGCAAACTTACCGGCAGGCCCAAAGGTTACATGAGGCATTTTGGAATTTCCCGTATTTGTTTCAGAGAAATGGCCACCACCGGGCTTATTCCCGGAGTAACCAAAGCAAGCTGGTAAATATTTTTAACTTTTTATATTTAATTGAAATGATAACCGATCCAATTGCAGATTACCTTACAAGAATAAGGAATGCCGTAAAGGCCAATCACAGGATTGTAGAAATTCCTGCATCGAATCTTAAAAAGGGGATCACAAAAATCCTTTTTGAGAAGGGGTATATCCTAAATTACAAGTTTGATGAAAACGATAAAGGCGGAATTATTAAAATCGCTCTTAAGTATCATCCTACTACCAAAATTTCAGCTATCAGCAGTATTCAGCGTGTTAGCCGTCCTGGATTGAGAAAATATTGTAATCACAGTGATCTTCCCAGGGTAATGAATGGTTTAGGTATTGCCATAATTTCTACATCCAGAGGTTTAATTACCGACAAGGAAGCCCGTAAAGAGGGTGTTGGCGGTGAAGTAATTTGTTACGTTAGCTAATAAGGAGAGAAACTATGTCAAGAATCGGAAAATTACCCGTTAAAATACCTGCCGGGGTTACTGTATCTGTTAACGATAAAAACGTTGTAACCGTTAAGGGCCCCAAAGGTGAACTTTCACAGGAATTAAAAGAAGATATTACCATCGATGTTGAAGGTAATACACTTCAGGTTGTTCGTCCAACCGATCAGAAAAAACACAGAGCATTGCATGGCCTCTATCGCGCCCTGATTAATAATATGGTTGTTGGTGTTTCTGATGGGTATAAAATCGTTCAGGAACTTGTTGGTGTGGGCTACAAGGCATCAAACAATGGTCAGTTGCTTGAGCTTGGTCTGGGTTATTCACACAATATCTTCATTGAGCTTCCTAAGGAAATTAAACTCGCAACAGTTACTGAAAGAGGTAAAAACCCTGTTATTATTCTGGAATCGCACGACAAACAGCTCATCGGTCAGGTGGCTGCCAAAATTAGGTCGATGCGCAAACCCGAACCATACAAAGGAAAAGGTATCAAGTTCCAGAATGAAATTTTGCGCAGAAAAGCCGGAAAATCAGCAGGTAAATAATCATTGTAAAATAATATTTAATCATCGGATAGATGGCAGCAAATAGCAAATTAAGCAGAAGGCTTAAAATAAAGTACCGGGTACGCAAAAGACTATTCGGAACAGATGAAAAGCCTAGGTTATCAGTTTTTAGGAGCAACAAACAAATTTATGTTCAACTGATTAACGATGATAAAGGTTCTACTATTGTTGCAGCTTCGAGCGCAGAAAAAGCTATGGCCGATAAAAAAGGTACTAAAAGCGATGTGGCAAAAGAAGTTGGTAAATTAATAGCCGAAAAGGCAAAACAAGCCGGAATTGAAACTGTAGTTTTTGACCGCAATGGGTATTTGTATCACGGTAGAGTTAAATCTTTGGCTGATGGAGCCAGGGAAGGAGGCTTAAAATTCTAAGACTATGACAAACGTAAATGTAAAGAAAGTAAAATCCAGCGAAATAGAATTCAAAGACAGGCTGGTTAGCATACAAAGGGTTACCAAAGTTACCAAGGGCGGTAGAACCTTTAGTTTTTCAGCCATTGTTGTAGTCGGAAACGAAAACGGAGTGGTTGGTTATGGATTAGGAAAAGCCAAGGAAGTTACCACTGCTATCAGCAAGGGTATTGATGATGCCAAAAAGCACCTGATCAAAGTACCTGTTCACAAAGGTACAATTCCACATCCGCAGGAAGGAAAATACAGTGGTGCTCAGGTACTTATTCGCCCCGCAGCCCACGGTACCGGTGTTATAGCTGGTGGGGCCATGAGAGCAGTGCTCGAAAGTGTTGGGATTACCGACGTTTTGGCCAAATCTAAAGGCTCGTCAAACCCTCATAGTGTTGTAAAAGCCACCATTGACGCTCTTACCAAATTGAGAGACCCTTTCACCGTTGCACAGCAAAGAGGTATTTCTGTTGATAAGGTTTTTAACGGGTAATAAATTATAAATTATAGCAGGTAGGTGCCTAATCTGCCTGCTCATTTTATACTTAATAAGCAAACTCCGAATAGGAAATAAAAAATATCTGTTCAAATGAAGAAATATAAAATTTCACAGATCAGAAGTGCAATTGGGCGTCCTGACAGACAAAAAAAGACACTACAGGCACTTGGGTTGCGTAAACTAAATCGCTCCATCATAATTGAAGGAACCCCTCAGTTAATGGGTATGGTTGATCAGGTTAGGCATCTTCTGAGTATCGAGGAAATAGAAGCATAATAATTAAGGTTATATTAATTTTAAATAAAATACAGGAATGGATTTAAGTAGTCTTAAACCAGCAGTTGGTTCAGTAAAATCCTCAAAAAGAATTGCCAGAGGTCAGGGATCAGGTAAAGGTGGTACTGCAACACGTGGTCATAAGGGCGCAAAATCACGTTCAGGTTACAGCCGCAAAGCTGGGTTTGAAGGTGGACAGATGCCCCTGGTAAGAAGGGTACCAAAATTTGGATTCAAAAACAGAAACAGGGTTGAGTATGCCGCTGTTAATCTTGATGTATTGCAGGAACTTTCTGACAAAAAAAGCCTAACCGTTATCAATCCCGAAGTGCTTATGCAAAATGGATTAATATCAGGAAATGACCTTGTGAAAATTTTGGGAAGAGGCGAATTAAAGGCAGCCATTGAGGTAACAGCCCATAAATTTTCTGCAACAGCATCGGCAGCAATCGAATCCAAAGGGGGTAAAGTTAATATCATACAATAATGAAACGTTTTTTCCAGACATTACATAATATTTACCGGATTGAGGATCTTAGGATTAGGATAATTAATACACTTGGTATTGTATTGATATACAGGCTGGGTTCGTATGTAGTTCTTCCTGGTGTTGACCCGCAGATGCTCGATACTCTTCAGGCTCAGACTTCTGAAGGATTGCTTGGCCTGCTGAATATGTTTTCTGGTGGAGCATTTTCAAATGCTTCCATTTTCGCATTGGGTATTATGCCCTACATCAGTGCCTCCATTGTAATACAGTTGCTCGGCGTGGCTGTTCCTTATTTTCAGAAACTGCAAAAGGAAGGCGAGAGTGGTCGTAAAAAGATAAATCAAATTACCAGGTACCTTACAGTTATAATTACCGCAGCTCAGGCACCTGCCTATCTGGCTAATCTGGCCAACCAGTTACCCCGAGAGGCAATAACTCCCTTTGATGGAGACCCCGGTGCATCCATGACATTTTTCATGATTTCATCAGTAATTATTCTTATTGCCGGAACAATGTTCGTTATGTGGCTGGGTGAAAAGATTACCGATAAAGGCATCGGCAATGGTATTTCCCTTATAATCATGGTGGGGATCATTGCTAATCTGCCGGCTGCTCTTCTTGGTGAGTTAGATACCAGAATGGGCGCTGCAGGGGGTGGTCTTGTGGTCTTTATTTTGGAGATTGTCATCCTGATGGTTATTGTGGTTCTTTCTATTCTGCTGGTGCAGGGAACAAGAAGAATTCCTGTTCAGTTTGCAAAAAGAATAGTAGGAAATAAACAATATGGCGGGGTACGTCAGTATATTCCTCTTAAGGTAAATGCCTCTGGTGTAATGCCTATCATTTTTGCTCAGGCAATTATGTTTATACCAATTACTTTGGCTGGATTTGCTGATTCAGAAACCCTCAGCGGTTTTGCAGCAACCTTTTCAAATTTGCTGGGGTTCTGGTACAATTTTACCTTTGCAGTCCTGATTATTCTTTTCACCTATTTCTATACAGCTATTACTGTTAACCCCAGTCAAATGGCCGAAGATATGAAGAAGAATGGAGGATTTATCCCAGGTGTTAAACCAGGAAAGAAAACTGCTGAATTTATTGATAATGTGATGTCAAAAATTACTCTTCCCGGTTCCATTTTCCTTGCCTTTGTAGCAATCATGCCTTCGCTGGTAAGTTTAATGGGCGTAACAGGTCAGTTTGCGCAGTTCTTTGGGGGCACATCACTCTTAATTATGGTGGGTGTAGTGCTCGACACCTTGCAGCAGATCGAAAGTCATTTGTTAATGAGACATTATGATGGTCTGACCAAATCCGGAAGGATTAAAGGACGTTCATCCATGGGGATGACAGGTTAATTGCCATACCCACGATGATTGTGTACAAATCTGATAATGAAATTGAATTAATCAGAGAAAGTTCTTTGCTTGTTGCGAAAACTCTGGGTGAAGTTGCCAAATATATCAAGCCCGGAATTAAAACCCTTGAACTCGATAAAATTGCAGAAACATTTATTCGGGATCATGGTGCAATTCCTGGGTTTAAAGGGTATCACGGTTTTAGTTCCACCTTATGTATATCTCCAAATGATCAGGTAGTTCATGGCATACCAGGTAACAGGGAGATAAAGGAAGGAGAAATAATTTCCATCGACTGTGGTGTGCTTAAAAATGGTTACTATGGCGACTCTGCCTACTCATTTGGTATTGGTGAAGTTGATGAAACTGCCAGGCGGCTGTTAAAGGTTACCCATCAATGTTTGATGCTTGGAATTGAAAAGGCTGTTGAAGGTAATACTCTGGGAGACATCTCATCAACCATACAGGATCATGCCGAAAATGCTGGTTTTTCAGTGGTTAGAGAGCTTGTGGGCCATGGTTTGGGCCGCAATTTGCACGAACCACCCGAAGTGCCCAATTTTGGTAAATCTGGTAGAGGATTAAAGTTGCGTAAAGGATTGGTCATTGCTATCGAACCCATGATTAATGCCGGTAAAAGGCATGTGGTGCAGGAAAAAGATGGATGGACAATCAGAACCGCAGACCGCAAGTTATCTGCTCACTTTGAACATACCATTGCGGTAGGCATTGAAAAAGCTGATATACTTTCAAGTTTTTCTTACATCACAGAGTCGCTCAGGTCCAACATAAACAACATTTTAATTATTGAATAGTATGGCAAAACAAGCCTCAATACAACAAGACGGAACCGTTATCGAATCATTGGGTAATGCAATGTTCCGTGTTGAATTGGAAAACGGGCATGTAATCACAGCTCATATATCCGGGAAAATGCGAATGCATTACATTAAAATACTTCCCGGCGATAAGGTAAAGATTGAAATGTCGCCATACGATCTGTCAAAAGGAAGAATAACCTTTAGATACAAGTAATAAATTTTTGATATCCAGAACACAGTAAAAAACTTCGAAATGAAAGTAAAAGTATCTGTAAAGAAAAGAAGCCCCGAGTGTAAAATTGTGCGCCGCAAGGGTAGGATTTACGTTATTAACAAGAAAAATCCCAAATTCAAACAGCGCCAGGGATAAAAAGATAATATTTAACTGATTTAGTATATGGCACGTATTGCAGGTATTGATATACCAAAGAATAAAAGAGGCGAGATAGCCTTGACCTACATTTACGGTATTGGTCGCAGCACAGCTCAAAAAATTCTGGCCGAAGCCGGAGTGGATATCAACATTAAGGTTCAGGACTGGAACGACGACCAGATCACCAGTATCCGTAATATTATCAATGATAATTATAAGGTAGAAGGTGGTTTGCGTTCTGAAGTCCAGATGAACATTAAGCGATTAATGGATATTGGTTGCTATAGAGGTATCCGTCATCGTATTGGGCTTCCGCTAAGGGGACAAAAAACCAAAAACAACGCCCGTACCCGTAAAGGGAAGAAAAAAACTGTTGCCAACAAGAAGAAGGCAACCAAGTAAAATAATAATTTATTTATGGAGGCACAACTTGTTTAGAGTTGTTGCCTGATCAGAGCTAATTTTTTATAATAAACTATGGCGAAAACAACGAAGAGTACACGCGCAGTGAAAAAGCGTGTAGTTAAAGTAGAACCGGTTGGACAGGCGCATATTTTTGCTTCATTCAACAATATCATTATTTCACTTACCAACACCACCGGCCAGGTAATTTCATGGTCGAGTGCAGGTAAAATGGGATTCAAAGGTTCAAAGAAGAATACCCCCTATGCCGGGCAAATGGCTGCTACCGATGCTGCCAAAATTGCCTTTGATGCCGGATTACGTAAAGTAAAAGTGTTTGTTAAGGGACCTGGTTCAGGGCGCGAATCTGCCATCAGAACTTTGCACGCCGCTGGAATAGAGGTTACTGAAATTGTTGATGTTACCCCACTGCCACATAATGGCTGCAGACCTCCCAAAAGAAGAAGAGTTTAATCGTATTCAAACAACTTTTTATTAAAAAGAATATTTACAATTATGGCAAGATATAGAGGACCCCAATCAAAAATTGCAAGAAAATTTGGCGATGCAATTTTTGGTGCCGACAAAGCATTTGAAAAGAAAAAATACCCTCCAGGGATGCATGGAGCAATCAAAAAAAGGAAAAAACTTTCCGAATATGGTATTCAACTCCAGGAAAAACAAAAAGCCAAATATACCTATGGCCTTCTCGAAAGACAGTTTTCAAACCTGTTTGAGAAAGCTACACGCAAAAAAGGGATCACCGGTGAAATACTCCTTCAACTATTGGAAGCCCGCCTCGATAACGTTGTATTCAGACTTGGAGTTGCCCCTTCGCGTCGTGCTGCCCGCCAATTAGTTGGCCACAAGCACATTACTGTTAACGGTGAAGTGGTTAATATTCCTTCTTATACTTTACGCCCTGGCGATGTAATTGGTGTTAGAGAAAAATCAAAGAGCCTTGAAGTTATTGCAGAATCACTCAGTGGCCGTGCAAATAGCTTTAGCTGGCTGGAGTGGGATCAGCAGAAACTTGAAGGAAAATTTCTTAATATGCCCGAACGCGATCTGATTCCTGAAAATATTAAGGAACAGCTTATTGTGGAATTATATTCCAAATAATCCTATTAGAATTATTCTGATTTACTATAAAAATAAAACCCACTGATAAATGGCAATATTAGCTTTTCAAAAACCGGATAAGGTCATAATGCTCGAATCTGATGGGAGCTTTGGCAAGTTTGAGTTCAGGCCACTTGAACCAGGCTACGGCATTACCGTTGGTAATGCTCTGCGGCGCATACTGCTCTCTTCTCTTGAAGGTTTTGCTATTACATCTATTCGCATCGATAGCGTTGAACACGAGTTCTCATCTATTAAAGGTGTTGTAGAAGATGTAACCGAAATTATCCTTAACCTTAAGAAGATCAGGTTCAGACAAAAAGTAGATGAGGAAGATAGTGAAAAAGTTTCTGTGAGCATTTCAGGAAAGGATGTTTTCAGGGCGGGTGATCTTAATAGTGCCTTATCAAACTTTCAGGTTATTAATAACGATGTTGTTATTTGCAATTTGGAACCATCTGTAAATCTCAATATCGAACTAACCATTGAAAAGGGCAGAGGATACGTTCCGGCAGAAGAGAATAAACCTCTTAACCCGGTGTTGGGACAAATCGCAATTGATTCAATTTTTACCCCCGTTAAGAATGTAAAGTATTTTGTTGAAAACTACCGTGTTGAACAAAAAACTGACTACGAAAAACTGGTTCTTGAAATTCTTACCGATGGCTCAGTTGCCCCCAAAGATGCCCTTAAAGAAGCTGCTAAAATTCTGATCTTCCATTTTATGCTCTTTTCTGATGAGAAGATAACCCTGGATGCCGAAGAAAAGGCTACCAGCGAAGAATTTGATGAAACTTCACTGCACATGCGTCAGCTTCTTAAAACCAAACTGGTTGATATGGACCTGAGCGTGAGGGCTCTTAATTGCCTTAAAGCAGCTGATGTAGAAACCCTTTCCGATTTGGTTTCGCTTAACAAACATGATCTGCTCAAGTTCCGAAATTTTGGTAAGAAATCACTTACAGAACTGGAAGAACTTATTAAGTCCAAAAACCTAAGTTTTGGCATGAACCTTTCAAAATACAAATTAGATAAGGACTAATTGAAATGAGACACAGAAAAAAGATAAATCATTTGGGAAGAAAAGCTGCCCATCGTGGTGCGATGCTTTCAAATATGGCCGCTTCCCTTATCCTGCATAAAAGGATTTTTACAACTCTTGCAAAGGCAAAAGCTTTGAAAGTTTACGTTGAGCCTCTTATAACAAAGTCAAAAGAAGATTCAACCCATTCGCGCCGTACGGTTTTCTCCTACCTTCAAAACAAAGATGCCGTTAGCGAACTCTTTAGGGAAGTATCACAAAAAGTAGCCGACCGTCCTGGTGGATATACAAGGATTCTGAAAACAGGTTTCAGAAAAGGTGATGCTGCTGAAATGTGCTTTATTGAGCTTGTTGATTATAACGCCAACATGCTCAAAGTATCTGATGATGCCGCTAAAAAGACCAGAAGAAGCCGTAGAGGCAAAAAATCAACTGATGCTGCTGCAAAAACTGCTGCTCCTGCGGTGGAATCAGTAGAAGAAACCGAAGTTGAAACAGAACCCGAAGTTGCTGACGAGCAACCCGACGAAATAGTTGATGAAAATTCCGAATCAACAGAGACTGAAGACAACGCTGAAGAGAAAAAGCCGGAATAATCAGTAAATACGTGAAACTGAAATTTAATACTCTGAATGATTAGCCAGAACAATTCTGATGTATGGCGATGCCGGTAAAATGAGAAATCATAAAATAATTGATTCGGAGTAAATGCCTGAAACGAGGATAAGGTTTTTTATACTTTATCCTCGTTTTATTTTGATTACTTGTAATACAGAAAATATAACTTTGATTTGTGAAAATTAGGATTCATTTTTTAACCTTAAACTATTTATTATGAGTGCAATATTGAATATTCATGCAAGACAGATTCTGGATTCAAGAGGAAATCCTACTGTAGAGGTTGATGTGGTTACCGAAAATGGCGTTATGGGTCGTGCTGCGGTGCCATCAGGAGCATCTACCGGTGTGCACGAAGCTGTGGAACTTCGCGACGATGATAAGGCTAATTATCTTGGAAAAGGTGTTTTAAAAGCCGTTAGCAACGTAAACAACATTCTTAATAACGAACTTAAAGGTTTGTATGTAACCGACCAGAACCTGATAGACCGCACTATGCTGCAACTTGACGGTACTCCGAATAAATCAAACCTGGGTGCCAACGCCATTTTAGGAGTATCACTTGCCGTTGCTCATGCCGCTGCACAGGAAACCAATCAGCATCTTTTCCGCTATGTGGGCGGTGCTAATGCTAATCTACTCCCAATCCCAATGATGAATATTCTCAATGGCGGTTCGCATGCTGATAATAGTATCGATTTTCAGGAGTTTATGGTAATGCCCATCGGTGCAACTTCATTTAGCCATGCACTTAAAATGGGTGCTGAAGTATTCCATAATCTGAAATCAGTTCTTAAAAAACAAGGATATTCCACCAATGTTGGCGATGAGGGTGGTTTTGCTCCCAACCTCAAATCGAACGAAGAAGCCATTACAGTTATACTTCAGGCAATTGAAAAGGCTGGTTACAAAGCTGGTGAGGATATCTTTATTGCTCTTGACCCGGCTTCTTCAGAATACTACCTGGCAGAAGAAAATGTTTACCATCTGCACAAATCTACCGGCGATAAACTTACTCCTTCACAAATGGTTGATTACTGGGCTGAATGGGTTAAAAAATACCCGATTGTATCTATTGAAGATGGTATGGCCGAAGACGATTGGGATGGCTGGTTACTCATGACCCAAAAACTTGGAAACAAGATACAGATTGTGGGCGATGATCTTTTTGTAACCAATACTGCACGCCTTAAAAAGGGTATCGACAATAAAGTCGCCAACTCTATCCTGGTAAAAGTTAACCAGATTGGTTCGCTTACTGAAACCATGGAAGCTGTAAGACTTGCAACCGAAAATTCATATACATCAATTATGAGCCACCGGTCAGGCGAAACTGAAGATTCCACTATCGCCGACCTTGCAGTTGCACTCAATACAGGTCAGATCAAAACTGGTTCGGCCAGCCGTTCTGACAGGATCGCTAAATACAACCAATTGCTTCGTATTGAGGAAATACTTGGCGAAACCGCAAGGTACCTCGGTAAAAGTTTTAAATACTACAGGTAGCATATTATATTAAAAATTACAGGCTGCCCGGTTTTGGGCAGCCTTTTTTATCTTGTCCGATTTTTGTCCATTGCCAATGACCAGCAAAATAATTAGCCAAAGGTTGATTTTTATAGTATTGCTTTTTTTTTCACTGTATGTCTCTGCTTCGGCCGATACACTCAGGATAATGCATTATAATTTACTTTACTATGGTTATGATACCAACTTCTGCAATCAACAGAACAATAACATTGCAGACAAGGAAAAAAATCTCAGGACCATCATTGCTCATTTTCAACCCCATATCCTCACCGTTAATGAATTGGGCCGTGGCGAAGCAAATCTTCAAAATGTGCGGGATAATGTTCTAAATCTGATTTCAGAGCAAAGCTATGAATTCGCATCATATACAAATTTAGCTGGTAGCAATATCGTAAACGGATTGTTTTACAATACATCCAAATTTGGAATTTCGCGCCAGGCTATACCCAATACTTTGCTGCGTGATATTAATCTTGTTACTTTTTTTTATAGGAGCCCCGATTTACCTATTACACGCGATACTATATTTTTAACCTGCATTGTCGGGCATTTGAAGGCCGGACAAACTTCCAGCGATCAGCAAACCCGAACAACAATGGTTAGCAATGTTATGCAATATCTGAATGAACATCTGACCGACCATAACATACTCATAATGGGTGATTTCAATATGCGATCATCACACGAACAGGCATACCAGTTAATGGTCAATCATCCCAATCCTGGCATCCGGTTATATGATCCGGTCGATGCCCCGGGAGTATGGAACAACAATTCAGCCATGGCATTTTTACATACCCAGAGCACACGTACCGGCTCCCATCCTTGTTTTGTTACTGGCGGGCTTGACGATCGATTTGATTTTATTCTCATCAACAACGCAGTTTTATCGGGCTCTAAAGGGTTCAAGTATTTAGAAAACAGTTATAAAACTGCCGGACAGGATGGATTGCGGTTTGACCAGTCGCTTATAAGCCCGCCAAATTTAAGCGAACCCCCTGAAGTAATAATGGCAATGTATAACTTTTCTGATCATTTGCCGGTAATGATGGAACTTGTAGTCAACTCAAAAAATGCAATAATTTCAGAAAGTACAACCCCATCTTTTCAAATAAGGGCAAAAAATCCTGTTTATGCAACTCTGGAAGTATTAATAAGCACAGAATTACAGGCAGATTTACAAATAAGGATTTTCAACATGGCCGGTAATATGGTTATGACTTCAACCTTAAATGCCGAAGGAATCAATTCATGGTATAAAAAAGATGTTTCTGCTCTTGCACCGGGTTTTTATACTATTACCATCTGCCCTGAGCATTTTAGATGCCAGTCGTTTAAAATGATAAAATATTAATGATATTAGCTTGATTTTTAAGGGTGTTTCAGATATTAATTTTATGTTAACAGACGAGGACTCCCCTTGGTTTTAGTAATTTTGACCACTTTTTTAAAAGACAAACATACTTTTCATGAACTTTGGATTCTTTGATTTTCTGACCCTTTTCGGCTCCTTAAGTCTTTTTCTTTTTGGGATGAAGGTAATGAGCGAGGGTATACAAAAACTTGCCGGAGATAAGATGCGCAGTATCCTCAGCGCAATGACATCGAACCGTATCTTTGGAGTCCTTACCGGTTTCTTTATCACAACATTGGTACAATCATCATCTGCATCTACGGTAATGGTTGTTAGCTTTGTAAATGCGGGTCTTCTTTCCATCGTTCAATCTGTAGGGGTTATTATGGGCGCCAATATTGGCACTACCACAACAGCATGGATCATTTCACTTCTTGGATTTAAGCTGAACATTGCGGCTTTTTCATTGCCAATTATTGGGATAGCATTTCCGCTTCTGTATTTTTCAAAAGATAAGTATACATCATTGGGAGAAACTTTGTTAGGGTTTGCATTATTATTCATGGGCTTAGGGCTTCTCAAGGATTCGGTACCTGATTTAACCGAAAACCCTGAGATGTTTGAAGCCCTTCAGAACCTAACTGAATATGGATTTGGAAGTATATTCATTTTCCTGGGAATCGGTATTGCCATCACAATTGTATTACAATCATCGAGCGCCACTATGGCTCTTACACTTGTAATGTGCAACAATGGCTGGATTGGCTATGAACATGGTGCTGCCATTGTATTGGGTGAAAACATTGGTACCACTATTACTGCAAATTTAGCGGCACTCGTAGGCAATGTTTATGCAAAAAGAACCGCTCTTGCACATACCCTTTTCAATGTGTTTGGAGTTATTTGGATGCTCATTGTGTTTAAACTATTTGTAGGTGCAATAGATAAATATCTGGTTGGCATTGGATTGAATTCTCCATACACCGATTCCTCCATGATTCCATTCGGACTTTCTATTTTCCATACTGCCTTCAATATTACAAATACTTTAATTCTTATAGGTTTTTTGAAATATATAGTTTGGACCGTAGAACATATTATTCCTTCCAAAGGAAAAACCGACGAAAAGCTTCAATTGGAGTACTTTGGCCACGGTTTTCTTCACATGGCTGAACTTTCGGTTTTGCAAGCCAAAAGAGAAACAACCAAGTATCTTGATTTGGGTAGGAGAATGTTTAATTTCATACCTGACATGATCTACCAAACTGACAGGAAGAAGTTTACAAAACTTTTGGCCAGGGTTAGTAAATATGAAGAAATCACTGACCGGGTTGAGATTGAGATCACCACCTTCCTGGTTAAGGTATCACGTAAGCAATTAAGTACCAATGCCTCAGAGCAACTAAGGAGAATGAGACTTGTGTGTAGTGAAGTTGAAAAAATAGGCGATATCTGTTTCAAGATGGCTAACCTGCTGGAGAAAAAGAAGGAAGAGAAAGCATATTTTACTCCACAACAACGCGAAGAGCTCGATAAAATGTTCTCCTTTGTAAACGAAGCATTTGATTTAATGGTGGTTAATTTCGAGAGAGGGGAAATATACGCCCGGGAAAATCTTTCCAAATCTATTTCTATCGAAAAGAGAATTAATGAATTCAGAGATTCTGTAAGCCTTGAAGTGATAGATGATATTGAGAAAGGCACTCAAAATGTGAAAAGTAGTTTCTACTTCAATAAACTTATTACCTCATGCGAAAAGGTAGGAGATTCGATTCTAAATATCAGTGAAGTATCGGTAGGAGTGAATATTGAATAATCTCTGATTTCCGATAGCACAACAAGCCTTGCTCCCAATAGCAACATAGAAAATAAGCGTCAGATTATTTCACTAAAAATCCGGAGGGTTTTTAACCATTATAAACAACAAACCCCGGAAGGTAGGTAGTTAACTAAAAGCCTGCCTTCCGGGGTTCAATTTCGTATTATTTTAAAGAATTAAAAGCCACAAAGTGGAAAATCCCTGCCCAAATTTATGGGGCGATAGCGCCAGGAAAGGGCCTTTTTACTTTCTCAAGACCCATGGCTGTGGCTATGTGTTGTGGTGTGTTTGTAGCCACTTCAAGACCAGGAAATCCTCTCATAAGTGTAAAGTCTTTATTTTCAATATCTTTGAAAAGGGGGCCATCATATTTTTCAAAAAACCGGGATTTAGACTCAAACTCAGGATGTAGTTCGTTTAGCTCAGTCAGAGCGAAGATTTGTTTCCTGCAATCTTCACCCTGATATGGACTCCACCGTATTAGTGCTGCATTATGAGTACTTTCGCCATTACCCCTTACATAAATATTGTTGTCCATAACCTTAAGTTGTGGTTTATTGAGCCGTTCGCACATAAATGGAGGTTGTCCAATTTGAATCAAGGGTGAATCGTGCTCACTGCTCATATATAGTAGGTTGTTTATAAATATATGCCCATCGCGTTGGTCTACCCCTGGACCAAGTGTAACATGCCAGCCAAAGACATCTGCATTATCTCCACGTGCGTCCCGGCTTATATTTACCCTGCTGTTTACGAAAGTATTATTGTACATTTCTACATTGCTGGCATTTAATACAAAAATACTCTGACTGCAATTAACAAATACATTTCCGGCTACTATGCAACCGTCAGAGATTTCGAAGAAATATCCGTTATGGTTTACATTTTCAACATGATTATTTACAAAAACGCCATCCTTGTTGCCAACATCCCACCAAACGCCGTTGGAATGGGGATGATTGATAACCAGGTTTTCGCGCACCACTGCCCGATGGCTCTGATTGAAAATCTTTACCGAAGACGGATAGAATCCAGTCCACTTCTCAATGTTGTTATTCTCGAAAATATTCCTTTCCAAAAGGATATCATTGGAAGCGACTATATAAACACCTTCGGTATTGGTATTGAAAACATTGCAGTTTCGCATTACAAATTTGTCGCTAAAGGCATAAACAGCAATTCTGAAACAATTGGAGAAAGTGCAGTTTTCTAAAATTGTTCCTACCACATCACGACCATGCTGTTCCACAGCAAGTTCTGCCCTGCCAATATGAACCATCGTATCGGGATATTGGGTAATGGTTAGCCCACGTATAACCGGCCCGATAGAGTCGGGCTCCTTGCCATGAACAGCTCTTAAGGTGCGAAAAATAGCCTTTCTGAAAGCTGTGATCTCAATAAAACGGCCGGTAGGGTTGGTGCCTATGTAGATTTTATTTGTATTATAGTCCACAAAGAAGGTTTCCGCATCTACAGCATCAATACTCCCTGCCGATTGCAGAAATTGCCCATCAATAAACACAGCGTCATTATTGAACCGGTGCAGAGGAGTAGATGCTTCATTTCTCCGGCGGTCCCACCAATTTTCGGGGCCGGCCGGGAAAAGATATGACCAGTCTGTTACCCAAAGATTTTCCCCGGCTTCGGTCCAGTTTTCGGCCACCAGCGTCCCATTTAAAATGGGTTCTTCATTGCCATAAGGTTGAATGGTAATGCCCTGGTTAAAGGTAAGATTCCCTGTCCGGTATAATCCGCCGCGCAAAATAATGGCATCTCCGGTAACTACCCTTGCAAAAGCTTCTTCCAGTGTAGTGGGATTTTCAACAGATAAACCGTCAGAACCAACATTGCCTGTTGGTGAAACAAAATAAGTTTTACCTTCTACATTTGGTAGTTCGAAGGTTTTCGCAATCGTGCCATAATGAACAGGCTTTGCCTGTTCCTGACCACATGCCTGAATTAAGAAAATGATTGCAAGCATCGGAAATGCCTGAAATTTTGTAAAAAAAGTTTTCATTTGTAGGGTTTAATGGGTTTTTAATAGTTTTAACTGCTGGTTTACAGGTCTTTATATGAGTCAGTGATGAGTGCGCTTTTTGCGTTGCAAGTTAATTTTTTTTCTGCGCAAAGGAAGACAGATTTTAATAAATGTGCAAAATTTCAATTAGTGTCATTTTATTAAAAAACAACGCCTGGTCAAGATGTTAACCAGGCGTAGTGGTATTTTATTCCCTTATTCCTTAGACTGTGAGATGTCTTTCGCCCGTCCTGCTTTTCTCAGGGCATTGTCGATTATCCACTCAATTTGCCCATTGGTGCTGCGAAATTCATCGGCAGCCCATTTTTCAATAGCTTTGAGTGTTTCGGGATCAATTCTAAGTACAAAAGGTTTCTTTTTCGACATAATTATTGGTGTAATGTACCTGCATTAATAACCGGGCTGGCAGAGTCCTCTGAGCAAAGCACAACCATAAGGTTACTTATCATCGCAGCTTTCTTATCATCATCAAATTCAATGGTTTTGTCTTCTGACAGTTTTTCCAGGGCAAGTTTTACCATTCCTACTGCTCCTTCAACAATTTTCTCTCTTGCCGAAATAATTGCATCGGCCTGCTGGCGGCGCAACATAACGGCAGCAATTTCGGGAGCATAGGCAAGATAGTTGATCCGTGCCTCGAGCACTTCAATACCGGCAATTGCCAAGCGTTCGTTCATTTGCGATTCAAGTATCTGATTTATCTCATCACCGCTCGATCTAAGGGTCATTTCGTCTTCAGTGGCCGTCCCTGTTTGGTCGTAGGCAAACATTCCGGTAACATACCTTACGGCTGCATCACATTGGATTTTTACAAAGTTCTGGTAGGCGAGCATTTTCTCATTCAGCTTAACCGTTGCTGTTGCCCCTACCGGACTTGCCACCATCGATGCATTGTCTACATGAAAAGATGCCTTGTAGGTATCGGCAAGCCTCCAAACCACTACCACGCCAATCATAACCGGGTTTCCACTTTTATCATTAACCTTTATGGGTTCCGCGTCGAGGTTTCTTGCCCTGAGTGTGAGTTTTTGTTTTGCAAAAAATGGATTTACCCAAAAAAAACCATTTTCCTTTACCGTACCCTTATATTTCCCAAAGAAAACCATTACCCTTGCTTCATTGGGTTCAATTTGCATAAAGCCTGCCCAAAAGATACTATTTAACACCAGCAGAAAGGAATTGAGAATTACCCAAAGCGCCACCTCGCTATTGGCCAGCTCAGATGCAGATGAGATTATCTCAACATAGAAATATACAACTGCAAAAAACAGTAAAAAGTTAAGGATCAGCATAAGTATGCCGTTCAACCTAACCCCTTTGAATGGTTCTTCTTTTGTTTTCATTTTTTAGCTACGTTTTTATTTATTGGATGGAACTCGCATAATGTTTTTCACCCATGGTTTTGTTTACGAATTATGCTCGATTTACAGAAATATAAAAGTGATATTAAAATGATATTGCAAAAATATTAAAATAAATTTACATTCTTAAAATAATAGTGCTATTCGAGAATAAAATAAATGTTCTTTTTGATTTTTGATTGGTAAATCCTTTACCTGATTTAGGTTAACAAGGTTTTCTCTGAATCATTGCAAAAGTTCTTAAAAATGGGACTAAAGTCCCCTTTGATTGGGGATGGCAACTTACCGTCAGTTTTAACTGAAGGTAATAGATACGTAGCCTGATATCTTAATACTCTTAATTACTGGCAAGTTTACTTATATTCAGAAAAACTATTTTTATAATTATTTTTCTTCATGCTCCGGGCAATCACCCCTCAGTTCAGTGGTTTCGAGTTTAATGTTAAGAAGGGCGCAGAATTGTCCATTCCTAATCTGGTCGGACCGGTAATGCGCACAGGTTAAGCACATACGTTGAAGGCTCATGATTTCTGCTTTATGCAAATGATGAATGATTTCAATCAGAGGGAGTAAAAAATTTTCTTTATCGGAAGAATTGAGCTTTTCAGTAGGGGCAAAAATCTCCTGTATTACCAGTGATGATTTGCGGGCTATTGCAAGCCCGTTTGGGGTAAGGTGAATGGTATAGCTTCTTGTATCTTACTGGTGGTATTCTTTGGTGATCAGCTCTTTTTGGGTAAGGGTTTTTATGGTGTCGCTAATGGTGGCCTTTGTAATGTTGAATACACAGGAAAGGTAGGTTCCTGTCCTTTTTTCTTAACTGTGATTGAGCAGAAAGATCAATTTCTGGATTTGATTAGGGGTAAGTGAAAGGTTCTTGCTCTCGTTCCACAACATGATCCTAAATGCCTGGGATAGCCTTTCAATGGCTGCAACAATGCGGTGATGGGGGTTGCTGTTTTGGATATTAAGGTAGAAACGGGACTTGTCCTTTGATTTGATTAGCCATTAATTCGTCTTTATTCGTGTGATCGCTGGCAATATTAC
>JBBISA010000037.1:0-41516 GCA_037441525.1 Bacteroidota bacterium
GCGAATGGAACGATTGCCTCTATAACGACATCATGTACCTGAAGCGAAATATTGTAGAGCCCATGATTGAAGAAGGAATTAATAAGTTTATCCTTCTGGGCGAAAATGTTCTGAATTTTCATTACTCCGATGATTGCTACTACCAGGAGTGGTTTGATGAAGTAGAAGATGGTTGGATAGTAGGGATCAATTTTCGGGATTTCGTAATCAGAGAATTCGAAACTGCCAACATAGATTACTATATTGCCTTAGGGCGTCATTTCAATGATTTAAACTGGCGCAGGTTTTCACCCAACCAGTTGTTCGAACTTGTAAATCTTCAAATGATGCGTCGTCTCAACCCGCCTGTTGGTCAGTAACTGAGTTTTTTTCCATTCATTTTGGCCAATTCGCGGCTTCGCTCCCTGATGGTGGCAGCAATCTGTTCTGTCTTTTCAAAAAGGCCATTTTCACTAAAACGGGTAAAACCCCGGTTTTCCATAACTATTTCCCCATCAATAATAACTGTATCAACATCGCTCCCCTGCATGCTGTAAACCAGTAATGAGTAAATATTATAAACCGGATGTGCATGAGGCTGAGTCATATCGAGTAAAATAATATCAGCTTTTTTCCCCGGCTCCAACGATCCTATTTCCTTATCCATCCCCA
Source organism: Bacteroidota bacterium (assembly GCA_037441525.1). Lineage (GTDB taxonomy): Bacteria > Bacteroidota > Bacteroidia > Bacteroidales > UBA7960 > SKVR01. The sequence continues at coordinate 652 of JBBISA010000037.1, forward strand.
AAACCCTTGCCCCTCCAATAGTAGCCATTTCAACCACTGTGCGCGCATCAAGAATGGTGGGGTCGTTGTTGATCATTTTATGAAGTATGGCAGCGGTATTCATTTCTTCGAACAAGTCGAGATTATTGTTGCTGGCCACACCATCAGTACCAAAGCCTACCTTTACACCTGCCTTTAAAAGTTGGGGCACGGGGGCAACACCACTGGCAAGCTTCATATTACACTCGGGGTTATGGGCTACCGAAACGCCATTCTCTGCCAGCAATTCAATATCTGACGGCGTTAGATGTACCCCATGAGCAATGATAAGATTCGATGATAATAACCCCAGGGAATAAAGATGCCCTACCGGGGTTTTTCCTGTTTTTACCAGCGACTCGTCAAATTCCTTGCGGGTTTCGGCCACGTGTATGTTGATAGGCACTTTGTGTTTTTGCGACAATGCCCAGGCATCCTGCATCAACTTATCGGAACAACTATATGGTGCATGGGCAGAAACAGCAATGGTAATCCTGGGATGATGGTTCCATTTTTCAATCAGATGCTCACTCAAATTGAGTCCATCGCGGGGGGTTGGGCTGTTGGGTGCCGGAAAATCAATTAAACCCTCCGACAAAACAGCCCTGATACCGGTTAATTCAACAATGCGGGCTATAACATCTACATAATAGTACATATCGTTGAAGGTGGTTGTTCCACTTCTGAGCATTTCGGCAATGGCAAGCCGGGTTCCGGTTTCTACATTCCCTGCATTTACAAATTCCGATTCAATAGGAAAAATGTATTCATAAAGCCATTCATAAAGGGGCAAATCGTCAGCATATCCTCTGAAAATAGTCATCGGAACGTGTGTGTGGGTATTTACCAGGCCCGGCATGGCAAGTTTATTCATACCATTAATGATGGTTGCCCCTGGATAAAGCGTTTTATCGGGCTCACCTTCTTTAACATCTTCAATTTTATCGTTGCAAATTATAATATGGCCATTTTCGAAATATCTGAATTGTGAATCCATGGTTAGGATTCTTACGTTGGCAATGATTAGGGTTGGATGAAAATTTGATAACATAAAAATTGTTGTGGGTAAAGAATCTGTAATCAGAATTATGATCAACTCAGCAGATCAAAACATACTTATGGGTTAATTGGGGGATATTGGGGCAAAATTAGCCAATAATTCCGAATATCAATTTTTATTATCTTAGCACGGCCAGCTGCGAAAACCGTGGCTCATCACACCTTGCAACAACTCCCTGAAAATATGATAGAACAGATCAAAGACACCGCAACCCATTTGAAAAACATTTCAAAAATCTCCCCAAAAGCAGGCATTATTCTCGGTTCCGGATTAGGGGGCCTGGTAAATGCCATTGATGTTAAACACTCTATTCCATACAGCGAAATCCCAAACTTTCCGGTTTCCACGGTTGAAGGTCATCATGGCAGACTAATATTTGGGTATCTTGAAGGCAAAGAAGTGGTGGCCATGCAGGGACGATTTCATTATTATGAAGGCTATACCATGCAACAGGTTACTTTTCCGGTACGAGTAATGAAAATGCTTGGCATCACCCATCTTTTCCTTTCCAATGCTGCAGGGGGGTTGAACCCGGCCTTTGAAGTAGGCGACCTGATGATCATTACCGACCAGATCAATATGTTTCCCGAAAATCCTTTAAGAGGCAAAAACATAGAAAGCCTGGGAACCCGCTTCCCTGAAATGAGCGAACCATTTAGCAGAAAACTAATCGCCCATGCACGAACTATTGCAAGAAAACATGCAATACGCTATCAGACAGGCATCTATGTTGGAAGCGCCGGCCCTACCCTTGAAACCCCTGCTGAGTATAGAATGTTTCGCATTCTTGGTGCCGATGCAACCGGTATGTCAACCGTGCCCGAAGTGATAGTGGCCCGGCACATGGGAATTGAATGTTTCGCTATATCGGTAATCACCAATCTTGCAGTCAATTCAAACCTTGAAAAAGGAACAACCCACGACGAAGTTCAGAATGCTGCAGGAATTGCCGAGCCGAAAATGACCACCATTTTCCGCGAACTATTGAAAACACTTTAATAAGATTCGCCATCAGAAAGGGAAAAGTGTGAACAAATAGTATCACGAATCTATTTATCGCATACAGGCAACATCTAATCTTATGACAAAACTTACCTTTCTCCCTGTTGTTATCCTTAGTATGTTATCATTGGGCTTACAAAGCCAGATAACTATTACCAACACTGATTTACCCGCTGCCGGCGATACATTGCGTTACAGCATTACCGGTTTCCCGGTCGGAACCGATTTTTCAGCAACCGGCCCCAATCACACCTGGAATTTTTCTTCTCTATCACACCAGTCGCAGGGAGTTGAAAAATATGTTTCAGTTTCTTCAGTAAATATTTTGCTTCCTTTTCTTTTTGGACTTCAAGCATTTGCCCAGAAAATTCATTCCGATTTACCCCTTGGCCAATTCACTTCTGTTGTTCCGGATTTTTATTTTGTTTACAATAAAACTGCCTCCCTTTACGCACAGGAAGGCTTCTCATTAATATTCAACGGATTGCCATTGCCCTTTAAATATGCATCAAGAGATATTCTATTTAAGCTTCCTCTCACCTATCCCCACAAAGACAGCACAACCTTTGCAGGTACCTTTGCCCTTGGTGATACTGTAAAGATTTTTCGAAGTGGGTATAGAAAAAATGTAGTGGACGGTTGGGGAATTATCACCACCCCCTACGGGCAGTTTCAGACTTTAAGGGTGAAAACCACCTTGTATGAGCAGGACAGCCTTTTTTGGGCATCATTCCCTGAACCCATTTCTGTAAAACGTACCACAATTCAATATAAGTGGCTGGCAAAAAATACAAAACTCCCCGTTTTAGAAGCCAGTTTCCTGTTGATTGAAGAAAATGAAATGGTACCATTGAATGTTCGGTACAGAGATATTTATCGCACACCACCGGCTGTTACAACCCCTGTTCCCGAATTTTCCGTTGTAAAAACCGAATTGGAAGTTAATGAAACGGTTGTGATTATCAACCAAAGCACACCCAATCATTTTATAAATTCATATACATGGGATATTCAGCCTGAACATTTTCAATATCTTTATCTGACTGGGCCAACCACTGCCCAACCCATTTTAAGATTCACCAAACCCGGAGTTTTTGCAATATCGCTTACCGCTGTAAACCAGGCTGGCAGTAACACATTAACCAAAAGCGAATACATTACCGTAAAGAGTACTCCATCCTGGATTGATGAAACATTCGGCAACTCTTTCAAAATAAAACCAGTTTTGCAGGAAGATAACCTTACCATTCATGGCCTGATTCACAACGGCGAATTACGTATTATTGATATGGCAGGAAGAATCGTGTTGTCGAACCGAGTAAACAGGATAGAACCAATCTCAACCAATATCGGTGCAGTCCCGCCAGGAACCTACATTATCCAGTTCAAGCCATCCCACACAAATGCTTTTTACAAGCCATCAAAATTTATTAAACCCTGACAATGACATGATGATGATAATCCTAAACACAATCCCGTATTTTCGAAAAACCCTGCCTTTTCTTTTTGTAATGGCTGCACTGAGCACTGCATTTATCTCCTGCCATAAAATGCCAAAAAACATGGATTATATTCAGGATGAAATGGTAAGAATGGGTTACAATGGCAAAATTGAACGTCCCTCAGGAACTTTCGAAAAGGCAGCCATGGGATTGATGGGTGTTGAAGATCTGATGGCTTACAACAACGGCATGGAATCGTTTGCCATTATTAAATTCAAAAATGCCACCGAGGAAGAAATCGACAGCCGAATACAAAACATTATGAGTTTTATAGAATTGTATATTGCAGGTGAAGATTATGATAAACTGTCGAAAACCAAAGAACTCATTCAAAAACAAAGCATTCTCCACAATAATATCATGGTTGTATGGCAATACGAAAAGCCCGATGATGTAATAAAACTTATTAAGAAAAGCTTCTGACTAAGTAGCTTTGTGGGTTTCAATTATGGCTTATGCCTGGGTAAAACCCAATAAAAAAGCCCGTGCATTGTGGTGCACGGGCTTTAATTTTTAAGCCTGGGCTGCGGGCCCCCCAAAATTCATGGGGAGGATTCCCATCTCAGTGTCCTTAATCGGGCCATGAGCAGCTTCAAACTTGCCAATATTCTCGCTCAACGCCTTCAGAAGCCTTTTGGCGTGTTGCGGTGTCATTAGTATCCTGGATTTCACCTTCGCCTTGGGAACCCCTGGCATCAATTTGATGAAATCAATCACAAACTCAGTATTGGAGTGAGTTATCATTGCCATGTTGGAGTAAATGCCGTCGGCAATTTCTTCACTTAACTCAATATTTAATTGCTGGGGTTGATTCTTATTTTCAGCCATAGTAAATTCCTTTTTGTTGGTGAAAAGCCTTTTGCTTTATTAATAACCGTCGCGGTCAGCCTTCTTTTTGGATGCCAATAGCAGATTATATTCATCCATTGACCCTACAATAATGTTTTCGTAATCCCTCAGGCCTGTACCGGCAGGTATAAGGTGACCTACAATAACGTTTTCCTTGAGGCCCTGCAGAGTATCAACCTTGGCGCTAACTGCTGCATCGGTAAGAACTTTTGTTGTTTCCTGGAAGGAAGCAGCTGAAATAAAGCTCTTGGTTTGCAGCGATGCCCTGGTTATACCCTGAAGTTGCTGTCGGGCAGTGGCACCACGTGCATCGCGGGCAACAACCAGTTTCTTATCCTTACGCTTAAGCATTGAGTTTTCATCCCTGAGCTTACGAGCAGTAATAATTTGTCCTGGTTTAAGGTTCGAATCGCCTGGATCTTCTACTACCTTCTTGCCAAAGATCATATCATTCTCTTCCATGAAGTCTATTTTATTGATGATTTCCCCTTCAAGGAATCTGGTATCGCCTGGATCTTCGATGGTTACCTTGCGCATCATCTGACGAACAATTACCTCAAAATGTTTGTCGTTGATCTTTACACCCTGCATACGGTATACCTCCTGAACCTCGTTTACGATATACTCCTGCACAGCGGTAGGTCCTTTGATGGCAAGAATATCGGCAGGGGTAATAGGACCGTCGGACAATGGGGTTCCGGCTTTAACAAAGTCATTCTCCTGAGCAAGAATCTGTTTTGACAAGGGTACCAGATAGCGTCTTTCGTCACCTGTTTTAGAGGTAATGATCACCTCACGGTTACCACGCTTAATTTTCTTACCGAACGAAACTACACCATCAATTTCAGAAACAACAGCCGGATCTGATGGGTTTCTTGCTTCGAACAATTCGGTAATACGTGGTAAACCGCCGGTGATATCGCCCGATTTACCAATAGCTCTTGGGATTTTTGCAATGATTGCACCCATGGTAATATCGCGGTCTCCTGTCACTACAATGTGAGCACCTACAGGCATATCGTAAGTTCTCAATATTTCTCCATCGCTGTTGATTATACTGATGGATGGGTTACGAGTCTTGTCCTTGGTATCAATAATAACCTTTTCATAATATCCGGTTTGTTCATCAGAATCAGTACGGTAGGTGGTGCCTTCAATCATATTATTGAAAACAATTTTACCGTTTACTTCAGATACGATAACAGCGTTGTATGGATCCCATTCGCAGATAAGGTCGCCACTGGCAACATCGCTTCCATGCTCTACATATAAATTTGCTCCATAAGGGATGTTCTGGGTGGTAAGTACCATACGGGTATTCTTATCAAGAATACGCATTTCAGCAGAACGCCCTATCACTACATAAAACTTCTTACCTTCAGCTGTTTCATAGGGAACGGCCCTGAGTTCGTCGATTTCGATGATCCCACCATATTTGGCGTTGATTTTTGATGCAGTAGCAATGTTACTTGCCGTACCCCCAACGTGGAATGTACGCAAGGTAAGCTGAGTACCTGGTTCACCAATCGACTGGGCGGCAATTACACCCACTGCTTCTCCTTTTTGAACCATCCGGCCTGTTGCCAGGTTGCGGCCATAGCATTTACTGCAAACGCCATGCTTTGATTCGCAGGTGAGTACTGAGCGTATCTCGACAGCTTCAATGGGTGAATCTTCTATTTTCTGGGCAATGATTTCATTGAGTTCTTCACCTGCACTAACAATTAATTCTCCCGTAGTTGGGTCAACTATATCCTGAAGTGCAGTACGGCCAAGAATTCTGTCGTATAGTGATTCAACGGTTTCTTCATTGTTTTTCAGAGCTGTGGCAGTAAGCCCTCTGAGGGTGCCACAATCGGGCTCTGTTACAATTACATCCTGCGAAACATCCACAAGACGACGGGTAAGGTATCCGGCATCAGCAGTTTTAAGCGCGGTATCGGCCAAACCTTTGCGGGCACCGTGAGTTGAAATAAAATACTCAAGAACCGATAACCCTTCCTTAAAGTTGGAAAGAATGGGGTTCTCAATGATCTCACCCCCTTTGGCACCTGATTTCTGCGGTTTTGCCATCAATCCCCTCATACCGGAGAGCTGACGGATTTGCTCCTTAGAACCCCGGGCACCAGAGTCAAGCATCATGAAAACAGGATTAAAGCCCTGGTTATCGTTGGTCGTTTTATCAATCAGAACCTTGGTTAGCTTGGCATTGGTATGTGTCCAGATGTCGATAATCTGGTTGTACCTTTCGTTGTTGGTAATGAAACCCATACTATAGTTGGTACGAACTTCGTCAACCTGATCGTTGGCATCATCAATCAGAATTCTTTTCTCCTCAGGGACAATAATATCACCAAGGTTGAACGACAAACCTCCTCTGAACGCCATCATAAATCCAAGATCCTTAATATCATCGAGGAATTGTGATGTACGTGCTATACCGGTAACCTTCATTATACCACCGATAATATCGCGGAGCGCCTTCTTGGTAAGGAGCTGGTTTATGTATCCATACTCTTCCGGAACAACTTCGTTGAACATAACCCGGCCGGGAGTAGTTTCAATTAGTTTATCAACGAGAGCTTCATTTTCAAGCACTTTCACCTTAACCTTAATAATCGAATGAAGGTCAACAGCCTTTTCGTTATAAGCAATAATTACTTCCTCGGGGCCGTAAAATGTCAAACCTTCTCCTTTTAAAGGATATTCAGGTGTATCCTTGCGGGCTTTGGTCATATAGTAAAGCCCAAGAACCATATCCTGCGAAGGAACAGCAATAGGAGCTCCATTGGCAGGGTTTAGAATATTGTGCGATGCAAGCATAAGAAGCTGTGCTTCAAGAATGGCAGCATTGCCCAGAGGAACGTGAACGGCCATCTGGTCACCGTCAAAGTCGGCATTAAACGCTGTACACACCAATGGGTGAAGCTGAATAGCCTTGCCTTCAATAAGTTTTGGCTGGAAGGCTTGTATACCCAACCGGTGAAGGGTTGGAGCACGGTTAAGCAATACGGGATGACCTTTGAGTACATTCTCCAGAATATCCCACACCACGGGATCCTTTCTGTCAACAATTTTCTTGGCCGATTTCACTGTTTTCACAATACCTCTTTCGAGCATCTTGCGAATGATGAATGGCTTAAACAGCTCGGATGCCATTTCTTTTGGCAAACCACACTCATGAAGTTTCAGTTCGGGACCAACAACAATTACTGAACGGGCCGAATAGTCAACCCTTTTACCCAACAGGTTCTGACGGAAACGTCCTTGCTTACCTTTTAAACTGTCGCTGAGCGATTTAAGCGGACGGTTCGATTCAGTTTTTACAGCGTTGGTTTTTCTTGAATTGTCAAACAAGGAATCAACAGCTTCCTGAAGCATCCTTTTTTCATTACGAAGAATTACATCAGGAGCCTTAATCTCAATCAGTCTTTTCAACCTGTTGTTGCGTATAATTACCCTGCGATATAGGTCGTTCAGGTCGCTGGTGGCAAAACGGCCACCATCCAAAGGAACCAAAGGACGAAGTTCGGGCGGAATAACCGGAACCACATCAACAATCATCCACTCAGGGCGATTTTCCATTCTTCCCTGAGCCTCCCTGAAGGCTTCCACTACCTGCAACCGCTTTAAGGCATCAGCCTTTCTTTGTTGCGATGTTTCAGTATTGGCTTTGTGCCGGAGTTCATAGGATAACTGGTCGAGGTCGAGACGGATCAGAAGCTCCTTAAGCGCTTCTGCACCCATCAGGGCAAGAAATTTATCGGGATCGTTGTTGTCTAACAATTGATTTTCTTTCGGAAGGCTTTCGATAACATTGAAGTATTCTTCCTCAGTAAGAAAATCAAGGTAATTAAATTCGTTCGATTTTACACCCGGGTTAACGATCACATACCTTTCGTAGTAAATGATCTGATCGAGTTTTTTGGATGGTAACCCCAAAAGATAACCTATTTTGTTGGGGAGGGAACGGAAAAACCAGATATGTGCCACCGGGACTACTAGTTTGATGTGGCCCATTCTTTCTCTCCTTACTTTTTTCTCAGTAACTTCGACACCGCAACGATCGCAAACAATCCCTTTATAACGGATACGTTTGTATTTGCCGCAGTGACATTCCCAGTCCTTTACCGGACCAAAAATTCTTTCGCAGAACAAGCCATCGCGCTCAGGCTTATAGGTGCGGTAGTTAATGGTTTCCGGCTTCATCACCTCACCATGCGACCTTTCGAGTATCGATTCTGGTGATGCCAGGCTGATGGTTATCTGAGAGAAATTGCTCTTTACATTGGATTCTTTTCTGAAAGCCATATGAAGTTTATATTGTTGAATACGTAGCTTAAAACGAAAAATTTCAAGTCCAGGCTTGTAGTATGATAAACCCTTCAAAACAGCGTGCCGGCTATTTTGAAGGGTATGAAGATTTTATTCGAACCGTATGTCGAGTCCCAGACCACGCAACTCATGAACAAGAACGTTGAATGATTCCGGTACTCCCGGTGTGGGCATATTTTCGCCTTTTACAATGGTTTCATAAGCCTTGGCACGGCCAATAACGTCGTCCGATTTAACGGTAAGTATTTCCTGAAGGATATTGGCAGCTCCAAATGCTTCGAGTGCCCAAACTTCCATCTCACCAAAACGCTGACCACCAAACTGAGCTTTACCGCCAAGGGGCTGCTGAGTAATGAGTGAGTACGGCCCGATTGAACGTGCGTGCATTTTATCGTCAACCATGTGTCCAAGTTTCAGCATATAGATAATACCTACTGTAGCCGGCTGGTCGAAACGTTCGCCTGTTCCACCATCATAGAGGTAAACCTTGCCATTTTCCGGAAGTCCTGCTTTACGCATCAACTCATTGATCTGGTCAATATCGGCACCATCAAAAATAGGTGTTGCATAGGTTTCACCAAGTTTTTCACCGGCCCAGCCCAAAACAGTTTCGTATATCTGGCCAAGGTTCATCCTTGAAGGTACTCCCAGTGGGTTTAGAACAATATCAACCGGGGTGCCATCCTCGAGGAAAGGCATGTCTTCCTGCCTGACAATACGGGCAACGATACCCTTGTTACCGTGTCTGCCGGCCATTTTATCACCTACCTTGAGTTTTCTCTTTTTGGCAAGGTATATTTTGGCAAGCTGAACGATACCAGTGGGTAATTCATCACCTACAGTGGCAGTGTACTTTTTGCGGTTATAGGTTCCAAGTATATCCTTATACTTGATGGTATAGTTGTGCAACAACTCCTTAACAAGGTCGTTTTTCTGCTTATCGGTTGTCCAGTTGTTGGGGTTGATAATTGCAAAATCAATTCCCTGCAAAATTCTCTGGGTAAATTTGGTCCCTTTGGGAACAACCACTTCCTTAAGGCTGTTGGTTACACCCTGGGCAGTTTTTCCGCTTACCAGAACAATTAGTTTATCGATAAGCTTCGATTTAAGTTCAGCCACCTCGCGATTAAATTCATCATCGAGTTTTTCAATGATGATCTTCTCTTTCGTTTTGGCCTTTTTATCTTTAAACACCCGTGAAAACAACTTTTTGTCAATAACGACCCCTTTGGTTGACGGGGGTGCCTTGAGCGATGCATCTTTCACATCGCCTGCTTTATCGCCGAATATGGCACGAAGAAGTTTCTCCTCAGGTGTAGGATCGGTTTCTCCCTTCGGCGTGATTTTACCGATGAGTATATCGCCTTCATTTACTTCAGCGCCAATTCTGATAAGTCCGTTCTCATCGAGATCCTTTATTGCTTCTGAACTGACATTCGGAATATCGCTGGTTAGCTCTTCCACACCACGCTTGGTATCACGCACATCCGATGAGAATTCTTCAATATGGATAGATGTGAAAATATCATCGCGAACAATTTTCTCCGAGATTACGATTGCATCCTCAAAGTTGTATCCTTTCCATGGCATGAAGGCTACTTTAAGGTTTCGGCCAATGGCAAGTTCACCGTTCTTGGTGGCATAACCTTCTGATAACAATTGTCCTTTTACAACCTTCTGGCCCTTATAAACAATAGGTTTCAGATTAATGCAGGTATTCTGGTTGGTTTTAGCAAATTTGGTTAGATAGTACATTTTAACATCATCATCAAAACTTACCAGCTTTTCATCTTCGCTTCTTGAATATCTGATAATTATTTGCTGTGCATCAACATATTCAACAATACCGTCACCTTCAGCATGTAACAATACCCTTGAGTCTTCAGCAACTTTGGCTTCCAGACCAGTGCCCACAATAGGAGCTTCAGGATTGAGCAGCGGCACCGCCTGGCGCATCATGTTCGAACCCATCAGAGCACGGTTTGCATCGTCGTGTTCCAGGAAAGGAATCAGAGATGCGGCAATAGATGCGATTTGGTTGGGAGCAACATCCATTAGTTGAACTTTGGTAGGTTCTACCATTGGATAGTCGGCCTGAAATCTTGCTTTTACATAATCGTTGGTGAAATTTCCCCTGCCATCAAGTGGCATATTGGCCTGGCTGATGATATTTTCTTCCTCTTCCTCAGCAGATAGATAAACCGGAGCTTTTTCAAAGTCAACCTTTCCTTCTTCTACTTTAAAGTAGGGAGTTTCTATAAATCCAAGATCATTTACCTTGGCATATACACAAAGTGATGAAATCAGACCAATGTTGGGGCCTTCGGGTGTTTCAATGGTACAGAGGCGTCCGTAGTGTGTAAAATGCACGTCGCGAACTTCAAAACCTGCCCTTTCGCGGCTAAGACCACCAGGCCCCAATGCCGACATACGACGTTTGTGTGTTAGTTCGGCCAGCGGGTTGGTCTGGTCCATGAACTGAGAAAGCTGATTGGTACCAAAGAACGAATTGATAACGGAAGAGAGAGTTTTCGCATTGATCAGATCGGTGGGAGCAAAAACTTCATTATCACGAACATTCATTCTTTCGCGAATAGTGCGGGCCATACGGGCCAAACCAACTCCAAACTGAGCATAGAGTTGTTCGCCAACGGTTCTTACACGCCGGTTGCTGAGGTGGTCTATATCATCAACGTCAGCTTTGGCATTTACCAGTTCTATCAGGTATTTTACAATACTGATGATGTCTTCCTTGGTCAACACCCTGGTTTCAGGGTCGGTATTTAGATTAAGCTTTTTATTAATTCTGTAACGCCCTACGTCGCCAAGGTCGTAGCGCTTGTCAGAAAAGAAGAGTTTCTCAATCATACCTCTTGCCGTTTCATCATCCGGAGGATCAGCATTTCTGAGAAGTCTGTATATAAATTCAACCGCTTCCTTTTCGGAGTTGGTTGTATCTTTTTGCAGTGTGTTGTATATCAGGGCATAATCGCTCACATTGAGGTCTTCTTTGTGAAGGATAATCGTTTTTACCCCTGAATCGATGATCGGGTCAATATGTTCGTTTTCAAGAACTGTTTCACGGTCAATAATAACTTCAGTTCTTTCAATGGATACAACTTCGCCGGTATCTTCATCTACAAAATCCTCAACCCATGAGCGTAGAACACGGGCTGCAAGTTTTCGGCCAACGTACTTTTTGAGACCCGATTTACTTACCTTGATTTCATCGGCAAGGCCGAAAATTTCCAATATTTCCTTATCGCTTTCAAAACCAATGGCACGCAACAAGGTTGTTACGGGTAATTTTTTCTTCCTGTCGATGTAAGCATACATTACATTGTTGATGTCGGTTGCAAACTCAATCCAGGAACCCTTGAACGGGATTATACGGGCACTATACAATTGTGTACCATTGGCATGAACGCTGGTTCCAAAGAAAACACCGGGCGAACGATGCAATTGCGATACTACTACCCTTTCAGCCCCATTAATAACGAAGGTGCCCTTGGGTGTCATATAGGGAATAGTTCCCAAATATACATCCTGAATGATGGTCTCAAAATCTTCATGTTCAGGGTCTGTACAATACAATTTAAGTTTGGCCTTTAGTGGCACACTGTAGGTTAGACCCCTCTCAATACACTCCTGAATGGAATATTTGGGGGGGTCAATAAAGTAATCGAGAAATTCTAATACAAAGTTGTTTCTGGCGTCAGAAATAGGGAAGTTCTCAGCAAAAACCTTAAACAATCCTTCATCTTTACGATTTTCCGGGGTGGTTTCCAGTTGGAAAAAGTCCTGGAAAGATTTGATCTGAACTTCAAGAAAGTCAGGGTAGGGAAATCTACTCTTAACTGAACCGAAGTTAATTCTGTTGTTTTTTAAAGTTGTTGAGGCCAAGGTATATAAGTTTGTTGTGAGTAAAAAACAATTTTAAGCAAATAACCAAGCAACAATAAAGATTAGACTTCTACATCGAATAACAATCCGGCAGAAGTCTAATCTTATGAAGTCTTAATAAACTATTTACTTTATCTCAACCTCAGCTCCGGCTTCCTCCAATTGTTTTTTAAGAGATTCAGCTTCATCTTTAGTAACTTGCTGCTTCACAGGTTTTGGAGCTGCATCTACCAATTCTTTTGCTTCTTTCAGGCCAAGGCTGGTAAGTTCTTTAACAAGCTTAACTACAGCAAGTTTAGAAGCGCCTGCTGCCTTAAGGATAACATCAAATTCAGTTTGTTCTTCCTGAACAGGAGCATCTGAAGCACCACCGCCACCAGCAACAGCTACAGCTACAGGAGCAACTGCAGGTTCAATACCGTACTCATCCTTAAGAATTTGCGCCAGTTCATTAACCTCTTTAACAGTAAGATTAACTAGTTGTTCTGCGAAAGATTTTAAATCTGCCATTTTATTTAATTTTTAAGTGGGTTTCTAAAATGATTTCTTTTTTTTGTTGATTATTTTTCCCTTTCTGAGAGGGTTTTCAATACACCGGCAATGGTAGTTCCTCCTGATTGCAGAGCAGAAATAACATTCCGGGCGGGAGATTGCAGTAAGCCAATGATCTCACCAACAAGCTCATCCTTGGTTTTCAGATTCTCAAGAGTATCTAACTGGCTGTCGCCAATAAAAATCGCCTCCTGAACATAGGCTCCTTTAAGAATGGGCTTGGGGCTGGTTTTACGAAATTCTTTTATCAGTTTTGCAGGAAGGTTTCCTGTATCTGAAATCATGAGTGAAGTAGCACCCTTGAGAACACCATACAGGTTTTCGAAGTTCTTGTCAGAATTCTCCATTGCTTTGCGCAACAGTGAATTCTTAATGACCTTCATGGTTACGTTCCTTTTGAAACACAACCTTCTAAGTCTGTTTATTGTTTCAACATCCAGATCAGAAGTGTCGGTAAGATAAAATACGTCGTTTGTTTTCAGCTTCTCGGTGATCGACTCAATTACCTGAAATTTATCTTCTTTTTTCATAGGTTTCACCGTCTTTTGGACAATGTCCTGCACAAGGCAGGCCGTTCAAATTTATAATGTAACTGATTTAGGTTCTACTGCAATACCAGGACTCATAGTACTGGACATGAAAATACTTTTTACATAAGTTCCTTTTGCAGCAGCGGGTTTTAATCTAATGATGGTCTGGATAAGTTCCTTGGCATTGTCTACCAGTTTTTCTTTCTCGAAAGAAACTTTGCCGATAGAAGCATGTACAATACCAAATTTATCTACTTTAAAATCAATTTTACCACCCTTCACATCCTGAACAGCTTTACCAATTTCCATGGTAACTGTGCCAGCTTTGGGGTTTGGCATTAAACCGCGTGGACCCAGAATTCTACCCAGGGCACCTACTTTAGGCATTACACTGGGCATTGTAATTACTACGTCAACATCGGTCCAACCACCTTTGATTTTTTCAATGTATTCATCCAAACCAACATAATCAGCACCTGCGGCTTTAGCTTCATCTTCCTTATCGGGAGTGCACAATACAAGCACTCTTACTGTTTTTCCGGTGCCATGAGGGAGTGTTACAACTCCACGAACCATTTGATTGGCTTTGCGGGGGTCAACTCCCAAACGTACATCAATATCAACCGATGCATCAAATTTAGTATAGGTAATTTTCTTTACCACATCGGCTGCATCTGTAAGCGAATAAACAGTATTCTTGTCAAGTTTAGCTAAAGCTTCTTTGTGGTTTTTTGTCAATTTAGCCATTTTACGATTCCGTTTAGCTTTAAATAAAAAATAACCTGGTTTAAGCAGTGTGCTTAACCTGGTTTAAAATGGAGCGTCTCCTTTAATCTTGATACCCATACTGCGTGCAGTCCCTGCAACCATCGACATAGCCGATTCAACTGTGAAACAGTTAAGGTCGGGCATTTTGTCTTCCGCAATAGTGCGAACCTGTTCCCAGGTTATAGTAGCTACTTTGTTGCGGTTGGGTTCTGCCGAACCTGATTTAATTTTGGCTATTTCTCTCAGCTGAATTGCAACAGGGGGCGTCTTGATTATAAAAACAAAGGATTTGTCCTTATAAACAGTAATAATTACAGGAATAACTTTTCCTGCTTTATCCTGGGTCCGGGCATTGAATTGCTTGCAAAACTCCATAATGTTAACACCTTTTGAACCGAGAGCCGGACCAACGGGTGGTGATGGATTTGCAGCGCCTCCTTTGATTTGCAGTTTAATAAGCGCACTAACTTCTTTTGCCATTTTAAAAAATGTTTTTAATGTAAGGGGATCTCTTTAATCAGCATAGTACGTTTATTCCTTTTCAACCTGCATGAAACTGAGTTCAAGAGGAGTTTTGCGTCCGAATATCTTAACCATAACCTTGAGCTTTTTCTTCTCCTGGTTAACTTCTTCGATAACTCCTGTAAAACTGCTGAATGGTCCATCGGTAACTTTTACGTTTTCTCCGACAATAAAAGGAATATTGATTTCCTCTTCCTTTTGGGAAAGTTCATCAACTTTACCAAGAATTCTCTGAACTTCATGGTCTCTTAGGGGAACAGCTTCCCCTCCTGAGCCCAGAAAACCAAGAACCCCGGGAATTCCTTTGATAATGTGTGGAATTTCAGGACTCATTGCAGCTTCTATCAATACATAACCTGGAAAGTAATTGCGCTCGGCACTTACTTTCTTTCCTTTACGCACCTGATAGACCTTTTCCATGGGTATCAGTACTTGCGATACATATTCGGAATAGCCCTGACGTGTAATTTCGTTCTCGATGAATTGCTTCACCTTTTTCTCACTTCCGCTTACAGCCCTGACTACATACCACTTTTTTACTAGTTGCTCGCTCATACTCTGGTGAAAAGAAAATTTCGCTTTTATTAGCTACTGATTTTGAAGGATGAATATTAGAATATTCAGTCAGCAACCTTACTCCAATTCCCGTATTTATTATTACAGGAATAATTTGTAAAACTGCCTTAGTGCGGAGCTAAATGCTGAATCCATCAGATAAACCACGATTGCGATTATTAGGGAAGCAATGGAAACAACAACTGCGCTGCCTTGCAGCTCACTCCAGGTAGGCCAGGATACTTTATGAATCAATTCATCATAAGTTTCCTTGAAATAATTAACCAGTCTTTTCATCTGCGTTATTTAATTTATTTCGCCTTCGAAATTAACCCAGCTCACATCAGGATTAATTTATCAGACAACCAAACACTCTAATATTTTGCACGGGTGGAAGGAATCGAACCCTCAACCAACGGTTTTGGAGACCGCTACTCTACCAATTGAGCTACACCCGTAAATATGAGGGAGATTATTTCTCCCTCTATTTACTACAGTATTATAACGGGTATAATTAGTCCATTACTTCAGTTACCTGACCTGCACCAACTGTTCTACCTCCTTCGCGGATAGCGAAACGAAGACCTTTGTCCATAGCAACATCAGCAATAAGCTGAACTGTAATGGTAAGGTTATCACCAGGCATAACCATTTCACGGCCTTCTGGCAGATAAATTTCGCCGGTTACGTCAGTTGTGCGGAAGAAAAATTGCGGACGATATTTGTTACCAAATGGAGTGTGACGACCACCTTCTTCTTTCTTCAATACATAAACCTCAGCTTTGAAGTTTCTGTGTGGTTTAACTGAACCAGGGGCTATGATTACCATACCACGGGCAATTTCTTTCTTATCGATACCACGCAGCAGAAGACCTACGTTGTCACCAGCTTCACCACGGTCAAGAATTTTACGGAACATTTCAACACCGGTAACAACTGATTTAAGTTTCTCAGCACCCATACCGATAATCTCAACAGGGTCACTACTATTGATTACACCGGTTTCAATTCTTCCGGTTGCAACAGTACCACGGCCAGTGATAGAGAAAACGTCTTCAACAGGCATCAGGAAGGGTTTGTCAACCTGACGAACTGGTTCAGGAATGAAAGTATCAACAGCGTGCATCAGTTCCATGATTTTATCAACCCACTTAGGCTCGTTGTTAAGACCACCTAATGCTGAACCCTGAATTACAGGAATATTATCGCCATCAAATTCATAGAATGAAAGAAGGTCTCTGATCTCCATCTCAACAAGTTCCAGAAGTTCTGGGTCGTCAACAAGGTCCACTTTGTTCATAAACACTACCAACTGGGGCACCCCTACCTGACGGGCAAGAAGAATGTGCTCGCGGGTTTGGGGCATGGGGCCGTCGGTAGCAGCAACAACCAGGATAGCACCGTCCATTTGGGCAGCACCCGTAACCATGTTCTTCACGTAGTCAGCGTGTCCGGGGCAGTCAACGTGAGCATAGTGACGAGCTTCTGTCTGATACTCAACGTGAGCAGTGTTAATGGTAATACCTCTCTCTTTTTCTTCGGGTGCATTGTCGATAGAGTCGAAACTTCTTACTTCAGAAAGGCCTTTAGCAGCCAGCACCATTGTAATAGCAGCGGTGAGGGTGGTTTTGCCATGGTCAACGTGACCAATGGTTCCAACGTTCACGTGCGGTTTGTTACGAACGAATTTTTCTTTTGCCATATCTAACTGGATGTTTAAATTTTAAAAAAGGGATTCTATAATGCGTTACAATTGTACTGAAATTTCGATTTTGAGCCAACGATGGGAATTGAACCCATGACCTCTTCCTTACCAAGGAAACGCTCTACCCCTGAGCTACGTCGGCTTGATAATTTTTGAGCGGAAGACGGGACTCGAACCCGCCACCTACAGCTTGGAAGGCTGTCGCTCTACCGGATGAGCTACTTCCGCAAATGATGATGTGGGGGGGGAAGGATTCGAACCTCCGAAGGCTGCGCCAACAGATTTACAGTCTGCCCCATTTGACCGCTCTGGAACCCCCCCAGCTAATTTTTTAATGCATTTTGCTCATGAGCCGGTGGAGGGATTCGAACCCCCGACCATCTGATTACAAATCAGATGCTCTGGCCAACTGAGCTACACCGGCCTGTGTTTTATCATTATTTTTACCTACAATATCATCAAAGAACATAAAAAATGCAGACCTTGTAAAAAAGGTCTGCAAATGTACGCAACATTTTATAACTACCAAAAATTTATTGGTTTTTTTTCCTGACTCTGCAACTGCAAGATTTGACAATACTTTCAGATGCCTTTTACCTTTTCTTTATGCTTTGTAATTTGTTTTTTTAATGCGTCGATGGCACTGTCAACTGCTTCTTCGAATGTCTTGGCCTGTTTTTTTGCAAACAAATCGTTGCCGGGTATATGTATTCTGATTTCTGCTATCTTGTTTTCCTGTGTTGATGATTGATCTAACCTTAAAATTACCTCACTCCCTATTACACCATCAAATAATCCACTTACTTTAGTTACCTTTTCTCTGATGAAGTTTTCCAACTTAACATCAGCCTTAAAGTGCAATGAGCTAATCGTAACTTTCATGACTAATCCTCCTTGATTTACGCCTTTGGATGGGCTTGTTTATAAATTGATTTTATTCTTTCAACCGTATTATGCGAGTATACCTGGGTTGCCGCCAAACTGGTATGACCAAGCAACTCCTTTATTGCATTAATATCGGCTCCATTATTGAGCATGTGTGTAGCAAATGTATGCCTTAATATATGTGGACTTTTCTTATTTACTGATGATGTTGTGCTAAGATAAAAATTTACCTTTCGATATACAAATTTGGGGTAGGCTTTTTTCCCCTTATCGGTCAGAATGAAATATTCACTCACATTATCATAACCTTCATCTCGCCTGGCTTCATAGTACTCTTTAATGGTAGCAATCAGTGATGGTAAAACAGGTATAATGCGCTCTTTGTTTCCCTTTCCCAAAACTTTTATTTGCGATGAATATATATCTATATCCCTGCGTCTTAAATTGACTATCTCTGAGAGTCTGATCCCGGTGGTGTAAAATGTTTCCAAAATTAATCTGTCTCTGACACCTTGAAAACCTTCCGGAAATTCTAAATCCTTGAGAAGCTTTTCCATGGAAGCTTCTGGGACAAAGTCCGCTAATTTTCTTGGATTTTTTGGCGAAACAACTTTATCGATTGGATTAACCTTGAAGGAGCCCTTTATTTCCAGAAACTTGAAAAAGGATTTTAATGTTGAATTTTTCCGGTTTATACTCCTTGTAGAAAGTTTATTCTGAAGGAGCGATGAAAGCCAGAATCTGATATGAACAGATGCGGCATCCGATAATTGTGCATTAAATCTTTCGGAAAGGAAGGCTTGAAATTCTTCCAGGTCATTTTGATAAGCGCGGAGTGTATGGAGTGATAATCTCCGCTCATTTTTCAGGTAATCAACAAATTCAGCAATTCCCATAAAAAAGAAGAAACTTTTGCTAAGTTACTGAATTCTTCAGACCAACAAAAGATTCTTCTGAAATATATTTACGATAATATAAAAAGGAGCTGCCCTTCTAATGAAAAATTAATTTTCGCTCTCGTCCCTGAGTTGCTGAATATAGCGCGCCTTAATAATTTGTTCCCTTCTTATAACCGATGGCTTGGTAAATTTCTGTCTTTCGCGCAATTCTTTAAGGATGCCGGTTTTTTCAAATTTTCTTTTGAGTTTCTTTAAGGCTCTGTCAATATTTTCACCTTCTTTGATAGGCACAATTATCATAATTCGTCTTTCCTTTTATTATAAATGATTTATTATCAAGTTTTATTTAATGGGCTGCAAAATTACAAATTGATTTGTTACAAATCAATGAATTTGAAAAAATATTGTCAATTATTTTACTCCTGATGTTATCTTCAATTTTTTAATGTCTCCTGCCTTGCGCATTAAGCATTAAATGTAATTAAGCAATCTCCTTGTCGGGTATTTGTAATGAATTAAGCTATTATTATCAACAACCTTCAAAAATACCTAATTTTGGGCCCATCCATATTTCTAACTCAGAAGCTCTGATATGTCGAATTCATTTTTGTATAGCGTAAGGATTTCATCGGTTGTAAGCACATCAACCTTTTCAATTTTATTATTATTAGGGATATACCAAACTTCGGCAAAAAAACCGAATAGGGTATAAAGCTTTATATTAAAGTATAAAAACTGTCGGACTGCTACTTCATTGCCATGCTCAAAAACAAGATAGACTTTTTCTTTAAGTGGCAGTATCGCAAAATCTTTCTCATTCATGTTCTGATTTATTTCGTATCCACAACAGCTTATAAACAACAAAAACTATAAATTGATTAATAATCAAGCTAATTTATGGAAATCCGTAACAATATTCCAAATTTTATAACATGTTTAAATCTCATCAGCGGGAGCATAGCCTTGGTTTATGCCTTTGATGGGCAACTGCATATAGCATCATTATTAGTGTTTGCAGCCGCCATATTTGACTTTCTCGATGGTTTTATCGCAAGAATATTAAAAGCCGGCAGCCCTTTGGGCAAAGAACTCGATTCGCTTGCCGACCTGGTTAGCTTCGGTCTTGTACCGTCAGCAATTTTATACAAACTTATGTCTGCATCAGCACCCGTGTGGGGGAGCGTAACTGATTCGCTTAATATTCTCCCGTTTATGGCATTCCTGGTTACAGTATTTTCAGCCGTCAGACTGGCAAAGTTCAATGTTGATATACGTCAGAGTGATCGCTTTATGGGACTCCCAACCCCGGCCAATGCAATTTTCATTGTTTCCATTCCCGTTATTCTTGCTTATGGCGACAACTCATCAAAAGGTTATATTTTAGTTGCTTACCTGGTGAATAATTATTATTTTCTATTGGTCTTAACCTTGTTATTTTCAGGATTACTGGTTTCGAACCTGCCACTTTTGGCCCTAAAATTCAAAAATTTTAAGTTCAAAAATAACATATCACGATACATAATAATTGTTACTGGAATTGTTTCATTTCTTTTTTTTGGCGTGTTTTCATTACCTTTAATTATTATAAGCTATTTAATTGTTTCAATGTTTGCTTTGGCTGTAGAAAATTATCAAAAAACTTAATTACATGGCTGAATTTCATGAGTTAGGGAAAAGCGGAGAAGAAATAGCTATTGGCTACCTTAAACAACAGGGCTATGATATTCTGGAGCAAAACTGGCGGAAAGGGTTATTTGAGGTAGATGTGATAGCCAGTAAAAATAATGTTCTGATTATTGCTGAAGTAAAAACCCGCAGCACCAATTATTTTGGTGAGCCCGAGGAGTTTGTAACAAAATCAAAACAAAAGAATTTAATCAGGGCTGCGAATGGCTATATAAATGAGAATAATCTGGATATGGAAACCAGATTTGACATAATATCAGTCCTGATTAGGGGTGGACAATTCAAAATACACCATATCGAAGATGCATTTTATCCTACATTATAAATTAAAGAATACTGGAATTATTCTTCAGCGATTTGCCTTTCAGGATAAGCGCACAAATGATGTAACATTCAAAATATAATCATTTAAAATAATCCAATTAATACAATTTCATTATGGAGACCAATCAATTAGCCGAACAAACAGTAACCAGGATACCCTTAATTGGTGACCCTGCTCCTTCTTTCAGAGCAAAAACAACCTTAGGGCCATTAAATTTTCCCGAAGATTATAAAGGCAAATGGGTTATACTATTTAGCCATCCAGCCGATTTTACTCCCGTTTGTACTACCGAATTTATGACCTTTGCGGTAATGCAGGATGAATTCAGAAAACTAAATACTGAACTGATAGGACTTTCGATAGACAGCATCTACGCACACATTGCCTGGCTCAGAACTATAAAGGAAAAAATTGAATACAAGGGGATGAAGAATGTGGAAGTTAATTTCCCTGTAATTGAAGACCTTAAGATGGAAGTATCCAGGAAGTTTGGAATGGTTCAGCCTAATGCATCATCTACTCAGGCAGTTCGGGCAGTTTTTATTATGGACCCTGAGGCCAAAGTAAGGGCAATACTATATTATCCGCTGAGCACAGGTCGTAATATGGACGAAATTAAACGAATGATAATTGCCATGCAAAAGGCTGATAAAGAACAAATCGCAACACCAGCCAACTGGCAACCCGGCGAAGATGTGATTATACCTCCGCCTGGGTCATGCGGTACTGCCCGCGACAGGGTAAACAACCCGGCCGACGATACCTATTGCCTTGATTGGTTTATGTGTTTTAAAAGAGAGAAAAAGTGATTTATAGGCTATTTCAATAGGAAAAAGAATGTATCTATCACTTTATGCTGATTATTGCACATCAGGAAAATATATAGAACAGGAATTGAGTTTGTGACAATAAATCAATTGTTGTTCGCTGCGCAAATTTCCATATCCAATATCCCATATTAATTCAAAGTAAAATTTTATCTACAAATTATTTTGGATGAAAATATATTTTGATTAATTTGGCACAATATTTCACTTTATTACTAATCTATAATTTAAAACGATTCGTATGAAAAAGATTGCGACCTTTCTGATGATAGCATTTACAGGCATTTTTATCTCATCCATAAACGCATCTGCAAATACATATCAACTTGATGAAGTTCAAATGGATGAAATGTTTGCAAATGCCGAAGTTGTTGACTTTTTTGCTTTGAATACAATGGCTCCGCTAAGTGAAACAGGATTCAGTTCTGAAGCTTACTTTAATGCAGACAAAGACCCTATCGTAGCATTTCTATTGGTCTGGTTTCTTGGCGGTTTTGGTATCCATAGAGCCTATTTAGGCACTTCAACAGGTACAATAATCGCCTACATCCTTACAGTTGGCGGTTGCGGTATTGTATGGACCATTGACTTGATCATGCTTTTAGTAGGATTGATTAACAACGATATCAGCAAATATGTCGATAATCCGAAGTTCTTTATGTGGTAGTAGTTTTTTATGGCCATATCACAAAACTAAAAGCTGTCTCACAAAGGCAGCTTTTGGTTTTTATTAGCCTATTAATGATTAAATTTATGTTTTGGCAAACCTAATATCAAGGAAACACGTCGATCATAAACATCCTGGGTTAAGACACCATTCTTCGTTCGGGCAAGTTTTGCAGCCTGCTTAATACCCCCTAAATAAAAGGATTGGAACATTCCAAACCCTGCAATAAAACCGCTAAAATAGTATTTGTTGTAAAAAAGAACTGCTGCAGCAGCCAGACTTGCAAGCTGTGAAAACGCATTTAGAACACCTTTACCCGGATAACCAGCATAGAAATGACCACTTCCGGGAATAAAAGTTGACAGTAATGAAGCCTTTCTTTCGCTTCGTAACTCTGAATTGAGAATATCGCTGAATAAATACTCAATTTCTGATTTTATACTATCGGTAATACTTTGTTCAAGGTTTTGCAAAAGCAGTAATGAAATAGTTTTCTCTTTTGCGATGAACAAATTCTCAGCCGTTGTGGCCGACAAAGCATAGAGCAGCGTTACATCTTCATTTTTTGCATATTCGGGATAAACCATCTCAAGTTGCTTTAGTATTGAGATAGCTCCATTTGGATTATCACTTAAATAGTCGCAAACTGCAATCTGGTATAAAACTCTGGAATGGTGTTCGGGAAACCTCATCATCTGGGCTGAACGCTGAAGGTCGGTTTTTGCCTCCATAAACCGCCCTTGTCTTTTCAATGCTTCTGCCTTTTTCAGATTGGCTAGAATCCTTGATTCTGGGGTATCCGAAAAAAAATAAAGTCGTTCATACTCAATAGCGGCTTCGAAATAATTTTCAGCGTTGAACAAACTGTCGGCATTGATTATGCCAGTTTTAACTGTTTCCTGCGAATTTGCGTCATGGAAAAAGGCGACGCAAAGGAATATGCATGTCAAACAATATCTTTTGATTAATCTCATAATTGAACTCATTATTGGTTCTATTGGCAGCGGCATAACTTCCCATTATATTCCCGGTATAAAATATGGTTGCAAAAAATGCTGAGATAATAAAGCCCGGGTGAAGAAATCCGCTTCTGTGATAAAATTCCAATGCCATTGCCGAAAAGGCACCAACATAGAGCAACCCCGCAATTCCTTCACCAGTTTTTCCGGCGTACAATTTTCCCATGCCGGGCATAATAACTGACAGAGTTGCTGCCAACCATGGCGATTTAGCTCTGTAGGAATTTATTGTTTCATAATATTTCTGAAGATTTTTTTCTTCTTGCTCCATTGCTGAAAGCTGACCAGAGAACTTTGATGATAACTCAGCAAAATGCTTTAAATCTCTATCCAACAGAGCAATTCCGGCGATTTGAAAATTCATCATAGCTGAAATCTGGGGTGAAATATCTATGTCAAGTTCTCTCAGGATTTTTGCTGATATTGCAGTTTTTCCAAGGTAACAGTTGTTGTATGAAGAAAAAAACATGGATTTATGATACCATTGGCTGCCAGGGCTAACCTTGAGTAAAAATTCAGATGATGCTTCGAGGTCTTTCAATCCATAAAAAACCCAACCGGTATAATAATTAATAGTATCTCCCTGCCCATCACTGATGGGTACCAGTTCATGTAAAAGATAAAGAGCTTCTTTATGACTTCCTCTTGAAATAAGATGTTCGGTAAATCTAAATTCATTATGTAAGTTGGGATTAGTCTGTGCAAATGCAATAAATGTCAGGAACCAAAGACTAAGACCACTTAACGTTAGAATTTTTACAACCATTTATGCTTTGCTATAATTTTTTACCCCTATAAATAACAATCTAACGCTGGATGATGACAATCCTTTTAATTATCAGAAAAATCATATATCTCAACCGATTCTACAACCTTACCAGTTAAAATATCCAATGAGTAAGGAATGATATCAAGAGTTGACAATCTGTTGCACCTCATTAAACGATCAGATGTTGCTACAACCCCTTTTAATAACCCAAACCTTATTATTAGGGATTGACTATAATGCGAACAGGTCTCAGCATACAAGCAATCAGATGGTAATTGTGGTGAAATATATCCCTGATAAACAAACATTAAAGAACCAAAAAACAGTCTGATAGGATTGTATTTTACGAATACGTTCTTAGTTCTGCTTTTCATAAAGGTTGTTTTCTTATTCATTATTTGTTTATTATTACTTATTGCCTTCCTTTCCAGTAAAACTCTGTCAAAATCAGCTGAAATCAAGTTTGGAGAAGAACTTGTCAACTGTGCATTAAGAGAAAGAACAGGTACAAATAACAATAAAAAACTCAACCAGAATATTTTTCTCATATTCTTCTTTTATAGCGTTATATACAGAATATAAAAATCCATAAAGGAATAACCACATTTTCTAATCATTATCTTCTTATCTGGGCATCTGCTGGCACCTTGAAATTAAACCAGGGACTTATGGCTTGCTGGTTCAATTTAAGCTCAGAAAACCTTATTCTGTTAATGATTGAATCATTTCCAATATAGTTGAACTCAGTAATAAGCATTGGAAAATTAATATCTCCTATTTGCTGATAATTGGAATAATAAACCCGTTTAGCGATTTTTCTGCTTGTATCATAGTAAGCTGCGTATACAGGCAAAAATTCTTTATGTACCAGTTTAATGTTGTTGAACAGGCGGTAAAAACTTGCGGGGGGGAACCATTCTGTTACGACCACGCCTTCCTCAATTGTTGTACTCATTAATTGAAATCCTGATTCAGCAAGCCCAAGATCCTGTGTTTTACCCTGAAGAAAAAAATAAATCAAATTATTGGTTGTACTATATTCAGCACCTTGCCTATAATTTACAGAATTGGCATTCTCATCATATATAGTTAATTCGCCCTTAGAGTTAGTTAGTATAACCTGCCCAGCAGGATTGGAATACCTTGTTACAAGATTGCCAGCCAGATGGTTATAATATAGGTCTGCTTCCATAACAACAACCTTACCCTTGTGCAGACTCTGGCTTCTCATTTTCAGCATCAGTTTTTCGACACTCCCCGAACTTAATGCAGCCATTAATGGCAGTGATATAAGCAAAAGGGTTGCAAAGCCTAAAACCCAATGAATAATTAATTTGAACTTCATTCGATTACGATTAATTAGCCTGAAATGCACTTTTTTGTCCTGTATTTCCTTTAGATGAATTTGTATAAAAGTCTGTCAATTGTTTTATTAAATGAATAACCCGTGTTTTATTGGTTCAACGCAAAGGTTTAAATCTTAGAATCTGGTAGTGAAATACAAAGGTCATCTCAAATTTAAGCAATAATGGTATAATTACTCTTTATAAAAGGAAATTTAGAAATACAACCTGAGATAATTATTTTCTTAAAACGATTCTGAAAGTTGTTCCGGTTGTTGATGAATTTTTTACAAAAATCTTACCCTTGTGATAGTTTTCGATAATTCGTTTTGTTAATGAAAGGCCTAAACCCCAACCCCTTTTCTTGCTTGTATAGCCAGGATTGAAGATAGTTTTAAATTTTCCTTTGGGAATCCCCTTGCCGGTATCCGAAATATCAATATATATTCGGGAACTGTTGTTATAAATATCGATACTGATCACCCCCACCCCTTCCATGGCATCGATGGAGTTTTTGCAAAGATTTTCGAGCACCCATCCAAACAGGTTGATATTTAATGGGACTATGGTTTTTTTTGAGTTATGATCGTTTACAAAAAACTGCACTTTTTTGGAAGTTCGGTTTCGCATATAATCAATTGTTTCATTAATAGCATCGACCAACAGAAGGGGCGAAAGTTTCGGGTCGGAACCTATTTTTGAGAATCGTTCGGTAATGTTTTCGAGCCTTCCAACATCTTTCTTTATTTCGCTGATAGTTTTTTCATCAACACCTTGCATTTTAAGCAGTTCTATCCAGGCAATAAGAGATGAAATCGGGGTACCAAGTTGATGGGCAGTTTCCTTCGACAAACCAACCCAAACCTGATTTTGTTCAGCATTTCGGGCAGTGCTAAAAAGGATATAGGCAATGATAAGAAATATTCCGATTGCAACAAACTGGGCTATAGGATAGTATCTCAACTGTGTAAGAAGAAAGGAGTTGGTATAGAAAACATGACAGGTTCCGTGCTCTGGAAGTTCGATAACAAGGGGTTGATTTTTATCGGCCATCATATTGATGGTTTGCTGAACAAACAATGAATCTGACAAATCTCCGTTACCAATATTTCCTGATGCAATTATTCTTTTCTTTTGGCTATCGGTAATAATTACAGGTACATTGGCCGAATTAATAACCACTTCGCTAAGGAATGAGTTGATCAGGTCGTTCATTACTGTTCGCATTTGCTGAAAAAGCCATGAGTCTTGATAATAAAGGTTATCAACAATTCCGAGAAGCTCGATGGGTATGGGGTCGTAGGTTGAATAAGCATCTTTAATTTCGCCCTGAAAAGGTTTTCCCTGGTAATTAATAGTATCCTGACCAATACCGGTAAGATTGCGATGTCCCACAATTATGTTTGACGAATTGACCCAAAGAACAGGGATTGTGGTGTTTTCTTCAATAATGTATGAATAGAATGAAAAATCGAGGGAGCTGTCTTCTTCCACAATCAGTCTGCGTGTTGCCTGCGCCCAAAGTTCAACCCTTTTGCGGTCTTCAATGCGCATTTGTTGAAAAAAAATATTGGTGACTCTCACCAGATTGGCCCTGCTCTGAACAGCATCGGCCCAGATACGCACCTTTTGTAATTCATCATCAGCGATTTTTCTCACCAGCACGTTGGTATAATAAAGCGAAAGTCCAACTATAACCGCTGCAAAACCCAGCAGATAAATTTTCCATCGTTGTTTTTTACCGTAAATATCCAAATTTCAGATTATTATTATGAACTGAAAATGATTGATTGCCTGATTATTGCTCCAGAGAATCACAACCCTGATTATTCATTAAGCAAAATATTTCGGGCGGTGGCTATTTCTTCCTTGTGGAGTTTTCCTAACACAGGATAAGCCAGCTTTAGGGATGTGAGTTTCTCAACGATTATTTTGCTAATTACCAGGCGCATATACCACTTTTTGTCGGCAGGTATTACGTACCAGGGAGCCTGTTTGTGGCTGGTATTTTCTAGCATTAACTGATAGGCTTGCTGATATTTGCGCCAATGTTGTCGTTCTGAAACATCGCCCATCTCAAATTTCCAGTTCTTACTGGTATTCTCAATGCGTGAAAGGAATCTGCTTTTTTGCTCTTCGAAAGAAACATTTAGGAAAAACTTTAGGATGGTATAACCATTGTTTGCAAGATACTTTTCAATATTAACAATATCGTCGTAGCGCTGTTTCCAGAATTTTTCGTTTTCGTGTATCTTTTTGTTATAAAATGGGAGGTTTTGCTTAGCTAAAAGGTCAGGATGAATACGTGTAATGAGCACTTCTTCATAATACGACCGGTTAAATATCCCAATATTGCCCCTTTCGGGCAATGCCTTAAGGCATCGCCACATAAAATCGTGGGTCAGCTCCTCGGCCGAAGGTGCCTTAAAACTTTTAACCTGACAACCCTGCGGATTTACTCCCGACATAACATGTTTAATAACTCCGTCTTTGCCGGCAGCATCCATTGCCTGCAGAATTATTAAAACCCCATGCTGAGCCTGGGCATATAATTTACTTTGTAAAAGTCTTAGTCGATCTATCTGTTCCTGAAATTCTTCCTGGGTATCTTTTTTAGAAGTATAATGCTCTGAAAATGCAGAATCGAACGCCTGGATGTTTCCCTTAACAGAAAAAAGAAAACTTTCTGTGTTGACCATAACGGGTTTTTGGTTTATTGAATTGGATTACCTTGCTGCAATTAATAATTTGTTGCATTAGTGGCGCAAAGGTAAAGGAAATAAACCAAAATAGTTTTTAATCATCGTCCCATTCAATGATAAACTTGCCACGCTCCCGGTTTCGAATCTCTTGTTTTTCGACTTCTCTTTGATTAGGCTGAACCGGCGTACCATCCGGAAGAGTATCCTTGCGGTTAAGGCCAAATTCCTGTCTGAATATCTGTCTTAGGTTTTGTCTTTCCTGGCGAAGATCATCTCTGATTTTTTCGCGTACAGCACGGGTGTCATACCTAAAAACCGGTTCGTCAATAGTTCCGGTTATTTTTAAAAACAAGGTGGTTCTCCCCTGTCGATCGTCAATTATATCGCCATATTGTTCCTGCGGGTTTCTGCTTTCGCGATGTCGGCGGGCCAGCAAATCGGAGAGAAAAATCTGCACGCGATAATCAATATTGTTATTGAAAGTATGCTCGCCCGAAAGTTTAATGTTGATGGCGTTGGAATTGACCTCCATATCGGGAATGATGATTTTTTGGTTCTTTATCCTGATTTGGTTTTCAAGGGTAGAAAACTTTACCTGATTTAAATCGCCAACCCTAATGAATCTTGAAAGCGCCAACATAGGTTTATAGTTAATCAATTCCCCGTTTTCAATTCTAATATCAGCGGTTACTTCCAGCGAATTCCAATCGATAATTAGCCAGGGGCTCCAGTTAGAGATAAAACTGGCATTGGCTGTAATGCGCCCCCGCAGATTATCATATTCAATGCTTTGTTGTCCAAAATTACCCATCTGGTAAAACAGGTCGTAAACATCAACATTGACGAAACGAGCTTCACAACCTATCACAAGATTGTTTTCGTCCTTACCATTAATGTACCCTGATGCTATGATATTTCCTTTCATGGATGCGAGGGAAATATCGGATGCATAAAACATTTGTTGCCTCATACTAAGAACGCCTTTTACATTCTGCGCATCAAATTTTCGAAAAGCAAGTTTTCCGATATTGGCTTGTAATCGGAAGTCTATCATTTCTGAAAGACGGAGGTGGTAAATGGTATCGTTACCGCTTACATTGTGTTGCAGAAGCTCATTAAAGTTAAGATTGCCGGAAGAGAGAGTTGCGTTGACAAACAATCTCTGATCGTCGAAAAACAACCAGGGCATAACATTGCGAAAGTATCCTTTCATGTCAAAATCGCTCGATGATGCCTTACCATCAAACCGTTTTATATGGATATCGTTGTTATTGAACCTAAAATCAGCATTAATTGAGTTGTAAATCAGTGGATCATTTTTAAGTCTGAATGACAAATCAATGGCTTTAATTTCTCCAGCAACACGACTGGCCATAAAATGATAGACAGTAAATTTGCGGTTCTCCCCCATTCGCCCTTTAAAATCAATATTGACCAGCAGGTCGCCTGAAGCACTTGTAAGTTGTTCCCATTGCAGGAATTTTTGCCAGTCGTTTGCACTGATATTTGAAAAGATTTTGGCTTCAATGGCAGGCTCAAAAAAATTAACAATAGTACCATCAGCTTTTAGTTCCTTGTTGTTTAGCCTGGCCTGAAGATTTTTCACTACCAGGGTAGATGACCGAATGTTGCGGTTGGCGCCATTATTAAAAGATGCATCGAACGAAAGGTCTTCGAATTTAACCCGGTTTTTGCGTTGGGTTATTTCGCCCATTTTAAGTCCGAAATCGGCCTCTATGTAAGGATTGATAGCCGGATTAAGACTTCCGCTTATTGACGCATTAAAATAAAAAGTTCCTTTACTCCTGAAACCATCGAAATACTTTGTATACTGTGGCGGCAGGTCGGCAATAAAATTGTCCAGTCTGAGATCTTTTGCAGCAATTTTAAGATCGAGATAGGTGTGTTGCCCTGAAAGATCTATTACTCCATCTGCCGCAAATGAATGATTGCCCAGAGAAAATGCTCCTTCTCTGAAGGTAAAAACCTGGTTATTTGCAGCATGAAGCAACAGATCAAAGGTCAGATGTTTATTTTCGGCAAATAATACTTTATCGGCCACAAGATTATTTACCGTCATATCGCCTTTGATGGCGAGCAAATAATCATCAAGAGAAAATTTTCCAGATACAATTGCCTGATGAATGTAAAAATCGAGTTTATGGTGGTTGCGCTGATGGTTGTAAATAAATCCAACGTTGGTGAATAATACCCTTCGCAGGTCAAACCGGATATCGTCAGTTCCGGTTTCTGAGCCACCTGTTTGTTTCCAGAAAGTATAATTATTCGACCCATCCTGAAATACCGTTAAATGTAAAAATCCATCAACCACCTCGGCCCGTCGGACTGAGTATTTCTTCCTCATCAGATCGAATAAACTAAACTGAAAATATATTCTTCGTGCCTGGAGAAGGGTATCCCGGGGCATTGGCCCGGGAGTTTGCAACATAGTAGAATTTTTTAGGGTAATAGATGCAAAGGGAAAAGACCGGAAAAGATCTATGGAAATATCTTCGATAAAAACATCGGTTTGAAGACCTTGGTTTATTTGGGAAACGAATAGTTCTTTTATGCGGTCGCGATAAATCCACGAAAAAATTCCCAGAATTATTATCAGGGAACCGATAAAAATTAAACCCGAGAATATCGACAGCCTTAAAAAAGGCCATATATTATTACTTTGCTCTTTTAAAGAATAAAAGAATCGGACCATGAAATTTCGGAATGCCGGTATAGGTAAATCAGTTTTATTTATATAAAACCCAACTTGCTGCCGATTATTACCTTGTCATCTTCAAAAAGCTGACCTCTTTATCGGTAAGGAATCTCCATTGCCCGCGCGGAAGGTCTTTTTTTGTAAGACCTGCAAACATAACCCGGTCGAGTTTTATAACTTTATAATCGAGCGATTCAAAAATTCTTCGAACAACCCTGTTCTGTCCTGAATGTATCTCAATCCCCACCAAAGTTTTTTCGTTTTCATTTCCGGAATAGGCAACGTCGTCGGGAACGATCTTTTCTCCATCAAGTTCTATTCCATGTGCAATGGCAGTAAGGTCTATTTTTGTTAAAGGTTTGTCGAGTTGCACCTGGTATATTTTTCGGACACCATGTTTGGGATGGGTAAGTTTTTTTGCAAGGTCACCGTCGTTGGTAAGCAATAGTAGTCCGGTGGTATTCCGGTCTAATCTTCCAACAGGAAAAACCCTTTGCTCTCCTGCATTTTTTAATAAATCCATAACGGTTTTCCGGCCCTGGGGATCT
Organism: Bacteroidota bacterium; assembly: GCA_037441525.1. Lineage (GTDB taxonomy): Bacteria > Bacteroidota > Bacteroidia > Bacteroidales > UBA7960 > SKVR01. The sequence continues at coordinate 32,339 of JBBISA010000037.1, forward strand.
TCAGCTGTGGTAATATAATCCTTGGGCTTGTTGAGCAGAATATATACTTTTTTCTCGGCTTTGAGTTTTTCTCCATTATACATAACAGAATCGCCCGGATTAACTTTCGTTCCCAGTTCTGTTACCACTTTACCGTTTACGGTAATAGTACCTGAAGAAATTAAAAGGTCGGCCTCACGGCGCGAACATACCCCAGAATTGGCGATATATTTATTTAGTCTGACAAGCTTGACACCCGAAAACCCGGTCTTTGAATTAAGTGGTTTTGGTATACCGGTTTTTGCAGCAATTTTTTTATAAGGTTTGCTACCTTCCTTTTTTTTCTGGTAGGGGGAGCCACCCTTACCCGATAATTTTTTGCTCATTTTTTTAATTTTTTTTCCTGGCTTAGCAGGTGCAGGTTTAATCTGCATAAAAAAGGGGACATCAGAATCAATGTCCCCGCATAGAACAGATTCTTAATTATTATGCGTCTAACCTTCCAAGTTTTTCGAAAGCAGTGTTTGCGCCTTCCATCATCCTGGCAAGCAATTCTTTGTAAAATGCCCTGAGTGAGTTACCATTCATATCCTTACCAGGGTTGTTTAACTCATGCATCAACTGATTGCGTAAGATTATTGTTTCATCTATTATCTGGTCAATTTTTTCAACATGTGCCGCATCACCTTTTTTGAAATGGTAATGCAGCAAACATGTTTCGAGAATTTCTTCGGTTAAAAAATTAATATCTTTTTTCAGGTCTTTCCTACTTGCCATTTTGTAAAAGTTTTATTTGGTGCAAAGATACTAAAATCGCTTAACTCACTGATGATTAAAAGAGGTGGATGATTACAAAAATCCTTAGGGAGCAATATCCACAATTTCGAAATTAAAAATGAGTACGGCATTTCGTCTAATCCCGCTCCCCCAGGGCGGATATGGCCCATAGCCCAGTGCTGAGGGTATAAAAAGCGTTCCCCTGCCTCCGTTTTTAAAAAGAGGGATACCTATCTGCCACCCCAAAATTGTTGAATGTAATTGAATAAATGCTCCTTCTGATGAATCGAAAATCCTGTCGTCAGCATAAAAACCAACGTATCTGATTTTCAACCTTGAAGTTAGAGTTGGGGTTATTCCTGTTCCTGGTTCCTCCATCTTATAAAATATCCCCGACGAATGTTCAACGACATCTTTTATCTCGTTTGTTTTTATGTATTCAAGTATTGTTTTTCTGTCGGCAGCTGCAATTGCATCGGGGTCTTCTTTCTTGCAGGCGGCAAGGGGTAATATAAACACTAAAGCCAAGAAAAATGCGTGGTGAAGTATTTTACCAGAAATCATGGATTTTAAATAATTGTTATTCATTTTTATCAGGTAGAAGAATTACGTGGTTTGTAAATTATAATTGCAAAAAGATTTGGATTTTTGCCGCATTGTTTATGAAAGATTCAATTGGTGCAAATGTATGAATTATTGGCAAGGAAATAAAAGGCTTTGTCCTATCGGGATATTGATTCAATAAATTGACCTGGGGTAATTCCCCTATTTTTTTTAAAAACCCTGTTGAAAGTTGCTTTTGAATTAAACCCTGCTTCCCAGCCTAAACCCATTATGGTTATGTTTTTATCAATTCCATTCCGGCGTAAGTTTTTAAATTCTTCAACCCTGTAGTGATTTACGAAATCGTAAAAGTTCTTGTTCAACCGCCCGTTTAAGATTGATGACAAATAATCAGGCCCCACATTGAGCTTTGATGAAAGGTTGGCAATATTTAGGTCAGGGTCGGGATATGGTTTTTGGTTTTCCATAACAGAAATGAGGTGCTAAATAAAACCCATCTCTTTCTCTTCAATTTTTCGTGAAGGCAATAGTGGTTTTTCATTATCAATATCAATGGTTATATGGCCTGACGAGAAGATATTACCCTGCCTGTATCCCCTGTATCCAAGCACAACAGATAATAGGGAAGCATAGGCACATCCTATCGACTGCAGATAATGATAGGAAAATACCGACAGAAAATAATCGGTAAAGTATAGTAAACTGATTCCGCCATAAAAAAAATGCAGCTAACCAGGAGATTTTTCAACCAGGCAAGATCGTGGGCCGAAAACTCAGAAAAATAATTGGAAATCTTTGATCGGTATCGTTTAATAAGCCACAATCCCCAGAAAAAATATCCCTGGGTAAAAATAAAAATCATAGCAATTACAACCGGGAAAACAAGGTCTTTTTTAAATGCTTTGGTAGAATCGCTGATAATGCGCTCGCTTGCAGGCATTGAATAAATACTCGAAGATAAAGCCACCGCAACACCAATAAAGGGCAAAACGTGAAGAAGGTATTTTGCTTTAAACCTAAATTTCTGAGTGGTAATCGATTTTATATAGAGCCATATAACTGGTCCGTGAAGAAATATTATTGGAGCCGAAAGGCCTATAAAAACAGGGAGAGGATAGTTGTTTTCGCGGTTGTAGATTTCCATATACCCCAGAAATATACTTAAAGCGAAAACAACAAAAAGTAACGCCAGAAACCAATCAGAAAAACACTTTTGTTTTTTTATGAGCACAAGTGCTCCCAACACCACAGTTTGGTAAAGTCCTATGATCAGAATGATTTTAAAAATCTCCATTTTGGGTTTTTTCCTGCCAGCAAAGATACATTATTTAAAAGGCTTGTTCTTTCTTACAAAATATGGAATTTGTAAATTAGCAATTAATTCAATGGCGCAACAGTACCAGGTGCTTGCCGCAGCAACTGGCGGGGGGCCAGCTGGTTTAGTTCAGATGTTGTTGTTATATCAACAGCCCTGATTAGCTGGGACAGAGGCTGGGATGATGACGGGAACCTGATGTGGGGACCCGAAAAAGGCGGATATAGATTTGATAAGATGACCAGGAAACAAAATGCTTATTGTTGAAATAAATTTTACTACCCGCACGATTCTGGCATCTAATAATTTATCTGTTTACAAACTATACAATAGGATTATTGTTGTATTCATCAATAAAAATCTGTTTTTCATTCATTAGCATGCTTATGTCTCAAAGTGAAATAAAAACAACCGAATTGAAGGTAGAGGGGATGAGTTGCACGAACTGTGCCCTGGGCATAAAAAAAGCCCTGCAAAAAAAAGGTTTTACCAATGTTGACGCCGATTTTACCACCGATGAGGTGCGGTTCGAATCAGCCCCCGAGATACCAATTGAGGCAGCCATTAAAACCATCGAAGGACTCGGATATAAGGTGACAGGCATTGCCCACGAAAATGATTCTACCGAAACCCCTACCCCAGGTTGGAGTTCTATCGAAAAAAAATTCTGGTTCTCAGCATTGTTTACAATACCCCTTGTTCTGGCAATGTTTGTACCAGTAAAGATTCTACACAACGACTATTTTCAGCTTTTTCTTACCATACCAGTTTTCATTATTGGCTTCAGACATTTTGGAATAAGTGCCTGGAATAGTATCAGGGCCGGGGTTACCAATATGGATGTATTGATTTTTCTGGGAAGCACTGCGGCATTCATATATAGTTTGATAGGAACTATTTACCAGTTGGGACATCAATACATGTTTTACGAAACATCGGCCAGCATTATAACCATTGTTTTACTCGGAAACATGCTCGAGCACCGGTCAGTGAAAAGGACAACATCGGCCATCGACGAATTGACAAAACTTCAGAAGGTGAAAGCACGCCGAATTAGGCAGGAAATGAATGAAGGGCAGGAATTTATAGATGAAATTGATGCTGCCCAATTGCGCAATGGCGATTATGTCCTGGTGAATACAGGAGATAAAATTCCGGTCGATGGTGAAATTTATTGGGGCAACGGAAGTATTGATGAATCGATGGTTTCGGGCGAAAGTTTGCCGGTTGACAAAGGGAAGGGAGACAAAGTGATTGGAGGAACAATTCTGGAAAAAGGGACGATAAAGTTCAAAGCTACTGCAACAGGCAAGGAAACAGTACTTTCACACATTATAGAGATGGTACGAAATGCCCAGAAAGATAAGCCCGCTCTTCAAAACCTTGCCGATAAGATAAGTGGTGTTTTTGTTCCGGTAGTTGTTGTCATTGCAGTATCTACCTGGCTTGTATGGTATCTGGCCATTGGTATCGAATTCAAGGATGCACTTATGCGTGGCATCGCAGTTCTGGTAATCGCCTGCCCGTGTGCACTTGGTCTTGCAATTCCAACTGCTGTAGTGGTGGGTCTCGGACGCAGCGCTAAAAATGGAATTTTAATCAAAGGCGGAAGCACATTCGACAAGTTTCATCAGGTAAAAACAGTAATATTTGACAAAACCGGTACCCTTACCACCGGAAAATTCAGAATAAAAGATATGCAGGCCATTGGTGGGAAAAGCCTTCAAAGTATTGCATCACTTCTATACAGCCTGGAAAAACATTCGAGCCACCCCATTGCGCAGTCAATTGTAAGGGAACTCAGCGGAACCCCCATCATTGAGCTTTCTTCGGTGGAAGAAGAAAAGGGGTTGGGTATTTCTGCTACCGGGAAAGATGGTAACAATTACAGGATAGGCTCCTATGAAACCGTAAGGGCCCTTACGAGCGATAATTCTCATAGCATATATATTACCATGAATGGGAAACTTATAGGTTGGACAGATATTGATGATGAAATAAAACCAGGCGCTCGTGAAGCTATTGATGCTATAAAAAAAATGGGGATAAAAACTGTTTTGCTCAGTGGCGACAGGGAGAAAAAGTGCCGTGAACTTGCCAAAGAGCTGGCCATTGAAGAAATATATGCTGAGAAAAGACCAGATAAAAAACTGCAAATCATTGAAAAACTTTCATCGAACACAAAAGTGGCAATGGTTGGAGATGGCATTAACGATGCTCCGGCCTTAGCCAAAGCATTTATTGGCATTAGTATGAGCAACGCCACTCAGGTGGCAGTAAAATCATCAGAAGTAATCCTCCTGAAAGGGAATCTTTCCCTTCTTCCAAAAATATTTTCGATGGCAAGGGTTACCCGCTCCACCATTAAAGAGAATCTTTTCTGGGCTTTTTTCTACAACGTAATGGCCATACCCCTTGCCATAGCAGGTATCCTCAGCCCCATGGTAGCTGCTGGTGCAATGGCACTTTCAGATATTGTTGTAGTTGGCAACTCCATAAGGCTTAAGAAAAGAAAACTATAGGTTCATCTCTTCAAAATACAGTAAAACGCAAAGGGCTGCTTTTGGCAGCCCCTTGTAATCTGAGTTCCTGAATGTTTCGGATTTTTTTCTGAACCTGTATCCTTTATTAGCCATTCATCGAAAAAAGGAACTCTTCATTAGATTTGGTGTATCGCATTTTATCCATTAGAAATTCCATGGCTTCAACCGGAGTCATGTCGGCAATAAATTTACGCATAATCCACACCCTGTTCATTGTATCCTTATCCATGAGTAGGTCTTCGCGGCGGGTACCCGATGCAACAATGTCAATGGCAGGAAAAATTCGTTTGTTTGACAAACGCCTGTCAAGCTGCAATTCCATATTACCTGTACCTTTAAATTCTTCGAAGATTACCTCATCCATTTTGGAGCCTGTATCGATAAGGGCAGTGGCAATAATAGACAATGAACCGCCATTTTCAATCTTTCGGGCAGCACCAAAGAACCTTTTGGGTTTATGAAGTGCATTGGCATCAACACCTCCTGAAAGTACCTTGCCCGATGCAGGAGCAACAGTATTGAATGCCCGGGCCAGGCGGGTTATAGAATCAAGCAGAATCACTACATCATGGCCACATTCTACCATCCGTTTTGCCTTTTCAAGAACAATAGCTGCCACTTTCACATGCCGTTCGGCAGGTTCATCAAAGGTGCTCGAAATAACCTCAGCTTTCACATTTCTGGCCATTTCTGTTACCTCTTCAGGTCTTTCATCAATCAACAGCACTATTAAAAATACTTCGGGATGATTGGCTGCAATGGCGTTGGCTATATCTTGCAAAAGAATTGTTTTACCTGTTTTAGGCTGAGCAACTATCAAGCCCCTTTGCCCTTTCCCTATGGGGGCAAACATATCAATTATACGGGTCGACAGGTTGGCCTGAGAATGACCGGTAAGCGCAAATTTTTGCTGTGGGAACAATGGTGTAAGGAAATCGAAAGGAACACGGTCGCGCACTTCTGCCGGATCGCGTCCATTGATTTTTTCCACTTTTATTAAAGGAAAATATTTCTCACTCTCTTTGGGCGGTCTTATTCCACCTTCAATGGTATCGCCGGTCTTTAGCCCAAAAAGTTTAATCTGGCTTTGCGACACATAAATATCGTCTGGACTGTTTAAATAGTTATAATCCGATGACCTCAGAAAACCATAACCATCGGACATTATTTCCAGAACTCCCTCGGCAGAAATGATCCCGTCAAATTCATAGGTGGGTTCTTTCTGACGATTATCAGGTTGTTTTGTGTTGGCATTTACTTCCTGTCGTCCCTGATTTGATTGCTGCCTGTTTTGCTGATGCTGATTCTGGGGAGGGTTCGAGGGGCCTTGTTGGTTTTGTTGCTGGTTACCCTGGTTCTGGTTTCTGTTGGATTGGTAATCCTGACCAATTTTTCTATTATCTCTTTGAAAGGGTCTTTTTGATGGTTGCTGAGGAGTTTCTTCCTGGGGAGCGGCCTCATCAACCGGTAAAATTTCTTCAACCGGTTTTTCAACGGGTGGATTTATTTCATCTACAAGAGCTAAAAGTGGCTCAGGCAAATCAAGAATGGGCAAAACATCGGATAGCAGAACACCCCTGTCTATATCTCTGGTTGAAACACCCTTTGAATCGCTCTTGATAGCGGGATGCTGAAAGGGAAGTTCAAATTTTATTTCTTCCTGGGTGTTTATCTCATCTGAACTTATTTTATCTGCTTTCTCCTGACTAGGTCTGCTGCTCTGTCCGTATTTACGACGTTGACCGTTGTCATTAAGGTCGCCTTTTCGCGAAGATGATTTGTTAGAATATCCAACTTTTTCGGGTAGATTGCTTGATGCAACAGGTTTGTAGCCCGAACCTGGCAATTGGTTAAAATTTTGTTTTCTGGGTCTGCGACCTCTTTTCTCTTTTTCCAAAACTTCCTGGGGGGGATTGATTGCCTGAGCATCAAGAATTTGGAATATCAGCTCTTCCTTTTTGAATGATTCTACTTTTTTAAGGCCGTACTGTTTGGCAATATCTTTCAACTCGGAAAGAAGCTTACTCCTGAGTTCCTCAATTTCGAACATGTAATTGTATTGGGTTAAATTAAATTCTGATTTTCTTGAAATATCAATTGATTTCTGGAATAAACCATATTGCTAATTGGGATAATTACATGATGCTAACAGAATAATTTTTCGCCGGGTGCGATTCTGCAGAAAGGTAAATCCGTAAAATGATGGTTCTATTTATCGAAAAATCAAAGAAAAATATAAGAAGGAAATGTTGTGCAAATATACTCAATAATCGTAATTACGAAAAAATATAGCTAATATGCTCAACATTTTTTTTAACATTACGTCTGTACCTGTTTTTTTTAATAATTTCGATTTTACTCACTAATTCATTTGTTCTAAATTTGCAAAGCATTAATTCTCAAAATTAAACCAAAGACCAATGTTATGATTCAACGTGTTCAAAGTGTTTACCTGTTAATATCTTCAATTCTGATATTGTTATTCTTACTCATGCCAGTTGGTTATATCAACATTGATGAAATCCTGCTTGAAATTAAAACCTGGGGAATCACATCCACTGATGGTTCGGAAGTAGTAAATGGCATTAATACCCTGGGTATTTCAGTTGTTATTGTATCATTTATTGCCTTGATTATTTGTTTGTTCTCAACCTTTTCGTACAAAAAACGTCTTTTGCAGATCAAACTTGGGAAACTGAATATACTCATTCATTCTGCCATAGTTTTTCTTGCTTTTTTTTATGTCGAAGAAATAAAGAACAGCTATTCAGGAGATTTTTCATGGGGTTCACCCATTATCTTTCCACTTGTTTCAATGGTGCTTCTTCTTCTGGCCAATCGTGCCATCCGAAGAGATGAGAACCTGGTAAGGTCGGCCGACAGGCTTCGTCAATAAATCACAAATGGATAAATGACCTTTCCCTGGGGCAATACAAGGCCTTTTAATTCATTGGCCGATCAGAATAAACAGAAATATGGAAGCCGGATTCAGAAGGTGAGTATTAATGCTGGATTCACCTGCCCCAATCGCGATGGAACAATAGCCAGGGGGGGATGTACCTTTTGCAATAATAGCGGATTTAGCCCCTCTTATTGTAACGACGGAGAATCGATTACCTCTCAAATTGAAAAAGGAATAAAATTTCTTTTGCACAGATATAAAAGAGCCAAAATATTTGTAGCCTATTTTCAATCGTTTTCAAACACATACGACTCAATTGAAGTTTTGAAAACAAGGTACGAAGAAGCCCTGTCTCATCCCTTGATCTCTGGAATTACCATAGGTACCCGCCCTGACTGTATCGACAAGGCCAAATTAGATTACATTGCATCTTTGGCCCAGGAAAAAATCATAAGCATTGAATTTGGTGTAGAAACCTGCAATGATAAAACCCTGATTAAAATTAACCGGGGCCATACATTCCAACAATCTGTCGCTGCAATCAAAATGTCGGCTGGCCGTAACATTCATACAGGTATACACCTTATCATCGGGCTTCCGGGTGAGGATAAAAACGAATTATTAAGACAGAGCAGGATTATTTCAGATTTACCCATAAACTCTGTAAAATTTCATCAGCTTCAGATTGTCAAAGATACCGCAATGGCTCGGGAATATTCAGAATTTCCGGAGCGATTCAGCCTTTTCGAACCCGATGAATATGTTACCCTTGCTTGTGATTATCTTGAAAATCTCAGGCCCGACATTGCCATTGAACGGTTTGCAGGCGAAGTACCGCCTGATTATAACATAGTACAAAGCTGGAAAGGACTGCGTAGTGATATGATAATGAAAATGATTGAAACAGAATTTAATAAAAGAGGTTCCTGGCAGGGAAAGAATTACTCCCCTTGAAATTTTTAATTTCTGTATTTTTGGCAACTGATTGATGTTTTAACAATCGAAAATATAGCATCGTGGCTGTAATTGGCCACAATAATTTATCTAGGGTATTTACTTCTTGCCACTTATTTGTATCTTTGTGTTCATGAAGTATCC
>JBBISA010000038.1:0-41484 GCA_037441525.1 Bacteroidota bacterium
CAGAGACTTAAAAAATAAAATCAAGCAATTTTAATTTTTACCGGACAATAGTGATGCAGAATAGTTTTTCAGATTTTTTTTCACAACATATCTTGTTTAAGAGTAAAAACCAAACTACTATTTCTTTTAGAACTACTGACACGTTTACAATCTCCCTTTCCGGGCCCTTTTAAGGAATTTTGTGCAACAAATTAAAAAAAAAAAAACGATTTAACCAAGTTTTAACGCTATACAAATGCAATTTATATTCATTCTAAATAATGTTTTTGGGTAATATGGCTACTTTTGGTTATTGATTGGAGGAAGTTGAGTGGGTTGAGATGGGGTTGAGAGGGTTGTTTACCGTTTTATTGGTACAAATTAAAACGGGTTGAGGGAAAAATGCCACCACCCAAAGCATCAGACCAGCAATAAACACCAAAGCCCGGCAATAACCGGGCTTTGAATTTTAAAGCACTTGTGGTGGTGGTTAGTGCATGATCATCATGCGGTTACCTCGTCCGGGGCCGCCGCCTGGGCCACCGCCCGGGCCACGATCCATCATATTAAGCTGGCGGTTAAGATTATAGGTAAACGTAAGCATGAAATACTGACCCAGTGAGTTAGTAACAGCCCTTTCGTAGTAATTAACATTATTGGTTTGCGAAACGCCAAGCTCGCTGTTGAGCAAGTTAAATGCCGAGAGTTTTAATTCGCCGGCGTCGTTTTTCAAAAAGCTGCGCGAAATGCTCATGTCGAGCATGGGAATTTTGCGATCGAACTGGCTGCTGCGCCCCTGATAAATGCCGTAGTTATAGGTTCCCTGCAAACGGTAGTATTTCAGAAAGGTCCAGTTCAAATCGGCCTGGTAGGTTTGGTTGAGGAAAGCCTGCTCGGTGGTACTGAACTGATAGGTGGTAAGCTGACTGTTAACACTGGCCAGAAGTCTGAGTTCAAAGGCATCAACCGGCCTGAAAGTGTAACGGATATTGGGAGTAAGCATATTGTTAACAATTTGTTGCTCCCTCTGATTGAGCACATTAATGCTTTGCGAACGGCTCACTGAAGCACCCAACATAAAGCGGCTTTTGAGTTTTTCCACCCCAATATTTATGTTAACATTACCACGAAGATTGATATTGTTATCAACATTTACGGGCGAAGTAGTGCGCACAAGTTTCTGATCAACTTCTATAGAGTTGGTAATGGCATTGTTGACATAATCGGCAGAAAGGTTGGTAAAGAAACCAAAAGAGCTAACCGGGTTGAAGGAGTTGAACCTAATTTGCATGCGATGCCTGTAAGAAGGAAGCAGGTCGGGATTGCCCTTGTATATGTTCAACGGATCGCGGTTGTCAATAACAGGCTGTATTTGAATCGCAGAAGGTTCGTTTACCGATGTTTCGTAATCGGCCGACAATCTTCTGAAACTATTGAACTCATAATTGATCCTTGTCACAGGGAGAACATGGATATAATCGCGGTTAACAGTATTGTTGAGGCTGTAGGAATTACCCTTAAGATCGGTGATCTGTAATGCGTTTCCTGCAGTAACATTAAACTTATCGCGGTTCATGCGCAAGTTTAATCCTATACGCTGGTAGGTGTAGGTATTTTGGTAATGATTGGAAAACTGGTCGTTAAAAATTCCTTCTGTTTGAGGGTTTTCGATGTCGTAAACCTTAAGGTTAACCTCATTCAAGGAATAGGCAAGATTGTAATTTCCTTCGAGGAAAACTCTTTGCCACAGAGGTTCTGTGTAGGTAACATTGGTAGAAATGCGGCTTGAAAGGTCGCGACGGTTCTGATCCTGAAGAAGTTGTTGCTCTGAAAACTCCTGTGTGATTTGCTGGTAGAAACGGTTCAGGGCATTAAGATTTGCATCCTGTGCATTGTTGTTGCGCGACATGTCCATCCCAGCAGTAATTGTACGACCTGGCTTATTTAAACGTTGACGGAACAAAAGACTTGCATTCATGTCGAATCGCTGGCCTTCAGAAGTGTTGGTCTGATTACCGTTGTTTTGCAACGACCCCAGGGTATTAAATGTTTGACTTGAAGTTTTCGAAAGACTGTTACTGTTAGAAAGTGAAGTGTTTCCGGTGAAGATAATACTACTTGTTTCGCTGAACTTATGATCGAGCCTAAGGTTTAGCCTGTGGTTATAATTCTGGTTGTCCTGCAGGGTATTTTGAGTGAAATTGTAGTTACCACCGGGCAGGTAGTTTTCACGATCAGTTTCCTGAGTCATATCATGTTTGAGCTGATTATAGAAATAGCTAGATGTGATCTCGGTACCAGGCCTGAGGGTTCGGTTGAAGTTGATGCCTCCTGCCCATGAAGTAATGAGTCCGTTTGATGATGCCCTGCCATCGAAATTAAGGGGGATACCCATCTGGTTTCCACCACCACCGCCAAACTGGATGTTTCCGCCGCCACCGCGGGCGAAACTCTGTGTGGCGCCACTAAAGTTCATAAAATCAGATACGGAGAAACCCTGCTGATTAACGTTATTGCCCATGGCGAGCAGTGATATCTGCCCCTTTTTGCTGAACCTATTCAGGTTGGTTCGCCCCTGAAAACGATCTGTTGGGCCATAGCCCAGGCTGGTATTGCCAAAAGTAGCCTCTTTCCGGTCTTCTTTTAGTTCAAGGTTTAAGGTTCGTTCACGCTGGCCATCGTCAATACCAGTAAAGAGAGACTGCTCGGAACGCTGATCGAAAACCTGCACCCTGGCTATTGCATCGGCAGGAATGTTTTGGGTCGCCATTTTAGGATCGCGGCCAAAGAATTCTTTACCATCCACCAGCACCCGTCTTACGGTTTCACCCTGTGCCTCCACTGTCCCGTCTGATGAAATTACCATACCAGGCATGCGCTTCAGAAGATCTTCCACCATTTCATTGGGCAGTGGTTTAAAAGCCAGGGCATCGTATTCGATGGTATCGTTCCTTACTTTCATGGCAATACGTTCCTGGGTAACAGTAACTTCGCCGAGAGTTGTGGCGTGGGTGGTAAGCGCAATCCCGCCCATATCGAGCAGGTTTCCATTGGGAGCAACCACGGGCAGGGTTATGGTAGAATAACCAACATAGGAAAGTTTAAGCAAATAATCGCCCCGGCGCACGTTTCTGATTTCGAACCAACCTTCGAGATTGCTCAGGGCATAATTTACCATAATAGAATCGCGTGCATTGAGCAATAACACAGTGGCAGAGGGGAGTCCGGTTCCTGATTCGTCCATCAGTTTACCTTTTATGTTGAAATTCTGAGCCAGCAGGCCTGTTGTCAAAATTCCGAATATCAAAGCGAATAATAGTTTTTTCATTTCTTTAAGTATTGTCAGGTATTAATTATCAGAATCTCATTCCACCACCGGCACGCATACGCTCCATCTGTTCCTGCATCATTTTGCGGAATTCTTCACGGTGGACTCGCTCTCCCCGGGTGGGCTTTTTAATTTCATCGCGTGTTAGTGGACGTTCTTCAATTTTTCGGGCAACCCAAACTCGTTCTCCGTTATTAATATCGAGAGCAAGGATGGTACCCGGAAGAGATGCAAAACGATCGGGCCCTATAAATGGCTGGATAGAGAAAGTAAACCATGCAGTTATCTCTTCATTGGTTATGGTATCCTTAAACCAAGCCATCTGGCACCGGTACCCGGCAATATCAATAAATTCGTTGCCTAACCGCCAGGGAGCCAGCGAGAGGGTATCCCATAACAGGTAGTTTTTACCCATTAGTTCCTGGTTAGAAAGCCACTCGCCGGTAGCGTTGTTGGTATATATTTCAATTCTTGGCGAACGAAAACTCATTTGTCGCCCACCACCTGGGCCACTCATTACCATTGCATTAACATCTTCTTCGGGTTTATAGAAGCGTTCATCCTGATTAAAAACAAGGATAAAATTCTCGGTGCGAAATTGTGGGATCATCGCTTTCATTTCCTGCCTGTCTGCCGGGATGTTGCGGTGCATGTCCATTCGTAACTCATACTTAATAGACCCTTGTGTTATCTGGGCATGTATAAATCCTGAACAACCCAGGGCAAGAAGTAATAAAACGCTTAATTTTTTCAACATATCATTTAAATTTTAGTTTTTTCAACTTGATTTTCACAGGCAAAGTTACACCCACCATTTAACAATTCAGGTTAACTCCTTGTAAAACAAGGTTAATATAAGGTTAACGTTTGGTAAATGTACCACTGATTATTATAATTTTGCTTTGTAAATCAACAACTTGAATTATGCGAACCCGTAAAATTACCACTTCTTTAATACTCATGGGTATAAGCCTTATACTACTTACGGTACTGCAGGCTTTGTGGCTCAGAACAGAATATCAGAGTGCTGTATCCTCCTTCGGCCGCGAAATCAATATGACTTTCAGGGCTACCATGCACCAGCTTACCGATTCCATTTTCTTCAGCACCATGCAGGGTATAGCCTTTGGTGATTCGTTAAGACCACAGCACAAACCACGCCCTTCGCGCTCGGGCAATATTCTGGAAAATGTGCGATACATAACCATAGCCAACCGGACGCGCCCCGACACACTTGAAAAAACCGCAGGCGATACCCTTGCCTCCCGGCAGGAGATTGTAATATCAATGAAAAACACCCCAGACCAGCCCGACAGCATAACTGTAAGAAGGCAAATTAATCCAGGCCAACAGGACATGCGATGGATATTTGAGGGAAACATTTCAGGGTACAACAAAGACAGCATAGCCGTGCATTACCGGCGCAACCTGAATATGGCCTATCTCCATCTTCCGTTTACAGTGCTCGAAAAGGAATTTCCCAATCAGCCATCTCCGCGGCAATCATTCAGGCCATTTAAAGATTCACTCCCCTTTACCACTTCATGGTATCCCTTTGCCAGAAAACTTTATGCCATTGAATTTCAGAATGTTCAATGGCTAATCATCAGAAAATTGATCCCTCAGGGTGGGTTTGCCTTGTTTACCACCGGCCTGATTTTTGTTTCGTTTTTAATGGTTTACCGCACCCTGCGGGCTCAGCAAAAACTCATGGAACAGAAGGATAACTTTGTAAGCAATGTATCGCACGAACTGAAAACACCTGTAGCGAGCGTGGGAGTAGCCATTGAAGCAATACGTAATTTCGATGTGCTGAGCAATCGAAACCGCTCCATTGAATATCTCGATCATGCTGCTAAAGAACTCAACCGGCTAACCCTTCTTACCGATAAAATTCTTAAAGCATCTGTTCTCGACTATAGCGACGAGATAATCAATAATCTTACACCAGTTGATCTAACCGCATTAGCTGCTGAAATTACTGATTCATTCCGGTTACCTTCCCAGGAAAAAGGTGTGGAGCTATTGTTTGAACACCGCGGAAACACGATGGTAAAAGCTAATGCCGAACATCTTGGTCAGGCCATTTATAACCTGATTGACAATGCCATAAAGTATGCATCAGATGGAAAATATATTAAGATTTCGGTAAGGGAGCAAAGACCCTATACAGTGCTCTCTGTTGAAGATAAAGGCCCAGGTATTGCTGGGGAATACCGCAACAAGATTTTCGAAAAATTTTTCAGGGTACCCACCGGCAATGTTCATAATGTGAAGGGATACGGGTTGGGCTTGCATTATGTGGCCGGAGTAGTGAAGCAACATAAGGGTAAAATTACTTTGCATACGCGCGAAGGCCAAGGTTGCAGGTTCGAAATCAGGTTAAAAGGGTTGGATAGGGATTGAGAGGGTTGAGAGGGTTGGGGATATGGGTTTTTAGTCCTGGCAGATTTGTTTTATTGATGATACAGACACATAAAATGGAAAAAATAAAGGTGCTTTATGTTGAGGATGAACCATTTCTGGCAAGAGTGGTTAAAGAGAGCCTTGAGAGCAGGGAATTCGATGTTGCCCTGGTGGCCGATGGTGGTCTGGCAAGTAATGAATTCGACAGGTTCAACCCTCATATTTGCGTTTTGGATGTAATGCTTCCTCAGAAGGATGGCTACGAAATTGCCCGTGAAATCAGAAAAAAGAATCCATCCATCCCCATCATCTTCCTTACAGCCAAAACACAAACCAGTGACCTTCTTGCAGGCTTTGAGTCGGGAGGAAATGATTATTTGCGAAAACCCTTTAGTATGGAGGAGCTTATTGTGCGCATGCAAAATTTGTTGCATCTCACCTCTGGCAACGGAAAACAGGGTGGAATCATGAAAGAAAACGACGGGATTAAACTGGGCAATTATGTTTTTTATCCTCATAGGCTTGAACTAACCCTTAAGGACGAGACCAGAAAATTATCACACCGCGAAACCCAATTACTGCAAATGCTCACCCGCGACACCAATAACCCTGTTTCCCGTCAGGATATACTTCTGAAATTATGGGGCGATGATTCGTTCTATAACTCAAGAAACCTTGATGTGTATATTTCCCGTTTACGGGATTACCTTTCGGCCGATACTGCCATTCAGATCATTACACTCAAGGGTTTTGGATACCGTTTTACTGTGGCAAAATACACCTCTTCATAAGGATATCGGTCTGGGGATCATTGCCCATTCTAAACAGATGCTTTCCAACAGGGTCAAACCCATTTCGGGCATAAAACCTTAACGCGCGATAGTTGTGCTCCCACACCCCAAGCCAAACTGCATCCTTCCCTTTTTGTCGGGCTAAAACTAATGAAAAATTGAGCATTTGCTGCCCTACACCCCGGCCCCACCATTCCTTCAAAACATAGATACGTTCTATCTCAAAGTAATTCTGATCAGAAAATTCCTACTGAGCATCTCCTTCGTTGAGCTTAAGATAGGCTACCGCCTGGTCGTCTTTCCATACAAGATAGAAAACTGATTTTGGATTTGAGAACTCATCCTTAAACCGCTCAACTGTAAGGCAATCATTCATATAGGTATGAAGATTTTCAGGTGAATTGGTTTCATGAAATGCTTCATAGAAGGATTGCCTGGCCACCTGAACCACCAGCTCAAGTTCTGTTTCTGCCACTCTACTAATTTGCATAAGGATATTAAATCATATTTGTTCTGGCCCTTTATGAGTTTAATGCATCTGGAGTTTTCATAACCGCTTATCCAAATATCTGCTGCCAAATGTAATGATAAGCCATTAGGGAATCAATTCATAAAGTGGACAGATGATTCAAAAAAAAAGTTCAAATTCTAATCGGCAGGTAAAAATTTAGGAGCCCGGCGGTGTTTGGTGGCCTGCTCATAGGAATAGGCGATTTCGAGTAGTACCGGTTCGCTCCAGGCTCTTCCGAAAATAGAGATGCCAACAGGAAGGTCTTCAACAAAACCCATGGGAACAGTTATATTGGGATAGCCAGCATAGGCAGGTGCCGACGAACTTCCGAGTTGAAAACTGTCGCCATTTATTAAGTCGGTTTTCCAGGCAGGGCTACCGGTGGGGGCAATAATGGCATGCAGCCGGTATTGGCTCATTACCATATCGATACCCTGATCGCGAGCCCCTTTGCGCATAGCCGTCAGCGCATCGAGATATTCCTTTGACCCGAGATCGGCTTTTTCAAGGGCTTTTTCGAGATATATCTGATTAAAATATTGCAGGCACGACGAATCCTCCTTATTAAAGGCAATGAGTTCAGCGATGTTTTTTACAGGTGCAGCTTCTCCTAAAGATCTGAAATAGTTATTTAAGCCCGCCTTGTATTCAAACAACATTACTTCCAGAGCATGTTTGCCAGTATTTGAGGACATAACCCGGTTTATTTCAATTATGGTAGCCCCCATACTTTTCATAGTTCTAACTGCCTGCATCATCAGTGAATCTACTTTATAGTTTTGCCCCATGGGCCCGGTAAACAATCCTATCCGCTTTCCTCTCAATCCATCGGTTTTCAAAAAGGCAGTATAGTCTTTCAACCCTGAATCGGGAGGCAAAACCCCGAGTGAATCGGGCTCTTTAACAATAGCAAGGGTACCCAGCACAATTGCTGCATCACGAACCGAACGGGCCATAGGACCAACTACATCAAGTGAAAATGCAATGGGAATGATGCCCCGTGTACCTACCAAACCCAGGGTAGGTTTAATCCCCACAATACCGTTGGCGTGTGAGGGGCAAACAATAGAACCGTTGGTTTCAGTTCCAATGGCAAGCACTGCCAGGTTAGCTGAAACGGCAACTCCGGAACCCGAGCTCGATCCACAGGGGTTGCGGCTCAGGATATAAGGATTTCGGGTAAGGGCACCAACACCACTCCACCCGCTGGTAGACAAATCGCCTCTGAAATTGGCCCATTCGCTTAGGTTGGTTTTCCCAATAATCACGGCACCTGCTTCCCTTAGTCGTTGTGCAACATAACTATCACGCCTTGTAATGGAGTTGGCCAAAGCACGGGAACCGGCGGTGGTGGGCATTGGGTCAAGAGATTCTATATTGTCTTTAAGCAACACCGGTATTCCATGCAGAGGCCCTCTTTTTTTCCCATCGCGCAATTCACGGTCGAGCTCAGCGGCAATTGTCAACGCATCAGGGTTCACTGAAATAATTGAATTCAGAGAAGGCCCATTTTTGTCGATGGCCTCAATGCGATTTAAATAAGTCTGAACAACCTGGGTTATGGTATAAGTCCGATTGTTGTAATGGTTTTGAAGAGTTGCAATGTCTATTTCAGCGAAAGGAAAATAATCATAGTTTGTGATGGCTGGAACCGGGTTTCTTTGGGTGCAGGATTGTTGAATCAGGCAAAAAACTGTAAACAAGGTCAGTGGGTAAATAGAAGACTTCTTCATGGGGGACTGTATTTATAAATTAAATTTTAACAATGCTCACTATGGATTGCAAAAAAACATTCCTAAATCATAGATGCCGCGCCCCTATCGATATACCAGTCAGTAGTTCCGGAATGGGGTTTAACATGATATGCAGGCAGGTGATTTGCATTTTCGCCGGTGATTACCCGTTTCAACATGGGGGCTTTGGCCGAACCGGTAACCAGAAAACAGACCTTGCGTGAATTATTGATAGTGGGCAGAGTGAGGGTAACCCTTCTCTGACCGGATTGAGGATGGGTAGTCACATCGCATGAATTCAATGATGATAAAATCTTTTTATCGTGGGGAAATATTGATGCAGTATGTCCGTCATCGCCCATTCCCAGCAACATCATATCAAACGCAGGCAAGCCATCCTGTTCTTCCACAAACTCTTTCAAAACCCCACGGTAATGCATAACGGCTTTGGGAGGATCGTACTCACCCATCACTCTGCATATTTGCCCGGGGTTGATACCCAAAGGTTGAAAAAGGTTTTTATGAGCCATCTGGTAGTTACTTTCGTCACTTGTGGGGTCAACGCATCGTTCATCGCCCCAGAAAAATCTTATTTTCTCCCAGCTAATCTTGTCTTTATAGAATTCAGCAAAATGTTTAAACACAACTGCCGGGGTTGACCCTCCCGGTAAGGCTATGGTGTACCATTGTCCATTGTTTTTCTGCTCTATTCCCTGGCTTATTGCCTGAGCAAGGGCATCGGCAAGAGATGCGATGTTTTCAAATATTTTAAGTTCGGTGCTTGCCATTTTATGATACTTATAATTCGCAATATTCTCCATCGTCGGCCAGGTTTTTACAGGGATACCGCCATCCTTCTGTAGAGTCTTCTATGAGGCTGTCGGCATTGTCGGGGCCCCAGGTTCCGGCAGGGTAACCAAAAATCTTTATCTCCGGATCGTTTGACCAGGTTTTTAGCACGGGATCAACAAATTTCCAGGCTGCTTCCACTACATCGGCACGGGCAAACAGTGTTGAATCGCCCACCATGGCATCATATAGCAATCGCTCATAGGCGCTGGGTAAATGCACATTCGAAAGGTCGGAGTAATGAAAATCCATACTGACGGTTTTGATATTGAAACCGGTGCCTGGATTTTTCATGGCAAACTTCAGCACAATCCCTTCGTCGGGTTGTATTCTTACAATGAGCTTGTTACATGTTTTGCAGCCATCGTTTTCCTGAAAAAGGCCATGCGGAGTGGGCCTGAAATGCACCACTACCTCAGTAACCCTTGTGGGAAGACGCTTTCCCGTGCGAATATAAAAAGGCACACCTCCCCAACGCCAGTTATCCACAAAAAACTTCATGGCTACATAGGTTTCTGTTCGCGAATCGGGGTCAACACCAGGTTCTTCGCGGTAGCCGGCAAATTTTTCACCACGTACATGCGATGCTGTATATTGGCCGCGTATGACCTGTGAAGCAACATCAGCAGGGCTGATGGGCCGAAGGGATTGCATTACTTTAAGAATTTCGTTCCGGATACTGTTGGCATCGGCTGAGGCGGGTGGCTCCATGGCCACAAGTCCTACCACTTGCAAAAGGTGATTCTGCAACATATCGCGTAGTGCTCCCGCCCCTTCATAATACCCCCCTCTACCTTCTACCCCGATATTTTCAGCTGAAGTTACTTCAATACGGTGGATGTAGTTCCGATTCCAGAGAGGTTCAAATATACCGTTGGCAAAACGCATAACCAGAAGATTCTGAACGGTTTCCTTGCCTAAATAATGGTCGATACGATAAATCTGATCTTCATCAAACACCTTATGAAGGGTTTTATTAAGAGCCCTCCCCGATTCCAGGTCATACCCAAAAGGTTTTTCAATAATCAATCGTTTAAACCCTTCTGCGCCATTATTCAACCCCACAATGCCAAGGTGAGTGGAAACGCTTCCGAATTTATCGGGTGGTAACGACAAATAAAAGATATAATTACCGCCCGTATTGGTTTTGCTGTTAAGGGTTGTAAGATGTTCTCTGAGCAGCGAATAATCGCTGGCGGCGTCAATATCCATTGTAAAATAGGAGATATGGGGAAGGAATTCTTCTATTTCCGACTCGTTAAGGTGGATGTTCTCAGAAAACTTCCTAATCCCTTCGGCCATTTTACTTCGAAAATCTTCATCGGTAACTTTGCGGCGGCCAGCACCCACAATATGGAAATTATCGGGAAGGATTTTCTGGTCGAAAAGTGCGTAGAGCGCGGGGATAAGCTTACGGTATGTTAAATCGCCGGTGGCGCCAAAAATGGTCATTATAAGGTTTGCAGGTCTCTTCATCGGTCTTCTTCAAAAACGGAAACCAATTTAGCAAGAAAAAATTAATATCCATACGATTGAAAATCATATTTTATGGTAAAATATTTCTACTTTTAACGTATCAACAAATCTAATATTTTTAATCAAATTTATTCAGAAATGAGGACACGCATTTTTCTACTCATTGCATTTTTGGCCTTCCTGGCCTCATGCAGCAGCGATAAATACAAAATAAAAACCCTGAAAGACAGCAATGGCTATGCGTATGAGATTGTAACCAATGACCCTGCCGGACTTAGGGTTTATACACTGGCTAATGGTCTTAAGGTTTATATGGCTCATAACCCTGCCGAACCACGTATAATGGGAATGATAGGGGTGAGAGCCGGCTCAACCAGCGACCCCATAGAAACCACGGGCCTTGCCCACTATTTTGAGCACATTATGTTTAAGGGAACAAGCTCGGCAGGCACAAGCAACTGGGAAAAAGAGAAACCATTGCTTGATTCCATTTCGGCCCTTTTCGAAATTTACCGCACCGCAACTGATGAAACCCGCCGTAAAGCTATCTATGCTACCATAGATAAACTAAGTTTTGAAGCCTCGAAATTTGCCATTGCCAACGAATATGATAAAATGGCTGCCGAAATGGGGGCGCTCAATACCAACGCTTTTACCAGCTACGAGGTAACCGCTTATATGAATGATATACCAGCAAGCGAACTCCGCCGCTGGCTTGCCCTTGAATTCGACCGCTTTACCGATGTAGTTCTTCGCCTTTTTCATACTGAACTCGAGACGGTATATGAAGAGTTTAACATGTACCAGGACCGCGACTGGTCGAGGGCATCAGAAACCCTGATGCGCAACCTGTTCCCAAAACATCCCCTGGGGCGCGATGTGATAGGACTTCCGGAACACCTTAAAAACCCATCGATGGTAAATATCATGAAGTTTAAGGAAACTTGGTATATCCCCAATAATATGGCTATTTGCCTTTCGGGCGACCTTAACATGGAGGAAGCCATTGTTATGATAGATGAAACCTTCGGACGCCTTGAATCAAAACCCCTGCCCGAACGCCCCCGGATTGTTGAAGATCCTATAACTTCCCCCATTGAAACAGATGTTATTGGCCCCGATGCCGAAAATCTCCTCATGGCCTGGCGAATTGATAACCCCGCTGCCCGCGACCGGACTATGGCATATATAATGGCTAACATTCTTTACAACGGAACAGCAGGCCTTATAGATATTAACCTTATACAGGAGCAACAGGTACTCGAAGCCTATTCGTATGCCGATTTCTTTACTGATTACGGAATGATCATGTTCAGTGCGGTTCCCCGTAACGAACAAACTCTCGAGGAAGCCCGCGATCTGATATTGCAGGAAATTGAAAAATTGAAAACCGGCGATTTTCCCGACTGGATGCCAACTGCCATTGCCAACCAAAACAGGCTGGAGATGTTGCGTACTTTTGAACAAAACTGGAGAGCCTATGAGTTCCTCAATTCTTTTGTGCTGGGACTCGATTGGAAAGATGTGATTTCATTTCCCGATAAAATTGAACAGGTTACCAAAAAACAGGTTACCGATTATGCTCGGAATTTTTTCGGCAATAATTATGTGGCGGTATTTAAACGTACCGGCGAAGCTACCGGTCTTATTAAGGTGCCCAAACCCGATATTACACCGGTTATCATAAATCGTGATGCCCAAAGTGGGTTTTATGCTGAATGGCGCAATATTCCTCGCGATACCATTTTGCCGGTTTTCCTTGATTATAGTCGCGATTTACAATTTGCCCAGCTCAAGCCAGGTATTGATTTAAGTTATATTCCCAACACTACCAACGAGTTTTTTACCCACTATTACATTATTGATGCCGGCAAAAATCAGAATCTGAAAACACCTTTGGCATTCAACTTTCTGCCATTTCTTGGAACCGAAAATTATTCGGCCACCGAGCTAAAGCAGGAGTTATTCAGATACGGGTTAAGTACTTCAGTCAGCAGCGGTAATGACCGTTCATGGGTTTATATTTCGGGGCTAAACCGCAATTTCGAAAAGGGTCTTCAAATCATGGAAGAGATACTAACCCGTTCGGTACCCGATACGGCAGCTTACCGAAAGTATGCCGAAAGAACCATAAAGGAGCGCGATGATATGAAACTCAATCTCGACATGATTCTGCGCCGGGGATTAAGAAGCTATGCCACCTATGGTCCAAAATCGCCGTTCAGCGATGTGCTGAGCAACCAGGAGATACGCAATACCAATCCGGCGCAGCTTACCGAACTTGTGAAAACCCACTTCAGCTATCCCCACAGGGTATTTTATTACGGCCCTTCGAATATCGACGATGTAAAAAGTGCTGTTCTGGCCAACCATAACATCCCTGATGAACTTTCGCCCCTGCCAGCCGAGAAGCAATATCCGGAGCTAAACACGCGAGGAGGGGAGGTATTGTTTGCCCACTATGACATGTCGCAGGTGAATATCATGCTTTTAGGCAAGGGACAACCCTACTCACCCGACCTGCATATACGGTCAGAACTGTTTAACCAGTACTTTGGCAACTCCATGTCGTCAATTGTATTTCAGGAACTGCGCGAAGCACAGGGATTAGCCTATTCTGCATGGATGGGCTACAACATGCCCCAGCGCGCAGAAAATGCCTTTTACCTCATGGGCTATATTGGCACCCAACCCGACAAACTGGAACAGGCAACTTCATCCTTCAACAGTTTGCTCACTAACCTCATCGAAAATGAGCAATCGTTTGATATTTCCAGGAAAGCCATACTGAATACCATAGCCACCGAACGAATAATCAAGGAACAGATATTCTTCCAGTGGCTGAGCAACCAGCGCCTGGGAATTACCTCCGACATCAGAAAAGACATCTACAATGCTGCCCAAACAGCATCGATGGACGATCTGCGCACCTTCTACAACAGCTACATTAAGGGCACTCCCTACAATTACCTTATAGTTGGCGACAGACGAGCCGTAGATCAACGCTCCCTTAGCCGCCTCGGAAAAGTTAAGGAACTTACCCTGGAAGAGATTTTTGGTTTTTGACGCCAATGTAAAATAAAGGAAAACCCCGCGTGGTATCGATTGATTCCACGCGGGGTTTCTGTATATTTTTAGTTGATGTTAGCACAAATTGCTTAGGTTGTTCTCAACATTGAAAAGACCTTTAATCGTAATGCAAAATTAAAATTGCATTTTGTCTCTTCAGTTCGCTGAAATCACCTTTAAAATTTAGCCGGTTAATTAAATAAAAAGAGAAATATTGTTGTAAAGAAAAGTTGATAAGCATTGGTAGCGAATATTTGGGAATTCTCTAAAATGATTACTTTTGATTTGTAATCCAAAAACCTTTGTTCCATTTGTTGAATAGCGATGCATATCGTTAAATATAAAGACATTCTAGAAAATCTAATGTTTGGACAAACCCAAAATAATTAAGCTAATTACAAATTGCCCATTATTGATTAAAAACTGATTAATCAAACCTAAATACTAACAATCCTTTTAAATGAAGTTAAAAAAAGTAAAAATATTAATTGTTGAGGATGAACTATTAACAGCCAGCGATATAGAGGAAAATCTAATCTCCTTAGGTTAAATAGTTGTGGGCATTGCGCAAAATTCAGAAACTGCCATTAAAATGGCAAAAACCAGCCACCCCGATGTAATCCTGATGGACATAAATATTGCTGGGAAAATTGATGGGATTGATACCGCCAGAATTATATTAGAAGATTGGTCGGGGCCAATTATCTTCTTAACTGCTTATTCAGATAAAGACTACGTTGCCAAGGCTAAAGCATTATTGCCGGCAGCATATCTGTTGAAACCGATTATTTTATCACAGTTTGGTATTAATCTGGAGATAGCAATTCACAATTTTTTTTGTCATTCGCCCATTCCAGTAAAGCAATCAGCAAAAAATCCACCCGAGTCAATATTTATATCCATTAACCAGGTTTATCATAAAATAATGAAGAGCGACATATTATTCATTGAAGCTTCAGGTAGTTATATTAACATCAACACAGTAAACCAAAAAATATTAATTTCGACCAATTTAAAGAGCATTGAAAAACAACTGGATGATCCTTCATTTGTTAGGGTTCACTGCAAATATCTCATAAATATAAATAAGGTGGACCGCATTGATGGTTCAAGCCTTCGCTTATCGCAATATCCCGAATCTGTTCCTATCGGCGACAATTACAAACAATTGATTTATGCCCAATTTCAATTAATAAAAACAAAATAGAGAAATCAGGCAATATAAAATATGCGCTTAATTGATATATTTTGCAAAACTGCTCAACATGAAACACATACGATATATTCAGTTATATTTTATAATATCTGCCATAATCCCAATTATCATTTACTTTCATTATGAATAACTTGAAATTGATTTTTGCAACAGGCAAATTGTTGCTAATCTTCAACTTTTTATTCGGTCAGCAAAGCAGTATAAATTATTTTATGCCCTTAAAAGATTCTATAACTTTTTATTCTACCAGAAAAATTACAAGAGCTGATTCACTTGCAAAAATATATTTAGACTACGCAATTCAACATGGCAATAAGGTTGATGTAGCCGATGCATTATTAACACAAGGTGAAATTCAGAATTCATTATATCAATTTGAACAAGCCCGTGAAAATATCATCGAATCATTAAAATATTATGAAGGGTTTCATGACACTTTAGGAATAATTAAAGCCAAGCTGGCCCTCGGTATGAATCATAATTTTTTGAACGAATTTGATCATAGCATAGAATTAAGTCGTGAAGTAATAAAAATTTGTGAAGCAAACGGGGACTCTGATCTTCTATTTCAGGGATATTATAGCATGGGAAGAGCATTGGGCTGGAGTCAATATGGCCGAAATAACATTGACACTCTAAATTTGGCAATTTCCTTTTTTAAGAAGGCGCAGCAACACATCACCACAAATTACGACAGCCTATACTATTTGCCATTGTTCAGGGGATTTGGGGATGCCTATTACAAACTTGGCAACTACACTGAGGCCCTTAAGTATTTCGAAATGAACCTCCGGCAACAACTTTTTCATAAGAGTAATGGGGGCATAATCAATAGCGCTTATAATTTGGGTATCATTTATAAAGAATTAGGGAATCCCGATAAATCTATTTTCTACCTCAAACTTGGAGAGCAATACGCTGATAACCTGAATTATGCCGGGCTTCACACCTTATATTTTGAAATATACACCTATTATTTATTAAAAAGCGACTTTAAAAACGCACTTGATTATTATCAAAAATATGTTGAAGTAAATGACAAGAAACTTATTGCGGATAAGAATGGTGCTGTTTCAAGATTGACAATGCTTTATCAAACCGAAAAGCAAGAATCTCAAATTAAAGACCAACAGGCCGATATTCAAATAATGGAACTGGAGGTAAAGAATCAAAAAGTAATTATTTTTCTGTCTTTTATAAGCCTTTCGGTATTTATTTTTGCAAGCTACTCATATTACCGATTGTATAAAAAAAATAAAGCGTCAAGCGAAAAAAATGTATTGCTCCTAAAGGAACAAAACCATCGCGTAAAAAATAATTTATAGGTAATTTCAGCTTTATTGAGTTTGCAGGCAAACCGGATTGAAAATACCGATGCACGAAAAGCATTTGAAGACAGCCAGCTACGTGTGCAGGCAATGGGAATGATTCATAGGAAATTGTATGGAGAAAATGTAGTTGAAATTGACATGAACGCTTTTATCCCTGAATTGGCAGAGTGTATCATCCCTTTTTTTGGATTTACTGATGGTTCGATTCAACGAAATATTGATACAAATGTGACCTTAATGAATGTAGATAAGGCAGTGCCTTTAGGCTTAATTCTAAACGAACTCCTCACCAACTCCTGTAAATATGCCTTTCCCCACAACCCCAACCCTGAGCTAAGAATTAACCTTACACAAAACAGTAATCATATTTATACTTTTTCCTATACAGACAATGGACCTGGGTTTGACTATGAAATGGCCAAAAGCAAAGGTTCATTCGGACTTAGGCTGATAGAGCTTCAAAGCCGCCAATTATTTGGGCAATATTCCTGGAACAATCAAAACGGAACTAATTACTCATTGCAGTGGAAAAACATCCAGTAATTACTGGTTTATCTGAAAAAGACCCCCTTTAGCAAGAATAAAGGCAGGCTATGTAAAAAACTTACATTATACTCAGAACCCTTCCGGTAATTTTGGCCTGTTGCTTTAATATCTTCTTTAATATTTTAAGGTTAAGCAATTTTCTAAATCATTTATATTAATCCATTAATTGACCCAAAAACCAAATTGTATGAAAAAGCTTTTCATTCTCATCTTTGCCTTATTTGTTTTTTTTGGCTTACAGGCAAGAGTTATTCAGGTAAACAACAATGCAGGCAGTATCGTTACCACCCTGTTGCAAACAGCTATAGATAATGCAGACAGCGGGGATACCATTTATGTGGCAGGTTCACCCAATTATTATGATGGGACAAGTACAGTAAGGCTAAACAAAAAATTAACAATAATAGGCCCTGGGTATTTCCTTGGAGAAAATAACCAAACCCAATCATCTAACCAAACCGCTAAGATATACTATATGGTAATTGGCGAAGGCGCTGATAATTCGGTAATTATGGGATTAGATTTTACCAGATATGAGCTGGATTTTAATAAAACCCAACGGGGAGGCGGACAAGGGGCAAAGGGCGCGGACAATGTAATTATAAGAAGAAATATACTAGATAGGATAGACCTACGTTATGTTTCAGGGACTGTTATTGAGCAAAACTATTTCAATCAAGGTCATTACCATGGTATATATTTAGGCGAAACAACTTCAAACACAGTTATTCAAAATAACATTTTCAATCTCCGATATAGCAACAATGCAAGCATTGATGGATATGGCGGGGTTGCCTATTCAAATACAGTTATCAGAAACAATACTTTTTCAACTGGTCTTAAAGAATTAGTTGGGGTAGAAATTACTAACAACATTTTTTTTGCTGGTGGCTTGATCGACTGTGACAATAATACATTAAAAAAGAATGTATTTGTCGCTACAGAAATTGTAGCTATCCCAGCATCAAGCACTGGAAATACATATACAACACAAAACAACAAATTTTCAGTTGCAGCCGGCGATTTATTTGTTAAGGCAATTCCTGCCTTAGACAAAGAATTTATCCTAAAACCCAATTCCCCGGCTGTGGGTGCAGGAATTGATGGTATTGATGCCGGCGCTTTTGGGGGTCTTAATGCTTATAAGTTATCTGGGCTTCCTCCCATTCCTTCAATATACGAAGTTACTACAACGGGTATGGGAACTAAAGAGAATGGACTTAGAGTAGTAATAAAGGCAAAATCGAACAATTAAAGAAAGCAATATGAAGCGTATTATAATAATACTGTTTATAATGGGTCTTGGTTATTCGTTGTTCTCCCAGAAAATAGTTAAAGCGGAATACTTTATTAATGACTCTGATTTGGGATTTGGCAAAAACACACTTTTATCTATTGCTCCCACAGACCAGAATACCAATATGGCTATAGAACTGAATGTACCCCT
Organism: Bacteroidota bacterium; assembly: GCA_037441525.1. Taxonomy (GTDB): domain Bacteria; phylum Bacteroidota; class Bacteroidia; order Bacteroidales; family UBA7960; genus SKVR01. The sequence goes on from JBBISA010000038.1 coordinate 18,683, forward strand.
TTCAACCATTGAAACGGGAATGCACTCATTATATATTCGTGTGCAGGATGAAAATAAGCGATGGTCAATTGCATCGCAATTACCCTTTCAGGTTATACATTTGCCAGTGAATACAGTTATCACAAAAGCCGAATATTTCATTGCTGAATTATCTGAAGGTAAAAATGGCACTGACATCGCGATTGTAGAGAATACATCCAATATAACCCTGTCACCAGTTCTTGATTTAAGTGAGCTTTCGGCTGGTGTGAACACTCTTTTTATCAGAGTTAAGGACAACTACAACCGATGGTCTCTTTTAAATAGCACTATTTTCTATTTAATACCTTCCGATGAAATAGCTAAAGTGAAGAGTTTTGAATACTACTTTGAAGGCTCCAATGGCAATACCCAAACCTACACTTTCAACAATTTTACACCAGGAATTATTGTTGAATTGAATGATGCTGACTTTTTGGCCAATGCTTCAGGATTAGAATATGATAATCAATATAAACTTCACATCCGTGCATTAAACAATAATGGCAGATATAGTGGTTATAGCACCCTTCAGTTTACCTTTAAATTACTCGGCACTGGCATCGATAACCAGGATTTCTCCCGATTAACCATGTATCCTAATCCCGCTTCCGATTTTCTTTATTTAAAGGGCGGAGAATCGGTAATGGCTCTTGACTATTATATATACAACATCCAGGGTCAATCCATTGAAAATGGAAAGGTTGAAGGAAGCCGTATTAATTTAAGGAGTTTACCTGCCGGGAATTATATTCTTGTTATAAAAGAGGGCAACACACTTTACAAAGGTGACTTATTTGTTAAAAAATAATAATAAGACCAGTTTATAAATATGATAATTCTCAGACAAAAGATAATCCTTATATCAGTAATTATTTTGCTACATGCAATTATGATTATGCAATCTTGCCAAAAGGAAAAAGATGATTTGTCGACAGGTTTTACTGATGACATTAAAAACGTTGTTCCTGACAGCACCATCAAAATGTTACGTGATTTGGGAATGATAATTTATGAAGGGAAAAAACCACCAATAATCGAAGGTAAGTTCCATTTTGCCCCGAACCTTATGGATAGCAGCAACGTACCAAACGAAAGACATAAAAAAGGTCATAAATTCGCAGATTACAAGTATTTTTTATATCAGCAAAATAGTAGTGATTTGATCATTAAAATGGATTCCAAGGCGCTTTCGATATTTTCTGGTGACACCTCTGTTATTGGTTCATCCATTGGAGAGGGTGGATTTCTTTCTGGTTATGGAAATGAATTCAGTGTTTTTATAATTTCTTAAGGTGAAACATACCATAACAATAACCAGGATACTGCCAGGTATCGTTCACTTAGTCTACACAGTGGGGAAATTACCAATGATGGTATAATAAATTATAAGAAAGCTTTTTTAATGCTTGATGATTATGGCGACGAATTCAACATATATTTTCCTGTAAACACCGGAAGAATTTTTCATGATGGAGACCATCTTAGCCATCGTATAAGCAATAGCGCCTGGAAAACAAAAAATGCAATTTTTCGAACACCAGATATCGCAAGTTTGCCTATAATTATGGATAATACAAGATAAATATCTGCTTTGCACAGCGAAAAAATTAAAATGCAATGGTAATATTTCCTTTTAAAGAGTTCATCAATGTTCTGTTATTCTCAATAATTCTGTGTGGTTGTTCCATCATTAGTCCTGAAGATGATGAGCTGGAGCCAATAGTGCAAATGACCGTTAATAACGAACCTTATTCTGATGGGGTAACCATTCGCCTTACAAAATATAATTCCCATTTTATAGTGGATTTTATTAAATCATCATTCGATTTTGTTACCATCCAAACCAGCGATACATTAGGCGGCAATTATCCATTTAATTCAAATTTTCAGAACATGCCCAGCAAAAGTGCTTTGTTGCTTCACTATTCAGGGTTGGGTTCCTGGATTGCGGACTCTGGTTCGCTTGAGCTTACCAAAAATATTGCCGATGAGATTTCCGGAAATTTTGAAGCGTCCGGTTTTTCCCTTGACAATACATCTAAACTGAATATCAAAAATGGCCATTTTAAAGTAAAAAGAACTGCAATAGTTGATTACTCCATCGACAGAACGACACTTTTTAAACCTGAACTGCAATATGGTTCTGTTTCGGATATTGATGGCAATGTGTATAAAACCATTCGAATTGGCGAACAGGAATGGATGGCCGAAAACCTAAAGGTAACCAGAACAAGAGGAGGGTGGCCACTTTTTCAGGCAAAAAGCAGCAATGATTGGATTGCTCATTGGGCTGGTGAGATGTATTGCTGGCCACAATTTGACAGTATTTTCAAAGATACCTATGGTGCCTTATATAACTGGATAAATGTAATAACGGATGATATTTGTCCGGTGGGCTAGCATGTACCCGACAACGAAGAGTGGGATGAGCTTATTAATTATCTGATAACCAACAACAAGACATACAGCTTTGAAGGAAACCGAGTAGCTAAATCCCTGGCTGCCAATCAAGGTTGGGTAAATTGGAATAACCCCGATGAACAGGATGCCATTGGTTACCATCAGTCAAAAAACAATAGAAGTGGTTTTTCAGGCCTGCCAGCAGGAAAAATCATCATAATTAATTATTTACCGCAATATGTTGGCGACAGACAAATGGCTTACTGGTGGTCGAGTACAAAATCATCAGAACGTGGCAAGGCATATCTAAAAAGTCTTAGCAGTCGTGGTTCTGTTATGGTTTCCTACACCGATTATATGACCAATGGTATGTCAATTAGATGCATTAAAAATAAAACCTTAATTCAACCATAAATCAATTGAAGGCTAATAAATCCAACAGTATTAAGATATTATAAAATCGAACATAAAGGTAATATTGGGCATTGCCAGGCCTATCATAAATATATTAATGTATTTTATTTGTTAATTTTTAAACCTGGCAGCTCTTTAAACAAAGTGGAAATAAATTCATTGTCATGGGTGAAACAAATAAAACAAGCATGATTCGTAAATAACAAGCACTATTATACCGAGCCTGTATGCTCCGTAAATCTAAATTCAACTTGTGGGTACTTGCAAATTGTTGAAGCAAATCACCAAAACCAAATCTAAAATTATTTACAAATGAATAAACAACATAGCCTTTGGTTACCGACTTTAATACTTTTGTTAACCACTATTGTTCTTGCTACTAACTGCACTAAGGTTGATGATGACTCTAATACTGACACAACCACGCCTATAGTAACAACAAAAAACATATCAGACATTACTCAATACACAGCAGTAAGCGGGTTTATAATAACATCAGATGGTGGAACACCAGCTACAGAAAGGGGAGTATGCTGGAGTGCAAATCCATCCCCAACCATTGCCGATAACAAATCAAGCACCTACATTGACATAAACAACGTTGATATTAAGATTTCTGGCTTGCAGCCCAATACGGAATATTTTGTACGTGCCTTTGCGACCAACAGCAAGGGCATTGGTTATGGTGATGTTATTTCGTTTGCTACAAAGAAACTAATTGAAGATGGAATTTTTACTGATTCACGAGATGGTAATGTTTATAAAACGGTTGTAATACAATCGCAAGAATGGATGGCAGAAAACCTTCGCTACTTGCCAAGTGTAACCGGACCCGGAACAGGCTCAATATCTACACCATACTATTATGTTTATGGTTTTGATGGCAATAATGTAGACAATGCCAGAGCCACCGCCAATTTCACCACTTACGGAGTGCTTTACAATTGGCCTGCAGTAATGGCAGGGTCATCAAGTAGTACATCCAGCCAAAATAGGGTGCAGGGTGTTTGCCCTACAGGCTGGCACTTACCAAGCTATGAAGATTGGACTCAATTAGCTGAATATTTGGGTGGTGGGCATATTGCCGGAGGCAAACTTAAAGAAACCGGCACAAATCACTGGAATAGTCCCAATACCGCTGCAACCAACTCAACCGGATTCACAGCTCTGCCAGGCGGTTTTCGTAATCTCGACAATAAATTCGACCACATTGGCAGGTTTGGCTATTGGTATAGCTCTACCGAGTACGATCCCGTAAGTGCCTGGTACCAGAGCATGAGTTACGAGTACGCAGGTATTGGAAATGCAGGTTTTAGCAAGGCTTTGGGTTTTTCAGTTCGCTGTGTGAGAGATTAATAAAGCTTTCCTGCCATGCAACACCTGTTTAGATACTTTTTAATCAGGCACTTATTGTTCAAACCACCTTTACAGCAAAGCAGAAAATTTGTATCTCCTAATATATACTGGGAAACCAATTAATTCAAATAAGATAGAATGATGTCCAATAAAAACTTCAAAGTAATTGTATTAATTGCCACAGTTGCAATATTACAACTGTCGTGTACCAAAATTGACAGTGAATCAGAACGGAGCAATCCAACCAATGGAAAAACTTTTGCCATATTTAATCCTACGGTATCTTATGGAACAATGACCGATCAGGATGGCAACGTGTATAAAACCGTTATAATCGGTAGTCAAACATGGATGGCTGAGAATCTTCGTACCACTAAATATAGTGATGGTAAGGCAATTCCAAATGTAACTGATAATGAGATATGGAATAACCAGACAACAGGAGCCTACTGCAATTACAATAATACATCCAGTACTGGCAACATTGCCACTTACGGCAGGTTATACAACTGGCATGCGGTAAGATCCGGTAAGTTAAGCCCCCCGGGTTGGCGCATTCCCAATAATGCCGACTGGAAAACGCTAATAGATTATTTGGGAGGGAATGAAGCAGCTGCAGGGAAACTTAAAGAAACAGGCGATTCACATTGGGCTGGATCAAGCAGTGATGTAACCAACATAAGTGGATTTACAGCCTTGCCAGGAGGGATCCGCTATTATGACGGATTTTATGGATTTTCCGATGAAGGAACGTGGTGGAGCGATTCAGAGGACTTGGCATCAGGGTTGGCATATTATCAAAATATTTTTTCATGGAGCAACGGGGTGCGTCAACATTATCACTCCAAAATAACAGGGATGTCAGTTAGATGTGTACAATAATTATAAGCAATAATCCAATAAAACATGTATAGGAAACAATTAATACATTCGATCTTCATGGCCACCTTAATTGGTGTAATACTTTCATGTAGCAAAGACGACACCAACTTGGAAGGAAACAATCCAACCAATGGAAAAACAACTGCTGTTTTTAATCCTGAGGTAACTTATGGCACAATGACCGATGAAGAAGGAAATATTTACAAAACCATTACTATTACGGGGCCTGTGTCTGATAATGGTGTCAAAACAGGTTTTATTGCTTCTCAAACCTGGATGGCAGAAAACCTTCGAATAACAAAGTATAATGATGGAACTTCAATACGAAAAACATCCAATTCAACTTCGATGCCCGGATACCCTGAAATAGGCGATGGGGTTTATGCAATTACAATAACACAAACAGCATAGCTACCATTGCAACCTATGGAAGATTGTATAATTGGTTTGCAGTAAAAAATAAGAATTTTGCCCCTAAAGGCTGGCATGTTCCTACTGAAGCCGAATGGAATAATTTGATAAACATGTTGGGGGGCAAGGAAGTAGCCGGTGGAAAACTTAAGGAAATGGGTTTATTACATTGGGAAAACAATGCTACATCCACCAACCAGATTGGGTTTACTGCACTTCCGGGTGGATATTGTAACGAGGGCTCATTTAATGGAATGAATGGAATGGGATTATGGTGGAGTTCATCCGATGAATCATCGATGTCGATAGTGGCCACTGCTTTTGAGATTTGGAATATCTATAGTTTTGTTAAAGTTGCAAAGGATGATTGGAATAAGGATGTATATTTGTCAGTTCGATGTATAAAAGATTAAATGCTGTCTCACATTGAGTATGAAAACATCGTCTTCATACTCCGAAAAACTCATCACCAAAACGTATCCATCCGGCGAACTGCATCTTCAAGAACCTAATCAAACTCATACCTGCTTCAATGGCAATAATTCATGAAGCTTTTCCTGATGGTGGTTAGGGATTTGGTCCAAGGTATTTTTAAGCCACTGGTAGGGTTCTATGTCATTGATCTGTTTTTCTGTTTCTGGGTTTCTCATTGGTGCTTTTTCCAACAAAGATCATAACCAGATTTTATCGTGACAATATGCAGCTGAGCAGTGGCTTAAATATTTCCAGATTAAAATCATAATATATTAGGTTTTCAATTGGATTATTTGATACTATCCCAGTTAAGAATATCAATTGAAATTGCAACTCCATAAGCATTATAAAAGTACTTATACCAAAGATCCGTATATTTTTGATCTATAACCGGAGTCTTAAAAGTAAGCCAATATGGGCTTATGGTGATATTATTCAAAGAAAATCCTACTGATAATTTAATATTCCAAAGCCATTGTGTATCATTACGGTCTTTATTTGGTTCTGGCTTAGAACTCGACATTAAGAAATAGTTTAACCCTGGGCCTGCTCCTAAAAAAAAGCTTCTCACCGGCTAAATTGATGACTTATAAAAGGGGTGAACTGCTAATGTTGAATTCATTTGAAGGTACTGATGTTCAATTTTTGTTTTATCATAACTCATTAAATAACTATAACTGGCATACCCAATATCTGTTGAAATGGAACCAATAGAATGCAGATTATATTTATATTGAAGTCCAAAAGTAAGTCCATTGGATGGATAGTCTTTTCCCATTCTTGTTAAGCCATCAGGCAATATTAAAAATTTGACTACAGCTTTTGTTCCCTGATAACCACCAAAAATAGATAATTTATTTTGACCATAGGCTACTAAATTAAAGGTCAAAAGGAAACAGGTTATCAAAACTTTGGCAGTAGATGATAAATATTTTAGGTTTTTAAAGAACCTAAGAATAGAATATGTATTAACTGAGAAGATAAATGCTCTACAAATAGCTATTGCTTTCATAAGGGTTGAATTAATTTAATTGTTAATATTTGGTTTTTAGCATTATAAAATCAGGTGCTGTTTTTTTAACTGGTTGTATGTCGCACTTCGACTAATTAATCTTTGCAAAAAACATAATAATCATCTATATTGAATTGATAATCTATTATTTAATTTCCAATGTAAGGGTATCGGTAGCAAACGACCCAAAAATGCCATACCCATTTCTTATATTAGAATAAATTATGGTAGGATCAGTCATTATATCACCTCTTGTGTATTCAAAATCCTTCAAGCTCCTGAAATAGAAAAAAGCAGCTGCATCAAGGTGATAAAGAATAATCTTAACCTCACTAATATACAAATGTGTGTTGTCGACATAATGATGAGTCCGTAGCGGGTTAATTGTGTGAACTAAACCATTGGTTGAACCTAAGTCGTCAAACACTGAGTAGGGATTAACAAGAGCATACCAGGTATCATCGCGGTCATACAAAGTTCCGTCAGTAAGATATTTGAGAACTTTTACCGCATAAAAGTTTTTCCCAGGTTTATCAGTAAAAAACAAATGGATATTACCATTATTGGGTTCTGATCTCACAAAAACTGCACTATCTATTCTAACAATATCGGGTTTGGTAACTGTTGCAGATACTGCAGTGCCAAACTCAGTGCTTATAACCTTAATATTGTAATTACTCCCTGAAACACCTTTCACATTATCATTGGTGGTGTAAAAATTAACTTCAAATGCGTTCATGCTTATGGGGCTTTTATCCGATGTTATAAGTAAAACATCAGCTGCTATTTCTTTGTCATCCGAAGGTCTTAATGGATGCTGAGTTTTTTGAATATAAACCAGAGCAGGGTTCTGATTGCCTATAAAACCTGTAACTACAAGTTTGGGTTCATAATTGGCATCTTTGTTAATTGTCATTTTCTCTTCGCATGAAACAGATAGAATGGATAAAATTATGGAGTACCACAAGACCTTAATGCTAAAATATTTTAATAATATATCGTTATTCATTTGATTAAAATTAGTTTAGGGATGTTGGCTGGAGCTTGCTTACAAGACTGCCTGTAAGGTTTTACAAGCACAATTGGCAAAATCTCCTTACCGTATTTTGTATGAAACATTTAGCATGGGAATAATAGGAATGAAAGAAACTGATTTAATGCTCTCTTTAACATCAATTATATTCCCTTCTCTATCTCTGTTTACATTGGTTTCAATGTACATATAAAATGAATTCTTTCGATAATAAGCATTGTAAACATTAAAGCTTATCCCCAGTTCCTGGTTATTTTTTATTTTAAGTGTATAGTCGAAAGAAATATCTAACCTGTGGTACAGGGGAAGTTTATCATTGTTTAAACCTGTATAGATATAATGATTAAACCCGAAAGGATTATTATTGACTAACCCGTTTGGGAAACTAATGCGCTGGCCATCATTTAACGTCCACATTGCCCCAAACCGCCAGGATTTTGAGATCATTGCCGATGCGAATACATTCAGAACATGTTCTCTATTGTATTTATATGGAAACCATCGGCTATTATTTATTTCAGAGAATTGCCTAAAATGCCTGCTAAAGGTATAATTTATATTTCCAGTGAGTTTACCTCGATTTTTTTCAAGCATAATTTCCCATCCATAACCTTTCCCCTTTCCGCTACCCAATAATTTTTCTTCCCATCTGTAGGCAAGATAACGATCCTTATTAAATGGCAGAAAAAAACAAGGTCCTTCATGGTTTTGAAATAAATATGGGTTTGAAAGGAATACTCATTCCTGAATAGGCTCTTAAGATAGCCCAATGAATATTGATAAGATTTTTCAGGTTTATATTGAGATGTTGCCGGAACCCATACTAAATTTCGCATAAGCTGTTCGTTCTTTGACAATGCATGATTGTACTTGCTCATAACTGTATACGATGCGCTGAAAGTTCCAATTTTATCAAATGAATAATTGAGAGAAACTCTTGGTTCAGGATTAATATAAAATGCATCATGGGCTTTAAACATTGACAATCTGCCCCCCCATTATATTTAAATTGAAAAATAAGGTTGTTTCAATGCCAGAATACAATGCCATTTCGGTTGCTTCACTGGCAGGTTCTGCAAGAATTTTTCCTATGGTTGCTAAAGTATCAGAAAAGGTATTGGCATAAATTCCAGGATTATAAAAATGCTTTATAGCTGATAATCCTGATTTTATTGCTGTGTTTTTGCCTATGTTATACGTGGTGTGGCTTTCAAGGGAAAAATCATGCAATCCTGAATTTTCAGAAGAAATATTTCTGCTTAAAAGGTAGGGAATATAACTGAATGTTCGGGTTTCGGGATGGTAAACTACATCTCGCCAAAACATTGTGTTCCTTTCGGTTATTTCGTTAGATTGTCTATTGAAAGACGCGATGAACTCAACAAAAAGCCTGGAATCAATAAGGTGAAAAGATTTTAGACTTGCCAGTGTATTAAACCGATCGAACCTTGTATTATCAACACTTGTGTAAAAAATATTCCAAACCTTATAATAATCAGCCCCACCGAACAGGGTAAGCTGAATTCTGTTCGCTGAATTAAAATTGTGATTTACCTTAAAATTAAAATCTGCAAAAGTATACCCAAAATCACTAACATCATCATAAAAGCCACTGGGTTTTTCATCATAAAATCGCTTTATTTTTTTTGTTTTAAATAAATCGAGGTATGAACTTCTCATGGCAAGTATATACGATGTTTTATTGTTTCGACCAAGGGGTCCTTCGATGGCAATCTTAGAATTTATTATACCAAGGTCAACTTTAAATTCAGTTTTCTGATTATTACCATCCCGAAATTGAATATCGGTTACTGACGATAATCGACCTCCAAAGCGGGGTGGATAATAATTTTTGTAGATTGTTACACTTTTAAGTGCATCAGAATTAAAAATTGAGAAAAAATTAAAAAGATGCCCGGTATTATAAATATGGGCGCCATCCAAAACGAATAAATTTTGGTCGGTACCACCACCTCTAACCGAAAAACTGGAGAAACCCTCATTGCCACCAGCAATACCAGGAAAAACAGTAAGTGTTTTTATTATGTCGCGCTCGCCCCCCAATGAAGGAACTCTGGAAAGCGATATTGGTGAAAATGTAAATTTTCCTTCTTTAAAATTATTAGCACTATGGGCCTGCACCACATCAATTCCTGGTAATTCAACCACAAGTGGCTTTAGTTCAATTGTAAAGGTGTAACTGCTGCTTTCGGTATACATTATAGTGTCAGATGTGTATCCTATCATGCTAACAATCCACGATGACTCGCGTTGAAAACTCAGGCAATAAAACCCATTTGCATCTGAGCTAATACCCCGGAATGTTCCTATCTCCCTGAAATTAGCACCGGGGAGACGTTCACCTGTATTTTTATCCGTAACATATCCGCAAATGGTTTGGGCACATATTGGGAAACAGGCATATAAAACAAGAATTAAGGTTATTAGTCGGAGGTTCATTGATGAAACTTTTTTGAGTATAGAAACGTATTTAGCAAATTAAATGGGAAATTCGGGGGCAGGTACCTGCCCCCGAATGAAAATAAACCATTTTTACTCTTTACAAAAAGCATTGTAAACATAACCATTGAAAATCTTAATTTGAGCGTCCTTTCTAATAAGCCCCACATTGGATTTCAGCCCAATTGTCATTGGTTCCCCTATGTTTATATTTGTTTTTGTTAATCCAATAAAAAACACCTTGATAATTCCCCTGTTCACTCCAACAACCATAACCTTCCTGTCCAATAACTGCAAAGTGAACGATGCCAATATCATCTTGGGTGTCTTTTTTATGGTAATTAACCAAACTTATTTGCCCAAGAAAATTATAGGCCTCATATTTTAAATCTATTTCATTTGTTGTGCTGTATACCATCCAATTCCCCCAGAAATTCTTTTTAGTGGGTGTGCCTTCAGACCAAGCAATAGTTCTAAATCGGCAATAGGCTTCACCATTGCAGGCAGATGGATAGCTTATTGTTTCATATTGGCGAATTATGTCGCATTTAAGCTTTGCTTTCCTATCAGAGCCATATTGTATTTCTTTGGTTTGAGATGATCCACAAGCCACATAATTTTTAATAAAATCTACGTTATAATCAAATCTAAGAACACCTTCCACATCATTCTTTGTTTCTGATGCTAAAAAAAGATCTTCCAAACTCCCATTCAAAGAAATAAGCATCTCCATTTCCTTATATAAGTGGATTTGTGATCCTATCTTAACTAAACCCTGTCTGTTTACAATATTTCTTATTAATGGATTATCAATGCGTGGAGAAATTACATCGTCCTCTATTTTAATAATATCGGAGTAATCTGCCAGTAACTGTTTATATTCCCTTTCAGAAAGTTTCGAATGCGCTTTTTCAGCAAACTCCTTATAAATAGTAGCATACGATTTAAACCCATCTGATTTTACAAGATTATCAGCAGTATATACATTTAACTCAATAAGTTTATCAATTAACTGGTTGTAGGTGTTCTCATCAGCAAACTCATAAAAAGTGTCAATTTTTAGACTGTTTGTTTTCTGAGATGAGCTATCTGCTTCATTGCTTGATCTATCTATGATTTCATCGCTACAACTACTTAATAAAGAAGCGATAATTATAATTATGGTTAATTCAAAAATTTTTCTCATAATACTTGCTTTTTGGGGTTTTAAAATAATTTACTCAATAACTAATATACAGTTAAATTAACTAAATCCTTATACGCTAATATTATGGGGGTAAATCTTTTCGTGGAAGATAAAGGCTGGAATTATTAAAAATAAAGATCGCACTACAATATATTTCAACACAATTACATATTCGCAATGTGTGTGTGTAACCACAATGTAACAGGGTTACAACTTCCCTTATTAAATAGAAAAAGACAAAATGAATTTATGAGAATTTTAAACCCTGGCAATTTGTGAAAGAAAGAGTTATCTTTTTTAGTCTGCTTTTCGGATGGAAAATTTAATTGCAAAATAGATGATTTACTTTGTTTCTGTTTCAGAAAAAAAGTAATCTTCAGTTTCAATAAATCAAAATCTCTTGGAATGTTCATTAACCCCTTTGTAGTTCCAAAATAATTTAAAATGCGAAAAAGAATTTAAAATTATTTTTTAATATGGTATAAATATCATTATTGGCAATAATATCTGCTTGCGAAAATAATAAAAAAAGAAAATCAATTACAATGCAGAAAATATTATTTCAAAATACATAGCATCCGATAATCATACAATGCACTACTCATCTGATTTTATATTACTTAACAACCATTCAAATTTAAAGGTTATATGTTCTGATTAAAGATCTAATACTACCATTGCAATAACACCTCCATCCTTTACCTTATTTTAAATATGGTAACTAAGGACGATTGCGAACAATTGAATTAAACTTATCGGCGGCTAAATCATTATTTAACCAAGTTACTTATTGCTTATTTTAATTAAAAAGCCCTGGTGGAATAAGTTGATTCCACCAGGGCTTTTGTATTGTTTTATAAGCTTTAAATGATTGCTTTACCCTTCTATACCAGGTAAATAAATTTCCGGTTGGTAAAGCCTAACTGACGATTGATATCGGAGAGCGTGTCGCCGGAATGGTACTGCAGATAGGTATCGTCATCGTGATGCAGGGAAATTCTCCCTCCCCTGCTCTTTTGCCTTTGAAGCGAACCGGAACAGGGCTTTTTTCTTTTGTCGAACATAATCTATGTTTTAAGTAATTTTTTCGTTATTTCGGCTTATTTTCTGACATGAATGTAAACATAAATTCAGTTCGGTTTTACTGGTTTTTGTTTTTTTATGAGATTTTTATACATCCGAGTTTAGATTACGAGTTTATAAAACCTATAAAATGAAATGGATCGACAAATCAACTACACACAATATTATCTTTATGAAATTCTGTTCAATATGCATTAAACGCTAACCTTCTTTAGACTCCTTTAATCTCACCAACATTCTTATATTCCGGGCCTGCTTCACAAAATCATTCAGTTCCTTCATTTTCTGAAAATCTTCTTTTGGCATAAAATCTTTAAGAATAGTGTAGGTTGATTGAATGGTAAGAGAATTATCGGATGCGTGAAATGTTAATGTATAGGCACCATATTCATTTTTCAATTCCCGGTTAGCTTGTTCAGCTCCTATCAGTCGAACCGGTGAAGGAAAGTTCAGCACTACCATACTAAGATCAGTATAGATAAAATCGAAATAGTAGTCCATATCGGCAGTTTCTTCGTCGGGCAGATCAACCATACTTTGTTGCAATAAGCTGACAAGGTAAATACTAACAAGGCTTTCGTTAATGAAGGTTATCCCATTTTGAATGGTGCCCTTTGCATTTATTGTAAAAACATAGGATTTCTGCTTCTTAAGGTCAAATTTTGTAATTGTATCGATCTGGATGGAGGTGCCCCGGCCCTCAAATTCTGACAGGGCCTGATAATAATCGCCTATTTCCTTGTCCTGGTATAATTGGCCCATAAACCGCCTTAATTCGGTAGATATGCCACCCGATGCAGTTAGCATGGAATTGAACGAAATGCTCTTCTCCTTTGCATCAACATCGCAGAAAAAGGTTTGCCTTATGTAGCTCATCCTTTCATCCATTCCCGGCAGTTTAATAACATTGGTAATCACCGAATCGGCTACTTCCATTTGCAGGTCTTTTCTGATAAATTGCTCTCTCCGGAAAACGGGCCTGCCTCTGAAAGGTTTGGCAATTACAGCTTCGGTATTGTACAGAGAAACGGGTAATTCATTTAACTGGTATTTGTGATACAGATCTGGTGGGTATAATAAGTTGAACGACCCATCGGGCTTTTTGAAAGCAAAGAACATGTGGTCTACTTCCTGGACTCTGATGTAGTCTTGCTCAATAGCGCCCTGTCGTCGGCTTCGTCCGAATCCTGCCCAGTAAACAATTTCAAGATCTTCCAGAATTTCGCGGTACAACCGCCTTATACTAATGGGGTTGAAACGGCCTTTATAAAGGAAGTACCCACTCGATTTTATCAACTCATGTTTCTAAAGGGGCTCAATGACATAGTTCTGCATTATGTCGTCAAGCAAAAGTTCAAGGGTCTGAAATTTATCAACATCACCGGCGTTTTTTAAAACACTGCGTTTCCACTTTTTGTATTGTGATGCATGCTGGCGGTCGGCCATCATGGGCTGGGTAAAAACATTAAACGACTGGTTATAAATGTGTTTGTAGGTTTTTAAACTGTTTTCGTTTGCAAAAACCGTGTAATGAACATAGGGCAGTTCGCAAAATGGGCAGGTGTATTCGTTGTATTTTATACCTGGCAGATTTTCGAGCCTGAACAAACAGGTAACCAGAGAATCAGTTGTTTCAATAATGGGTTCGGGGTGGTTGTTATTTTTCTTTATGTCGAGATGCAGATAGTTGGGAATAGAAATTTTGTAAATCTCAGCCAGGTTGGGGATTTCTCTGAAAGGAAGAATATAGGTGCCTGTCTCCGGGTCTCTTATCCTTTCTGTAAATAAAAAGTTTACCTCTAATGTATCGCCAGGCTCAATGCCCGGTATGGGTAATACTATCTGGCCACTTTCACCAAGTGCAGGCATGTATTTAAAAACATCGGCAGAGTCAATCTCAGCAAGCACACCATCGGCTTTGGTGGTTTTAATGTTAAATGATTTAATCTGATCGAGTGCATATCTGGAAACATTAAAATACGCATAGTTTTCCACACCCGACCTGTTGTTAAAAACCATTTTATATGAAACAGAAGTGTTTTTCCGGTATACCTGGAAGATCTTCGAAAAGCTGACGTTTGTATTTTAATACACAATGTATGCATCGGCATTGAGGAGCTGATCCCTAAAATCGGGCGATGTTGCCGGTGTGTTGCTGGTGTTTGCATTCCCAATCAATGCCAGGTTTACCAGCAGAAGTAAAACACTAACCCTTGGTTTTAAGAATAACAGGTTCATTGAAAAAGTTGTTAAATGAGTTCAGCACCTGATTTACAGCGTCAATATTGTTTTTATCGATAAAAATATGGTCGAGATTGAAATCGTGCTCAAAGTTTATAATGTTACCCGAGGGTTGGTAACAGACAGGGCCACCGAAATGCCATCGGCCGAAAAGGTATTTTGAATGGGATGAAACGATTCAAAAGGTCTTTCAACATCAATACTTACATTTACCGTTTTGCTTATGGTGTTTCTAAGAAAAGTTCCATCAATAACCGTGTTTCTCTCCACACTTTCGATAAGCCGCGGCAGGAAATCGAAGAACAAAAACAGATTTTCATTATCACTGATCATTCTCCCCTTTACCGAAAGTTCTCCACTGGCCTCGATGTAACCGGGATGATCAGCTATAGCGATCCCTTTAACCTGCTGGTTGTTAAATATTGACTCGAAGTGTTTTTTACCGTGTCCTCTAACTTTGTCATCGTTCAGATCGAGGAATGTTCGTTTGAGGAAATTGCCTGCTATGCCGTTATACCGGGCATCGAAGGCGCCATCTAATTGCATTAGATCGGGGTTCATTACAAGGGAAATATAGTAACCAATCCGGTTTTCGGGGGCTGGCAAGGCATGATGGCGCAAAAATTCGCCCCCATGGCTGTTAATGATAAAAACAGTCCGGTTTTGCAGGCTTTCTACCGGCAAGCCGGGCAGGTGAATGGGATCGGTAGGATCAAGCAATAATGGGCTTCCATTGATATACATTACACAAATAACATGGTTGGCTGAACCTAATACCGGGAAATCGCAATCGCTTATGTGGTTAAACGTTGCAGCCAGTGCAAGATCAGATCTTATCCCTTTATAATTAAGCGCTTCACACAAAAAGTTCAACAGGTCTTTGCAATCGCCGTATTTTAATCGGAATACTTCGCTGGCCGGTGTGGGAATAAATGCACCCATGCCCACCTGAATGGAAACATTTTTAAACCTGGTTCGCACATAATCATAAAGGGTTTTAACGATAACAGTGGTATCAGAAATTCCCTGGGTAATTTCGTCAATCTTTTTAATGGCTGTATCGCTCAGTCCTTTAGTAGGTTCATACCGCTCAACCAGCCATTGGTTAAAATATCCCTGTTCGTTGTTAAAATGGGTTTCGGGCACAACAATGGTGCGCATGATTGGAACCGTAAGGTTTCTGTAAATGCCAAAATACATCATCGGATCGCTTTCTACCTTTGCCGGGACAACCTTAACAGTTAACCTGTGTGCTGACCCCACATTAAGTGAATCGATTGCCAGATAACTCATCATGTTTTCGTTGTTGATCCGGTAAGTCAGCCTGTATTGTTGATGAATTGTAAGATCATACCTTAAGGAATCGGTTTCGAAATAGGAAAAAAAGCGCAGATCGGCCAGATACATTAATTGGTTGCAGGTAATAGTATAAGTTACTATTACCTCGGTGTTGGCCGGAATAACCACAGATTTCACCCTGCGGCAGTTGATATAATCAAGGTTGATGGTTTCTTCGGATGCCTGGATGTTTCTCATGCGAATGTGCTGAGAATTTTGAATTCTGTAAACCCTCACCTCGCTTACCTTCTCCAGCACATGATCGTATAAAACAGGATAAACAACAGGCTGTGGGCTGCTTTTCAGTTTTATGGAAACCTGGGTTACAAAAGTGCTGTCGTTAATTATCCGTGTGCTTTCGTGGCGGTTTGTAATACGGATATTATTGGCTGAAACATTTGTGTTGGCTAAGCCTAATAAAGTTAAAATTACAAACGCGTAAATATGATATTTCATTTAATTGACCTATTGCATTGTTAATAAACACCTTGCAAACCATAAACCTACAGTATTACCCTCCTCCCTTTCAGTTACAAAGAAAAGAAATTTAAGTTAATTTCAACAAAATTAATTGAGTTTAATTTTTATCATATACATGACTTAAGCCATTTTCTGATGACCGACATTGAAAATTATTCAGTCTAAACTAATGAAAATATTATCAGTAAGCTGCCAAATCAGGGAATATAAATATTTTTCGATCTAAAATAGAATTGAATTTTTATCTCGAGCGCACATTTGCAATTTTATTGATGATATGCACCTGTTCCTGAATAGGGTAATCCGGCTAAATAGCTATTAGTCAATATATTATTTTTTCTGCGATAACCATTACCACATGAATGAAAATATGGTTCTACTACCATTTTTTTAATGTTCAAAGTTTCATCCGTAAATAATTTTTTAGTTAAGGTCTCCCGTCAATACGGGAGAACCAAACATGTTCTAAAACTTATTCTCATCGGTGTTAGTGTTTTGCAAAACATGTGGGTTTCATGTTAAATCGTTAAACATTAATATCACTGAAAACTTGCAAAGCATCATTCTTCCTTCAGGTCAACCCGAAACCAACTAATAACGCCGATTAAATCACGTTAAACTATTCAGGTTCATCAAGATTGGCTATATGCCCGGCGCTATTTGGCTGAGCAACCTTTGCACTGAAATTATTTGACTATTACAAGCTCATCACAATCGTTAATCATTGATTTGTTGACCATTCATGATCAATACTGTTCGGTTTCGGTCATTAGTGCAAATTAATAAACACTCAATAAAAGTTGGACTCTTGCAGGAATGACACCAGCTGGTTCAGACCTTTTCCAGTTTTATTGAAATATGCCGGGTCACCAGGTGGATATGATCATCATCCCTCATATCAAATTGCACAGTCCTTCCTTCGGTATGATTTGTGGCTTTTTTCCACTGATCTTTTATATAATCAGGCAGATCGCTGGCCGATAGAGCTTCCAAAGATTTTTCGCCCAGGGTAAATGCTACTCTGAAATAACCATTGCAGGGGATAACGAAAAACAGGTTCTTTTTCTTTAACAGCATTTTTAGCACCCATCCCGATTTGGCCCCATAAAATTTCCATTCGGTAGTCGTATCGCCGTAATTTTTGCTAATATAGTTCCTGATGTTTTCAAAAAGGACTAAGGTGGTCCCCAATGCCGCGGCAAGCATGAAATCATCGGGGAACTGGGCTTTGTTATTAAAATAACTGGCGGACATGGGATATAGAAACTTTTCAATTGTTTTGCATAAATGTAGTTAAATCAATCTTCAAAATATCATTCTCCATAATTTCCCTGAATTTTTCCGATTCTTCAAACAGGGGCTGTGGGCAGAATTTTCAAAAATATAAAAAGCTTTTGGGGGCGCATGCAAACGTTCAAAATAATCTCTTGTAAGATCAACATTTACAGTCAGGTCGTACTTACTAAAGGTAAAGGTTTGGAATAATCATGAGATTTAAGCATTAATGATTTTCTTTCTTTTATAAGTTAAATTAAAAACATTTAACCATAATTTCCGGATACTAAATTTAACCAAAAGCTATTGTATTTTCAAACATGTTTTATAGAGCACTGCACTCCAATGTAATAGCCGGGCTGGACTAGCCATTTAAAAACATGCCAAAACCATGGTAGGGACAGGGTTTGACCTGTCCCTGCTTGACCTGTCCCCTATCAGTCCAATACCTAAAGGCGTTTAGTAAAATTGACAGTAAAATTCCTTTTGTTGCCCTAAAACCTGTGAAACACGAAGTTGTGCCTTTCAGCGAGGAACGTGATTTCTTATTTCGCCATCGCCTTCTCCTTCAACTCCTTTGGCATTTTTTCGATGGCATACCGGAGTGCGGTGCGGGGCATTACTGCCTTGTTTTTCATTACAAAATCAAAAATGGCTTGCTGGTGTGTCTCGCTTGAAGCTTTGAGCATCCATCCGTAGCCTTTCTGCACAAGGTCGTCTTTGTCGGTGAGCAAAAGGTCGGCAATCTCAAGGATTTCCGGGATGAATTTCCCTTTCCGGGCAGGGACTATAAGTGATACTGCTGCTGCCCTGCGCATCCATCGGTTTTCTGAGAGGGCAAATACTTTTAGCCGGTCGATAAATTCGGGAAATTTCTCAATAAAATAGCCAACCGTGTGGTTGCCAAAAGTATCGCACGATGCCCAGTTGTTTACATAACAGTTTATCCATCTTTCAAATACTTCAATATCAGTGGGTTTATAGTACCTGCGAACATTGTATGACCAATTACAGGCAATGAACGACTCTTCAATGTAGCCAGATTGCCAGAAGCTTTCACAAAGGTCAAATATCTCATCCTTTTTCCGGTCTTTAACCTTAAGAAAGAGTTCTTTGCTTATCCGGTGTACAACCGGCACCTTCACCCCATAAGAAAGGATGCTTTCCTTAAAAAACCTCTGTGATGATGCAAGGGTTTTTTCATCGCTGTTGTTAATCAACTCGTTGCGAACGCCTTCAATGATGTTTTCCATTTTTCGTACTTTGATTACCCTTGTAAAAGGTTTAGAATCTTTACTTAAAGACCTTATCCCCGCTCAATGCGCGCAGTAAGGTCTTTTACAAACCTTGCCATAGGCGCACCTTTGGCATTCTCAATCTTATCAAACACCATGGATGCAGTTTTTGTATTTA
This sequence comes from Bacteroidota bacterium, assembly GCA_037441525.1. Taxonomy (GTDB): domain Bacteria; phylum Bacteroidota; class Bacteroidia; order Bacteroidales; family UBA7960; genus SKVR01. The sequence continues at coordinate 38,162 of JBBISA010000038.1, forward strand.
CCTGCCTTATTACCAAAGGGAAAGGCGCCTTGTTGCCATTGATGTTTTACTCCACAACCATGTCTATGTTAATTCCGTTAAAAGCTACGAGTTTTTTGCGGCTAACCTTAAAAGCAGCTGCCTGTGGATGGGCCTGCAGCGTATAGTCAATTACCCTGATCATCCATGCGTTAAATGAAATTCGCTGTCCGGTTCGTTTTACATCTCTTATCTTTTGCCTGGCAAGGGTTACATCCCATTCTACCAAAGCAGCAACATGATGCTTCGGCCGGGCCACTGCATTTCCATCGAAAGTGGCAATACGCGAAGCCGGAACCGGAAAAACAATGGAGTTCTTTTTCATATACCAATAAAGTCGGGATTTATGCGGGCATAACGGTATTCATCGCCAATCTGGTTATTCTTGAACACTGCTTTTTCAAGGATGGCTTCCAGTTTAAATCCCCCTTTTTCGAGCACACTTTTTGAAGCGATGTTAAAATCAAAAATACCTGCCCATATCTTTACCAGATTCAACTCTTTGAAACCGTACTCACAGATAAGATTCACGGCCCTGGTCATAATGCCTTTGTTCCAGAAATTTTCATCGAGCAGGTAGCCCAATTCGGCAGTTTTCCTGTACACATCAACACCCTGATGCAAGCCGATATTGCCTACATAGAGCCCATTGAATACGATGGCAAAAACCATTGCAGGTGACTGATGGGCACACCTTTCGATAAATTCTGTTGCATCGTGCAATGTATAGGGGTGCGGAAAGGCATCGCGCAGGTTTCGGGCCACATTTTCGTTGTTGGCAAACTCCACAAGGCGATGCCTGTCAGAAATCGTCAGGGGGCGGATTATTACTTCAGAATGAACCATTACTGCTGTTTTTCGAATACTATACCGGCTGATCGTCCGCTGGAGGCTTCGAACCCTGTAACTTCGCCCTGTTCGTTGCGAAGGAACTTGAGTTGCGGAATGGGAAAGGCAGCTGCAAACTCGTCCTTCGATTCGGCTTTCAGAGGCAGGTCGTCCATGCGGCGGTGCTGCAACACCAGGTTACCGTCAATATTCACGGCAATGGTATAGTAGGCTTCCAGTTCGGCACTAAAATATCTTCCCTTGTACATTTTTAGGTCTTCATCTGATGGTTTCCATGCCGGTTCGAAAAGTCGGTTGGCTCGATGGTTGCCATTCTGATGCAGGGTTATGTGTTCTACCTTGCCCTCAGCGTTGCGGTGGAAAGTAACTGAAGCCTGAACCACTTTAAGGTAAAAAGTGGAGTCGGAACTGGCAAAAATTTCCACGGCACCCTGACCGGTGGCCTGGGTGACCAGTTTATCACCTTCACGCCTGAATTCCAGAACGAAACCAGGGGCAATTGCCAACTCGTACCTGCCAGCCAGCTCGTCGAATTTATTCACATCATATACATACTCGCCAGGCCTGGCAGGCTCTTTCTTATCATCTTCTTTCTTTTTCATAACATCAGCAAAGAATATATCGGCCAGTTGCCTTGATATCTGCCCCGAAAAGGAACTGTTGTTGCTTTGTGTTATTATGGCACCCTTAACTTCGGGGAATATTAAAAGCATTGACCGGTGTGCAATATCAGCACCACCGTGCTCAACCATTTTAAGGCCATTCAACTCGCCCACCATAAGCCCGTAAGCATAACTCATAGTATTACCATTGTTTAGAACAAAGGGCGTTTGAAGTTTTTTTATCAGATTGGCATCCCCCAGCCTGGGGTTATAGAAATTGAGCACCCATTTTTCAAGGTCAATAATGGTAGTATATATGCCCCCTGCTCCTATGGATGCCGGGATATCCATTGCTTCCTGGTAGGTGTTCTCATCAATTTTAATATAACCCTGTGCATTGCCGGGAATTATCTGCCCGGGATGGACACGAACCAGGGTATTATTCATGCCCAATGGATGAAAAATGTTCTCTTTCATCCATTCGGGATATTTTTCGCCTGTAACACGCTCAATCACCATAGCAAGCAGGGCATAGCCGGTATTGTTGTAATTAAATGTTTCGCCGGGTTTGTTTTGCAGGGCAGGCTGCCTTTGCACCATGGGAATGATCTCTTCAACCCTTATCATATCGCCCATTTGCCATCCTCCCATCAGCAAAGAATTCAGGTACTCCCGGTAGCCGCTGGAGTGCGACAGCAAATGCCTGAGGCGCACAGTCTCACCCAGATCGGGCAATTCGGGAATGTATTTCCGTACATCGTCTTCGATGGATAGTAGCCCCCTTTCCTGCAACAGTGCTATGCCCATGGCGGTAAACTGTTTGGTGGTTGAGCCAATGTTGGTGGGGGTACTTACCTGAAAAGGAATCTTGTGGGTAAGATTGGCCATTCCGAAAGATTTGGTGTAGATTACCCTTCCATTGCGCATAACCATTACCACACCACCGGGTGTTTTTTCGTTGTTAAACTGTTGGATGAGCTTACCGGCGGCTTGCCGTTGCTTTGCAGGAGAGGCTTGGGCCTGTAGATGGTTAAATTTCGCTGGCGCCAATATTATCAGGCAAAAAAAGCAGATTGCAGAGATTGTAAGGTTTTTCATCAGTTCATTATTTGTTATTATAGGTCAGATGGAACCGAGCACTTCGCGAGCTCGGCGTAGCCAATGGCATGTGTGAACATTTTCTTGGGTGACCAAAATTATGCACATGCTTGTTTCATGATTTTATTGTGTTTTAGCCGATTTGACTGTTTTTCAATCCAAATATATGCCGTTTGACTTATTTATCTGATTTTATTTTACTTACAAAAATACCTTCACCCAACCACATTCATTTATCTTAATTGTTATTGTTCGTAAATGTACAATATGAACGATTTTGAACAAAATCTAATTATGAAAATTAACATTCGGGAGTTTATTTGATATGTTAATATTTGAATGGGAGATGGAACGCAGTTTACGCGGATTTTGTATGATAAAATGCTGGATAAACTTAGAAATGGAACGCTGATGATACGGATTTTTATGATGAAACACTGATGTAATCATAAAAAAAGCTGTGAATCAGATTTTCCAAGGCATCTGTATTCCAAAAATTAAACTATTCAAACTGATCGCATTTATTTGCAATAAAGGAAACGTAAAATATATCACTGTTTTTATCAATATACTATCAGATTAAAGCTTTTCCGCTCCATGACGATCCATTTAAATAATTACAAAAAAAATTTACCGAAGGCGTTGATCCTGCTTCCAAAAAATTTTAAAAGACTGTAAAGTAATTAACAGCTTGAAATAATGGTTCTACTACCATTTTCGTGGATATAGTTCTAACCCACCATTAAAAAATAGTAT
>JBBISA010000039.1:0-38252 GCA_037441525.1 Bacteroidota bacterium
ATAATGAAAAACAGCATGTATGACACCTTGAAACATTACCCCAATGAAGCATATTGACTTGTCCTGAAATAGGTTTGCACTTTTTAGTGTAAACCTATTTCAGGACAAGTCAGATGTAGTAATTTTTGGGTTGGGAATGTATGGGAATAATATTGCAAAAGCTCTCGAAAAAAAGGGATTCAGGGTATTTGGAGTAGATTTCGATCCCCGGGCGGTAAGCCGGTGGAAACGCAAAGGACGCCATGCCCAATATGGCGATGCCGACGACCCTGAAATCATGGAAATTCTGCCGCAAAACACCCAATGCATGATCTCAACCCTTCCTGATAAGCAAATAATCCTGTCGTAAATAAAATATCTGCAACAGGCTGGCTACGAAGGAAAAATTGCCGTTACTTCCTACACCGGCCGCAGTGCAAAGGAACTTGAACTCGCCGGCGCCGACCTGATTCTGCTCCCTTTTGCCGATGCTGCCGAAAATATTGGAGAGAAACTAAAATCGCTTAAAAAGAGGGAACCAATATGATTTGTATATAGAATGGTTTGCTCCAATGCCGATGCTTTATTACCCAATATCAACATTATCATCATCCATATCCTTGAAATAGTCTTCCTTAACATTTTCTCCTTTGCGCAGTTTCATGCTGTATGCAATTCTTGAACTCTTTTCTTTCAGAAACACCTGATGGGTGCCTCTTTCATCTGATTCAAATATCAGACTGTTATCTATCGAAAGTTTTTTGCTATATGCATCAACATCATGATTTGCACCTATATAGGTAAAAGTCCAGTTAAGTTGCTTTAATTCATCAATTATTTTTTTAATTGCATAACCCGTAAATTCCTTCGAAGAATTTTCTTCTCCATCAGTAATTACTGTTACCAGCACATTGGCCAACAGATTGCCGGTAATACTTTCTTTTTGCCTGTTAATAGCCATACCCATGGCATCGTAGAGCGGTGTACCAGCATTTGGATTATAGCTTGATCCTGAAATTTCTTTCAACTCTTTTACCAGCGAATTGAATAGCAAAGTTTTTATACCGAATGTATTAAAAGTAACCAGCGAGATAAAATGTTCCTGTTCAGGAAATCTTTCTTCAATCCCTTTAATGGTTTGAACTACTTCATTAAATCCATTAATGGTCTGCTTTTTAATGGAACTCATCGAACCACTTTCATCAAGAATTATCAAATTGTAAATCTGTTGCGTTTTCATAGGATAATGATTTTTTTGTTCGTTTGTTTTGATTTGTTCTTTGTTATTGAAAAGTACGTTCTATGGCGCTACTTTTTTTAATACCTTTGAACAATGTTTTTCGTAAAATAACTTCAATTTCAACTGAAAACTACGTTAAATAATTAATATAAGCTGCCGTACTGTATTTATTACGTTTTATAATGCAATATTAAGCTAAAAAACGTAATATTTTACAAATTACAAAAAAAATGTCAAACAACACTGAAGAAATACTCGAACGTCTCCGGGAAATCAGGAAATCTCTTGGTCTAAGCCAGAAAGAATTTGGCGAACGAATTGGCATGGCATTAACATCCTATGCGAGCATTGAACAAGGCCGCAATAGCTTAAACGAGCGATTTCGCAAACTTATATCTCATGAATTCGGAATTAATCTCAATTACCTCGACACGGGTGAAGGGCCTGTTTTTTATGACGGATTTGAGGAGTATCTTCACAGAAGAATAAGTAAAAGTGAGCCATTCCCCCTGGCTACTGGCAAGTCATTTGATTCACTGTTTTTTTTAAAAGACAAAAACCAGCGTAACATTGACCAACGACACAAACTTTCTTCTAAAAAAGCAATAGCTGAAGAAAGGCCTGATTTCCTCATGAATTTAACATCATCTGGCCTATTGCAAGAACCGCCGGAGCCAATTATCGCTGAATCCAAAAACGAAATAAAATCTCATAGCCCTGGTATATGTGAAAGATGCTATGAAAAGCAAAAGCTTATTTCAAGTTTAGAATCACATATCAGTACACTGGAGGAACAACTGGAACAGAAAAACCGGATAATAGAATATTTTTTAACCAGAGATGGATTCATGGATCAAAGTAGTGATTGAGAAGATAAAATGGCTTGATGTAAATGTTAAATCTTAAAGAAATCTCATAAAAAAACTGTTTATAGAATAAAATTAGTTTTTCATCGATAAATTATCATTATTTTTGATGCGCAAAAAGTAAAACTACATGAAAAATATATTTATAAAGATTACACTTCTAATGATTATCGCTTTAGGAATAGTGTCTTGCGTACCCGTAAAGCGAATTGCATACGTTCAATCCGACACCCAATCTGTTTTCTATGGCGAACCTGCTGATATCAGGATTAAACCCGGAGATGAGATATATGTAAGAATTACCAGCGCCGACGAGCAACCCGTCAATTTTTTGGGCGATGGCCAGCAACGAATGCAAGATGCCAGATTAATGAGCTATATTGTCAGCGAAGACGGAAAAATAAAATTACCCTATGTTGGCCGTATTGATATTGGTGGATTAACTATTGACCAGGCATCTGACCGGATTGAGGAAAGATTGGCTGAATTCCTGTATCTTCCATCTGTCTTCATGAGATTTATGAATACAAGAGTAACAGTTATGGGTGAAGTGGCTCGACCTGGTGTTTATATGTTCGATTATAAGAATATAAATGTATTGCAGGCTGTTGCTTTAGCTGGCGATATTACAGAATTTGGCAATCGCAGAAAAGTTTTAATTATAAGAGAAAATGGCGGGAATAGATATAAATACTATGTAGACCTTACAAAGGGTAATATTCTCGAATCAGAAATGTATAACATCACCTCTGGCGATATAGTGTATATTGAACCCCTTGGCAGGAAAAAGTTTGGATTGGCAACAGTGCCTTATAATTTGATATTAAGTTTAATAACCACAGGCTTATTTGTTTATACATTTGTCCAAAACAACCTAAAATAAATGCACCTCCCCGTGCAATCTAACTGCAAAATTTAGCATTATGCTGGTTAATCATTTAACCCTCCCAGAGAATTCTAATTTTAAAACTATTCGACATGAAAGAAACAAAAGATATACTGGCAATTAATTTGTCATCCGCATTCAGAGATGTAGTCAGAAATTGGTTTGCAGTTGCAATCTCTGTTGTACTGATGATGGTACTCGCATTCCTGTATTATAAATATACATCAAAAACCTACAGAGTTAACGCTTCAATCGTGCTAAGAACTGAAAACAGAAGGAATGTAAGTGGGGGCCCCGGAGATTTACTGCAGGCCTTTAATTTTATGGTACAGGACAAAACTTTTAACAATGAGATATTTTATTTACAGTCCCTACCTTTAATCAGGCAGGTTATTGCCGACATGGATTTGCGCACCTATTATTACATGCAGGACGATAAAATCCCCAAAAAATTCACCTTTGGATTGCAAAATATATACAAGAATTCACCTTTTATAGTAATCCCTGCAGAGGGAAACAGCCAGCCGGTAAACCTTCTGTTTCATATTGATATTCTTAACGAAAGCAGATTTTTTATTTCGGCATCAGCCGACTATGTTGAAATGGTCGATTTCAGGAATGACCGCTCAGTTGGGATAGTCAGCAATTTTGAACTCTCCGGCGTGTATGATTTTGGTGCAACAGTTAGTAATCAGCATACCTCCTTCAGAATATTACTGAATGGAAATTACCGGCCTGAAAACTATACAGGCAAAAACCTGTTTTTCAGATTTAATAATTACGACTATCTGGTTTGGTCTTTTAAAAATGGGTTAACCGTAAAGGCTGAAGATTTGCAATCAACCCTTGCGCATTTGTCAGTGAAGGCCGAAAGTGCCACCCTCGGTCTTGACTTTATGAATAAACTTATAGAAACCTACATTGAGCAAAATTTTGAAGAAACTAATCTTCTGGCCAACAAAACTATTGAGCATATTGAGCGGCAACTGGGCGATATTTCGGAAGACCTAACACTTTCTGAAAGACAACTTCAAAATCTAAGACTGAATCGAAATGTAATGGATATTGACGAAAAATCAAGAAACCTGTACATGCAACTTCAGAATTTTGAAGTCAGGAGGGTTGAAGTACAACGCAGACTCAACCATTTACGGCAAATGGACGAGTATTTCAGGCAATTTAAAGATTCAACCGGAATTATTGCACCATCCGCTCTTGGGCTAAATGATCAGGTTCTCAATGGTTTGATTAACGAATTAACAACCCTCAATTCTGAAAAACAGAGAATGATCTCACAGGATCAAACCCGTAATCCCAGATTGGCAACCTTAAACATCAGGATTGATAACCTCAAAAATGTAATTTCAGAAAATATCAGTTTTAGTTTAAACAATACAAGAAGTGAACTGGATGAACTAAATGGAAGAATAAACAGCCTTAACCGCGAATTTTCCAACCTACCCGGAACTCAGCGCGAACTCCTGGATATAGAGCGTCGGTTTAAACTTAACGATGCTATTTATACCAATCTGCTCGAAAGAAGAATTCATGCCCAGATTATCAAAGCATCTACCCTGCCTGATGCAAAAATTATTGAGCCACCCATTTCAGGTGGAGTAGCATCTCCCAATGCTCCTCTTGTATTCGCTTTGTTTTTCCTGGCAGGGTTGGCTTTTCCATCGGGATTTATCGTTTTTCGCAAGCTCATTGTAAACCAGATTTCTTCAAAAGAAGATATACGACTTATTACCGATCTGGCAATTGCTGCATCAATACCTTCCGGCAACTCTGTTGATAAGGTTGTTCTCAACAATCCCAAATCACCCATGGCTGAGTCTTTCTATATCCTCAGAAGTAACCTGGTGTACTTTTTACGTGGCGAGAAGAATAAAGTCATTCTGGTTACATCATCTATTCCTGGCGAAGGAAAATCATTTGCAGCATTTAATCTTGCAACAAGCTTCGCCTTTGCCAACAGTAAAACCGTTTTAGTTGAGTTCGACCTGCGAAAGCCATCAGAGGTTATGAATGGTTTTAATACCGATGGAATCCCAGGGGTGAGTTCTTATCTTATCAATAGGGCCGAACTGGACGATATTGTAATTAAAACCGAAGAACCCAATCTCGACATTATCCAGGCTGGACAAATTCCACCAAACCCAATAGCTTTACTCTCCGACCCCAGAACCCACAAATTAATTGAAAAATTGCGGCAAATCTATGATTTCGTAATTATTGATACACCTCCGTATGGACTTCTCACCGACTCTTTCCTGTTAATGAGCCACGCCGATCTAACGATATTTGTAACCAGACTTGGTCATACTAAGAAGAGCGCATTCTCCAATAGCATGGACGATCTTGAACGGAAGAAAATTAATAACATTTACCTGTTGGTAAATGGCGAAAAAGAAAACAAGCTTACTTATGGTTACCGGAACTATCACTATTTCGATAAGTCTGGCAAGACAAAGAAAAAGCAGGAGTCATTAAAAAAAGTTCCAGCATAACAAATCCATATAGTAAACCAATTTCTAAGTAAACTATTTCAAATCAGATTTTAACCTCCCATTTTCCCAAAATGTCCGACAGATATTATATTGATAAAATTGGAATTAGTATAACCAGTTTAGATAACACTGTAAAAAGAATATTGGAAGCAGTTGAAAATAGGCAATCAGGTTATGTTTGTGTTACCAATACCAGAACGTCTTACCTGGCTAATATTGACCATCAGTATTGTCAGATTCAAAACAATTCCTTCATAACAGTTCCCGATGGTGCTCCCGTTGTTTGGTTGGCAAAATTAATGGGCTTAAAACAGGTGGGAAAAGCTTCTGGAAAGGATTTGATGGACAGGTTTTTTAGCTTGTCAGTTAAAAATGGATTATCACATTATTTATATGGCAGTACTCCGTATACCATAGAAAAAATGGTTGAAGTACTCCATAAAAATTACCCTGGAATAGAGATAAAAGGTGCTGTTTCGCCTCCATTTCAACCACTCGAAGATTTTGACATTGCAACTTTGGCAAATGACATAAATACTCTAAAACCCACTTTTTTCTGGTGTGGGTTAGGGGCTCCAAAACAAGAGCGTCTTATGGCTTTATTAACTCCTCATTTAAACTCTACTATTTGTTTTGGTGTGGGGTTAGCCTTTGAATATTTGGGTGGAACAGTTAAGAGAGCCCCGCGTTGGATGCAAAAGTCGGGGTTGGAATGGAGTTACAGATGGGTGCAACAACCAAAAAATATCAAGCGAGAGATTGACCCATTTGTTTGGATGATTAAGAATCTGATAGCAGAATTTTTAAAATTAAGAATGCTTAAAAATAAATAAGAACAAAGGGATTGAAAGATCTTTGTTTCCCGATTAAAAGCACATTAATCCAAGAATCAATTAATAGGTTGTTGTATTATATCTGCGAAACCTAATTTTAATGTGATGAAACGAGCATGTTTTACCAAACACAAACACAGATGTAATAAAATTATCCACATGCGAGTTCCATCATACCTTAACATTTAAATCTTATTATGATGAAACTCACATGTTTTTGCACAACACAAACATCGATGAGTATTAGTTTTAGAACATGTGTGGTTCTCCCGTATTAACGGGAGACCTTAACTTAAAAATTATTTACAGATGAAATTACCTGCATCCTGGAATAAATTTTAACCTTACAAATTTCAGATTGCTGGGTTTTGTAAATAATTATTTTGAAGAGATTCCAGGTTTCCTTAATTTTTCGTCGAAATGCCGTGATTTCAAAAACTAATATAGTATTGCCGGAAGCAAGTTTATACCATATTTCATGCGTGGGCAGGCTTTTCAGGTTTAAATCTAATCCTTAAGTCAATTAGTATTAAAGAGAAAAAATAATTCAGTATAGTCACATATAATGATAAACAGTCCTTTAATAAAGCGTTTCCTGATTATTTCGATCTATTTATTCGCCAATGGTTTTTATACATTTGCTGTGGTACCTGAGCCTGTTCGAAAGCTTTTAGAGTTCGTTGGGATTGGCATAATACTACTGATTTTAATTATACATAGTCTTTCGGGAGATAAGGCTGGCGTTAAGCAAAACTTTAAAGTTGAAATCATCCTGTTTCTTATAGCAACATTTTTTAGTATGTTGATGGCGAATGGCATTCATAATCAGAGTTTTGATGTAACGTTTGTGGTGCAAAGGTATATGTATTTTTATTTTTTTTATTTTTTCCTGCATGCTTTAAAAGTTAATGCAGAAGATATGGAAAAGCTGATTATACCATTAGGATTGATATATGTTTTTCTTTATTTCATACAACTGTTAGCTTACCCAGCCCAACTATTTGATACTCGCACAGCTTTTGAGCGGGGAACACTTCGTGTTCTAATCCCAGGAATGGAATTCGCTGTAATTGCATTTATGAAATCCCTTCAAAATTTTCTAAATAATTACAAAATAAGGGATGCCTTGCTTGCATTGGTGTTCTTTTCTGTAACAGCCATTTTGCAAGGAACCCGGCAAAGTTTGGCAGGGATTACATTAATGACCGTGGCCTTTATTTTCTTTAGTAACCAGGTAAAATCCCGAGCACTAATAATTACTTTGGCAGGTATCGCGGGTATAGCCCTATTCCTAATGTTTCAGGATATTTTTATTCAGATGTTAGAATTAACCAGTAAACAAACAGCTACCAATAAACCTAACATTCGAATAGTTTCCATGATTTTTTATGTTACTGAATTTATGACTTCTGCATGGGCCTATATTTTTGGTAATGGCCAGGATAGTTTGCTATCGGAGTATGGTATTAAGGTATATTTTTATCGTGCCTATTTGGGTTTGCATCAATCAGACATTGGGGTTATTGGTGAATATTCGAAATTTGGTTTATTTTATGTTATTGCTGTTTATAGCATTATATTGAGGATTATATTTAAAAAAATACCTCATCAGTTAGAGTATTTTCGTTATTATACGATTATCCTTCTTTTATTTATGTATGGAGGCACTACTCCCTTCGGTAAGGGAGAAGGGATAGTATTTATTACGATTATGCTTTATATCTACGATTTGTATAAACATAAGCAGGACGGTTTGCAAATAATTGATAAAAGATGAAATTGATATATAAAATATTCCCATGATCCTTACCTATTTTGATGATGAATTAAATTTTGGTGATGCTCTCAATGATTTAATTTTCAAATATTATATTCCCGAGCTGCTGGAAGATAATGACAACGATGAACTTTTGGGCATAGGCACCCTGTTGGGGCTTAAAAAGCCAGGGATTAATACAAAAAAAATCTATATTTTTAGCTCTGGCCTGGGTTACGGCGAAATACCCACAATTGATAACCGATACGAATTTATTTGTGTAAGAGGACCATTAACAGCTGCCCTGCTTAACCTGCCTGCTTCCTATGCCATTTCCGATGGCGCATTACTTTTAAAAGGAATGAAATTTAGAGAATTTAAGAAAGAGTTTAAATGGTCCTATATTCCGCATTGGACAGACGACACGCTGTACTCTGGCTGGCCTGATCTGATTAAAAATGCTGGTGGCCACTTTATCAATCCCCGAAATAACCCTCAATTCGTTATCAATGAGATATTAAAATCAGAATTGATTCTGGCAGAAGCCATGCATGGTGCTATTGTGGCCGACACCCTTCGTGTGCCATGGATCGGCATTAAAGCTTACAAACATATAAATGCATTTAAATGGCAAGATTGGCTGTTAACTGTCAACTTGGATTATAAACCAAAAAGAATTCATTCCTTTTTTGACTTGCACCGAACAGAAAGTAGTCTTATTAAAAGACTACCCAAATGTTTCAGATTTTCTTTTTTCACCAAAATTCTTCCTAAGATTTATTTTAACTATCAGGAAAACATTTTGAAGTATATTACCAGAAGAAGATTAAAATCTATAGCCAAATCAATGGGCATTTTAAGTTCCACCGACATATTAGATTTACGGTACAATCAATTAAAATCAAAACTGGATATACTGAAAGAATTAAAGAGATAAGCCATGAAAATAAATTATCTGACAAAAAAAGATCCTTCTGACATTCTTAGCTGGTCGGGCACCCCTTATTTTCTATCAAAAGGTCTGTCTCAGCTGATTGAACTTGAGTATATTTACGATTTAAATATCCGAATCGGAGTATTAGACTATTTAAAAAAAATCAGTTGCAAAGTAAGGGGATATAACTATGAGTTATTCAGAACAGAGAATATTTTAAAACGGTATGCCTTGAATATTGAAAGCAGGGTACGAAATAATTCAAATATCATTTTTTCACCATCTTCCAATTATTTCTCTTTCTTAAACTGCAAAAATCCAAAAGTTTTTTATACAGATGCCTGCTATGCCGGTATGGTAGGTTTTTACCCGGCCTTCTCCAATTTTTGTAAAAGCAATATTTATGAAGGAAACAGACTCGAACAAATGGCCATGGATAATTCTGATTTGATTATTTATTCATCTGATTGGGCAGCTAAATCTGCTATTGAAAATTATAAGGTTACCCCTGATAAAATTAAGGTTGTACCTTTTGGGGCCAACATTGAACATTTCAAGACCAGAGAAGAGATTGAATCAAGCCTCACCCGAAAAAAAACCAGGGAATGTCATTTGTTATTTATCGGGGTTGAATGGGAGCGGAAGCGAGGCGATTTTGCAATACGAGTTGCAGAATTACTCAACAAAAATGGGTTACCAACTACCCTGCATCTGGTTGGCATCAATAAACTCAAAAACAAAAAATTTCCGAAATTCGTAATAAATCATGGCTTTATCTGCAAATCATCAATGGCGGGTAAAAATCAATTGGAACAACTATTTCTTGAAAGTCATTTTCTTTTGGTACCCACGATGGCTGAAGCTTACGGGCTGGTTTTTGCCGAGGCAGGTGCTTATGGTTTACCATCGATAGCAACCAATGTTGGTGGAGTTTCAACCATTATTAAAAACGACTTTAACGGATACGCTTTCCCCTTAGATAAGCAACCTTCGGACTATGCCCGGTATATCGAAAAAGTATTTTCTAATCCTGCCCTATACCGAAATCTGGCAATGAATGCATTCAATTATACAAATACTCACCTCACCTGGCAGTCTTCTTCAGAATCGATTGTTAAACTTCTAAAACAGATTTAAGCCCGGTTACTGAATCGATTGAGAAGAATTCTTCGATGCCAAAACAATTTACCCAAATTGTGTTTTTTAAGAGCATCGGTGAATAAAAAATTGCTGGAAGATAATTAAACCCATTCTATTTCAGAGTGAGATCATCTCAATTAAGCCGAAAGGCCCTATCAAGGATTAATTGCCTAATAATGGATTTAATTAATCGTAAAATATTATTTGTCAATCTATTATTTTAATGTATTTGCAATTTTATTATTTCTGTCAGACGATTTGTACGTGAAATTACTTACATATATTTTAGAAAATACCCGTATTGTTTTAACGGCTCCTATGGCATACCTTTATAGTAATTAAATTGCAATTAGTTTAAAAAAAATATCAATTAGTACTCAAAAATTAACGATATGGAGATAATTTTAACTTTTATACGTAAATCATCTTTCCATTCTGTGGTTTTACTTATTTTCATATTCGGACAATCACTGCAAATGTCTCGTGCTCAAAATACAAGCGTGGGTGGTGTATATAACCCTGCAGACAAGGTACTGTGGTTAAAGGCAGAGGATATTAACCTTGCCGATGGTGCATCTGTTCAGAACTGGCCCGATGCCAGTGGTAAAAAGAACAATGCTTTTGCCTTCCTGGCAAGCCACCGCCCTGTTTTCAGGGCCAGTTCAGCATTATTCAATAATAGACCGGTAGTTTCTTTTAATCAGGGTACCAGTGGACAACAGCTGCGCATTGATCACAATCCTGATAATCCCAATCTCGATGGTATGCAAAATATTACAGTGATTACCGTTCTGAGAAATAGCGAACCCCCTGCTCCAAATGAAAATCAGGGTATAATAGGGAAATCAACTAATGCACCGTGGGGAGGGAATACATGGACCCTCTTTTTAAGAAGGGAAACGAATAGTAACAATCAAAGGTTGGCCTTTATAACTAATGACCAGGGACAAAGAATAAGAAATTATGAGTATTTTAATACAGCTATGATCCATTCAGCAGTCTTTGATGGTGTAAAAGACTCGGTATTTGTTTTAAGTAATGCGAAAGGACAAGCATGGGGGCCTTATGGTTCCTCCATCAGATCAAATGCTGCTCCTGTAACCATAGGGAATATCTCAGCACACGCGTCGGCAACCAGTTGGTTTAAAGGTGAAATTGCTGAAATACTTGTTATCAGAGAAGCTCTGAATCCTGCCCAAAGGCTTATCCTTGAAAATGTATTGGCCCATAAATATCGATTCCCATTGCAACCAGTTAATACCTGGAACCCCTTAAGATATTTCCTGGGTGATTACGAGAATCATACTCATAGCCACGATATAATAGGGATAGGTGGTTATCAATCCGATGCAAACTATATAACATCGTACACCGGCTACTTTAAGCATATTGCCACCACAGGTGGGGGAGGTGCTCTTTACTTATCAGAAACAGCTAATTCTATTGATCAGCACAACGAATTTGTGTTTGCAGGTCATAATAATCTTGCCCATAACGTAACCACTGCCGATATGCCAACCGGTGGTATGAATAGCGATCTTGTAAATCGTTGGACGCGTGTCTGGCGAATCAGGCGCACCATTAATCAGGGGGTGGGCACCGGAACATCGGTGCGAATCGGATTCGATTTTAGTGAGGCTGGTTTGCAGGTAGACCCTCAGAAATTATATGTACTGTTATACAGAGCAACTGAAACGGGTACCTTTACCCGTTTGCCAGTTTCGGCTGGAGTTTCAGGGTCAAGGGTTACCTTTTCCCTTCCCGATAATATTTTTCAGACCGGTTTTTATACCATCGCGCAAACCACCTCAGCGCTCAAAACTTGGACATCTGTCAGATCGGGCAATTGGGATAATCCTGCCACCTGGGGAAAAGCAGATACATACCCGGGGCTTATTCCCATGAGCGACCGTGCTGATAGGATTGAAATTAACAATACCCACATTATCACTCTATCTGAGGATAACCACTTTCATGGTGATTTATGGATTAAGGCAGGCGGTAAGCTGGAGCTAAATGCAACCAGAGGGCATCTTTTCAATACCATCAGAGGCGAAGGTACGTTGCAGATAACAGGTGATTATTTTCCTAATGGAGATGCATCAGGTTTCCACAAAAAAAATGGAGGTACAACTGTTTATGTTGGAGCTGGCACCACTGTGTTTAATACATCGAGACTTTTTAACAACCTGATTTTTCAGCTTGATAATGTAAATGATGAAATAACCTTGCTTTCCAACCTAACACTCAACGGCAACTTGTTTGTTGAAACAGGTACCCTGAGGATTAACCACGAGAACGCCACACCCAGAACTATTTGGGTGGAAGGTGATTTTGAAATTGGACCTGATGGAAGGGTAATTACTGGTACAGGTAATGCCAGGCACAGGGTAACTGTAAGACGAAATTTTATCAACAATGGTACTGCCAGATTCAGTAATCTTACCCAACCCAACTATTCCGCACCACCCATCAATGGTTTGGTTGATGTGGTTTTCAATACAGTGAACCAAAATCAGGTTATTCAAACCAATGGAATTACAGAATTTTATCGTATAGAGATTGCAAAAAGCCCTACTGATACATTATTTATAAGGGCAAACTTCGCTAACCGGTTTTTCCTGATGGGGCAAAATAATATTCAACAGTTCGGGGCGTATCCTATGCCTCCAAACTTGTCCAACAACAATGCTTTAGGATTGTTGTCGGGCATAATTGTTCTGGAAAACAATATACATATCCCGGTTCTGAGAACCGGAAACGGGAACTACTTTATCGACAGTGATGCACAAATCATCCTTGAAGGCGGTATTCTGGAAACACCCACCAACACTTGGGCGATAAGTATTTATGGTGCTCTGATTATCAGGGATGGACTCCTACGGGCCCGTGGGGCGGAAGGGTTGGTACTTCACGGTAATGGCAAATTTGAAGTGCAGGGTGGGAACGCAGATTTAAATATTTTTCGTACATCTACTGCCTACGATGTTAATCGTGGAACCTTTAAACAAACAGGAGGTAATGTTCTTATTGACAGAACAACTCCGTCCGATAACCATGACTACTATCTGTTCAGTCTTCCATATAGTGACAATAACTTCATTATGACCGGGGGGACACTATCCCTAAGAAATGTTCCGTCTGTTACAAACAGGCCTGGGGTTTCGGGAGGGATTTTAATTGGCGCCAAAAAGGAAAATCAACTTGTTACCGGTGGAAGTATTACAGCGATTATTAGCCGCGATCGTGATTTCATCATTAATTCATCAGCCCCTTTATATAATCTTGAGATGGTAAAGGAGGTTGCAGGCACCAACAGGTTTTTGATTGCTGACTATCCCGGTGGTGGTATTTCAAATAATCCTCCTCCATTTATTGCAGCAAAACCCCTTCATATATTGAACAGACTTGTTGTAAAGGGTGGCGATTTTCCTTCCATATTCAATATTAATAATTTCGAAACGATTATCGAAGGTACTCTTTTGTTAGAAAATGGAGCAGTATTGCAGGCATCGGGTTCAACGATTACTTTTGCCGGGTCAGGAAATACCAGGCTGGAGATAGAAAATCAAACCCTGCAACTTGAGGTTGGAAATTTGAAGATTGACAAAAACGCTCATACTGATACCCTTAGGGTTTTTCGTTCAAACTTGGCCGGAAATACTGACCTTTTAAATTTAAACGCACTTACTGCTCAACGGGGTACTCTCAATTTTTTACACTATAATATCAATTTAACAGGTAATTTGTTGTTAGATTCAAGGATTGGAACCAATCCTGCACAGGGCAAAGTGGTTATGAAAGGCACTGCTGAACAAACGATTACTGTTTCTACACCGGCATCCGAGTCGTATATCAGTCACCTGGAAATTGATAATCCATCAGGTGTAAAGTTGTTGACAGGTTCCATCAAAGGGGTTACCAATCTTACGCTTACTAATGGTGTTTTCAATCTTGGAGAACAAGGAATGGTAGTGGACAATACAATTGCTGGTAACGGCTTTAATAACACCAAGATGATTGCAACTGCCGGAAATCACTCCAATCATGGCCTTACCCGCAGGGTTGCACAAAACGGAAGTATGCTTTTTCCAATTGGTACAACAGCCAACAACCAGCCGCGCTACACTCCGTTACTGGCTAATTTCAGCAATGTAAACCAGCCTGTTACGGTTCAGGTAAATCCAGTAGACCTCGAACTTTCAACGCTGGCAGGTAATCAGCCAGATAGTGCCCTTACCTATTACTGGCGGGTGCGCCACGGACAAACCAATCAGCCACCAACCGTTACAAGCTATACTTTTACATACAGCAACAGCAATTTGCCATCGCCCCTTCCCAACGGTTTTGTCCCGGGCAAAATTGTAAATCGGGTAAGAAGCAATGAACCTGCTGGTAACATCAATACTACCAACAGAACCTTGTTATTTAACAATTCAGGAAGTGGTTTTACCCTTGAAGAAGGTTTGTATACTGCTGCCCACATTGATAGATTCTCAGGTGCGGTAAGGGTATTCTACAGTCGTTTGTCCGGACCTGCATCATGGCACAATCTTAACACCTGGACCGAAGACCCTACACACACCGGCGGCCCTGCTTCTGATTTACCTGGTCCTGGAGATTTGGTGCAGATAGGTTATTCGGGCTCTACTTCGCACTCCGTCCGCATAAATACCGAGGTTGCAGTTGCAGGTCTTTTATTTCATCAGATTGGGGAAATGGTTCCTACTCTTGTTATAAACGCTGGTGATTACGATGTTAATTTAGGTCTTGTTTCAGGACAGGGTGAACTAATCAGAGAACTTTCTGCCAATGTTGCCTCTTTATCGGGCGATTTTACCGATTTTCTCCTCGGGCAGAAAAGCGAAATCCACTTCAGAGCGGGTGGTGGAACATTTAATGTCCCAACCGATTTCTCAACCTATCCCGGGTTGAGGTTTTCTTCGCAAAGCGATGATGCAATATTCAATTTGCCTTCTCTGAATCTTACTGTCAGAAGAAACCTTGTTGCAGGCAGAAACTCAGATGTCCGTTTAAACCAGAATATAAATGTACAGGGTGATCTTATTATTGGCACTAATCAGGATAAAGGGATTGTGCTATTTCCGCAAACTTCTGCACCCATCTCCGTGGTAATAAATGGAAATGTATTTTTAAACGGAAACAATAATTCACTATTAGGAGTCCTTACCACCGGCAACAATCTTACTCATACCCTTCGGGTGGGTGGCAATATTTTGCAATTGGCCGGTACTTTACGACTTTTCAATACTATTACCACACCCAGGGTTAACCTCGAGCTTACAGGGAATAACAATAACAGCTATGAGCGAACAGGTGGCAATGTGCCAAACTTTTTCAGAATAATTGTAAATAAAGGAAACAGCCAGGCTCCTATATTTACGTTTCTTCATAATTTCAATATTCATAATGAAGCCGGGGGCCCGCTAAAACCCCTTGAATTGATCAATGGAACACTCAGACTTCAGGGTGCCGGAACCGATATAAATTTAACCACCGGAAATTTTAACTTTCAAATTCCAGCCACCACTGGCTTAATTCTTGCCAGTAACGTTATTGTCAGGGCCAACGCAACTAACGCCGGTATCAATTTAAATGGTTTACTCAGGTTTGAAGGGAACTCACGCTTATCAATGGCTACAACTCCAGATTCAAGAGCTTTTATTCAATATGGCAGCACAGGTACTGCCCGGCTCGAAATTACCGGTTCTTCTGTGCTTGAGGTGGCAAATAAAATACGAACCGAATTAACTAATGAACTGGGGGTATTGAAATACTTTCAGGATGGTGGTACAGTATCATTATCGATAAACGATGTTGGGAGCACCGCCGATTTAAAAGGAGTATTGGAGGTTTACAACCCCGGGAGTTCTTTCAGGTTTTTGTCTGGTGTAATAACCTTTAACCGATACATGGCGGATGCCGGGCATGGTCACCGTGAAACATTATACCTGGACACATCCGAATATGAAGTTGGAGAAAATGCTACCATCAATCTTGGCATACCATCTATTAATGTGAATCATAATTTCAGAGTAAGATCAACTATTGAATTGCCGAATGTTGTGCTTGGTAATGGAGCTTCGTCAATTTTTATTTCCAACCCAACGGTAATCAAAGGGAATCTTTTTATAAATGGAAGGACGTTAGATGTAAGCAATATTAATCTAATACTTCTTAAGGGAATTACCAATAATGGTGCCTTAAATGCTGGAAACAGCAACGTAATTATGCGAGGTGCTGATCAGTTCATTCGCTCAAACCATGGAAACACTGAATTCCATCGTTTGACAATTGAAAGTACAGGTCAGGTTAACATTGAAAATACAATAAAGGTGAAAAACGACTTGATTATCAATTCAGGAATCCTTAATGATGGAGGGAAAGATATCAACGTTGAAGGCAATGTGGTGAATAATGCCACCCATTTAAGCATAGCCAATACGGGTGGTATTGTGTTAAATGCGGGGGGAGCTGTTGTTCAGGAAATTTCAGGTACAGGATCGTTTGGCCGTCTTTCTATGCAAAACATCAATGGAATCTTAGCCAGAAGTACACTTACCGTAAACGACATGTTACGAATCACTACAGGCAACCTGAATATGTCGAGAAACCTATTAATACTTGGCCCAAACATTCAACTGGAAGGAACTTTTAGTGGCACATCTATGATTCGCAGCGATGGAAGTTTAATAGCAGAAGGTGTGCGATGGAATATTGGTAGTAATTCCCGAAGCCTGACCATCCCGCTGGGTGCAAATAACAAATACACTCCGGTACAAATCATAGTTGATGAGAATTATGCCGGTTCATTTATTCAGGTTTCCCCGGTCAATCAGAAGCACCCCAATATTGTGCAATCGGGTAACCTCAAATATTATTGGAAGGTTCAAAGCAATAATTTATCAGGATTTAAAGGGCAGCTAAGATTTACTTACAACCAGGACGATGTTGAGCCTATTGAAGATAATTATATCCCCGGACGACTCTGGAGCACCTCCTGGTCTAAACTCAACCCTGGCCTGGTTAACAAAACGACCAATATAATCACTTACCCTTTCAACGAAGGAGTAGATAATATAGCCGGTGATTACACCGCTGGGAGCAATATTCCTGATGAGGTACTTCGGTTCAGAACCATCTCAGGCGGAAACTGGAATCAGCCAGAAATATGGGAGAATATAACACCCGGTTTCAATCCGGCTGATGTACCTGCTGGCGGACCATTTGGCCAAATAGTGGAAATAGCCCCTGGCCATATTGTGCAAACCGGCACTATCCAAAGAATTGCTTACCAGACAACGATAAATGGTGGTTTGATAGCCAATTTTGTTCCCCAAAGACACTACCTGGGCAATGTTGGGGGTACTGGAAGCCTTGCAACCGCAGAAGCTGCCCTGCCCATAGGTGAATATAGCTCTTTTTCCTTTGGAGGTACTCTGGAATACACCGGAAACACCGATTACACTATAGATCCAGGAGTGTTCCCTTCCAATGGTTTTAATAATGTAATTTTCAGTGGTACAGGCCTTAGAAGATTGCCTGCCGGAGAAGTAAGAGTAAATGGGAATTTGGAACTGAAGGATGCAGTTGTTGTAGATCTTCACTTGTTTGGCAGTCAATTGCGCTTAAAAGGAGATTTGATACAGAGTGGAACAGCTCGACTTTCCATGGGTGTAACAACTACACAATCAAGTATTACATTGGATGGAAACAGCCCGCAGCGGATAATTGGAAATTTCAAAGGAACCGGAAACATTGCTGACCTGAGGATTAATAATGGCGCCGGGATTAGACTCGAAGGTGAATTGGAAATACGCAATGCCCTTCGGTTTATCAATGGACGGATTAATACCCGCTCGCCTAATACTTGGCTAAGGGTTCTACTTGGTGGAATTATAAGCGGTTCTTCTGCAACCAGTTATGTTGATGGACCGTTACAAAGACAAGGTAACACAACCTTTGTGTTTCCGGTTGGGCATAATGGCCGGTTTGCACGCATTGCATTCATACCGTCTACCCTTAATCCCCCATCATCCCAAACAATAATCGAGGCGCAATACTTCTTTGGCACTACGCCCAATAATACAAGTGTCGCAAACCCATCAGAATTAGCAGTGGTTAGCGCATCCGAATATTGGTCTATAAAACCGGTGTTAATCACAAAATCGGGCAATGTTAATGGTAGTGTTGAGCTTTATTTCGAAAATGCAGAGCAAAGTGGTATTTATATTCCTGAATCAATAAGTGTGAGCAGGTATAATGGCGCAGCATGGGTAAGGCAGGGTGGTACTTTCATCAATCCCAATCGTATCGGTTCATCGGAGTTTAATCTGGCCTTACTAAATGGATTTTTCACCTTTGGAGTTGGACCCGCAGGAGTAGGGAATAATCCTTTGCCAATTGAGTTGATAAGCTTTACTGCCAGAAAGGAAAGCCATCAGGTCGTTTTAGAATGGACTACTGCAACCGAAATAAACAATGACTATTTCTCGATTGAAAGAAGTGCAAATGGAGTAGATTTTTATGTAATCGGTCATTTAAACGGTTCAGGGAATTCCAACAGGTTAATCAATTATTCGTATATTGATATCAGCCCATTATCTGGCAACAATTATTACAGATTGAAACAAACCGATTACGATGGAACTTTTTCGTATTCAGAAATAGTGGTAGTGAATCATCATGAAGAATTTCTGCTCACAATTAATATTTTCCCCAACCCGGTAAAGGATGGTATTTTAAACATCGGCTTAACTGGATTTGACATAGGACAGGAATACGAAATTAATCTTATTGAATTGTCAGGTCGGGTAGTGAAATCAGAAAAATATTCAGCATGTGAAGATGGATATATGAATCATAGCTTTTATGATATGAATAACTTTAAAAAGGGAATTTACTTGTTAGTGATTCAGAGTAAAAATTTAAGAATAACAGAGAAAGTGGTTATTAATTAAGAAACTAAGGCTTTTTGAGGATGCAAGAAAAAAAAGTATCTGTATTAATTCCGGTATTCAATAATTTGACTTATACAAAAAAATGTTTAGAACGTCTAATTCATTTGCAAGGCGATACAGGGCTTATAAATGGATATAAATTTTTAAATATTTTAGTTGACGACGGTTCTACCGATGGCACCTATAATTGGGTTAAGACAAACTATCCATCCGTTTTCATTTTGCAAGGGGATGGTAACTTATGGTGGAGTGGAGGGATAAACATGGGAGTTACCTTTGCCATAAATGACCTTAATTCTGATTTTATTTTATGGTGGAACAATGATGTTAAACCCAAAAGCGATTATTTCGATCAACTTACTTTACTACTTTCCAGACATACCCACAAACATATTCTTGGTTCGAAGATTTATTTTCATAATAAGGACTTGATTTGGGGAATGGGAGGTAGGTTCAATCCAAGAACAGGAGATCATTTTATGTATGGTTGGGGGAAGAAAGACTCATCAGAGTTTCAGGAACCAATAGAAGCTGATTGGTTTCCTGGGATGGGTACTTGCTTCCATCGCTCTGTTTTTGAAATCATTGGTTTTTTAAATAATAAAGAATTTCCGCAATACCATGGTGATAGCGATTATACTTTTCGAGCCAAAAAAGCCGGATATTTGTTGTATGCCTACCCTGAATTAATTCTATATAATGATAATACAAACACCGGACTTATTCATAAGGGTAGCATAAAAAACCTTTGCAACTCCCTTTTTAGTATCAAATCAAATTATAACATAAAGAAAAACGTTTTATTCTACCGAAAATACTCTACATCAATTTTTGCTTATATAGTTCTCTTTAGAAAATACTTTTCTTACATCGGGGGATTTATTAAATGGAAATTTTTTGGCTTATTTGGAATTAACAAAAAAGAAAACTAACCAGGGATGAAAGCATACATATATCCATCGCCGATAAGAAGGTCGGGCAAATCATTTAATCCCTACATCAATAATTTTGTTAATGCAACAGAAAAATATTTTACTTATTGTAACTGCCTTGATGCAAATAAGCTTGGCGTTTTTGATATTTTAAGATATTTATTTTCGCTTGACCTTTTATTCCTTAATTGGATCGAAGACCTTCCCGACAGGAAGTTTGGTATTATTCAATCAATTTTTATGTTATTATTCATAAGAATCAGGAAATTATTCAGATATAAGCTGGTCTATATCTTACATAATAAAATATCACATTCTGAAGGAAATTTGTTTTTTAAGAGGAAATTATTCCTATTGGTTTTACAAACCAGTGATTTAATTATAACCCATGCCAGCGAGGGGATTTCTTTTTCGGAAAAGATGAGCCCCGGAGCTGGACGAAAAACGGTTTTTATACCTCATCCGGTTACACCTTATCCTGAAATTGAGAATATCTTTGTAAAAAAATATGATATACTTATATGGGGTACAATCCTTCCTTACAAAGGGATTGATCTGTTTCTTGATTTTCTAATAAAGAACCAAGACCTGTCGGAACTTAAGATCAAGATAGTTGGGAAAGCAAATCCAGATTCTTATTTTAACAAACTGACCCGATACAAAAGTGATAATATCGAAATTGAAAATCGCTTTGTTGATAAAAAGGAGCTTGTCAGGTTGATTGCCGAATCCCGATTTGTGCTGTTTACCTATCATGGCGATTCTGTTCTTAGTTCAGGAGCTTTAATTGATAGCCTGGCTCAGAAGGCAATCGTAATTGGACCTCATGTTGGGAATTTTGCCGATCTCGAAGAAGTTGGCATTGTGCGAACCTTTAAAAACTTCTCAGAGCTGCCCGGATTATTAACGAAATGCACCCAAATAGATGATAATGAATTGCAACCAAAAATAGAGCGTTACATAAAAGCCAACTCATGGGCTATTTTTGGAAATACTCTAAGGCAACACCTTGTTACCGTTGTTTCTGCTTCCGTTTAAAATACGAGGCAAGATATAATAATTCTTTCGGAATTATTAATCTCTTGTGGTTTTATTCAGATTTTATTTATTCCAATCAATTTTTCTCTACAATTGCTTTCACACATCGTTCAGCAGTTTTCCCATCCCATAATTCTGGCATAACCGGAACCCTTATTTCCTTTAGGGCCAGGTTGTATTCGTCTCTTATGCGGGAAATATTATTACCCACCAAAACACTCGCTCCACCAAATTCTTTAAGGGTTACTGGTCTTTCAGTATTCCATCTCAGGGTAAGACATGTGGTGCCGAGAATAGTGCACTCTTCCTGCAAACCACCACTATCAGTAAGCATTATTCGGGCATCCATATTTAGGCGTAGCATATCGAGGTAACCCAGGGGTTGCATGAGTAATACTTTTGGATTCGATGCGATTTTATTGAATAAACCGAAGGTTTTAAGGTGTTTGAGTGTACGTGGGTGAATGGGCCAGAATATATGCATATCATTGGTAACTTCATCGGCAAGAAAGTCTACTATAGAACCCAATATTTCGGGATGATCTACATTGGAAGGGCGGTGAAGGGTTACAACTGCGAACTCCTTTATTCCTTCATAGAATAATCTGGTGAATTCCATTGCTTTACCAGATGATTGACCTGAAGACTCCTCTTCAAGAAAATTGTTGGAAATAATAGTATCTATTTCTATCTGCTGCGCCCTTGTGCGATTTTCTTCCAGGGTATCGATCATGATATTCCCCACAAAAACGATTTTGTCATCAGCCACACCTTCGGCTTTAAGATTGTCGATTGAAATAGTGTCGGGGGTCAATAGTAAATCCGATAACCTGTCTGTTACCAGGCGGTTTATTTCTTCCGGCATGGTCATATCTCCGCTCCTTAGTCCTGCTTCAATATGGCAAACTTTTATGTGCAATTTCTTTGCGGCCACACTGGCAGCAAGAGTGGCATTTACATCTCCTACCACCACAACCCAGTCGGGTTTTTGCTCCATAAAAACTTTTTCCAGCTCTATCATGCCATGCCCTACCTGCTCGGCATGGGTTCCCGAGCCGATACCAAGGTTTATATCTGCATCTGGAATGCCCAGCTCATCGAAAAATTGCTTTGACATCCTGTCATCATAATGCTGGCCTGTGTGTACAAGTATATGTTGAATTTTATTATCGTTATGGCTATTGTGTTTTCTAATGGCTTTTATGAAAGGAGCTATTTTCATAAAGTTGGGTCTTGCCCCAACTACTGATAGAATTTTCATTATTTACGGTATTGAATGTTAGTATTTGCAATATCTTATGGTTCTTTTTCCTTAGGTTATTTTTGATTTGCTCTTCAGGGAAAAAGCGTCTTTATAGTGCTTTCAAACGTTTTTATCATGCTGTTAACATTACTCATATTCACGATTATCTCTTTCCCTCTGATTTTCATTAAGGATAAATTATCATCAGAAATACCCGATGACTCTTTGAGTTTAACTAAAAGCGAATCAGGGTTATCCTCTTCGAACCGGAAACCGGTGACTCCATCAATCACCAAATCATCTTCTGTTCCGTCAGCTTTGGTGCAGATACAGGGAGTTTCGAAAAACATTGCCTGGTTTAGCGCCAAACCACCGGTGCCGGGTAACACAAAAAAATCGGCTGCCACGAAGTAGGGTTCTACACCATCGATAATTCTACCGAAATATTTAACAAATGTGTGTTTTTGTGTCTTTTCTTCAACAGCTTTACGTTGAGGGCCGTCACCAATAATCCAAAGTTCAACATTTGTATTAAGGCTGTGAAATTTTTCGAAAACATCAATCAGAAAAAGTACCCTTTTTTCTTTTAATAGTCCACCTACAAATAGATAAACAAGTTTCCCGGATGGATTTAATTCTTGTTTTAATTTAATCCCATCTTCATAATATTTGTTGGGAGCCAAATAATCGTCGAGTTCAATGCCATTATAGGCAACAATTATTTTTTCAGGGGAATGACCTGCTCTTATAAGTTCATTTTTTGCTTTTACACTATAGGTTAGGAAGAAATCTCCTTTTTTATAGTGATTTCGGGCAATTAATCTCTTAATAGCCAGCAGAAGATTGCTTCTTTTCTTGTTTGGTTCCCATCCACAATACCAGAAAACAACCTTGATTTTGTTTCTTTTGGCCCAGTTTACAATTAAACTGTAAGTGAAATTGCCCGGTATTCCTTGGGAAATAATCAGGTCGGGTTTGTCCATTTTAACCTGAGAGAACATCCCTTTTAACCAGATAATGACAAAGTTTGCAATATTAAAATTAATTTCACGGAATCCTTTGGCTGGGAAACTGACCTTCTGGTTATAGCCTGGCCTTCCATCCTCCTTAAGTTTGGTATTATGATAGATTATCAGGCCTGGAAAAAGTGCATATAGTTTCTCGTAGAAACTTATGCGGTAAGGTTGTAAAAGTGGAGTAAGGAGAATTATTTTCATGGTAGTTGTTTTTCGAAAATGATATTCCTGAAAAATTTTGCTTATGATTTGGCAGATTTGCGATGAGTGAACCATTTTGCATGTCTTAGATTATCCAAAATGGTTGGATAATCGTCGAATATACTGATCATTTCTACTAAAGCAGACTTTGAGTAATTGAAACCAATCTGGCCTGGATGTCCGGGTTTTTTGTCAAGAAGATATGCAACATAGCCTGGCCATTTTTTTAACTGTAATAAAAGAAGGAAAAGTATTCTTAGCCATCTTCTTTGCATAATGATTCTATTTTTCTGCCCAAAATCCATAAATGATTTGTAAAGACTCAGAATGGGCCATGTTCTTCCGAATGATTGGTACAATTTAACAACATAGTCCCAATTCATTCTTTGATTAGGCATATAATGTTCAAAGGTTAAGTCTTCGTTGTAATAAAGGTGATATCCGCAAAGTACTAATGCAAGGCATAGCTCCGAATCTTCTCCAGATGTTAACAGACTCCCTTTTCTGCCTGAGAAGATAAATTCAAATCCATTGTCGTGAAGATAATCCCAAGCCGATTTCCTCAAGGTAAATCCTGCCCCGTATAATGGTTTGAATGTTCGCCCAGATTGCGAGTTTTGTGGCCCTACGGCAAATGCCCGTTGATATCTGTCAAACCAAACCGGTTTTTCACCTTCAAATACAGCCGTACCTTTGCCACCTAATATTCCAATTTGTGGGTTCTTCTCCATTATATCAAAAACAGACTTTATCCAGGTGTTATTAACCCAGTTATCATCATCTATAAAAGAAATATAAGGGAATGAAGCCTCTTTTATGCCGGTTCTTCTTGCAATGCTAAGACCAGGCTCTGGTTCGTAAAGAACCTTTAAAGGAACATCGGTTCTATTCCAGTTTTCTAAGGCCACTGCGGAAGTTTTATCCTTTGATGCATTATCAACAACTATTACCTCCCATTTTAACCCAATGGGTGTAATTTGATTGCTCAAATACTCCAATACTTTCTTTATCCGGTTTTCACTATTGTAGCAGCAAACTATAATAGTAACCCCAGAGAGTTCTTTTGTTTGAACTGATTGTTTATAGTCCGAATCACATAAACTGGTTGACATTCTCATTATTAAATTAAATAAAAATTGCTTGTTGAAAGTAGTCAGAAGAAATATACCTGAAACTACTTTCAATAATTCTGATTTGGTTGCCTTATTGGATAAAGGATTGATTTTAGTATTTCGAAGCCCCGTCTTTTCCAATACGCAAAGCCATTTCTCCAAATATCGGAAATATGTATGTTGAATTTCCAGTTTAAAAGTTTTAAATTAAGATAATTTGGATACCAATAATTATAACACAGTTCTATAATCAACCTTAAGGTTACCACACCCAAAAGGCCATAGATTGGAAGGATGAGAAAGCCAATGCTGATAATAAGGATGCCGGATATTAAGGTTGGATACATAAAAGGAATGTGATTGGTGGATATATAAACATTAGTATTGGTAGCAGAATATGTATCTAAAAGCACTGATAATGCAAGCACAAAATATAGAAATCCTGAAACAAATCGAATATGAATTCCAAGTGATTCCAACATTAAGTTCCCAAATATTCCAATAAATAAATAGCCGAAAAAAATGATATTTAAAGTAAGGAATAATTGTCTGGAAATTTCTCTTTTAGCACCATTAAAATCCTTTTTCGCCATAAATCCATAAATACCGGGAAGATTGGCATAAAAAGGGGCATCAGCAATTTTTCTGATGAATGACAAAATTTTCTGGGTAAAAAGAAAATCAGCAATTAACGAAGTATCTTTAACTTGCGAAACAATAATTGATGATGCGTATTGAATGATATTTGTGCCCCAGGAAGTAATTCCAAGGCGCCACATAGCCGACCAGATTGATTGAAATAGTTCCTTGTCGAAATAGAATAAACTCTTCCTGACAATTTCATTTTCCTTGAACCATTTCAGTACTTTTTTTCTTATTATCCAGGTGTTAAAAATGGTCTCAAGCAAGATGTAGGCACTTAGTATAAATATATCTGGTTTTAATGAAAGAATTAATGTAAATGAAACAATACGGATTAAGCCAACTATTGTGTTTAATCTGTTCAATTCCTGCACTTTTCTTATGCCAGTCATAAACGATGACCATTTAACCTTCTGAAGGGCAATATAGGTGTTGATCATGGTTAAAAAGTATGCCAGCCACAAAAGGCTGTCATGGCCATTCAATCTCATTACATTCCATATTATGGAAATGCCGACTGGCACAAATATCAACAGATACACAAAGCCAACAATCGTATAAATTCTTGCGGCTGTTGAAAGGAGACTATTTAGCTTTTCAAAGTTTATCTGGCCGGTGTTTTCTAATTTTTTATCATACTCCTTGTGGTCTTTGGGTAAGGAAACAGCACCGTTGAAGAAAAATGAGACAGCCCGTGCTAAGGTAAATCCAAAACCCGCATCGGCGAGCATACCTATCCCCATGATAGTTTGCAACATGAACCACACTGATATTTGGTCCTTTGAGAACATTATTACAACCAGCGGGGTAACCAATAATCCATGGGCAAAAATGGTAATATGATTCGCCCACGACATTGCTGTGGCATTATTTATAAGCTTACGAAAAAACGCCTTAAACATTTTGATTTTCTTAATAGTCGGGCAGGAAAGGTTAATTCAATTATCGTTTGAACATGGAGAAAAGTATTGAACCATTGTTAATAGGATATACCAGGTGAAATCTCGAACCTTCTGGAAAACGACATTTTATCTTCAATGGTTCTTGTTACTTTATTAAAAACCCTGTTATCTGTCAATTTATCAATTTTTATTTGAGAATCATGATACTGAAAAGTACCAGGGTAAGTCTTTTGATAATAGGTTATAAGGTCTGTCATCCCTTTTTTGATTAAATGCCTGACAATTGGGTTGTTACTATAATGATGATTGTAAACTTTTTCTCTGAATTCCAAGGTAGAATCAATTAAAGAGTTTATATTCGTATTAGTTTCCTGAAAATGTGATACTCTGTAGAAAGCGAGGTCTTCAAGAATAAGAGCGGATTTTACTTCCCGAACAATACGATACCAAAATGTAAGATCCAAAATGGGAAACTCTTTATTTTCAAATACCCCTACTTTCTGTGCGATGTGCTTTTTGAAGGTTATACCGGGAAATGGGGAAATGTTTTTAAAAAGAAACAATGTCGGCTTTATATACCTGAATTTTATCGAATTGTAACTTGGTCGTTCAAATGTATTTCCTATGGATTTACCTACATGCGTTTTAACGGCTATAAACCCAATTTCGTTATCATGATTACTGACGGATAGTGTTTTTTCAATAAACCGGGGATGCAAAAGATCGTCATCGTGCAAAATCGTCATCCACTCTGTTTGAGCAAATTCTATACATTTGTTGAAGTTGCCGGCCATCCCTTCGTTAACCTCATTTCTGTAATACTCAATCGAAGGATTGTTAAGATTACTTATATAATCTTCAAACTTTGAGTGATCAGAATTATTGTCAACAACTATGATTCGGCATTTCACAGTTTGATTCAGCGCACTCTGGAGAGCTTCAGGAAAATAATCAAATCGATTATAAACAGGGATGGCTATGGTAATCTTGTCAGTCATCATAAAAAAATATTCAATAACTCCGGGGAAGCGGGATTTAACTTAATAGATAAAACGTTTTGTTTTAAAAGATCAGGAAATCGAGTGAATCACTTTATCGGAAATAGTATCTCCAATTGATAGAGAGGATGTAGCTGCCGGTGAAGGCGAATTTAACACGTTAAGAATTCCCGTACCTTCCACAAAAAGAAAGTCATCAACCAGGCCTCCTGTTCGATCGCATGCCTGTGCCCTAACACCGGCCCCGCCAGTTATCAGGTCATCTTTTTGTACCTCCGGCACAAGCATTTGAAGTGCACGTGTTAATGCAGCCTTGCTAAATGAACGATAGTATTCGCCAAGACCCATTTTCCAATATTTAGTCATTACCTTTCTGAAACCTGGCCAGGCAAGGGATTCGGAGAATTCCTGAAAATCAAAACTTGTTTTTTTATAACCTTCTCTTTTAAAGGCCCATACGGCATTAGGCCCGGCCTCAACGCCGCCCTGTATCATGCGCGTAAAGTGAACCCCAAGAAATGGGAAATCGGGGTTAGGAACCGGATATATCAGGTTCTTTACCAAATGTGATTTACTGGGCTTTAAAACCATATATTCCCCTCTGAAAGGAATAATGCGTGTATTGATCTTCTGACCGGTCATTTCCGCAACTTTATCAGAATACAATCCTGCAGTGTTTACAATAAAACGGGTTTCGAATGGGTCTTTATTTGTATCAATTCTGTAATAATTTCCAATCTTTTTAAAACCAGTTACTTTTGTATTCGTAAAAATATCTCCACCAAATCGTTGGTTGAATACTTCGGCGTATTTTTCACTCACTTCGGTATAATCAATAATGCCTGTGTAGGGTACATGAATTGCTGCCAAACCGGTGGCATGCGGCTCATAATCTTTTATTTCTTCTCTCGGAACCTTTTTAATAGCTGTTAATCCGTTTTTAAGGGCTCTATCGTAAAGATTGTGAAGTCTTGGAATTTCCTCTTCAGTGACAGCTACAATCAGTTTACCACATAGTTCATATTTAACGTTTTCTTTTTGGCAAAAATCAATCAGCATCTGGTAGCCCTTACGGCAGTTGAGTGCCTTTAAACTCCCGGGTTTATAATACACTCCGGCATGGATCACACCACTATTGTTTCCGGTTTGGTGAAGGGCAATTTTGGGTTCCTTTTCAAGGATCGCAATTTTTAATTCAGGATTTTTCTCTTTAACTATTAATCCTGTGGCTAATCCAACAATTCCTCCACCAATAATAACAATATCGTACATGATTTCTAAAAAATTAATTTTTCAAATTAATGGATTTTTAACCTTTTATGGGGTGCATCTAAATTACTTTACTTTAACCAAAATATTCTATTTGCTCTTTTCTTAGTCTGTCGCAAAGCCGCCCAAGGGGGACAATAACATCGTTGTATGTAATGACTTTATCTTTCGGAATATCATTTTTTAGTGTACAACCTTCGGCAAGACCAATGGGTAAAAGTTTCCCTGCCAGCGATGTATCATAATTTTCGCACAATCCATAAGTGTGAAAACATCCTAACCCATCGAGAACCTGACCTGCCTTCAGATCAATCTTTGCTGCCGTTATAACATCTACTGTGGGTCTTCCCAGCGGGGTGAGAGTTGCATCCGCAAATAAAACTGCCCTGGCGATGGATGATGGCGCCTCAAAATGACACAAATGATAAGGTGTATAGAATAGGTAAAGCGGGCCTGTTCCCAATTTATATAAATTAAGATAATGTTGTTGTTTGGGATCATCATGGGTACCCAGCACAAAAACGCCAGGGCCTGGTTCAGCACCAACAACATAATCCACTATTCCGTTGCCTTTGGTTACAATATCGAAGGGGTACAAAGAATTTGCTATTTCTTTGAGCGGAGTACCGGAGGGTACTGTTGGGCCAAACATACCGGTTTGACCTACACCCATACCTGTGGCATTGGCAACTACTGCCTGTTCGAACGATATTTTGGTTCCATCTGCAAACGAGGTCACCATTTTTGGGTTTTGGCCCCATTGCCTTGCAAATCCTTCCTGAGTTTCCGGATTACGGTAAGGGTCATGCAAACCCTTTATATTTCCGCAAACAACCGGTTTTATTCCAATTCCCTTAACGAACCGGTACAAATTCATTTGAACACCTGGTTGATCGCCGTCTGAACTGGTAATTACTACACCTGCTTTATCGGCATACACCTTAAGGATGGCGCCAATGGTACCATCAATTTCGGCATTCATGAGTATAACATGTTTCTTATGTTGTATTGCTTTAAGGGTAATATTGGCAGCAAACTCCACAGAGCCTGTTACCTCAATTATGGCGTCAATTCCATCGGCTTCACACACTATTTCTGCATCCTCGGTGACGGTAAATTTCCCTTTTTTTATGTTATCCTCAAGGGCAACTTTTTTTGTTGTAGACACTGGATGTTCAATTCCAGCCTCATGATATGCCTTAATTGCACCTGACAGACTTCGGTTGGCAATAGCCACCAGGGTCATCCCTGGAGTATAGTTAATAATCTGATTGGCAATTCCTCTACCCATAAAGCCGGCGCCAATCATGGCCACTCGGATAGGTTTTTTTTGTTCTTCTCTTTTTTTTAATTCTGTGTCTATTATTATCATAACATTTTTATTTTGGGAGGAAATCGGGATGACTGCCATCCTTTTGAGAAATGACTGTTGGCTGAAAAGGCCATTGGATATTGATGAGCGGATCATTCCACCTGATACCGGCTTCGGCACCTGGGGTATAAAACTGAGTTACCAGGTAATTTACTTCTGAGTTATCCTGAAGGGTAATAAATCCATGTGCAAAATCTTCGGGTACATAAAGCATTTTGTAATTATCGGCAGTAAGTTCAACTCCAATCCATTGAAGATAGGTTGGAGAGCTTTTTCTGAGGTCAATAATCACATCCAGAATTGCACCTCTCGTACATCTGATAAGTTTGGTTTCCTGATAAGGGTCTAATTGAAAATGCATACCCCTTAATGTGCCTTTTTTTTCACTTAATGATACGTTGGCTTGCTTAATGTCGGTTTTAAGATTATATTGGCTAAGTTCGTTGGCGCACCAACTCCTGCCAAAAAAGCCTCTTTCGTCGGTAATTTTTTTTATTTCGAGGATATAAGCTCCTTTGAGTTTCGTTTCTTCAAAAATCATTTTTTTATTGTTTTACCAGTTCCAATTTAGATTTTCATCTATAAAACCTTTGGACTGAAGGTTATTGAGTACTTCAAGACGTATAAATTGCGATTTACGATAGTTTGAATCGCTGAAACCCATTTGTGTAAGGTTTAGATGCAGTTCCTTAATAGTGGTTAACAAATCGTAATCGGGCAAATAATCTGGGGCAAGTTGCTTATAAAGATCAAAATTTACTTTATACGATCTTTTATCGGGTTGAGCATGGGGGTTAACCGTTACTTTTACCCCTGGAACAACCTCTGCCACTGCCTCGGCCAGTTCTTTAACCTGATAATTCCAGTCATTCGATCCGGTATTTACAACAAGATATGCTCCACCATTATTTGATTTTCGTTGAACACCATAATCTATGGCCTTGCCCATATCTAATACGTTTATTAATGGTCGCCACGGTGTTCCATCGCTAAGAATATTTATTTCACCGGAAGTTACTGCGCCAGCAACAAAATCGTTCAATACCAGGTCGAGTCTTAATCGGTTAGAGTGACCGCAGGCCGTGGCAAACCTGAAACAAGTAATCGGAAAATTATCAGAAGCGATTGCACTTAGGCCTTCTTCGGCTTCCACTTTTGATCTTGCATAAGCTGTTAGAGGGTTTAAACGGTCGGTTTCCACTTTTGGATAATCATCGGCTTCACCATAAATGCTGCAACTCGATGCAAATACAAAAGACTTTACACCCATAGCTTTTGCTGAGTGTGCCATTCTGATAGCCGCATAAGCATTTACATCCATGGTAACCTGTTCATACTTATTGCCCATGGGGTCGTTTGAAATGGCAGCAAGATACACTACTGAATCGACACCCTCCAGCAAACGATTGTCGAAATTTCGTACATCGCCAAAAATTTGCGTCGATAGTTTATTGTCAGGAAAGAAATCGACATTGGTTAAACATTTAGCAAAATACCCTGTGTCAAAACCAATGAGTTCAGCATGTGGGTATGTTTTACGCAGACGGGCAATAACCCCGGGGCCAACGTAGCCCATATTACCTGTTATTAGAATCTTCATTTCTGTATATATTTTAAAAATTTGATTGGATAAAAAACGAATGATGGTTAATTGGGTTTGATATTGATTTTCACATCATTCTTGTAAAGATTATTGGATAAGAATTTGATAAATTGTTTTACCAGATTTTCCATGGAGCCTTGCCACTTACCCACATTTCATCCAATAATTGCTTATCACGCAAGGTATCCATTGGTTGCCAAAAGCCGTTATGGCGAAAAGCTGCCAGGTTATTGGTTTTTGCAAGACTTTCAAGTGGATCGCGCTCCCAAATTGTAGAATCATCAGTAATAAATTGCAAAGCCTGAGGCTCTACAACAAAAAAACCACCATTGATCCATGCTCCTGTGGCTTCATCGCTTTTGGGCTTTTCTCTGAAATCGTGAATGTGGCTTTCACCCTCTTTAAGCAGAAATGTACCAAAACGCCCTTGTTCCTGCACTGCTGTTAGTGTAGCCAAAGTTTCAGTTTTTTTGTGGAAATCAATTAGTTTCTCGATGTTAACATTACTTACACCATCTCCATAAGTAAGACAGAATGTTTCATTGCCTATATAGTCTTTAACCCTTTTTATTCTGCCTCCGGTCATAGTCTTGTCACCGGTATCAATCAAGGTTATTTTCCATGACTCACTGAATTTCTGATGCACTTCCATTGAGTTATTCTTAAGGTCAAATGTAACATCAGAATTGTGCAAAAAGTAATTTGAAAAGTATTCTTTAATATACCAGCCTTTGTAACCTAAGCAAATTATAAAATCAGTTAAGCCATAATGTGAGTATATTTTCATAATATGCCATATTATGGGTTTACCGCCAATTTCAATCATTGGCTTGGGTCTTATCCCACTTTCTTCGCTAATACGGGTTCCATAACCTCCTGCAAGTAGTACAACTTTCATTAACTAAAAATTTAAATTGAACTGTATTGGATTAACATCTAAATATTATACGATTTTTATATTTTTCAAAATAACGCAATCGGAAAAAATACATTCAAAGAGAAAATGAATTCGATTTATACGATAATTTAACGACAAAAACATCTATTATAAAGACTAAAAATAAAAAATGGTCTATAATTTTACGCAAAAGTATTTATTTAATCGGAATAAGCAACTTTTTTTTTTACAAATAATAATTAATTTACCGTAAACCTAAATTTATTCTTATTCAGTCTACGATTGCCATGATTTCATTGGTAAAGCATTACAAATAATTCACAAGGGAACATTTATTAAACATCTTCAAAAACTCCATCACAATCTGGTTTTCTTTTTAAGTTTACAGTTCAATTTTCCTATGGTAAGCTATTCCTGTATTTCTTGTATGGTTTAGAAAATCAGCATATTAAGAAAAGTAATTTGTTTTCATGAATTCTATTTTTTTTTTTTTGAATAATGATAAACGAATTGTTTTTCAATTTACATTTGACGAACGAATTGGCTATTTTATTTTAATTATTTGGTGTTGCGTATGTGATTTAAAGTCTTATAACATGCCTGGATATTAATCTGCATGTATTTCAAGTCACTTATATAATAATTTTTTTATTTTTTCCATGGATTGCATGTATTGTAAAAAGGGTTTAACTCATCTTATGATAAACCTTAATAATAGCCCGTTAGCCAACGATTTTCTCGAGGCGGACAGACTTAATGAACCAGAAGTTTACTATCCCCTCAGGGTTTACGTTTGCGATAATTGTTTCCTGGTTCAGGCTGATCAATACAAAGGGTCGGGGGACATATTCAATAATCAGTATGCTTATTTTTCTTCATTTTCGAAAAGCTGGGTGGAGCATGCCCGGAAATATACGAATATGATGATTGAAAAATTTGGATACAATGAAAACTCTTATGTAATTGAAATTGCATCTAACGACGGTTACTTACTTCAGCATTTTTATGATAAAGGAATACCAGTTTTGGGTATTGAGCCATCGCAAAACGTTGCTGCGGCAGCCTCGCTTAAGGGTATTCCAACCATGGTGGAGTATTTCGGTTCAGAACTGGCAAACCGTTTAGCAGATGAAATGAAAAAGGGAAATCTTATTATTGGCAATAATGTATTAGCACATGTCTCAGATATAGATGATTTTGTTGAAGGCCTTAAAGTTCTTCTTCACAACAATGGGGTAATAACAATCGAATTCCCACATCTCGCCAAATTGATCGAAAAGTGTGAGTTCGATACAATCTATCATGAACATTTTTCTTATTTATCATTGTATGCAGTGAATAATATATTTCAATCGCATGCTTTGAAGATCTTTGATGTTGATCAGATACCCACCCACGGAGGTTCATTGAGGATATATGCCTGCCATAAAAAGGATGAATCAAAGGCGATTTCTAAAAACGTTAAAGATTTAGTTGCATACGAATCTTCGCTTGGCATAAATACACTTGATTACTATCAACAATTACAGAATAGGGCAGAAACCATTAAAGACAGCTTCCTTGGTTTTCTTTTAGAACAGAAATTTGCCAATAAAAAAGTAATTGGATACGGAGCTGCAGCCAAGGGTAATACTCTTTTAAACTTTGCCGGCATAAAAGGTGCCGATCTTATTTCCTTCGTGGTAGACGCATCTGATTTCAAACAAAACAAATATCTTCCCGGTTCGCATATTTCTGTTGTTAATGAGGAACATATCAGAAAATTCAAACCTGATTATGTTATTATTTTACCCTGGAATCTTAAGGACGAAATTTGTGAACAACTAAGTTATATTCGCGAATGGGGAGGTCAGTTTGTGATATTCATACCCCAAAAAGAAATTTTCTGAAAAGGCTTCCAATTTCTTTTATCGGTTTCAGGGATACTTGCTTTCTTTTATGGAATAACTAATAAGGAGTAACCATTACTTTTTTATGGATATGATTAGTTTCCACTTTGGTTAATCGGACTTTTGTGCAGGATTGATTCCCTTTCTGAGCCCTGATAATCATACAATTATAATATGAATGAATTTGATTCAAGTTGTTGAACAGAACCTAATGGCGCTTTATTCATTGTGGTTTGAAAACAAGTTATACACAATCATGATTCATCAGAAGTGGTTCATCTTTTATTGGTTTGATTATGATTCGTCTTTACTTTTCTGATAGATTTTTGGTTGATTGAAGACAATCTCTTTTTATTTAATTATGATGGTTTTTCCAAATTAATAAACTTCAATTATTCTTTGCTTACTATGAGTAATCCAACCTATGATACACGAGAAGAAACAAAAAGATTAATTGAACGCTTATTTCCTATTTGCCGAAGTATTACTGGTAATGGTGTAAGAGAGACTTTGGGAATTATCAATGAAATTATTCCGGTAAATATTTCTGAAATACCAACAGGAACAAATGTCTTCGATTGGTCAATACCCAAAGAATGGAACATAAGAGGGGGGTGGATCAAAGATACTAAGGGGGAAAAGATAATTGATTTCAAGAATTTAAATCTTCATGTACTGAACTACAGTTTGCCAGTTCATAAGAAGCTTTCACTCGATGAGTTAAAGAGCCACATTTTTTCTGATCCGGCACACCCCGACTGGACGCCATACCGGACCTCCTATTATAGAGAAAACTGGGGTTTCTGTATGTCACATAACCAGTTGATTGCCTTAAAAGATGATGAATATGAAGTTTTTATTGATTCTGATCTATCTGAAGGAAGCTTAACGTATGGTGAATGTTTTGTACCCGGAGAAATTGAAGATGAGATTTTTTTCTCATGCCATATTTGTCACCCCTCCCTTGCCAACGATAACTTGACTGGAATTGCTATTGCCACCCGTTTGGCAAGATTGCTTAAAGCGAAGAAAAACCGTTACTCTTACAGGTTTGTTTTTGTTCCGGGCACAATCGGGGCTATTGCCTGGTTATTCAACAACAAGGAAAAAACGAAAAACATCAGGCATGGCTTGGTTCTTTCATTACTGGGCGACAAGGGTGGTTTTACCTACAAAAAACCACGCCGTTCAGATGCCGCATTAAACCGATATGTTGAACTTGCTTTCAGTAACGGAAATTATCCCAATAAAATCATTGATTTTTATCCTTATGGCTATGATGAACGGCAATATTGCTCGCCTGGTTTCAATCTGCCGGTGGGTTGCCTGATGCGCACCCCTTTTGGTCAATATCCTGAATATCATACATCTGCAGATAATTTGTCTTTCATTAGTTTTGATCAGATTGAAGAATCCTTTGTTTTTCTGGAAAGCCTGATTTACATTATAGAAAATGACAAATATTTTGTTAATCTTTTCCCTGAATGTGAGCCTCAACTTGGGAAAAGAGGATTATACGAACATATTGGAGGCGGAAATGAAAGTCAGAAACGACAGTTGGCAATGCTGTGGGTTCTAAACTTATCCGACGGCCAAAATTCATTGCTTGATATTGCTGAAAGGTCGCAACTCTCTTTTAAACTTATAAATGAAATGGCAGATATTCTATATTCAAACAATCTTCTGAAATCTTTATAAAATGATTGATATCAAGAAATGGAAGATTTGTGGTGTTATACCAGCAGCTGGTCTAGCCAACCGGTTGGCTCCACTGCCTTTCAGTAAGGAATTATTTCTTATTGATTACGGCAGGGTTGATGATGATCATTTATTTCATCCCAAAACATCTATGCAGTTTCTGCTTGAAAGCATGAAAGAAGGGGGTGCAGAAAATGTTTTTATTGTTATCCGGAATCCCAAATGGGACATTCCTGCATATTATGGCGACGGCAGCCAATTGGGGTTAAACCTTGCCTATTTAATGATGGGAATACCCTATGGCCATCCGTTTACTATAAACCAAGCTTTTAATTTCACAAAAGAACAAATAGTACTGGTTGGTTTTCCTGATATTCTTGTTGCACCATCAGGGTCTTTTAAAGAATTGGTTGACAAATTAATTAGCTCGGATGCTGATGCTTTTATAGGGCTGTATGCTGTTGACAATCCTAAGGAATGGGATATGGTTAAAACTACCTCTGATGGAGATGTTCTGAATATTGCCATAAAGAATTATCAGAATAGCTATAATTATGCATGGTCCACCATAGCATGGAAACCCAGGTTTTCTGAGTTTCTAAATAATTATTTGCAAGAGTTTCTTTGTGCAAACCCAAATGGGAAAATAAGCATTGGCCAGTTTTGGCGGGAGATAATCTTAAGCGATATTATTAACGCTGCTATAAAAAGCGGATTAAAAATAAAAGGACATCAATTTTCGGGCGGTAAATGTCTTGATATAGGAACACTCGAGGGATTAAAGAAAGCAGACACCATTTTAAATTTTTTAAAAGATGAAAACAAAACTAAATGAATATAAATTGACAGACTTTGGAAAGTCTAACTCCCTTAAAACCCGTTTCCATCAAATAATTCCCGGTGGAGGGCACACCTATGCCAAAGGCGATGATCAATTTCCTCAGTTTTATTCGCCCTACATTACCAGGGGAAAGGGCTGTCATATATGGGATGCGGATGGAAACGAGTATATTGAATATGCGATGGGTTTACGCGCCGTAACTTTGGGGCATGCCTTTGATCCTGTTGATAACGCTGTAATTGAGGCCTTGAGAAACGGAATTAATTTTAACCGGCCTTCAACAATTGAGCTTGATTGTGCTGAAGACCTTCTCAAAACCATTGATAATGGACATGAAATGGTAAAATTTGCCAAGAATGGTTCTGATTCCACAACGGCTGCAATTAAATTGGCAAGGGCTTACACCGGAAGAGAATTAATAGCGGTGTGTGGTGATCATCCATTCTTTTCAACTGACGATTGGTTTATTGGAAGCACCCCAATGACAGGAGGAATACCTGAAAACATCCAAAAACAAACTATTAAGTTTAAGTACAATGATATCCAAAGCCTGGAAGATTTATTCAATGCCTACCCTGGTAAAATTGCTGCTGTAATAATGGAAGCAGAGAAAGAAATCATGCCAGCAGATGGCTACCTGGATAGTGTAAAGCAAATTTGCCAGAAAAATAATGCTGTATTTATTTTTGACGAAATTATTGCCGGATTCAGGTATCATTTAGGAGGAGGTCAAAAGCTCCACAATATTGTTCCTGACCTCTCAACCTACGGCAAAGCTATTGCAAATGGATATTCCTTATCTGCACTCACCGGCAAACGGGAAATTATGGAATGTGGTGGTATAAACCATAACAAGGAAAGAGTTTTTTTGCTTTCTACCACTTATGGTGCCGAACATCATCATCTTGCAGCTGCCATTGCTACCATGAAGTATTATCGCGAAAATAATGTTGTCGGATATCTTCATGAAATAGGGAGCTTACTAAGAGCAAAAATTGAGAAGGTAATAAGAGAATTATCCCTTGAAGAGTATTTCACAATAAAAGGACGATCTTGCGCCTTACTCTATGGAACACTTGATAATGAGAAAAAACCTTCCCAGTTATTCAGGACCCTTTTCCTTCAGGAAACTATCAAAAGAGGTATGTTAGCGCCGAGTCTACTAGTGAGTTATTCGCACACAGACGAAGTCGTTCAAATAACATCAGAAATAATATATGATGCCCTTGTAGTTTATCGCAAAGCCCTGGCTGAAGGGGTTGAAAAATACCTTGAAGGCAAGCCAGTTAAACCTGTTTTCAGAAAGTATTGCTAAATATTAATCCCGGATTAGTAATGAGGAATGCAGTTTACTAATGACTTAGCCGGGTTTAACCCCGCTTTAGAAAAACATGAATTGTATACATTTCTGATTACAGTTCACTATTGTCCGATAAAAAAATAGAGAAAGAAGGTAATTAAACCTCCCTTCCC